>CAITKP010000081.1 GCA_903892995.1 uncultured Campylobacterales bacterium
TCAAACCTATATGCTTTATACCATTCTTTATATTCAGAAACTTCTGATATGACAAATTCACTGTTAAACTTGTCATCAAGAATACGTCTTAGATGATGGTCATACACTTCATAATTTTTTAGATCATCTGTTGCTGAAAACCCTGTAGCAAGCGATGTTAAAACCGTGTCTTTTAGTTCATAGTCATAATAATTTTTATTGTATTTTAATCTTAATACTTTGTTGTTTATCTTTGGTATATAAACTTCTTTCCTAGTATAAGGAGATATTTCTGAAAATAAAGCATAACGAAGTAAGGTAGGAAATTTTTTTTGCAATTTAGAATTCCATAATATATCAATAGAAGTTTCTTGATATATTCTATTGCAATTATTAAATAAATGTAAAAGATACGACAATTGACTTAAATAATGCCCAGAAGCTCCCAATTGGTATTCATCAGAGCTAAGTTGTTCACCTGAATACCTTAAGGCTATTGTAAAATGAAAAAAATCAAGTATCTCATTTAGTGTTTATTTGCTTAAATCAAATTGTTTTATAACATCATCCACATTATCCTCAAATTCGTTATATAGTTCTGATTCACTTTTTACTTTTTTTTTCAAATATATATCCTTATGCAACGCTTCTACTATCTTCTTTTTGATATGTAGCCAAAATAGCCATGTCGTTTTTTTGGAATGTAGAACATCTCTGCATATTTAAATATTTTAGATGTTGCGACCCCTCTTATTAAAAATACTTGCTTTCTGACGCTGCATCATCATACTGCAATATAAATTAATCAAAAATCAAATTTAATCTTTTTTATCACACTATTTCTGACTTAAGTTTTAGCATAAACGGTTTCCGTATCAAAAGTAATCACGGGTTTTAAAAATAAAAATATTTTAATTAATCAGTAAATAGTGACATTGACAAGCACCCTACCCTTTCGGTAAAATATCCCTGTGATTCAACTCCATTAAAAATCATAAAGTCTTTAAATTATTTTTCATCCAAAGAAGTCAAATGCAAAAAAAATCATTAATTCAATCAGGCAATATCAAAGAGGATCTTCTCTTTTGGACCAATCAATATCTATCCTATAAGATTCAAACATACTTTCGAACATCAAAACAAAACAGCATTAATGACATTGTTGAGCTAAAAGACAAAGTCCAAAGCTCAAAAAGTATTGATGAAACAAAAGAACACTGCGCCTATGCTATTAAACATGGGCTAAAATCTCTCTACAAAGTAATTCATGGGGCATCAAAGTTTTATGAATTTATTATAGAGTACACCTCCAGTATTCAAAACATCGATAACGCTGCATTTAAAAATTTCAAAGACTCACTACATGTAGCAGAGGGCACAGCAAAGAACTACATCAATATCGCCATCGAGTTAATAACCTATATAGAAAACACAAACAGTGATGGCTTTAAATTTGATATCGAACACGACAAACAAAGAGTAGCGAAAGTAAAGAAGAAAGCGCGTGACGCTATGAGTGCAGATGAATTTCGTCTTTTTAATAAGAAGATTACCGCGTACAATTATGGTGATGATGAATTTACCAGAGTTCGAGATATATTGATTCTTAGGTTTATTCTTTTGTGTGGATTGAAGCCAAGTGAAGTTATTGAGTTAAAGCTTGGTGAATCACTTATCTTTAATGGCAATGATTTATATTTAAAGATCAGCAACAGAAAAGAGATCATCCCTATTCCTAGAAAACCATTCATTAGATTTTTAAATAAGTATATAGAACTCAAGCAACAGAATAAAGATGGGTACTTCTTTTATGGGATCAGAGAGAAAGATGAGCAGTTGAATTTTAGATACATTCATAGGCTAATTGAAACGATGCTAGAGTTTTCTGGTATCCGTAAAAGAGAGAATGATGCAGAGATGTTAAGAACGAGTCTGGCTGTTTATCTTTATAATAATAGAGTTGATGGGGGTCAGATTGTATTAAATACCATTCAGACGATTATGGGACATCAAACATTAGCTCAGACAAAAGAGATGATCGGGTTCCATGATGATGCTCTTGCTATAGCAGCTGATGTGTTTGAAAAAGATTTATTTGAATAAATATTCTTCTATTTAATGGAAATATTGACAAAAGAATATTTTTAATGTATAATTTCTGCATACAAAGAGACTTTTTGAGGTCTTATCTTTTATTACCAAAACCTAGCGTAAAGCCCCTTGCTGAGGCATGGGGAATATGTCAACGAAAATTTAGGAGAAAAAATGAATGATACGCTAAAGAACAAATATGAAAAACTTTCTGTTTTCTACAACGCTAAAGTGATCAATTATCACCTAGATCATGAAGACAACAAGGCAACAATAGAATTTATGCTCGACCAAAACAAAGAGCCTGAAATCATTACAATTGAACAATTCAACGATATTGTGCAAGAGTAAAATAAAAACACATAATTACTGAAAATGAAAGGAAAAAATCAATGAAAAAAAATGAAATAGCAAACGAATTGCTTAAAAATACAACAAATAAATATCTTAAGGAATTTTTATCAAACTGTATTGCCAGTATGCAACAAATTGATGAAAATAATTGTAGCCAGTGTTCTGAAGAACTTCTCCGATTAAACGACTGTATTACATATATTGAATCATCGAATTTTAATATTTCAGGTTGGCAACTAAGAGAAGTGCCTATTTACTATGCTCATATTTTTTACAATGAAGAAACGGGCAAAATGTTTGACCTTGATGTATTTGATATTGGTACGGCAATGCCAACATACATTGATTCAAATAGTTCTGAAAGAGAAGCTGATTCAATAGAGGACGCAATAGATAGATATTGTATATAAACCCAAAATTACTGAAAATTTAGGAGAAAACAATGGAAACTAGAAAAATAACACAAGGACAAGCAGATGCAAAAAACACTTCAAGCAGAGTCAATAGTGAAGCTGTAAAAAATAGTCTCGGCCTAGATATAGTAATGCCCAAGGATACATCATCAGTTAATTATGACAAGTTAAAAAGAGTTGCCAGTCTCATGGCTAGAACTCAGCGTATTTAAAACAAAATTGTTGAAATCGAATATCAAGGATCTTTTATGATAAGAAACAACGACGAACTTATTGAATTCCTAGAGTCTTTTTATGGAAAAGAACTTACAGAGACACGGGATTACATAAAAAAAGAATATAAAAGAGATCATCTTGCTTGGACTATTTTGAATAAAGAAAGTTCACACGTATCGCATCTTATTGATAAAGCAAGGGAACATAGATATCTTAATTATGAATTTTTCTATGAAAGACAAAGTAAATTTGTTATCAGTGGAATGAGATGGCACGAGGACTTTGCTCGTTCTTTATATATCGATTTGATAGGCGAAGATAAGTTGGGTGGATTTAATAATGTTGCTAATACTGCACTTGTGACAGAAAAGTTATATGGGTTTATGAGCACTGTTGGTGAGAGAAAAATGAAACATTATTTTCGTCCTTCAAGCCAAGAAATGCTTTATATTAGAGATTATATTTAAACCCAAAATTACTGAAACACTAAAAATTAGGAGAGAAAGATGCAAAGTAAACTTATAGAAATGTTTAACTTACAAAACACGTTAAACACAAACACAAATGGCTCAGAATGGACAAAAGGTATTACGCTTCAAGGCAGAACAATCAACTGGTATCGATGTATTTATATGGAAGCCGCAGAAGCGATCGATTCTCTTAACTGGAAGCACTGGAAAGATATTAATAGTTCCGACGATATTGAAAATGTGAAAATTGAGCTGGTTGATATCTGGCATTTTATTATGTCTCAGCTTATTGTTGAGCATGGTTTTAATGAAGCCATTAAGTATTCTTTGAAAATTTACTCTGATACAAGCCATATGACAATCAATACTGAGCTGGTAGACACACTTGAAGGCATGATAAGACGCGCCGCAATGCAATATATACCACTCGGAGACTTTTTTGTTGCAGTAAGACAGTTGAGCGACTTCACGATGGATGATGTTTATACACTCTATATAGGTAAAAATTGTCTTAACCAGTTCCGTCAAGATAATGGTTATAAAGATGGCACATACACAAAAATATGGAACGGGCAGGAGGATAATGTTCATATGCAAAAGATCATAAACAATAATCCGAATATCACTTATAATGAACTGTATGCGGCTCTTGAGGAGACATACAAGCAAATATAATGCTCCTTTATGGAGCATCTGATGCAAAAAAAATGTTGTTTGACGGGGGGACTCTCTATGGTCTTCATGTGAGGCAACTCAATATATACAAAAGGAAAAAAATGAAAAAAGGTATGTTATTAGTCGATCCACTTAGCGCGATTACCCTTGGGATTGCATTTCAAGTGTCTCAGCAAACTGTTGTTATTGTAGAAAGATTTGGCAGATTTAAAAAAGTTGCCAATGCCGGCATTAATTTTAAAATACCATTTATCGACAATATCGCCACAACACAGTCACTGAGAATCCAGCAACTCGACGTTAAGGTGTCAACAAAGACACAAGACAATGTTTTTGTAGACGTGATGATCTCAACACAATACAAGGTTGCTTCAAGCGAAGAGATGATTAAAAAATCATACTACGAACTTGAGAATGTAGAGAAGCAGATCAATAGCTATCTTTTTGATGCAGTCCGTGCGGAAGTCCCGAAAATGAAGCTCGACGATGTGTTTGAGAAAAAAGATGAAATCGCCACAGCTATCAAAAATGAGTTAAGTGAAGCTATTGGGGAGTTTGGATACACCATCGTAAAAACACTTGTCACAGATATTAATGTTGATCAAAAAATCGTAAGCGCTATGAATGAGATTGTCGCTTCCCAAAGAGCGCGTATGGCGGCTCAAGAAAAAGGAGAGGCAGAGAAGATTCTCGTTGTTAAACATGCTGAAGCCGAGGCGCAAAGCAAAAAGCTTCAAGGAGAAGGGATTGCCAATCAGCGCAAGGCGATCATTTCTGGGTTTAAATCGAGTATCGAAGATATGAAACAAATTGAAGGCATGAATGCATCTGATGTGCTCAACCTTGTTCTTTTGACTCAATATTTCGACACACTTAAAGAGGTGGCACAGTCTCCGTCCAACACCATTATGCTACCAAGTAGCCCATCCGGTTTTACAGATATTGCAAGTCAGATTCGAGAAGCAACAATCTCTGGAAATCTAGCTACAAAAAAATAGATTCTAGCCTCCATCTTTTTTGGGGAAGTGGAGATATTTCTGGTGTTTAACACTAAAAAAAGGAAAAACATGCAAAATAACAAAGAAATCATCAAAGAAGCCCTTGAGCTGTTTCAGAGCAAAGGCATTATTTTCAGAGACAACATCGGTCATTTTACGATCGAAAAACTTCTCAGTCTTTATAGTGAAAATGAAGCACTCGTAAAAAGCAGGATTATGGAAGTTGACGAGCTTGACAATA
Organism: uncultured Campylobacterales bacterium; assembly: GCA_903892995.1. Classification (GTDB taxonomy): domain Bacteria; phylum Campylobacterota; class Campylobacteria; order Campylobacterales; family Sulfurimonadaceae; genus Hydrocurvibacter. The sequence goes on from CAITKP010000081.1 coordinate 5,438, forward strand.
AAGCTCTGCTAGACCTTGAAGAATATGCCAAGAAACGAAGAGGCGCGTTTAATAGCAATAAGCTCAACTCAAGACTAGAAGAGCTTAATATGTCCGATGAAACATTTATTAAAAAAGTTAAAGAGTTTGGTCGCAACCTAGATATAGAAAAATTGTCTTTATTTAAACAGGGAGTGGAAACCCCGCCTTACTATTTTATTCATATGTTCTCATACATACTGGAAATAGATGTTGGTGAGCTTTTTACTAAATAAGAAATAGAGTTGAAAATTTTAAGGAGAATAAGATGAATCTAGTATTTGAAACGGAAATTGATTTCACAATCAATGACAACAAATTAACCGCACAAGATGGCTCAAAGTTTACAGTTGAAAAATCTGGCAACGATATTGTTGTGACTGACAACTCTAATTGTGGTGTCACAAATCAGCGTGGCGGGTCCAAAAGTGTCTTTTCACAAGTTTTTGGCTCGATGCAAGTAAGTGGCAGTAATATTTCTATCAATAATGGAACAGTTCACATTAATGGCTTTAAGATCAGAGCAAACAAGGGTGTAGTTACTATCGATGGTTGCGCAACAGAGATTCTTTATAATGGAAAAAACCTTCTCTCCCCTGCTGACTCACCCGAAGAAGATACAATAAAAGACGAGCTTAAAGAAAACGAGTATAAAGCATATATACTCGATAGTGGAAGCATTGATAAGATCTTTGTAAATAATTGTGGGGGAATATATATTGAAGATGCAACCGTTTTATCTACCGAGAGTTTGAGTCTATCCGTCAAAGGCTCCGGTGATATTTCTTTTAATACAAACAGCAGAGAAAATATCAGCAGTATTAATGTTTCTGTCATGGGTTCTGGTGATATTGTTCTTGTGAATTTAAGATCATCTTCTTTTAATGCTTCGGTAATGGGTAGTGGTGATGTAAGCGTAAAACAAAGTGAATTTGGTAATGCTTCATTATCTGTTATGGGTAGTGGAGATATTACTTTTAAGGGTTCTACTGCGAGCAATGTTAGTAAGAGTGTTATGGGTAGTGGGGATATTATTGGTGTTTAATTCCCTTAAAAAGATTTTGATGAAGCTTTTAGTGGAGAACAAGGACTTATATTCGAAGCTATAAGGTGCGAATGTAAGCTCCTGATACAAGAAATTTAAAGCGAGAAAACAAAATGAGGTGCAGGTAATGGCAAAAGATGGATATGAATTCAGAGACAAAACAACTGAAGAACTAATACAACTTATTGTTCTACAATACAGAGACAATCAAAAGCTTCGTACTGAAGTTAATGATACTTTGCTTTACAACAAAGTTTCTATGCATCTGTCTTTCGTGGATCAGCTTGGTCAACTCAGAGTTGAAAATATTAAAAGGCTATCTTTATATCTAGTGAAGGAGGACGACATGGTAAATAAGACAAATGACAGTAATGCGTATTTTAATCTTAAAGAAAAAAATGAAGCAGAAGCAAAAGCAAAAGCAACTGCAAAGATACATGTACCCCTACAAACAACAGATCTTATTCAAGATGTGGAACCTGTAGGGCTAAAAAAAGTAAAAGAAACTTTAAAAACTATAGACACATCAGCAAAAATTACTATAGTCATGATAATAATTATATTTCTTTTGGCACCTTTTATTGATTATGTTAGATAATAAATTTTCTAAATATTAAGAGTGATGGTTGTTGTAAAAATGAAATCAAAATCTTTGCCGAGATTAAATAAATAAATTCACCTTGCAAAAGAGAGCAAAAATGTCGCAAATCACACTATCAAAAAAAGACAAATTTATTCAAGTTACCTTTAAGGATAAATATAATGTCGTAGAAGAATTAATTGACCTAGAAACTGAAATCGAACATCAAATAGAAGATGACATCAATATTTCACTAAGTGATTTCATAAGAGATTTTACAGATCTACACAGATACCTTGCAGACAAAAACGGGGGATGGAGTGATTATCATATGGCAACGACTCGTTATATTTCTGCTATCAAGTCAGAGCTAAAAAGTGGATGCCCGTTTTACGTTACAGACGAGAAAGGGAAAGGATTGAGCATAAGTCCTATTTGTGAGCGTTTTTATCTATCGGTTTTTGGTCTTGACGACGGTAATGCGTATTGCAAAGTAAAGGATGATGAAAGAGGCTTGTCTATTCCGCTAAGCCTTGATGACAGCATTGAATATATTGTTTATTATGGTTTTAAAGACATGGTGAATGATCTAAGTATGTCACCAATAGAGGATGAAAAGCTTGTATCTCTTGGCAATAAATATAAAAAGATCATTGACTCATTCAAGGAACTAGATATTCCATCATCTAGCGCCCTATCTAAAGATGTATCTTCTACCGATGAAGATCCAAACCCATTTTAAGGAAGGAATACGCATGAAAAAAACAATACTTTCACTATCTGGACTATACAAAGAAGAAAGTCTCGAAAAGCAAGATAGACTTTTTAGATTCAAAAGCGTCTCAAATGATGCTCGTGATGCAATCACAGACACTATTGATAAAAACGGAAAATGCTTTTTTGACGATTGGAGTGATGAAGAGCTGTTTTCAATCTTTAAAGATCTTATAGATGACAATTATGAAAAGCAAGGGGCCTGCCCTATCGGCTTGGATATGCACCCTTGTGTTTTGATTCCGATTCTAGCACTGGCGATTGCTGAGCGAAAAGTTCCGGCGTTTTAAAATGCCGCTAACTGAAAAACAATAGCTGAGTGCTGGTATTGGAACCTTGCCATCAAAAGTGATTTAGAAAGTCAATTTTAAAGAGAAAAGAGAAAAAAGAGATGGAAATAGTAACTCATAGCAAAATGGTAAGCCTTGGTTTGCTTTCAAGAGATTTGTTTATTGCACATGTTTTAGATGCAGACGAAGATGGAAAGACTTATGACGCGCTTCAGGTTGTAAAAGAAGATACTCACGGCAGAATTAAATCAATGCCCCCTGGTGATGGATATAATAGTTTGGTCGAGGCATTCGATGAGATGAAGGTCGGAGACAAATTCCTTTGCATAGACGCTTGGATCTTTAATCACAAAAGCAGAGAAGCAAAGTTCTATCGAAAAGTTCAAGAGCTTTGTAATAGTGGTTTTACCCTCGAAGAAGCCATCAAGCCAGCAAATGATTGGTTGAAAAAATAATCTGTACCAGATAGATTAATCTAAATGTTACAAACGCGAAAAGGAGTGTAATTGTCACGAAAAAAAGGGATAGAGAAAGCAAGAGCAATACGCTCTGTGCAGGTTAAGGGCAAGATTCAATCCGCCGTAAATATTCTAAGGCTCTACAACGAAAAGATAACGATTCGCTCGGTTGCTAAAGAATCAAATGTATCCCCCACTACTGTTGCTAAATATCTAAAAGATTTTGTGGAGCCAAAAAAAGTTTAACTGCTAGTGCAATTCGTCTTGCAAAACTGGTTGCAAAGCGAGACTCTCAAACTCAAACTTCCTTGTCCCAAAATGTTTATAACAAAACCGCATCTGATCCAAAAGCGCATCATTTCCAGCTGATAATTTTTTCATCATTTCCTGCAGCTGGTTGATTTCAAAATCTTCTTTTTTGTTGAGAGTGCCATCTTCATTCCAAGTTGTTTGTGTGAACTTGAATTGAAAGATTTCTATCTTGGTTTTCATTATTTATTTTTTATTATAAGATCTAAATATTTTTTTGGGGTCACACGCATCATCTCTTGAGCCAACCATCGTATCTGAAAATAAGCCGCACCGCTGTCACGAAGTGTAAAATAGTTTTTAAGACTTCTAAGATTAAATGTCACGATCATATCAACTTTAAAATTATCGGTGACAATATGCTTAAAAGCATCTCCAACATTGCGTTTTTTCTTTCCAGCCTGCAAAGCA
>CAITKP010000082.1 GCA_903892995.1 uncultured Campylobacterales bacterium
CGCCGAAATTAAAACGGTCATTACCGAAAACAGTGGAAGTATCACGTCTGCTGAAATCGCCCTACAAGCAGGCAACGGCGGTATCAGCGCACAGGTATATGGTCCATGGGATAACTCCGGCATACACGGATCAGGTGGCCCTACTCTAGTTTATGCTGGTGTTGAGAATTTAAGCCCACCTGACTTTCCATCAAACTTGCCAGGATTCGCTGGTTTTGTCGCTATTGATCCAGGTGTTACCAGCCAGTATGCTGTGTCCTCTGGCGAAGACGGAAAGATATTTGTAAGTTTTGGCGAACCAATAACTACTGAAAGTTATATAGCGGCACTAGGTGTGCTGACCGACAACATTAATCTTGAAACTGGCCGAGCCTTGTTAAACGGTATCTTGGTCGATCCAAACTATACAACCATCAACGGCAAGTCTAGCATTATCATGAGCACAGACCGTGGCACGGTATTGTTTGGGAATCAACCTGAACAATGTGAGCCTGTTACTTCTAGTTCGCATTTCCATATCATGAAACAAGATCCAGGTCTAGTGGATCTATTCTTTGGTGATGACTTCAACTATGTTAAATTACCCGGCAATGGTGAGACTGCATATGGCGTAGAAATTGGTACAAATGTTGGTAGTGCTTACACTTGGCGTTTTGGCACCGATGGTAATTTAACATTACCAAACGGTTCTTCTATTGGAGACAAAACTGGCACAGAAGCCATCACCTTAACGGCATCGGACACCGTTAACATTAATAGTGTTATTGGGACCTTTCCTGGACTTGACTTCTCATCACCTAATGGTGTAGCAGTTGGTTGGCTGGTAAATGGTCCAGGGGTTACCAATGCCACAATTCTTGGCATAGATGCCGGCAATGGATTTATTGAAATTGACGGTGGTGCCTTCCAGGTAGGTGAATCATATACATTTACTGGAACATCATCAATTAGTATTGGCACTAAAATTACAGTAAACAGCAATGACTGGTTGTTTGGAGAAGACGGTAACTTAACATTCCCCAACGGTGATTTAACTATTGGCAGTGCGTTAGGCGCCCCTGCAATAATAGGCGCCGCCGGGAAAAATATCTCAATAATAGCAAGCGGAGTCGGCGACGGCTATGAGGTTGGCAATAGCCTTATCTGGGTCGACAGTATTACTGAACCCACAAAGATTGCCGGTGTAACTGCTAATAATCCCTTGTTTGCCGGTGCTGGTGATGTAGGCATAGTGACAGGCGATTATTGGGAAACTGGAACTACTAATCTTTGGAACTTTGGCGCAGATGGTGTACTAACACTGCCTGTTAGCACTACAGGTACCAGTGTAATAAAAAGTACAACCAGCAAAAACATCATCCAGCGTTTGAGCGTGCCGGCACCTTTGCTTTTACATGTAAGCTTTGAGAGTAAAAAATCATACCCTTTTGAGCGGTGAGGATACGAGGCTTTTATGGTTGTTATGAGTGCATTGATACCATCTAAAACATTGCTTTTTTCATCATATCCCGTTTTAAAAATCTGCTCCAAAGAGCCCTGCTCTTGCACCCTTTTTAGTGCGATAAAAAGAGCGATCACATCTTCACTTGTCTGAAACCGATAGTAGTGATTTTTTAAAGTATCAGCGATTTTCTCTTCGCTACTCTTTAAAAGAGAAAAATCAAGCGAATCTAAAAACTTGACTATCTGTTTGACATTTCCATAGGAAAAAAGAGCGCAGATGAGGGAGATGGTTTCATCTCTATAGCGATGAGCAACCATGATAGGATCGAGTTTTTCTAGGCTGATCTCCTCTATGCAGTTTCGTTTTGCAACCTCTGCATCAAGAAGTTTTTTGACCTTAAGAGTTGAGTTGGTAGAGTTTTTTTCTCTCACTTGAACCTGCAATATTGAGCTGTTTTCGGTACTTTGCGATGGTGCGCCGCACCATTGTGACTTTAAAATTATCTTGTATCATTTCAAGAAGTTTCATATCACTGAGTGGTTTTTTTACAGATTCCTCTTTGACTATGCGATAGAGATAATCTTTGATCGCAGAGTTTGAGACATCTTCATCGATGGCGGTCGTAAAAAACTCCTTCATCGTAAAAACGCCACGGTCACACGCGATATATTTGTTTGCTATGGCGCGCGAGATCGTTGAGGGGTTATGTCCAAACTCATCGGCAAGAGTTTTGAGAGTAAGGGGTTTGATATCGCCACCTGTAAAAAACTCATACTGATACTCAACAATCATCAGCCCTACTTTGTAAAGTGTCGCTTTTCGCATCTCAAGCGCATCAACAAGACTTTTTGCTTCTTTGATCTTTTGAGAGATAAACTCATGCTCAATTCCATACGCAGTGTTGATGTTGATCGTTGGATAATACGCGTCGTTGAGTTTCACTTCAATCCCATTTTCCTCATCAAAAAAGATCATCAAATCGGGAATCACCTGAGTCGAATCCTCAAGATACTCAATAGCGGGAGGATTTTTAAAACTGCTTATTATTTTGAGTGCTTCGGCGTAGTGAACATCATCGCTAAAAGTGTGCATTTGCGCCATATTGTTTATAAGTTTTATGGCGAGTTCATAAGCACCATCGCCTATTTGAGCATTATCAAGCTGAAACAAAAAGGACTCTGCAAGATTAAAAGCACCGATACCAACTGGATCGATATGGATAAAGCGTTTTCTCACGCGCTCAAACTCATCCAAAGTAATGGCATTCTCTTTGCAAAAAAGTTCACTATCACCTTCGTAATAGCCATTTTCATCAAGATTTTCTACAACAAAATGCGCGATTTTTTGAGAAAGAGGTGTTGGAAAAAGCGGCGCTTCGAGCTGTTCATCAAGAACATCATAAAGTGAGCGTTTTTGAATAGTAAGCGCTTCAATATGCTCACTTCTTGAGTTTGCAACACTGTTTGAGATGATCTTTCTTGGGATGCGGCTCTCAAAACTCTCTTCAAACCCGCTGCTTACTTCCACAACTGGATTTGACTCGACAAAAGGGTTCATCGCTTCGCCAAGTTCGCTTAAACTTGAATGCAAAATCGGCAACCAATTACGCAAAGTATTTGAGAGTTTGTTCTTTGTCTCAACACTCTGCGTAACTCTTAAAGTAGCCATCTCTTATCCTAAAATCTCAAGCCCTAAAACTTGAAATCCTCCCCAAGATAGTGTGTTCTAACATCAGCATTTTTACTAATCTCATCACTTGTTCCACTCGCTAAAAGCGCACCTGATTTGATAACATAGGCTCTATCACAAACAGCCAAAGTCTCACGAACATTATGGTCGGTTATAAGTACACCGATGTCATAACTCACAAGCTGTTTGATAACATGTTGTATATCCAAAACAGCGATAGGGTCAACGCCTGCAAAAGGCTCATCAAGAAGCAAAAACTTTGGCTTGTTCACGAGTGCGCGCGCTATCTCCACACGGCGACGCTCTCCACCACTTAAAGAGATCCCCTGACGGTAGCGAATCGGCTCGATATTGAACATATCAAGAAGTTCATTGATACGCTCCTCTTGCTCCTCTTGGGGCATTTTTGAAGCTTGTGCAGCGACTAAAAGATTATCTTCGACACTGAGGTCTTTAAAGATTGAAGCTTCTTGAGGAAGATAGCCTATACCCTTTTTTGCTCTTACATGTAAGGGAAGAGCTGAGAGGTTTTCTCCATCAAAAAAAACATCGCCACTGCTCACTTCAACAAGCCCGCAGATCATATAAAATGTAGTTGTTTTTCCAGCTCCATTTGGCCCTAAAAGCCCTACGACTTCGCCACTTTTGACCTCAAGTGACATTCCACGCACGATCTCTAATGTTTTGATCTTTTTTGTCAGATTTTCAGCTTTTAATATGTGCATCATCTATCCTGTATAATCTTTTTTCATCTAGTTTTTCAATATCTATCACAAGCACGGGAATCTCCGCACTCTCTAAAATAGAGATGAGTGCTTTGTCTCCCCATTCTACAAAATGGTATCCATCCCGCTCAAGTTCTTCAAGCATTCCAAGCGCTAAAAAATGCTCAACTCCATGATTATAAATATCATAATGAAAAATGTTTTCCCCATAACACTGTTGGAGTGAAAAAGTCGGAGATGTGACACTCTCATCAATGCCAAACTCTTTTGTAAAAGTAGAAACAAAAGTGGTTTTGCCAGCGGCAAGGTCACCGCGCAGGATTATCACACCGCCATTTGGCAAAAGTTGCATCAGCTCTTTTATTAAATGAGAAAGTTCCTCTTTAGCTAAAATAAACTCTTTCATAATGCCGATGACACTTTGATAATCTGCTCAAGCTTCGCTTTAGCCTTGCCACTGAGTAGCTGCTCTTTGGCGATTTGGAGTCCATCTTGAAAATCTCTTGCCATTCCATCGACGATAAATGCCGCAGCTGCATTTATAAGCACTATATCTCTTTGTGCATCAGTGGCACGATTGTCAAAGATATCTCTTAAGATTTGCGCGTTTTCCTCTCCATCGCCACCGATGATTGCAGAGAGTGGAGCTCTTTTGATGGCATATTCTAAAGGGTCGATGATAAACTCATTGATTGAGCCATTTTTTAATCTCGCAGCATAAGTAATATCACTGATACTAATCTCATCCATATGCTCAGCAGAAGATACAACAAGAGCATCTGTAGAATCGCTTACATGTAAGGCATGAGCGAGTTTAGAAACAAAAGATTTATCAAAGACACCAAGGAGTGTTTTTTTAACGCTTGCGGGATTTGTAAGCGGTCCTAAAACATTAAAAATCGTTTTATCAGGGATAGATTTGCGAATAGGCATAATAAACTTCATGGCAGGATGATAGTTTTGTGCAAACATAAAAGTAAAACCCGTCTCTTCTAAAAGTTTCGCACTATTTTGTGTACTAAGGTCAAGTCTAATGCCGAGTTTTTCAAACATATCCGCACTTCCAGATTTACTCGTAACTGAGCGGCTTCCATGCTTTGCGACATAGATACCAGCCGATGCTACAAGCAAAGCTACTGTAGAAGAGACATTAAAACTCCCGATCTTATCTCCGCCTGTCCCTACGATATCTATGAGTTTATCTTTAATACTTGGGCTTACATGTAAGGGTATGGAGTGAGAGCGCATCACTTTTGCAGCAGCGGCTATCGTGTTTTCATCCGTATTTTCATCCAAACGCAAACCGCTTAAAAGTGCGTACATCTCCTCATCACTCATCTGATGATTAAAAAGAAGTTCAAACTGTTTTAAAGATTCTTCATAATTCATGCAAGTTCCTTAATATATTTCTCTTGTTCTGATTTTGGAGTTGATTTCATAGTTGGAAGTGAGAGGACTTGGTACTTTTTCTCTCCGCTAAGGTACGCAATGCTAATCACATCTCCAAGCGCCACATCTTTGCTTGGTTTAACCACTTTTGCATTGATGCTGACAACACCATTTGCTATCATATCTTGAGCGACTGAGCGTCTTTTTGTAAGATTTACACTGTTTAGAAATTTATCAATTCGCATTAAAATTATTCCAGATATTTTTATTTATTTTAGACAAAAAAACCTAAAAAGAATGTAAAAGTGGAACAATTTTTGCGTAATGTGGAGTTTGCGAAATTATGAGTCTGGATTGACCCATAATTTCATTTATAAAAAAAGTGATTACCCTACTAGAAAATTGAGTAAAGTGTAAATTCCAGCACCAAGAAGAGCGGTTACTGGAAGTGTGAAAATCCAAGAAAGTACAATAACTTTGATAGTGCTTTTTTGCACGCTTCCCTCAGGTTGAGCGACCATCGATCCAGCAACTGCGCTTGAGACGATATGCGTTGTACTAACAGGTGCGTGTGCAAAGTTGGCAAGCAATATTGTAACCATCGCCATCGCTTGAGCAACCGTTCCTTGCATATAGTTGATTGGCTGTGTTCCGATCTTTTCACCAATCGTTTGCACAATTCTCTTATATCCGATCATTGTTCCGATACTAAGTGCCAATGCAACAGCGATAATAACCCAATAAGGTACATACTCAGTCGCTGAGATCATTTTTTTACGCTGATCTGAAACATAATCAGATTTATCTTTATCCATAACTTTTTCTACCTGTGCAAAAAAGTTATCTGAACAAAGAATAGCAGTATGAACGCTCCATCTATCTTGAGGAGACAACTCACTATAAGATTGGATACCATCAAGTTTTGTTGCAATCAAAGATGTTGTGTTATAGACTTGATTTACATTACATTCAGCGATTGTATTTTTTACTTTCAATGCACTTATAAGATGCTTATCATTCACCATTTTTGTAAGTTCTTTGTCATTTTCAGTATAAAAACGAGCGAGATTTGCCGCACTGTCATGAGTCTCTTTTATCTTATATTGGCGTGATTCCATATTGAGTGCATAGTATGTTGGCAAAATCCCAATAAGAACGATCATAATCAAACCGATCCCTTTTTGTCCATCATTGGAACCATGTGCAAAACTCACCCCTGCACCTGTACCTATAATCCCCATTCTCATCCAAAAGTTAGGGCGTTTTCTTTTTACTTCATCTTGAGGAGATTTATAAAATTTTGGATTAGTAACAAATTTGCTTGTCACTTTCATTAAGATATATGCAAATCCAAAACCAGCAATTGGAGAAACCGCAAGAGCTGTTAAAACTCCATATAAAGCTTTGAGATTGACACTATGAGAGAAATCAAATCCGTGCATAAGACCAAAAGTTGTACTCACTCCGATGAGCGCGCCAATAAGAGAGTGTGAGCTAGAAACAGGCAGACCAAAATACCAAGTTCCAAAATTCCAAACAACCGCAGAGATAAGCAGTGAATAGATCATAACCAAAGTTGTATTTTGATTGGATGCGACCATAATATCTAAAGGCAAGAGATGGACAATCGCATAAGCGACACCGATTCCACCTGTGATTACACCCAAAAAGTTCATAATCCCTGACATCCCTACAGAGTATTTTGCTTCCATAGAGTTTGTATAAATAATCATCGCGACCGCGTTTGCTGTATCGTGAAAACCGTTGATCATTTCATAAAATAAAGCAATACCAAGCGATACAAGCAATAAAACCAATGTTATAAACCCAATATTCCCCAATGCATCAAGCAAAATAGACATAAATCTCCTTCATAGCACAGCAACAAAATACTCTTTGTGATGCTGAAATTGTAGTAAATCACCCATGTAGATATAAGACAGTGACTGATTAAAGAGATTATAGTAAAAGTGGTGTGAAGATTTAATTAAAGTTATAAAGATTTTAATGAAATAAAGAGTTAAAAACTCCTACATGTAAGCCTTTTAGAAAGCTTTACATGTAAGGGTTTCCAAGGCGGATTATTCTACGATACCCATCTCGCCGCCTACTCTTGCAAAAAGAAGCAGAGTTCCGACATCTAAAGAACGATCAGCTACTTTTTCACTTTTTCTAAGTGCGCTGAGGATTTTTGTAAATTTTCCAAAATCCTCTATATTTGGAGCTTGCTTTATAACACTCTCTTGAAGCAGTTCATAGAGATCATCTGTTTTACTCTCACCGATGAGTAGCTTATTGTAAAGCTCTTGTGTTTCATCTGTACATGTAGTCTTTAACATCATAACGATTGTATTTAGGCATTCAAGAGTTGATCTTTGCATTGGAACTGCGAACTCTTTTACAGTAACTTCGTCCAATTCTTGACAATAATTTGTCAAACCAGAAATAAAAGTTCTTGTGTTTGAAGATGCACGTAAAAGCTCATTTGTAATCTTAAAAAATGAAACTATAAGACGTAAATCTCTTGCTTCAGGTGAGTAAAGTGCTAAAACTTTGATGATACTATTATCTATCTCTGTTGTTTTAGAGCTCATATTTTTAAGAGACTCTTTTGCACCTTCTAAAAGTGTTTTATCGCACGTCATCAGTCCATTTAAGATAGCGCTATTTGCTTGTAAAATATTTTGCGCTATTTGAACTATTTTCTCATTAATATCATCTAATTGTTTACTGTATGTTTTTAACATCACCCAAATCTCCCTGTAATATAATCTTCTGTTTTTTTCTCTCTTGGATTTAAAAAGATCTGTTCTGTTTCACCATACTCGATCAAATCTCCCAGATACATAAATGCCGTATAATCACTAATGCGACTTGCTTGTTGCATATTGTGCGTCACAATCGCAACACTTACATCTTTTTTGAGCTCAACGATCAACTCTTCAATTGCCGCAGTTGAGATCGGATCAAGTGCTGAAGTTGGTTCATCAAAAAGAAGCAACTCTGGCTTAAGCGCAACTGCACGAGCGATACAAAGACGCTGTTGCTGACCGCCACTAAGTCCCATAGCACTTTTGTTTAGTCTATCACTCACTTCACCAAAAAGTGCGCTCCCTTTGAGTGCATCTTCTACTCTGTCTTTGAGTTCAGTCTTGTTTTTAATCCCTGAAAGACGAAGTCCATAGGCGACATTATCAAAGATACTCATTGGAAATGGAGTCGGTTTTTGAAAGATCATCCCAACGCGCTGACGAAGCTGGATAAACTCATTCTCTTTTTTAATATCAAGAATATTTTCCATTTCCAGAGTTGTCTCATTTAAAAGCATCAATCTTCCCTCATACTCATTGTTTGTGTAGAGATCATGCATTCTATTGAGTGAGCGCAAGAGCGTTGACTTTCCACATCCACTAGGGCCGATCAGTGAAGTGATACTGTTTTTTTTGATCGGTAAGTTGATACTATTTAGCGACCTTGCAGGAGCAGCGGCATATGTAAAACTAAAATCTTCTACACTCATTATTGGCATATCTATTATCCTTTTTTTCTTGTTATATATCTTCCAAGAAGATTGATCATTAAAACCATCATCGTTAATATAAATGATGCAGCCCAAGCAAGATCACGGCTTGATGATGTTGGATCGTTTGCAAGTGCATAAATACTTACCGTCAATGATGGATACGCCTCAGTTAAATTTACTGAAAAATAGTTACTCGTCTCACTTGTAAAAAGAAGCGGTGCTGTTTCACCGATGATTCTAGCAAATGAAAGCAACAAGCCTGTCATAATCCCTACTTTTGCTGCTTTTATAATAATATCTACAATAACACGAGACTTGCTTGCACCCAAAGCGATACCTGCTTCTCTTAGCTCTCTTGGAACAAGCGAGAGCATATTATCGGTTGTATTGATAACGATCGGAATCATCATAATTGAAAGGGCGATACTTCCAGCGATGCCACTTGTTCCGTGCATCGGGACAACAACGATCGCATAAACAAAAGCACCGATAACAATCGATGGCGCACTCATCATAATATCACTCAAATCACGGATAAATCTTACATATCTTCCACGTCCATACTCTTGTAGATAGATCCCAGCCATCATCCCAACAGGAATCCCGATGAGTGATGCAATCCCAGCCATAATAAACTGCCCAACGATAAGATTTCTAAGTCCTCCATCGATAAGATCATTTAAAAAGAGTGAAAAATGAAGAGAACTAAGCCCCTTGCCTATAAGCGTAAAAAGTATCCAAGCCAAAAATGCCAGACCTATAAGAGCTGAGAGTGTTGATAGTAATAAAACTATTTTATTCAGAAGCAATCTCATTATTTATCCTTTCTTAAAAAATAAAACTTTGCAACAGAGATCACCGAAAAACTGATGATAAAGAGTAAAAATGCAAGATAAAAGAGCGCTGATGTCTTCATCCCTGTTGCTTCTCCAAAACTGTTTGCCATCGCAACTGGAATAGAAACTGTAGGTGAATTGAGTGCGCTTGGAAGAGAAAATACAGAACCAATCAAAAATGCTACTGCCATTGTCTCACCTAAAGCACGACCAAGTGCTAAAATAATCGAACCAATAATTCCAGCTTTTGAATATGGAAAAATAATATCTCTTATCACTTCAAATTTTGTAGCACCCAAAGCGTATGCTGATTCTTTTAAAACATCAGGAGTCGTTTTCATACTATCTCTTGTGATTGCTGCCATAAACGGAAGGATCATAACACCAAGTACCAAACCAGCCGTAAGGAGTGAAACTTGATAGCCACCTACTAGCTCTTGGACAAGAGGAGCAAAATAAAAAAGTCCCCACATACCAAAGATGATACTTGGAATTGCAGCGAGGAGTTCGATAGCGATGCCAACTACATTTGAGATCTTTTTTGGTGCGATCTCAGCCAAGAAAACAGCGATTCCCATTGCAATCGGCAGCGCGAATGCCATAGCAATAAGAGTAGAAAGCAGTGTTCCAACGATTGGAATAAAACCTCCATAAATTGTTTTCATTGGTGTGTCATCATTACCACCACCAAGAAGTGCTTCTAGACTATCATCACTCGCTGGAGCAGGCTCTACTTTTTTCTGCTCTGTAGTATCAACAACAGTTGAAACAGGATTATCAATAGGAACCTCTTTGCCCCACTCTTTTTCTTTAATAAAACCGATTCCAAACTCATCAATCGCTGGTTTGGCAGAGTTAAATAAACTAATAAAGATAGATGCTAAAAGCACCATAACAAGTGTCGCACTCATAAAGGAGAGAGTTTTAAAGAGTTTTTCCATCATAAACCAATTTTCATAAATTTTAAAAAATGCATTCGATGCACTTTTAAAAACATATTGTCGGCGGGATTTTAAAATAGTTTTATTACAGAATAATTACATGTAAGAGTTAGCTTGGAATTTTTCCAAGCCAACTTAAGTTTAAGCGGATTATTTGATACCTTTTTCTACCCAGTATGCGTTGATCTTTTTAGTAAGTTCTTCTGGAAGTGGAACAAATCCAAGTTTACTTGCATCTGCATCACCTTTTTTATATGACCAATCATAAAATGCTGTTACTTTTTTATCCATTGCTTTTGCTTCAGCAGGAACTAGAACAAATGTTGCAGCTACGATAGGATAAACACCTTTTCCATTTGGATCAGCGATTGCAGCAAAGAAATCGTTTTTAGGTTCAAGATCAGCTTTTGCAGCTGCTGCTTGGAATCCTTTTAAAGTTGGTGCAATAAACTCTCCAGCTTTGTTTTCAATCGTAGCCATTTCAAGTTTATTTTCTTTTGCATCAGAATAATCAACATAACCAACAGAATATGGAGTTTGTTTGATTTGTGCAGCTACACCTGTATTTCCTTTACCACCAACATGGTGATCACCTGGCCAATTCAACTCTTTTTGTACGCCAAATTTAGATTTCCATTCATCAGAAATTTTACTTAGATAGTAAGTAAAGTTAAATGTTGTACCTGAACCATCAGCACGGTGAACAAAAGTAATCTTTTGGTGTGGAAGTTTTACACCTTTATTTGCCTCAGCGATAACTTTATCATCCCAATAAGTAGCTTTTCCAAGAGCGATTTCAGCAATTGCTAAACGACTTAGTTTTAAATTAATACCTGGAAGATTGTAACTCATAGTAATCGCACCAACAACACTTGGAAATTGGTAAAGTTTTGCTTCTGCAAGTTCTTTTGGACTAAGTGGAGCATCAGTACCAGCAAAATCAACAGCTCTTGCTTTCATATCTTTGATACCAGCAGAACTTCCTTTAGAAATATAATCTATCTGAGCACCTGTTGCTTTATGGTAAGAACCGATCCATTCTTGATAAACACTGTATGGAAAAGAAGCACCGCTTCCTTTAAAGTCAGCTGCAGACACTGAAGTTGTAGTTACCATTAAAGCTGCTAATGGTGCTAAAAGAGCAATTTTTTTCATTTGTTGTTACCTTTGTTTTATTTTTGATAGCGGTATGGTATTAAGAGTTGATTACAAGTTGATTACAAAGAGAGTTCGTGCTATAGTTATGCCAAAAAAATGAGGAATATCTATGCAAGAAGCATCTGCAGTTGGTGAAAATATCATACTTTTTTTGGTGATATTAGGCATTGTTGGTATAATACTCACAAGAAAAAAAGAGAAATAAGGGATAAATAGATGAAGCATCACAACAATAATAGCAATGACAAAAACCTGTTTGTAATTGCAAGTGTTATGTTTATATTTGGATTGGTTTGGGCGATGATTGGTGATGAAGCAACAAAGGCACTCTTTGCAACAGTTTCATTTGGATTTTTCATCTATGCAGGTGTCAAAATGGAGCTTAATGCTCTTCACTCTAAAAAAGCGCATTAAGCGCTTTTTCCTACTCTAAATCTTTTTACTCAACGCATCAATATTTTGACTATTTCCTAAAACGACGATGATATCCTCTTTCTCTAAGAGATTGTTGTTTTCAAAAGAGGTATGCCAGATTCCTTGATGTTTATATGCAATCGGCTTTAAATCGTGATTGTTTTCAAAAACCGATGATAAAATAGAAACACCTACCCAAAAATCTGGAACTTTAAGCTTTGCTATCTTCATTGTGATAGAAAGATCGATTGTTTCGTAGTTAATATTTTCTACCGTCTGTTTAACAAGTTTTTTTGCCGATTCCATCTCAGGATAGATTACTTTTGTCGCACCAAGCTTAGAGAGAATCTGTCCGTGAACTGTTGTAATCGCTTTTGCAATCACCGTCTCTACTCCTAAATCTTTTAAAGCCATAACAGTTAAAATACTCGCTTCAATATGTTCACCAATACTAACAATGGCAACATCTACATTTCCTACACCAGCCTCTCTTAGCGCCTTAATGTCGGTAGAATCAAGTATAACAATATCATCAAGAAACTCATTGAGCTCATGCATCTGATCTTCATCATTATCGATTCCAATTACATTTAAACCCTGTTGTGCTAGCCCTTTTGCTACATGAAAACCAAATTTTCCCATACCGATAACTGCATAATTTTTCATAATACAACCTTTGCTTGCGGATATTTAACTCTACTTTGAGTTGCTTTTCCAATAATAATAACTGTAAACGCAAACACGCCTACACGCCCCATAAACATCAAAATGATGATATTTATTTTCCCCCAAATGCCAAATAAAGCACTCAAACTTAAAACGCCTCCATTACCAGTCGATAAACCAACCGTACCAAAAGCCGAACATGCTTCAAAAAGTGTAGGTAAAAATGGAGTTCTCTCAAACTCACTAAGCAGCACTGTCGAGATAACGACATACATAGAAGCGACAAAGATAATCGCATACGCTTTGTTTATCTGGAAGCTAGAGATAGAACGACGAAATATATGAGTGCGTGTATCTCCTCTTAGTGTGTACCAAACACCAATAAACGCCAAAGCAACAACTGTGACTTTCAAACCACCAGCTGTACCACCAGGTGCTCCCCCGATCATCATAAAGAAAGTAGCAAAAAACATATCAGAACTTGTCAATGTCGAAAGATCAATAGTGTTAAATCCTGCTGTTCTATAGTTGACAGATGCAAACCAAGACGCAAGGATTTTATCTTCCCAAGAGAGCGTTTTAAATGCATTATTCCATTCCAGTGAAAGCAGCAATGCCATACCTATAAAGATCAAAAGTGCTGTCATAAGAAGAACAATCTTTGTATTGGTTGAGAGACGTAAGATACGATCTTTTCTCAAAGAGTAAAGCTCGATGATAACCATATACCCTATCCCACCAAGAATAATAAGCCAAGGTATCGTCATATTGATAACAAAATCAGTTCTATATCGCATAAGGTTATCACTAAAAAGCGAAAAACCTGCGTTGTTAAATGCTGAAATGGCATGAAAAGTTCCAAACCAAAGTGCTTTTAAAAATGGCATATCCACATAAAATCTTAAAGTCAAAATCACAATGCCAACTACTTCAATGATAGCAATCGAAGCAAATACAACCTTTAAAAATCGCACCAAACCATCCATTCCAGGATAGTTGAGTGATTCTTTTAAGATAAGACGATCACGGTGCCCGATTTTTTGACGTCTCATAACAGCTAAAAATGTTACAGCAGTCATATAGCCAAGACCGCCAATTTGTATCAGGACAAGAATCACACTTTGCCCAAAAACAGTAAAATCAACAGGTGTATCTTTAACAATAAGACCTGTCACACACACAGCAGATGTTGAAGTAAAAAGAGCATCTATAAAACTCAAATGCCCATTATGAGAGTATGGAAGCATTAAAAGTACAGCGCCAAGAAGGATTAAAGTGAAAAAACTATAAATAATAATACGAATTTCAGAAGTATGCAAATTTTATCCCCTATATAAATTTTTTTTAAAATTGTACAGCTAATATTATAATTAATATCTTACAACTCGATATATTTTGGTACTAACTCTTTTATACGCTTATATATCTTTTCAAAATCTGTCGAATAAACCCTTGTATTTCCAATAGATGTGATGAAGTTTGTATCTCTTTGCCATCTTGGAACTACATGTAAATGAATATGCTCAGCGATCCCCGCACCTGCAGTCTCACCTAAGTTCATCCCGATATTGACTCCATGCGCACCAAAACCCTCTTTTAAAAGTCGTACTGATTTTTGCGCTAAATCGCTTACATGTAACCAAGTTTCACTAGAAAGTGCTTCAAGTTTATCTGTATGCATATGTGGAATTATCATAAAATGCCCTGGCGTGTAGGGATACTTATTCATAACTATAAAACAGTGTTCATCGCGATAGAGTACATGTAAAGACGCATCATCTTTTGCATTGGAACTTATATGACAAAAGACACAACCCTCTATCTTCTGTCCAGCAACATACTCATTTCTCCATGGTGCATAGAGGATATCTTTCACTAAAAACCTTTATATAAAATTTGGAGCATCATTAGCAAAAAGGATGATATCCCCTGCTCTGGTCTGTGTACCCAAGAGTTCAGTCAATTTTGTTTTATCTTTTAAGATAATTGTATTTGGCACTGTGAGATTTTTTTCAAAAAGTTCTGCATTGAGTGAACTTGTGACAATCGCGATATCAAACACTTTATTGACCGCTTCGATAAACTCTAAATTTAACTCATCACTACTCTCAACGAGTCCTGGAGTAATGATCACTTTTCTGCCATTATGAAGTGAACACAAACGTACACCCTCAAGCATCCCATCAATATTTCCATTATAACCATCATCTAAGATAATCTTTCCACCCGCATCAATACGCTCTAAACGATGCTCTACGGGTTTAAGTTTTGCGACGGCATCTATAATCTCATCATTTGAAAGGCCAAGATGTGCTGCCACTAAAACAGCCGCTTCTATGTTCATAGTTTGAAATGCACCGAGTATTACAGTATGAAGTTTTAGCTCCTCACCTTTGCTTACATGTAAAGAGTCTTGCGGATGTAGAGTAAATGAAGTTCCCTCTAAATTTGCTTGTATATCCGAGATAGTCTCTCCAAAAAATGTTACTTTTTCATGAGGTTCATCCGTCACTGACGTGTGGATAAACGCTTTTTGCAAACGTGGAGATTTCATAATCTGAAGCTTTGTAGCAATAATATTTTGAAGATTTTTAAAATACTCTAAATGTTGCAGCCCTACTTTTCCTACTACAACAGTTTGCGGTTCTAAAAACTCGGTGATAATACGGATATCATCCATCTCTCTTGCGCCTGCTTCACACACATAAACCTGTGTATCTAGCGGAAGTGATTCGTTCACATCACGCACAATCCCACCGATAGTGTTGACGCTTCTTGGCGTTGCATAGACTTTATATTTTGTCGCTAAAACTGCGGCTACAAAGTTTTTGATACTTGTCTTGCCATAGCTTCCTGTAATACATACAATTTGGAGATTTTCAATCGATTGGAGTCTTTTTTTCGCCTCTTTTTTATAAGTCATAAAAAGAAACTTTTCTATAAGTGTTGAGCCAATATAAGCAAGTGCCAATGGCATAAAAACGCTATTGCTAGAGCATTCACCACTTAAAAGACAAAGAAAATCTATAAATAAAGTAAGTGAAAGGAGTAGGATCAAAAAGCGTTTTACTCTCCATGTCAAAACAATTTTTTTATCAAGACGTTTATGCCAAACAACGAGTGCGGGTAACACAACTATGTAAAAGAGCGGGACAAAATATAAACCCATCACATAGTAAGCAATAAATGGGATAACAAAATAAACCCCATGCCACCACTGTTTATGGTGGTTAAGCACAACACGCTGGATCTTATAATCGTACCATTGGAGGTTGGTGATGAGATACCAACCAAGTGTCATAACAAAAAGAACGTTTGTAACAAAAAGAGTTAAAGCTGTGTAATCCAAATTAGTGCTCCAATTTTTTCAAAAATGTTTCTTCTATAAGTGTAGATATATTTTTTGCATGTTTCATAAAGAAATAGTGATCCCCATCATAAACGACAAAGCGAGAATCACTCATCAGTTCATGGATCTTTTCTCCGCTTGAGAGTGGAGTTGCTGTATCATCTTCACCCCAACAGATAAGCGCTTTGGCTTTTGAATCCGCAAACTCTTGAGAAAAATCTTCGTTCACAACACCTTTAAAAATTTCGTACATGTAAGTGTTAAGCGTCTTTGCATCCTCAGCCACAAAAAACTTTCTTAAATGGGCAAATCCAAAGATTTTGAGTGTTTTAAAAAGCGCAATCTTTGTTCTGACTTTGAGGGATTTTTTTGTATATATGCCTGCACTTGAGAGTAACACGAGTATCTCAGGTTCAAGTAAAAGCGCTACTTTTCCACCAAAAGAGTGACCTACGATAATATCTTTTTTTGCATTCATATGGATCATCAAAAGTTCCACTAAACGAGCATAATCTGCTGTTGTTAGAACGCTGCTACATGTAGAGTTTCCAAAACCTGGGAGATCGATGTAAATATGGCGAAACTTATCCATATAGGGAGAAAAACTCTGTTTCATCAAGTTTTTGTTTGAACCCCAACCATGTAAAATAATGATATCTATTTTTGCTTGTGGATTGACTATCTCATAACTAATATCAAAAGTATGTCTGTTGTGTACAATAGATTTAACTGCCACTTATTTGCCCTTAGCACTTGAAATAGAGTGGATATATTGGTAATCTACCCCTGCTCTTTTTCTATTTGGCAAAGAGCTTAAAACTCTTGTGATAGTCTCTGAAAAATCGGTAAAAAGATAGTTTGCCATCGATCCTGGAATCGGATTAATTTCATTAAGATAGACTGCGCCATCGACAACAAAAAAATCACAACGGATCAATGCGCCCTCAAAAAGATTTGTGTAGATTTTTCTAAATGTATTTTGTAGTTCACTCACAAGTTTTTCATCAATCTCAGCGTGAGAAACAGTCGCAGAACGAGAGAAATCCATATATTTTTTCTCAAAATCCAAAAACTCATTTTTTTGAGGCTCTTCAACGATTGAAAAACGGATATCGCCATCTACCATACAGCCAGCTAAATTGTACTCTTTGACACCATTGATAAATGGTTCGATTAAAACATTTTCATCAAATTCAAAAGCCACATCAAGTGCGTAATCAAGTTCACTTTCGCTTTTCACAACACTCACACCAATACTGCTTCCAAGGCGTGCTGGTTTTACAATAATCGGATAAGAAAGAGCAGTTTTTCTCGCATCATTTTTATTTAAAGTTTCATACGCAACACTCTTTACATGTAAGGCTTCACAAAGATATTTTGTATAGCGTTTGTCAAAGCTAAATACACAAGCATCAGTACGAGGACCAATGAAAGGAATATGGTAAAAATCTAAAAGGGAAGCGATAATCCCATCTTCGCCATCCGCTCCGTGGATAAGATTTAAAACACTCGTTCCAACTACTTCGCTTGAAAAAAGAGATTTTTTGAGAAAGCCGCCTTTTGTTAAAGAGAGTTGTGGCATCTTTTTATGCTCACCCTTGGAAAAAGTAACAGCCTTCATTTTCGATGCTTCTATCTGATAAAAAGTATGATCTTGATCGCAGAAAATAAACTCTAAATTAAATCCTCTTAACTTCTCTTTTACAGTAATCGCGCTGACAATGCTGATCTCATGTTCAAAACTTGCCCCGCCAAATAGTATTGCTAATTTCACTCTAATCCTTTAAATTTTTTGTAGTTTTTTTAATGCTTCTCGCACCAAAGATGCCGTATCTTCACTCGAACAACTGCTGAGTGTTTTTGATATCTGCTCTTTTTTAAATCCTAAACTCTCTAACGCTAGTGTTGCTTCATTTATTGCAGTAGAAGTTGATTCAGAATCATTTGAGATCAGAATTGTATCAAAACCGCTGAGTTCTACCAAGATGCGTCCTGCATTTTTTGGACCGATCCCTGGAACTTTTTTGAGTCCATTGATATCACCGTTGTTTATAACTGAGGCAAAAGCCGATGGAGTGAAGGTCGAACAGATTGCAATTGCAACCTTTGGACCCACTCCATTTATCTTAATCAAACGCTCAAAAAGAATCTTTTCTGACTTTTCCATAAACCCAAAAAGAAGTTGCGCATCTTCACGAATAATATGAGAAGTAAAAAGTTTTACCCTCTCTTTTTGCAAAGCCCCATAAGTTTGTAATGATATAAACACTTCATATATCACGCCATTTACATTTACATGTACAACACTTGGATCTTTATGTTCTATAACTCCCTCAAGTCCGACTATCATTCTTTAACCGCCTTAATGATATATTCATCATCCTTTGTTTTCACCAGTGCAAACACTTTATCCAAAGAGCCCTCAGGAGGTGAATACACAATATCCATTGGAGGATCGATCAACTTAAATCGTATTTCATTGTATCCGATCCATCTATCTTTATTGATCACTCTTGCTGTATAGATACTATTTTGTATTGCATTGATAGCGATATTTAGAGCTTCTCGTTTCTCTTTTTTTGCAATCTCTTCACTCAAAAGATCTCCTAAAAATTGCTGGTATTTTTGATATTGTTTAAAAGATTTCACAAAAGCATCAGGCATCGCGATATTATTGTTTTTATAATGGATGAGTTTCTTTTTTACTTCAATATAGCTACTTTCATTATTTTCTAAAATTTTTTTGTATTTTTGTATCTCTTTTTTTAAAATTTTCAGTCTTTCATCAATAGCATCAAGTTCTTTCTCTTTCTCATCTACATTTTCATCAATCGACTCAACAGCAAGAGGATCAATGGTCAGCTTATTTTCACTGCCCTGCATTCTTTTTATCTCTATACGTTGACTGGCTGTTACATTTACATGGGAACCTATAAGATCAATCGTAACCTCTTTTGCCCTAAGATGACCTCCTGTGGCTTGAGTTACATCCACACTATTGCCAACGACAGTGCCTTGTTCTAGCCTTGTGATATGCACATTTTCACCATGCGCCTCACCTTTGTGAATATTGATATAGAGTTCATCAGCTTTGACAAAAGAGCTTTGGTGAGTTTGACCATTAATCCTTGCTTTTTTAGCATTTACCCTTGCTTTTGGTCCGATATTGCCCTCTACTTCGATCTCACTCACTTCCACTTCCATGCCCATACCCACAGCATCTTTAAAGATATCATTTTCTTTAACTTTTAGGGTAACATCAGCATCAAATTTTGTCTCAATCGAACCAGTGGATTTAAAACTCACTTCATTAACATCAAGTTCATCACGAATGTCATAAGTCTCATTTTCAAAGACAATATAACCATTTTCAACTGCTTTATATTCA
>CAITKP010000083.1 GCA_903892995.1 uncultured Campylobacterales bacterium
TGTCAAGATACAGTAGTCGTTGGCTCGATGTTTAGCGAGATGATAAAAGGCGACAACATCGAAAATGGCAAAAAAGCGATCTCGAAAATGGAAGAAAAACTAGGCTCTCTCACGCCAAAACAGCGTGTTTGTACCGATATGGTACTCGAAGCATTTGTAGCCTCACTGATAAACCGCCAAAACCTTTTAAATGGCGAAAAAGAGGAAGTACATATTTTAAAAATGCATGAAAGTTGTGAGGTTGAAGAAAATGAATAAACTCTATCAAGCAAAACATGAGCTGTGGCTCGATATCCTTTTTGCCTCATTTGCCATCAATGACAAGCAGATAAAAAGAGAACTCTACAACTTCTCAACTATAGAATTTCGTCATATGAAATGGGTGGGTGATGCAGTTTTAAGTGAAGGCGATGACTATAACTATGACCGCACAAAACAGCTTTATAAACGTGAAACTGTTTTTGAAATTTTACGCACTCTTATCGTTGAGCTCAAAAAAACTTCTGCACTCTATGGTGAGGATATTTTAAGCCAAAGAATGATTACCGATGAGAGCTATATGATAAATCACATCGCTTCACTCTTAGAAAAAAGAGAAAACGATGCCCCAATAACTGCCTTTAATATGGCAAGAAAATATGGCGACAAAAATCTTCCACAAGAACAGAGTGACGCACTCACGATGTTTTTATTTGAAGAGTCTTACAAAGAGTATGAACTCATTTTAGTGTATGCCTACATGCAAGCCCGCACAAAAAATCTCACACACTTTAGTGTGTTTCAAGATCTTATTGATGAGTCCCATTTTCACTTGCAATCATTTGGCGAGATGATGGCAAAGATGGGGATTTTGGCACTTCCAAGAGAGTTGCATGAGATGACCTATATCGTCAAAGATATAGAGAAGTTTGTCATCGATGGCATTGCCGAGGAAGAAGCTGCAAAAGAGATGTGTAAATCACTCTCAGGCGCTATAGAAGATGAAGATCTAAAGAGATTTTTCGATTTTGTGAACTACCAAGAGAGTTACCACATAGAGCTTATGAAGAAACTTTTATAATCTTTATGCACAAACTTAAATATCTCTCTCATTACAATGAAGCAACAAAACTTCAAGTCAAAGCGCTTATAGAGCAAAACAGACTTGAAGCGCATCTGCTTCACAAATATCAAAACTCACACTCTATCAAAACGGACAAAGCTCTTTTTGACTATGTCAATGGCTTGAAAAATGAGTATATGAAAAAGAGTGCGCCGCTTAGTAAAGTAGTCTATGATGGAAAGATACATGTTATCGACAACGCTTTAGGAATGCACTCTTTCATCTCAAGAGTACAAGGCAATAAGCTCAAATCCAAAAATGAGATACGTGTCGCTTCGATGTTTAAGAGTGTTCCTGAAGAGTTTTTGAAGATGATCGTTGTGCATGAACTCGCTCACTTTAAAGAAAAAGAGCATAACAAAGCCTTCTACACGCTTTGCACTCACATGGAAAACAACTACCACCAACTCGAATTCGACCTTCGGCTTTACCTTACATGTAGAGATATTTCTGGAAAGATAGAGGCTTGGAACTAGCCTCTTATGACTTTCTCGCCACCAAAGTCGCAAGACGTGCATCTTCTCCACGAAGATTGACTATATCTTTTTCCTCATAGTAAATAATATCCAGATCGCAAAACGCACGTAAAAGCTCATTTTTTTCTAAAAGATAATCAGGGTTCATACTCCCTTTTTCTGGCTTGTCGTGGGCTTGAATGAAGGTCTCAAATAGTATCACACCGCCCTCTTTTAAAGCATCCCTCATCTGCGCCATCAAAGAACGGTTAAGATAATTGATGTTGATGATGAGGTCATACTTTTCCTCTATATTGTAATGATCTAAATCCACTTCCTGCTTGATGATATTGGCATCTTCACGAATACAACTCAGGGCATAATCAGAAAGATCAATAGCATCCACAACAAACCCAAGATCAGCCAAAAAATGGGTATTTCTTCCCGTTCCGCAAGCTACATCAAGCGCACGTCCCACATTTGCCTCTTTGATATATTTCTCCAAAGTCGGTGCCACCCAATGGGGCATCGGTTTTTCAACGTGACGGATGTTCCAGCGTTCTTTGTCTTCTATCATTTTAATCCCTTATACCCAAAGGGTACTTCGCATGTAAACTATTTACGAGAGTCTCTCTCTGTAATCTTCATATCCAAACTCTTTAACTACATCAAGTCTGCCATCTTTTCTTAAAATAGCCAAAGATGGAAGTTTGATGCCATTAAAGGTCGTGTTCTTTACAAAAGTGTAGTGAATCTGGTCTTCAAAGATTATTTTTTGCCCTACATGTAAAGGTTCATCAAAAGAGTAATCTCCCATGATATCGCCCGCCAAACAGGTGTTTCCGCCAAAGCGGTAGGTGTATTTTTTCTCACCCGCTTCACCAGAATCTCTCACCATCGCACGATATGGCATCGCTAAAGTATCAGGCATATGCGCTTCTGCTGATGTGTCTAAGATGGCGATATCCATACCGTTATGGATGATGTCTAAGACTGTTGCCGCCAAATAACCTGTCTGCCAACCGACCGCTTCACCTGGTTCGAGATAGACTTCGATGCCATTGTGTCTTGCTTTAAACTCTTTTATCACTTCGATGAGACGATCCACATCATAATCGACTCTTGTGATGTGATGCCCGCCGCCGAAGTTGATATATTTTAGCCCGTCTATGTATTTACCAAACTTCTCTTCAAAAGCTCCTAAAACACCCTCTAAGGCATCCACGTTTTGCTCACAAAGCGCATGAAAGTTGAGCCCGTCTATATGCTCTAAAATACTCTCATCAAAGTTTGCAAGTGTCGTTCCCAAACGGCTGTAAATCCCGCAAGGATTGTACATATCAGCAGGAGAAGAGGAAAACTCTGGGTTTATGCGAAGCGATAAAGAGACATTTGGGTTACCATGTAAGACTCTTTCTTTAAAACGCAAAAGCTGAGAAGGAGAGTTAAAGACAATGTGGTCAGATATGGAAGCGATCTCATCGATATCCTCCTCTTTAAATGCTGGGGAATAAGTGTGTACCTCTTTTTTAGAGTCGAACTTTTTAAACTCTTCGTAGGCAAGTTTTGCTTCGTGCAGACCGCTTGAAGTACACCCTTGAAGATATTTGCTCACCATGTCAAAAGTTGACCACATAGCAAACCCTTTAAGAGCCAAAATCACCTTTGCCCCACTCTCTTTTTGCACCCGATCAAGAAGCTCTAAATTGTTCTCTAAAAGTTGTTCTTCACATATATAACAGGGAGTTTTTATCTTATCTATATTCATTATTTCTACTCTAGTTTCAAATTTTGCGAAATTGTAGCATTTTTAGATTATTAAAAAAATTTTGCAGAATAAATAAAATTTTTATAAAAGCTGGCTGGATGCTAAAGAGCCTTAAAGCTCTTTAACCTGCCATGGAAGACCTTGTGAGTTCATCTCATCCATAAATGGATCTGGATCCATTTGTTCCATATTGAAAACGCCCTGTCCACTCCAGATACCTTTGAGCATCAGTTTTGCACCGATCATCGCTGGAACGCCTGTCGTGTAAGAGACACCTTGGCTTTTTGTCTCAGCATAGCACTCTTCGTGGTCTTTTACTTGGTAGATATAGATCTTTCTTGGTTTACCATCTTTGATACCCTCAGCGACAATTCCGATGTTCGTTTTACCTTTTGTACGCGCACCCAAACTTGCAGGATCAGGAAGAAGAGTTTTTAAGAACTCTATTGGGATGATCTTTTGCCCTTGGTGCTCAATCGGCTCGATTCCAAGCATTCCAACATTTTGTAGTACTTCCATGTGTTTGATGTAGCTTTGTCCAAAAGTCATGAAAAAACGGATGCGTTTAAGCCCTTTGATGTTTTGAACCAAAGATTCCATCTCTTCATGGTAAAGAAGGTAAGAGTCTTTTGGACCAACTTCAGGATAATCCCAAACCTGCATGATCTCTAAAGGTTTTGTCTCTATCCACTCACCATTTTCCCAGTAACGCCCGTTTGCACTTACTTCACGAAGGTTGATCTCAGGGTTAAAGTTTGTAGCAAATGCGTAACCGTGGTCACCCGCGTTACAGTCTAAAATATCGATAGTATGAATCTCATCAAAATAGTGTTTTTGAGCGTATGCACAAAACACGTTTGTAGCACCTGGGTCAAAACCGCTTCCTAAAAGTCCCATGATGCCAGCTTCTTTGAACTTTGCATCACGTTCCCATTGAAGTTTATACTCAAATTTTGCTTCATCTGGATGCTCATAGTTTGCAGTGTCAAGATATGGCGTATTTGTTGCGATACATGCATCCATAATCGCCAAATCTTGGTAAGGAAGTGCGACGTTGATAACGATGCTCGCTCCCGTTTCTTGGATAAGTTTGATAACTTCTTGCGTTTTATCTGCATCTACTGTTGTGATCTCGATAGCGTCATTAAGCTCTGCTTTGATCGTCTCACATCTGCCAATACTTCTGCTTGCAAGTATGATGCGCCCAAAAACATCTTTATTCATCACACATTTATGCGCTACAACGCGACCTACTCCACCAGCACCTATAATCAAAGTTGTTGTCATCTTTTATCCTCATACACATTTATAAAGTGCGAAATTATAGCATTTATCATTTTAAACTCTAGGTCTATTTTGTATCCATTTTGTAACAATTAGGGACTATTTTTGAGTGAAATATCATTTTTATCTAAGTTTAAAAGCATCGATCAAGATCACAATCCAGATAAGTCCTGTGAGAATCAGGCTCAAAAGTACAAGTGTCGCGCCCGCATCTTTTGCCCGTTTTGCCATGATGTGATACTCAACTGTGACAAGATCGACGACACGCTCTATCGCACTATTTGTGACTTCAGCGATGATAGGAATAAAAAGAGAAAGTGAGAGCATCGCACTTGACAAAAAGCCTATTGGCACTGTCCATGCGACTATGTTCATAACAACAAAAAGCAGAAGCTGCAGCTTAAAAGAGCTCTCATGTTTTGTGATCTCGACAAACCCTTCAAGGGCGTAAGTTGCATTTTTAAAAAGTGTATATTTTGGTTTATTTGGTTTCATATTTTTCCTTTAGTGCGTGTAGCACATCTTTTATCTCGTTTGCTTTTGAAGTAAGTGGCATCGGTTGGCCATATATGATGGTTACATGACGCTTGAAAAAGGAGCCATCAGATTTAAAGCGTTTTTTACTTCTTGAGAGCACACTTCCCCACATTCCACCGATATAGTATGGAATTATAACACCTTCACTTTTACCTGCGATTAACTCAAATCCTCTATAAAACTCTCCCATTTCTCCTGTGTGAGTGATCTCTCCCTCTGGAAAGATTACAACACATTCTCCATCAGCCACACGCTTTCTTGCTTCTAAAAAGGCATCTTTGCTCGCTTTTATCGAGAGTGGGATG
Organism: uncultured Campylobacterales bacterium; assembly: GCA_903892995.1. Taxonomy (GTDB): domain Bacteria; phylum Campylobacterota; class Campylobacteria; order Campylobacterales; family Sulfurimonadaceae; genus Hydrocurvibacter. Next base: position 5,452 of record CAITKP010000083.1, read on the forward strand.
GCATTGCCAAGACGAAAGAGTTTGTTAAAAAATCTCCAATTGTAGATACTTCTCTCCATCATAAAAGATACCCTTCTTTGGATAGGAAACTGCATAATCATCCAATCTATCCAGCTGATATGATTGCCTAAAAAGAGGATCGCACCATTATGCGGGATATTCTCAACACCGACAAACTTATATTTATGACGAAGATTTAAAACCACTTCAAATACAAACCATAAAAACATCACAAGATGGCGTTTGAGCATAAACAAAGCCATCAGTAAGCCAACAAAAAACATAATGTAAAAAAGAATCTCGACATCCATACTAAAGTATGCAAAAAAAGTTGTAAGCGCTAAAAAGAAAAACATAAAAATATTTTGTATAAAGTTATTTCCAGCCAGAATAGTTCCCAAATGCGCACGAGGTGAAATCTCTTGTATATAAGCATTGAGCGGGACAATAAAGAGTCCAGCAAAGATTCCAAACAACATAAAAAGAGCGATCACTTGTGTAAATGAGCTACTAAATGGAAGCAGTAAAACCATCAAACTTAAACCAAATCCAGCAAATGGAATCATCCCAAGATTGATATAATATTTTGAAAGCACTGCAGCAAGATAAGAACCAAGTATGATCCCAAATCCAGCGAGAGACATCGCCCCTTGAACATAGATCGTATTGCTTACATGTAGGCTCTCTTTTGCGTATGCACCAAAGATGGCAAGCACCACTTGAGAAAGAGACCAAAATACACTCAAAGCCACAACAGACTCGATAATACCGCGTTTTCTAGTCATCGTTACAAGATTTTTTTTGAGATAATATCCATTGAGATATTTTTTAATATCAAACTTTAAACGGCTCTCTTGAAGCATCCTGTTTTCAAGCTTACATGTAAGCAAATATTCGATTATAGAACCAAGAACCAAAAGCCATCCAAGAGGTGCAATCATCTTTAAAATATCTGCCTCATCAACAAAAGTCGGCTTAACATTCATCTCAAAAAGAACCGTATAAAAGATAATTCCGCCTAAAATAGCAACTGTTGTAGTAGCTTGAACCACTCCATTGGCTGGCGTTAAAAGTTTCACACCTACTAACTCTTTGATATATCCATATTTTGCAGGCGAGTATAAAGCAGCTTGAAGACCGAGTAAAAATGTAAGTCCAAATGCCATTTCAAACCAGCCCATATAGTAACAAAGCGTGATGCCAAGTGTGATAAAAATAGCAAAAAGTGCTGAGTACTTCATAATGATGTTTTTTGGATATCTGTCTGAGAGATAACCTGATGGCGTAAATAAAAGGATAAAAGGAAGAAGCATTAAAGCGTTTACAATAGCTGTGAGCATTACCTGCTCGCTGCCATCATAAACTTTAAAAATTGTGTTTTGAATGATGATCTTGTGTCCAAGATCTGTAAATGCATTTAAAAAAAGCGCTAAAGTGTAAGTAAAAACACCGCTGATCTTAAAGAGTTTTTTCAATGTTGCTCATCCGCTAAAGATGTGCTCCAACCCTCATAATGCCCGTGATGCTCTTTACAAAGATCCATAAGTATATCTGTGATCTGATTGATCTGTTCTTGTTCTAGAGTTTGTACAACTCCAAGTGCTACACCATAAGTATATTCCTCTTCATCACGTTCAAAATCACCCTTACATGTAAAGGCAAAATCTCCCTCGATTGTAAGAGTTTTATCTTCTAAAACCTCTTCAAACTTTTCACGTAATGAAGCTGTTTGAAACAATATATAGTGTTCAACTTCTCGAGGCTTTGTAAGATCATCACCCTCTTCTTCGATCTCTTGGATAATATGCTTGCTTTGAATATGGTGTGCTTGTTTTGCGCTTGGATAGAGATTTACTTCATAAAGATTCCACTTTTTATCTTTAACTGAGTTACTCTCATATTTATAGCCAAATGCGCCCATCAAATCTTTTGTCTTATTTTCTACACCCTTTGGATCTTCAAGATAAAAGTAGATTTCAAACCAGCCATCTGTGATTTTCAAGCCTACATAGACCGCTTTTTCTTTCTCTTCAAGCTTTAGAGCGAGTCTATCTTTACACTCTAGTAAAAAATCCTCCTCATCCTCATCAGCCAAACCATTTTCAAGTGGAGATTTCAGCTTGATAAACACCGTATAAAGCCATGGATAGATCGCCATATCCATGATATTTTCTTCTGCTTCAAGTTCAACTTCTATTTTTACCAAACGGCCATCTTCGACCTGTGTATAAAACTCTCTCATAAATCTCTTTTTTTTTATTTGGATTATAGCAAACTCATATATATAAGCGGCTTGCTATCGCTTTAAATTGAACAAAAACACCGCCACAAATGCAAATAAACAACCAACAATCGTTGTCCAAGCGATAGCTTCTCCATAAATGATCCAACTCGATAGTGTCGCTCCGATGGGAACTATAAACATAAAAACACCTGTTTTATGCGCACCTATCTTTGATGCAGAGATAAAAAATAGTGCTGTACTAAAAGTCCCCGGCAAGATGCCTATAAACATAATAGTCATCCAAAATGTCATATCATAGGCACTAAAATCAAAAGGATGGTAAGGCAAAGCAAAAAACATATTTGTGATTCCAGCGATTCCAAATACAAGTAAAGTATAGTACATAGGATTTGCTCTAGGAGCGGCTTTTTGTGAAAGTATAGTCACAACTGCCCAAACGATCGCACAGCCCAAAAAGTAGGAACTTTCAATATTTAAAAATCCAAATCCTTCAAAAGGAACACGCAACAAAATCAAAGCTCCAAAAATACCAATAAAAAGTGCTATGAGTTGGCGAGAAGAGATTTTAATTTTAAAAATTGCAATTGACATCAAATATGTAAAGATTGGAGAGAGCGCCGTGACCATCGTTCCGCCGTATCCAGCTTGACCATGAGAGAGTCCCGCAAAAAAGAGGTAATTAAAAAGTGAAGTTAAAAGCCCTGCTCCTAGCATATACAAAAACCCTACTCTATCCGTTTTAAGAGGTGTTTTGAGATACCAAATAACAGGAATCAGAGTGATAAAAGAGATAGCATAACGCCAAAATGCTGCAACTTGTGCGTTTGAATGCTCTGCTGCCATTTTTCCTGCACTCCAAGCCACACCCCAAAGAAGCATCGCGATGAGCATCCATAAAAAATAGTGCTTTTGAGTTTTGGCTTCACTCACTTTTTATTTTCCCTCATCATACATACTTAGCTTTACTCTTTTAGAGAGTTCACTCACTGTTGGAGAGAGTTCACTAGAAGCGATATGATAGTGAGAATGGAGTTTTTCAAGTGAAGCATCAATCTTTTCTACTAGTTTTTCGCTTAACTCATCAACTCGCTCTTTCATCATCTGCACTTGCTCTTTTTCAGTTGTTGTAAAAGTGCGTGCTAGATCACCAAGCTCTTGATGTGCATTTTGATAATCTGTCTTGATAAACTCAATCTCACTGATAAGATTTTTAATAGGAAGATAGATAGAAGAGATCATACGCGTGTTCTCTTCAAGTGTTTTCATATTGCTAGAAGAGAGAACGATCTGCTTTAAGAGCATCTCACTTTTTGAACGTGCGGTGGCGAGTATATTTTCTCCCTCAAAAAGTGAAGTCGATACGCCCTCACTCTGTGCGCGAAGTGTATTAAGCTGTTTTTGAAACTCTAAAGTCACATCTGAGAGTTCCACAAGCGTCGCATCTATGATCTTTTGTGCCACATCATGAGAGAGAGATTTAAGCTGATAAATCTCTTGTTTAACATCTGCGATCTCATCTCTGATATCGCATCGATTATTATCTGCTTGATCGAAGGCTTTTTTGATTCTGTTAAAGTGATCCTGCTCAGCGATGCGAAGCAGATCGATATGATTATGCATCACTTGATCGAGTTCTGGAAGTTGCGAAAGGGTTTTAACCACTTCATTTTGACGCTCTAAAACTACTTCGAGTTGCTGCATAAACTTGACTTGGTTCTCTTGAATATGCTTTTGTGCTAAGAGATCATTTTTTATATCTTCACGGATTCCAAAGAGAGAGAGATTTTCATCCTCTCTCATCTGCGCGACTTTATCCTCTAAAATACCTATATACTCTTTCATTTGAGAGATTTTAGAGACAACTGAAGATGAAAATTCCCGCTGCATCTGATCCTCTTCGCTTTTTTGCGCTTGGTTGATAACATTGACGATCATATAAAGAAAAAGGGAAACAAGAATCGAAGAAGCGCTCTGTTTTGAAACATCTACAAAATTGCCAGCTTGGATATACAAAATAAAATGGATAATTGCAAAAAGGACACCAACGCTGAGGATCAAAGGAGCATAGTTAATTTTATTTGGATGTTTTGAGATACTTATCTGTCTCAAAAACAAAAGTGCCATCAAAATATAAGCACTCAATAGATCAATATCAAACATAGCTTGCTCCTCTTAATTTATATAGAAGTTATTCTACCCTATTTTTTCTACGATATCTAAAACATGCGAGGGATGGTGTGCGATAAAATCAGCTTCGCCATCTGTACTAAAACCCCAAGTGGCAAAAATAGAGGAGATAGAGATGTTACGGGCTGCTTCTATATCTTTGGAGTTGTCTCCCACCATCCATGTTTTTTCTTTGGTATGAGTGCCATTGTATTTGGCAAGGATGAGTGAGAGCATACGTGGATCGGGCTTTGAAGCGCCCGCACTGTCTGCTCCGATAATAGTATCAAAATGATCGCTTACATGTAAGTGAGAAAGCATCCTTTTTGCAAAGATTGTGGGTGCATTTGTGGCGACGTTGAGCCTTACATGTAAAGCTTTTAAAGCCTCTAAACTTTCAATAATACCATCATATAAATAGGGATTTTTCACACACTCTTCATAATAATGCTCTTCAAAAAGAGTTCTGTCTGCTTCAAGATAGATGGGTGTATTGTAAAAAAGTTCGGGTAAATTTCGAACAGGCATATTGATCACTTCGACGATATAAGACTCATCCAATGGAGGCAAGTTATGATGCGCTTTTCGGACATAGTTTATAGAGCTTGTAATATCTTTTTTGCTATCAATGAGGGTTCCATCCATATCAAAGATAACTATTTTCATCGCCCTACTTCATCTTTTCATAAATCTCAACTAAAGCATCGATAAATAGAGGATGATCATTCACACACCGACACACTTTATAGCTTTTAAATCCAAGTTCTTCTGCTATCTCTTTATACTCCATTGAGAGTTCATAATCGGTCTCTGAGTTATCTACGGTAAAGGCAAGCGGATAGATCACAACGCCTCTATTTCGAACAGTTTTTAGCTTCTCTCCAAGGGATGGCTCAAGCCACTTCATAGGTCCAACTTTAGACTGATAAGCTAAATGAATATCATGAAAATTCATCCCATGTTTATCCAGCATCTCTTTTAAAATCTGTACATTTTTTTCTATATGACTTTGATATGGATCACCCGCATTTATGATTTTTTGTGGCAGACCATGTGCTGAGAAAATAAGATCAAAATCCTCATAGCTATCATCATCCATCGCCTCTTTAATACGCTCTACAATCGCTCTGTTGTAGTTTTCATTCTCAAAATAGTGTTTTATCTCGCACACTGTTGCACCTAATTTTCTAGCATGAAGAGCTTCATAAAAATCATCTAAAGAGGATTTTGTGGTGGTTGAGGAGTACTGCGGATACATCGGGATGAGGTAGATTTTTTCAACCTTTTGCGCTTTTAATCTTTCGATCACTTCAAAAGCAAAAGGAGGCGTATAACGCATCACAAAATCCACTAAAACATCATCACCAACTACATCTTGAAGTTGTTGCACAATCTTTTTTGTCAAATCCACAATCGGCGATTTTCCGCCAAGTTTTCTGTAGATCTCTTGGGAGGATTCAGTTCTTAAAAATGTGATCATTCCACCGACAAAAGCTCTAAGCAAACCACTTTTCATCGTTAAGATATTTGGATCACTAAACATATTTTTTAAAAAAAGCTCCACTTCAGCAAGGTTATTTGGTCCACCCATATTAAGTAGTATAATGGCTTCTTTTTTCAATGTAACACCCTTTTTACGAGATCTTGAGTCTCTTGTGAGAATAATATTTCGTCGTGATTGTAGCTTGTTAATTCTTTATACTCTACTAGATTTTTGATTCTTTTTTTTAAATTATAGAGATTTTCAATCGGCACGATCTCATCATCTTTACTTGAGAGAAGATAGCTCTTTGCCTCTACAACGCTTACATGTAAGGCCGTATCAAATCTGTAACGGATTAAAAATGATGGGAGCAAGGGAGCTTTAGCGCGAAATAGCGAAAAAACACTCTCAAATGCGCCAATGAGAAAAAGGTTTTTTACTTCTATTTTTGAAGCTACAAATGCCGCCACACTGCTTCCAATCGAAAAACCCATAACGCTAAATTTTCCATAATGCTCCTCTATTTTTTTTGCTATAAAGTAAGCATCGCTATAGAGATTTTTCTCAGTTGCTTTTCCTTTGGAATCCCCATATCCTCGATAGTTAAAAGTCACAATCTGGCAATTTTCAAAGTTACATGTAAGCTTATGGATGAGCGCTACACTATCTTGGGATCTCCCGCCAAAATACAAAATTGTATGGCTAAAATGCTGGGGTGTAAAGATGACTCCCTCTAAAAGTGTGCCATCCTCGGCATAGATCTCCAAAGGTGTATAACGCTCATCAAGAGGCTCTCGACGATATTTTTTTGGTTCAAAAACAAAAAAATACTGCACTTCATAAAGAGCAAATATCAAAATCAAAATGGTAAAAAATAAAAAGAAAAAATAGATCATTGTGGTTTTGTAAGCCCTTTTAGATAGCGTTTGTAAAAGCGAAGTGGTGTCAAAAAGCTCTCAATCTCCCTGCCCTCTACGATAAAATCACAAAGCTGTTTTGCGATGTAAGGCGCTAAAACAAAGCCATACCCACCTGAGCCGTTTATCATTGTCAGATTTGGATGAAAGTGCGGCTGGGACGAAGGGTTTGAGGCATTTATCATCTTTCCAATGATTGGCAGATAATCATTTGAGCCACTGCGAAGCCCTGTGTAATCTTTTAAAATTTTGACATTTTTGAGCTCAATTGTCATATTTGCCTTTTGCAAAAGCTCTTCTCTACCAAGGCTCACATCATAAGGCTCACTGTTTTTTTGCGGATGGTAGTGAACATTATGTGTCGCACCTACCGCCATTTTTCCATCACTGCATTTTGAGAGCGAAACATAATGGTGCATCGTCGCCTCAGTGCGAGTGGAAGTGTAGATATCTATGCGATGCCCCCAAATGCCACGAAGTTTGATGTAGGGTTCTTTTAAGATCGGCTCATACGCTCCACAAGCCAAAACAACATGTTTTGCATTTATACTGCCCACTTTATATCTATCATTTTCCCATAGAAGTGAATCTATCTCTTCTTGAAAAAAATCTATCCCCTGTGCCATCGCGTGACATACGCCAACAGCGTCCACAACTCCGCCATTTAAGAGATAAACATTTTCACTCTCTTGTGCTTTACATGTAAGAATATTGCTTATACCCAAAGGGCACTTCGCATGTAAAGGTGTTTGTGCGATTTTTAAACCTGTATTTTCTTTAAAAGCTTGCAATTTTTTAGCATCAATCTCATCTTTAGCAATATGTAAAAGTGGCGCTTGTTGTAAAAACTGACCAAAATTTTTCGCATAAAAATCAAGCGAGAAAAGGTAAGATTTTTCTATAAGCTCTTTGAGCTCTCCTGCTTTGGAAAACTTCGGAGAGATAAAAGCCCCAGCCGCACCACTTCCGCCATGTGCGATCCCCTCTTTATCAAAGAGAGCAACTTTTTTGCCACTCTGCGCCAAATAATACGCCACACTACACCCATTGATCCCAGCACCAATTACAGCTACATCGTACAAAGAAAAATCCAAGAAAAAAATACACGCATCAAACAACCTTCAAGTAAGTAAAACCTCAAAATTATATCTTTTTTCAAACTCATCTTTATACTTTCTTGATACCGTTTGCAACAATCCTGAGAATAACCTGATGCGCCCTGCTCTATAATCTTAAATTCAAAATCCTAATGTTAAGGAAAACTATGACGTTACAAGAACGTATTAAAAGTGAGATGATGGTTATCAAATCACTTGGTGTTGTTTATGGCGATATTGGAACAAGTCCAATTTATACGCTTGCTGTTGTTTTATTGCTCGTTCAGCCGACAACTGAGGCGATCTTTCAAATATTATCGATGCTATTTTGGACGATGCTGATGCTGGTGACTGTACAATATGCATGGTTAGCTACAAGTCTCTCTAAAAGAGGTGAAGGCGGAACCGTAGTGTTGGTTCAATTACTCCTTCCTTATCTTAAAGGAGTACGTGTTACAGCTTTGGTCGGTATTTTGGGCTATCTTGGCATTTCACTGATGATCGGGGATGGAGTTATTACTCCTGCTATTAGTATTTTGAGTGCCGTTGAGGGGATAGCCTTGATTCCAGGATATGAAAATACTCCAAAATTGGTACTTTTATTTATAGCAGCAGGAATCGCATTTGCTCTCTTTGCTGTTCAGAAAAAAGGGGTGGAAAAGGTTGCCAGTGCTTTTGGCCCTATCATGGTAATCTGGTTTTTTGCCCTTGCACTGGGTGGTGGTTACTATCTTTTACAAACCCCTGAGATTTTAAAAGCGATATCACCATTTTACGCATTTGCATTTGTCTCACAGCATCCCTATATCTCTTTTGTTGTTTTAGCTGATGTCCTCTTGTGTGCAACAGGCGGGGAAGCACTTTATGCCGATATGGGGCATTTAGGCCGACTTCCAATTCTCAAAGGATGGTTATTTGCTTCTATCACATTGATGATCTCCTATTATGGTCAAGGAGCGTTTTTGCTTTCTCATCCCGAAGCAGCAAAAGCTCCATTTTTTGAACTCTACCATACGCTTGTTCCAAGCTTGTATGTTCCAATGCTGCTTTTAACTGTTTTTGCGACAGTTATCGCTTCTCAGGCGATGATTAGCGGAATTTTTTCTGTACTCTATCAGGCGATGACAACCCGCATATTTCCGCACTTCAATGTAAACTATACTTCCAATGAACTGCGTAGCCAAATCTATGTTGGCTCAATCAACTGGTTTTTATTTATCTGTGTCGTTGCGATGCTTTTTATATTTGGAGAGTCTGGAAAATTAGCTGCGGCATATGGACTCTCTGTTGCGGGTGCGATGAGTATTACAGGCGTTTTAATGAGTATGATTTTTATGTATAAACGCCAATATCTCAAAATGAGTGTTTCCATCATTGCTGGACTGACAAGTTTACTTTTTTTCATCTCTTGTTGGCTAAAAATTCCTCATGGCGGATACTGGTCACTTGTCATCGCCTCAGTTCCTCTTTTTATCGTAATCCTCTATACCCAAGGACAAAAACGTCTTTATAAATCGTTTATTCCCGTCGATAAAGAGCTTTTTTTGAGTGAATACACTAAACGCTATGCACAAGGATTTCATGTTGAGGGTACAGCTCTCTTTTTTGCACGTAATGCTGAGGCTATCCCTGCTTATATCTCTAAAACGATGTTTCAAAATGGGATCATCTATGAGCGCAATATCATCGTGACAGTGCATCCTACGTATGAACCTCATGGTATTACAAGTGAACTTTCTCCGATTGGCGAGGGACTTGATATGCTTGTTATTCGTCCAGGGTATATGGAAACACTCAATGTTGAAGCACTTTTACGAGAAAAAAATATAGATGAGCGAACCATTTTTTATGGAGATGAAGAGATAGTATCTAATAGCTTAGTATGGAAAATCTTTGCCTTTATCAAAGATGTTTCCCCTAATTTTGTAAGCTTTTACCATTTCCCTCACGAGAAATTGATCGGAGTTGCTCGTAGAGCAGAGATTTAACGATGAATAGTTTATAATTTAGCTATGTATTCACTCATACCCCCTCTTGTACTGTTGATAGTTCTTGGCTTTATTTCCAAACTCTTTAGTGAGGAGCTTGAGCTACTTAATATAGGGATGATACATCTCATCCCTATTCTTTATGCCGCGATGAAATTGGGTCGTAGAGAGACTTTCATCATCTCAGTTGCTTCGGTATTGTCATTCAACTTTTTTTTCATCCCTCCAACGTTTACATTTACTGTGCATGATCTGCGTTATATTTTTAGTTTTTCTATTATGATTGGAGTTGGGCAGATCGTTGCGTGGCTTAGTGAGCGTGCGGCTGTTGCTAAAGAGTTGGAGACTTCTGAAAGATTACAAGAGACTCTCCTTGGATCACTATCCCATGAACTCAGAACTCCACTCACTGCTATTATGGGCGCTTCATCGGGTTTATTGACTGAGGGGCTTGATTTAAATATCGAACAAAAAAAAGAGTTGTATCATACAATCGACAGCGGCGCACGCAAGATGCAACGGTTGATTGACAACCTTCTTGACACTGCGCGATTGCAAAGCGGTATGTTAAAGTTCAAATTACAAGAATGCGATATTCGTGAACTTTTAGGAAGTGCCCTATCAAAAACAGAGCATACATTCCCCGCAACTTTAACGATCAATGATAAAATCCCATCAATTCAAGGCGATGCAGTTTTAATCGAACAAGCACTTTTTAATCTACTAGAAAATGCCTTTAAATATGGTGATGCAGTCAATGTCACAATAGATCAAGACCTCAATAAAATTGTAACTCGTATCTGCAATACGGGTTCTATTCCTCCTGAGCATGAAGCGTCAATGGCATGGAAAGCTTTTTCGAGGTTGAGTAATGTTCGAGGACAAGAGGGAGTCGGCTTAGGACTTTATGTAGCCTACCGAATTGCTCAGATGCATGGTGGAAGCGTAGAAACTATGAGTGATGGAATCCAATTTTGCGCAACAATGCGACTTCCATTAAAAGGTGAAAGATGAAAGAGACTATTTTAGTCGTCGATGATGACAGTGCTATTCGCAAACTGCTCGAAGTGGCACTGAGTGCTGCAGGATATCATCCTATTACAATAGGATCAGGCAAAGAAGCACTCAACCGTGCAGCGATTGATGCACCTGTCCTTGTATTGCTTGATTTGGGCTTACCCGATATGGATGGCAAAGAGTTTCTTTGTCGATTTCGAGAATGGAGTCAAGCGCCAGTGATTGTTCTCTCTGCTCGATCCAATGAGAGTGAAAAAATAGCGGCATTAGAAGGTGGATGTGATGATTATCTGACAAAACCCTTTGGCATAGGAGAGTTACTCGCTCGCATCAAAGTAGCGCTTCGTCGCAGCAGTATTGGCGTAAGTGGAAGTGCTTCAGAGTTAATAAGTGATAACCTCATACTCAATATTGCATCACATACTGTTATGTTAAATAATGAAGAGTTGAAGCTAACACCAAAAGAGTTTGATTTGCTAAAAATTTTGATGCAAAATAGCGGCAAAACCCTCACACACGCATGGCTTCTCAAAGAGATATGGGGAATTGGCTATCAAAATGAGACCCACTATCTGCGTGTTTTTATAAATCAATTACGCCAAAAGATTGAAATTGATTCAGCACGTCCAAAACGAATCATTACTGAAACAGGTATTGGATATCGCTTTATAGGCTAAGTTTTAGTGCATACTGTAAAAAAACAGATAGCTCGTAAAAAAAGAAAAAAGTATCCCATATCCAACGATTGCAGAGCTTAGTTTTGGAGCCAGACCTGCCATGGAAGCCATCGCTCCAGCTGTTATCATAGGTGCCATCCCCGCTTCTAAGATGCTTACATGTGAGGCTTGATTACTCCATCCAAAGAGTTTTGCAACCATCAGTGCTACAAGCGGAGCAATGAGCAGTTTTATAACAAGTGCGACACTAAAGGGTTTGAGCTCCTCTTTACTAAGGCGCAACTGCAACTGCAAACCAACAGCCACAAGAGCAATGGGGACGATGGTGTTTGAAAGTGTAAAAAGCACTTTTACTATATGTTCTTCAAAGCTCACTCCCATAAGCATAAGCGCCAAAACAAGAGCTAAAAATGGAGGAAATATAGCTATTTTAGTAGCAATAATTTTCAAATTTACCTCACTTGCATGCGAATAATAGGAAACAATAAAAGTTCCATAAAGCGCAAATGCCAAAAAAGTCCCAAACTGATCATAGATCATAATGTATGCCAATGCACTCTCGCCCATATAAGCATGAATGATAGGAATCCCCAAAAATGAGGAGTTTGTTAAAATCGCAACAAGCATCAAAGAACCCGTCACCTCTTTACTAAAGCCATAAAATCTGCTCAAATAAAGCGTCATAATCGCACTCACTGCCATAACAATCCAAGCAATCACAACAGGAATTAAAAGTTCGTTTGAGAAGCTAAGTTTAGGAACTTGCAACAAAATCATCGCAGGCAGCGAAACATAGATCACAAAAAGATTGAGCGTTTTTGGAGCATCTTGTGAAAAAATCTGAAATCTTTGCATCGCATATCCAAGCACCAAACACAAAAGTATAAGAATAAAATTTTCCACTTTGCTTTTATCTCACTTGATATTTTTTAAAATTTTCAGCTTGTTCAAATATCTCTTTAAACACTACATCTTTTGCCATCTCTTTTTCCTAGCCCTTTTTAATTTTTATCTTTGATATTCTTTTTTTTGCCCTCTTTACACTCGCCACGAAAGTAGCTCAATGCTTCGCATTTTCCATATTTAAAAACACAGATTCCATCCTCTGAGCCATCTTTGTTTTTTCTCATAACATACTTATGCCCTTTTTCAATGCAGTATGTTGCTGATGGATTTGCTAATTGTGTGTGCGCTATTTCACTCTTTCCTGCGCAGCTTAGCGCCATTACTAATATCAATATTTTTTTCATAACTCTCTCTTTTCTTGCCCAAGTCTATAAAGCGCAAAATCATACTTTAAGGGATCATCTTTATCAAACGATTTTAGCTTACATGTAAGCTCTATGGCGGCTTGGAGATCATAAGTCTTTCGGCTTAAAAGTCCTAGTTTTTGGGATACTTTAAAGGTGTGTGTATCAAGTGGCATAATGAGATCTCCCCGCGCAATGCCGCTCCACAAACCCATATCAATATTATCCTCTCTTACCATCCAGCGCAAAAACATCATCCAGCGTTTGAGCGTGCCGGCACCTTTGCTTTTACATGTAAGCTTTGAGAGTCAAAAATCATACCCTTTTGAGCGGTGAGGATACGAGGCTTTTATGGTTGTTATGAGTGCATTGATACCATCTAAAACATTGCTTTTTTCATCATATCCCGTTTTAAAAATCTGCTCCAAA
>CAITKP010000084.1 GCA_903892995.1 uncultured Campylobacterales bacterium
CAATTCTGTACACATACTTTCATCTGGAAGAGTGGATTCTAAAGATTTTATAACTTCATTTTCACTATTTTCAAAGGAGTCATAACAGGTTCTAGCTGCCGCTTCTGCAACACCAATACCTGTATCTTGCAAAAGAACTACTTCGGGCTTTGAGTAATCGATTCCATACATACTACACTCTTTTTTATTCTTATTATATCCAAACCTAAGAAAATTAATCTTTGCCACATGTTAGCTGTGCTACTCTTTTTCATATCAGATTTAAAGGAGATACAGATGAGAAACCTCAATACAAAGCTTGAAGAGTATGTAAAAAGATGTGATGAAGCATTTCTTTCAGAGCACCTCAAAGCGCTTCTTGATGAAGCCAATGCAAATATCGTTACTATCGAAGTTGAAGAGCTTTATGATATCGCAAAAGCGGTTGTGCTTGTGGATGTAAGAGAACCCGAAGAGTTCGCTTCTGGCTACATAGATGCGCACACTGTCGTGACAATGCCTAGAGGAAAACTAGAGTTTATGGCTATTGATAAACTCGCAAAACAGTTTGGGCAAGATATTGAAATCGTGACCTATTGTCTCAAAGGTCCACGCGGAGCTTTAGCGGCTTACCAACTCAAAAAGCTTGGATTTACTAATGTAAAAAACCTTAAAGGTGGCATTTTAGAGTGGCTTGCAAAAGGCAATACAATTCACAGCTATTTGGGTGAACTCGCTCTGGTTTAAAACTTCTGTATTCCATCTAAGATAGGAACGAACTCGCAATCTTCGAGTTCCTCCTCTTTGATATTAAACCCTTTTTTTGTAAATCTTACAATCACTTGCTTGTTTCCTTTTTGAAGAGGAGCGACCAAAATCCCGCCATCACTGAGCTGATCGAAAAGTTTTTTTGGAATCTCTTTTGCAGTAGCAGAGAAAAGTATTCGCTCAAAGGGTGCATACCTCTCCCAGCCATTTTGCCCATCATCAACTCTTGTATGAATATTGTGGATGCCAAGCTGTTTAAATCTCTCTTTTGCTTCAAGCATTAAAGACTCTATTCTCTCAATCGTAAAAACACCACGAAAAAGGTGAGAAAGTACCGCGGCTTGATAACCGCTTCCACATCCAACTTCTAAGACTCTATCGGCTCCATGAGGAAGAAGGTACTCTGTCATCTTGGCAACCGTCAAAGGTGAGCTGATCCACTGATAGGATCCCATCGGCAAAGCATCAAGTTTATATGCATTATGTGTAAATCCTCGAGGCACAAACGCCTCTCGATTTGTATTTGCTAAAGCAGCGTGTACCTCTTTAGAAAGTGGAAATCTTTTTTCCACCTCTTGAGCCAAACGGGCTGTTTTCATTGCTGTTATCTTATCCAATCCCTACATCCAAATACCGGCGCATCTTCTGCACCTCTTTTTTATCATAATCCACTTGTAAGCAAGCTCTATTCTCATTTCTCTCTTCAACACCAAAAGGCGTGATTATACCACTTAGTTTTGTGCACTCTTCGTTTGCGCTGTCACTTGCGATTACATAACACTGATTTATTATCGCCAAACTTTGTGTGAGCAGTTTAAAATGCTCTTTTCTCAAAACTCCCCACCATGAAGGGATTGCGATGATGTCTGCACCCTCTAACTTCTGCCATAACAACTTAAAACGGAGTTCAAAACAGATCAAAACACCGAGTTTGAATCCAGCGACCTCAATAAGCTCTACTCTTTCACTGCTCTCTTGGAAGAAATAGTTATTTTCTCCTCCAAAACGAAAAAGACGCGCTTTACCTCTTTGATGTATGATAGCTCCATCATGAAAAATCTTTGCCATGTTATAGATTTTACCATCTATTTTTTCTATAACAGTGAGTATAACAATCCGTTTTTGAACAGCATTTTTAATTGCCTCTGTTGCCCTAGATGCGAAGCTCAAAACCTCATCAAAACGTTCATAATCAAAACCTGTAAGACAAACTTCTGGTGCTACTACGACGCTCTTTTGAGGTGTATCTTGTAGAAGTTTAAGCAGTGCTTGCAGATTAAGATCATAATCCTGCGTTGTTGTAAACTGTAAAGAACACAACTTATACTTCATTCTTCACATCCTCTTTTAGCATTTTTAAAACACTATCCCAATCTGATATTTTTTCTTGTCTATATATTTTTACAGAAGTGTACCAATTTGTCTCCGTCTCATCAAGTCCCCATCTCCAATCAGGCACAAATGGGAGCATTAAAAAAGATTTTTTTCCCATTGCTCCACTTAGATGGATTAAAGAGCTGTCAATACTGACAATGGCATCCATACACGCCACCATAACTGCGGTATCATAAAAATCTGTAATCAAACTTCCTAAATCTTTAACATTATACTCATCAAGAACTATTTTTTCCTCTTTACTGATTCCATACTGCAGAGAATAAAATTTAATCTCACCAAAAAGTTCACACAACCCTTCTAGGAAGGTTTTTAATTCGATCGATCTATTTTTATCGTTTTGATGTAAAGGACTCCCTTGATATGCAAAACCAACTTTTTTCTTTTTGCCTACATTCAAGTGCTTTTGTGCAAATCTTATCGCATCATTTGCATCTACATGTAAATACCTCTTCGAGAGAGGAATATTCTCATATTTGAGTCCCACATGATAACCCATATCAAGCATAGGTAGGTAGTATAAAAACTCTTGGATCTCTTGAGTAACCATAAAGGATCTGTTTGGAAAATTGTATGTAAACAGTTTCAACAATGGCTGGGAAATATAATAGACATATTTCATATTTAACGATGCAAGTTGTGAATCAAAACGAATAAACTGTATGGCATCCCCAAAACCTTGCTCAAAGCAGATTAATACCTCATGACTCCCTGCATCTGCAAGATTTTGAATCAAGATTTTCTCTTTTAAAAGCTCTGTATTTATATAGAGATCATATTTGTGATAACGATATCTATAAAGTTCAAAACCCTTTTCATACTCCTTTTGCAATAAAAAAAGCAAAGCAAGATTCAAAACTGTTTCGAAACTTTTTGGTTCAATCTCTAGTGCTTTTGTGTAATATTCTAAAGCTTTTACAAGATCTTTTTTTTCCTTATAAATCACTCCAAGATTATTATATGCATCTGCATTATTTGTATCGATTTTTAAAACTTTAGTAGCGTACTTCTGTGCTTTTTGATGATCATTTTCTAACTTATAAATAACGCTTAAATTGTTCAATGCAGCGATATCTTTTTCATCAAGATCAGCTATCTGATGGTAGTATTTTTTTGCGCTTTGAAGATCACCCTCTATCTTATATAATGAAGCAATATTTTTAAGAGTATCTATGTAATTTGGATTACATGTAAGCGCTTTTTCATAAAATAATTTAGCTCTTTGCAAATCACCTTGTATTTGATATATGACACCGAGATTATTGTTGACTTGTGGTTGTTCTGGATTGAGAGTTAAAAATTTTTTGTAGTATTTTTTTGCATTTTGGAAGTCGTTTTGCATATGGTATTCATATGCAATTCTGCCAACTTCATCTTCACTCAAGAAAGATTCATCTTAAAAATCATCAAAATTCAAACTTCCTTTTGAGTAGTTTGTCACTGTTCCCTCAAAGAAATTTGTTTTTTGATCATTAAATTTTGCAAAATCTTCAACCCATTTGATCGGATTGCTGACATTATAAAGCTTCTCAAACCCTACAGAACTCAAACGATCATCAGCTAAATATTGTATATACTGCTCAACTATATCGTTTGTTAGTCCTAATATTTGCCCTTGAGTAATATATTTTCCCCAATTACTTTCAAGCTCAACTGCCTTTTTAAACATCTCAATAACTTCAGCTTTGAGTGTTTCGGTAAAAAGATAGGGCTTATCGCGACGAAGGGTATTGATAAGATTTTTAAACAAAACAAGGTGTGTTACCTCATCTCTTTGAATAAATCGAATCATCTGTGCAGAGCCTAGCATTTTACCTGAACGCGCTAAAGTATAGATATAAGCAAATCCACTGTAAAAGTAGATCCCCTCTAGTATCTGATTGGCAAAACAAGCTTTAAGAAAGTTAGTCTCGCTTGGCTCTTTAGAGAGCTGTTCATACACAGCTGCAATTGCGTCATTTTTATGTTTTAGCATCATATCTTTACGCCAAAGATCATAAATCTCAGCAGAGTTTTGGCTGATAGAATCAACCATAACAGCATAGCTTTGTGAATGAAGCGCTTCTTCAAAAGATTGGCGTACTAAAATGAGGTTCACTTCAGGTGCTGTCACGTATGGATTTATATTGTCTATGATGTTATTTGTTTGGAGTGAATCCATAAAGATGAGTTGTGAGAGGGCTTTATCATACGCAGTTTTCTCAGCATCTGTGAGGTTTTTATAATCATTTGCATCACGTGTGAGATCAACCTCTTTTGGAAACCAAGTGTTATTGAGCATAACTTCCCAAAGATTATATGCCCACTGGTATTTGATATTGTTTAACTCAAAAATACCAGTTGGATTTCCACCGAAAATTTGACGGTCATTCACATGTTCTTGCGATTCTGGATTATAAATCTTTTTTCTGTTAATCATCATACACCTCTTTATAAGTCCGTGATTATAGTCCTAAACTCTTTAAGAACTGTTTACAGGTTTGATGTATTAAAAACTTATTTTGTTAGCTTCCATTTATGATCAATCAGTTTAAGTTTTGTCGGTTTTCCATCGATCATAGCGACTTTAGTCTCTTTATCAGCACCATCTTGAATACTTATTTTTGTACAGTTGATCTCAGACATTTTTTGTTTTACCATGCCCATTTGTGCATCAAAAACTTTCTGAATTCCATCACGCTGCTCTTTTGGAAGGGCTGCAATTTGAGTTTTTGCTTCTTCTAATTTTTTTTGTCCAGCTGTTATCTCTTTTGTTGATTCTTCATCTGTATATTTTTTTAATTCATTAAAATCCATACCTTGAAGCGCTTTACAAACTTGAGTTGCTGTCTCTTTTGGATCTTCATCTCGAGAGCATCCACTCATCAATAAAACTGTTGCGCTAAGCGCTAATACAACATATTTTTTCATATTAAGAACCTTGTTTTGTATATTATAAAAAGAAAGATAGAGGTCTTACATGTAAGGCTTGCTTACATGTAAGTGTTTTATGATTTACGAGTATGGCGTTTACGTTCACTTTCGCTTAGGTAACGTTTACGAATACGGATGTTTAAAGGAGTGATCTCTAGAAGTTCATCATCTTCGATCCACTCTAATGCACGTTCCAAACTCATATCACGAGGTGGAACAAGTTTGATCGCTTCATCAGCACCTGATGAACGAACATTTGATTGTGCTTTTCCTTTAATCGCATTTACAACAAGGTCATTATTACGAGCGTGTTCACCAACGATCATACCCTCATAAACTTTCTCTTGAGGACCAACGAAAAGTACACCACGGTCTTGAAGGTTGAAAAGTGAATATGCAAGTGTCACACCATTTTCCATAGAGATAAGTGCTCCATATTGACGAGACTCAACGCCACCGCTATATGGACGGAACTCTAAAAATGAGTGGTTCATAATCCCCTCACCTTTTGTGTCTGTTAAGAACTGACCACGGAATCCGATCAATGAACGAGCAGGAATTTCAAACTCGATACGTTGGAAGCCTTGACCCATTGGAATCATCGATTTCATCTCTGCTTTACGACGACCTAAACGCTCGATAACAGAACCACCAAACTCTTCAGGAACATCGATTACAAGGTGCTCAAATGGTTCACATTTTACGCCTTCGATCTCACGAACGATAACTTCTGGACGAGAAATACCAAACTCAAAACCTTCACGACGCATATTTTCAGCAAGAATCGTAATTTGAAGCTCGCCACGTCCTGATACTTTAAATTTACCCTCACCAACAACTTCACATTTCATTGCAACGTTTGTTTGCATCTCAGACTCTAAACGGTCTTTGATTTTGTTTGAAGTAACGTGTTTACCCTCAGTTCCAGCAAGTGGAGAATCATTTACAGAAAATACAACGCTTAGAGTTGGCTCTTCAATGTGCATTGGATCAAGTGGCATTGGATTAGCTGGATCACAAACAGTATCTCCAACATCAACAGTTTCTAGACCCGCGAATGCAACGATATCTCCTGCTTCAGCTTCTTCAATCTCCATACGGTTAAGACCATGAAAACCGATAAGTTTTGTAATACGACCTTTAACCATTTCACCATCTGCTTTTGCAAGAAGGATGTTGCTTCCTTTACGAATAACACCATTGAAAATACGAGAAATACCGATTTTTCCAACATAGTTATCATAATCAAGTGTAAATACTTGTGCTTGAACTGGATTTTCTTTATCGCCAACTGGCTCTGGAATTTGACTCAAAATTGTCTCGAAAATACATTCGAAGTTTCCATCTGGATCTGCCATATCAAGTTTTGCGATACCATCACGAGCAGCAGCATAAATGATTGGGAAATCTAGTTGATCTTCAGTTGCGTCCATTGCAGCAAAAAGGTCAAACATCTCATCAACAACGCGCTCTGGCTCTGCTGAAGGTTTGTCAATTTTGTTAATAACAACGATTGGTTTTTTACCAAGTGCTAGCATCTTTTTAACAACAAATTTTGTTTGAGGCATAACACCCTCATACGCATCAACAAGAACTAAAACACCATCAACCATTTTTAAAACACGTTCAACTTCCCCACCAAAATCGGCGTGGCCCGGAGTGTCAATAATATTGATTTTATAATCTTTGTAACGAATTGCAGTATTTTTAGAAAGAATCGTGATCCCTCTCTCTTTTTCTAAAGCATTGCTATCCATTGCTCTTTCATCGTGTTGCTCATGAGCTCCATATGTTCCTGATTGCTCTAACAAACCATCAACTAGTGTAGTTTTACCGTGGTCAACGTGCGCGATAACGGCGATATTTCTAATCTTTTGCAAGGTGTTTTCCTCGTAGTTCTCTATTATTTAGAGATAAATTTTCGGGATTATATCTAAAATATGCTGTTATTTTTGTTACAACAACTAATATTAGTATTTAAAGCACCTTAATGATGTAACCTCTAAGTAACCATATTTTTGATATCATAAACAAAAAGTGGTCAAAAAATATGAGTAATTTAATTGTAATCGTCGAAGATGAAGAGGATATTTTAGAGCTGATCGAATACTCTTTAAATAAAGAAGGGTTTGAAACTATCGGCTTTTTAAACACAAAAAATGTTAAAAATCTTCTTGAAGAGGAAAAGGTTGACCTCATCATCATGGATAGAAATCTCCCCGGAGTCGAGGGAAGTGAGTTTGTTGCAAAGCTTAGAAATGAGGGAATAAGCACACCTGTTATCTATCTCAGCGCAAAAAATAGTGAAGCAAATATCGAAGAGGGCTTTTTAAGTGGCGGAGATGATTACATCACAAAACCATTTAATATGAAAGAGCTCATTTTTAGGATCAAAGCGATTTTAAAAAGAACAAATCCGCTCTCAAACCTAAAAGAACTTGTTTATAAAGATATCGTTTTGGGTCTTGAAGCAAGAACAGTGACAATCAATAATGAAAAAATAGATCTTACTAAACTCGAATTTGATCTCCTACTCACACTTGTTCAAAATCAAAATATTGTCCTTGATCGGGATTATCTTCTTGAACATGTTTGGGGAAATGATGAAGTGTATCAAGACCGCACTGTCAATGTCGCTATCAATCGTCTCAAAGAAAAAATCGATCCAACAAAAGAGAAAGACTATATCAAAAGTGTGCGTGGCGTTGGCTACACTATCTCTTAAAAAGGAACAATATTGCTAAAACTTCATAGATATTTTTTATACAATTTTTTAGGTCTCTATATTGCTACACTTCTTATATCTTCAGCTGTGAGCTATTTTGCACTTAAAACGATTATTTTAGAAAACTCCAAAAAAGAGCTTATCGATATTATCAATATCATAGATCTCAATTTAGCACATGTAGATAATCTCAATAAATTTCTAACAAATGTACACACTGTTTCTGATAAACGTATAACCATCATTGATGAAAATGGACGAGTGCTGGCAGAAACCAATTTTAATAAAGAAAAGATGGAAAATCACCTCTTAAGAGTTGAGATAATACAGGCAAAAAACTCCACTTATGGATCTTCCATGCGCCATTCAGCAACGCTTAACAGTCAATTTTTATATGTTGCCAAATACACAAGTACAAAAAAGTATATTCGCGTCGCTCAAAATTTGAGTTCAGTAGAAAAAGAGTTTTACACTATCTATTTTAGAATTATCATCGTCTATGCTATTTTTATTTTGATCGCTTTTATGATCACAAGTAAAATAAGTAAAAGAGTCAATTATGATATATTTCAGATCTCAAACTACCTCAATGAGATCTCAAATAAAAATTATAAGGCAATAATCAAAACAAAATATTTCAGTGAATTTTTGCAAATATCGCTTTTACTTAAAAATTTAGTCAAAAAACTTAGCAATCGTGATAAGAAAAAACGCAAACATGAAGCAAAACTTAGACTTATCAATAAACAAAGAAATGATATCCTCTCAGCAATCTCTCATGAGTTTAAAAACCCCGTTGCAGCGATCATGGGATATACAGAAACGATTCGTGAAGATGAGCATATCAACATCGCAATCCGTAACAAATTTTTAGACAAAATCCTCTCAAATGCAAACAAAATCTCATCTATGATAGATAGACTCGCTCTTTCAGTAAAACTTGAAAACAATGACCTCTCCATTACCTATTCTGAGTTTGATATCTATAATCTTTGTGTCGATACAGCAAACAATCTCAAAGCAAAATACAAAGAGAGAGAAATTATTCTCAATCTTGAACACCTAAATATTCACGCTGATAAAACGATGATAGAGCTAGTTCTCATCAATCTTGCCGACAACGCGCTCAAATATTCTGAAGATAGCATCGAGATCAAGATTTTGGATGGTTTTTTATATGTCAATGACAAAGGTATCGGTTTTAATGAATCTGAGATTGAAAAGATCACTTCAAAATTTTATAGAATCAGAACCAATAGCTGGGATAACTCTATGGGGCTTGGATTGGC
This sequence comes from uncultured Campylobacterales bacterium, assembly GCA_903892995.1. Lineage (GTDB taxonomy): Bacteria > Campylobacterota > Campylobacteria > Campylobacterales > Sulfurimonadaceae > Hydrocurvibacter. The sequence goes on from CAITKP010000084.1 coordinate 9,070, forward strand.
GATCGTCTCTTTTATCCTTAAATTGCACCACACAAAGCTTCTGATTTCAAGTAAGCCAAATGAGGGTTCTTCGTTTGGCTTTGATCTTAAACCACTGACAAAATGATAGAAATACCAAAATTTTTAGCACCTTTATTGAACGCTTTGCAAGAAAAGGGTGCATCTGCTGTTTTAGTCGGCGGTTTTGTTCGGGATTCACTCCTTGGTGAAGCGCTTAAAGATATAGATATCGAAGTCTATAATATTGACGATTTTGAGACGATGGCTGAGATATTAAAACCTTTTGGAGCTCTTAATTTTGTGGGAAAAAGTTTTGGTATTTTAAAACTCTCAACAAAAGAGTTTGAGATAGATTTTTCTCTTCCTCGTTTGGAAAAAAAGATAGCTTCTGGACACAAAGGATTTGAGATTTTACTCGATCCAAAACTCTCTTTTCAAGAAGCTGCACAAAGACGCGACTTTACGATCAATGCGATGGGTTATGATGTAAATAGTGACACTTTTTTAGATCCCTTCTGCGGATATAAAGATCTAAAAAATAAAAGATTGACCTATGTAAATAAAAAAAGTTTTGTAGAAGATCCGCTAAGAGTGCTGCGAGCGGTACAGTTTTGTGCAAGATTTGAGCTTACATGTAGCGATGAATTGATTGAATTATCTCGCTCTCTTTGTGAGAATGGAGCTATAAAAGAGTTGCCAAAAGAGCGTATATTTGAAGAACTTTGCAAGTTATTGCTCAAATCTAAAAAACCTTCACGCGGTTTGACTTTATTTGAAACTCTCCATCTTACAAGATATTTTCCTGAGATTTTAGATAAAAATGGTATGTTTGCCTCTCTTGATAGCTTTGTAAATTTAAAAACTAATGATGATAAAAGAGATCTGATTTTAATGTTTGGACTCATTAGCTTCCATTTTAAAAACGCCCAAGAGGTTGATGAATTTATAAATAAGTTTTCAAATGAGATAGAACTAAAAAAAGAGGTTCAAAAGCTTTACATGTACAGATATAGCTTCGCTGATATGAAAATTTTAAGTGATTATGATATTTTGCTCTTAAGTACAAAGATAAAAATTCAGGATCTTCTTTTGATCTATGAAGCACAAGGAGTTGATATTTCAAAAATTAAAGCAAGAGCAAGTGAACTTGGAGTGCTTACATGTAAACCAAAAGCCCTCTTGTATGGACGTGATCTCATCGCGCTAGGGCTTACACCATCCAAACAATTTTCAGAGATTTTAGAGAGTGCTTATGATGCGCAACTTCAACAGCTATTTCAAAGCGCAGACGAAGCTAAAATCTGGCTTGAAAACCACTTAAAAACTATCTGTTAATCACAGCCATTTTATTTGCATAGGCTGTAATTTGTGCAACAATCTCTAAAGAGCCCTCTATCGCTTTTGTCAATTTATGCATATAGATTTGCTTATTTCTTTTATCAAATTCTTCTATGATATCTTTATACATCTGTATAAATTTTTGAATCAGCTCAATGGCTTCAATCGTTATTTTTTTATGATTCGCAGCTGTAATAACAGTATCAAAAGCTTTTTTTAGCTTTATATCATTATCACTGCTTTCTAAAAATTTTTTTTCTGTTTTTGCATCTTCATGAGTCATTTTTTTAAGTATCTCTACTATCATAACTTCATCAACAGGAAATTTTTCGACCTGTCCTAACAAAAGAGATCTAATTTCTGAAACTCCTATTTTTGAAAGATATTCCTGTAACTCTTTTGTATTGTCCTTGGTTTTTTTTTCTTTTTTTCCCAATAATTTATTAAGCATCAGATACTCTCCTGTTTTTACTATCGCTTAACGCTCTACTTTTGAACTCTCAATTTCTATTAAAGTATGAACATTTCCTCGAGGATTATAATCTGCTACGACTTTAAGATATTTTGGTTTTAATTTTGTCTCTAAAAGAGTATATATCTCGTTTGCGCCATTTTCATGAGAAATATATCTATTTCGAAAAGAGTTTATATACAATTTAATCGCTTTTAACTCCATTACCCATTCATTTGGAGTATATTCAATATATATCGTTGCATAATCTGGATAACCACTTCTCGGACACAAACAACTAAACTCAGGCAGTGTCAGCTTAATGAGATAATCACGTTTATGTTCATTTGGCCATATTTCTATATCTTTATCAATATCAAACTCTTCTACTATTTTTTCACCATATTTCAATTTATTTCTCCTGTAAAATTTTTGTTGTCAAGATATTTCCCCTGCATCAAATCTATACCGATTTCGCAGGCTGTATTATACATATTTTCATCTTCTATCATTTTCATCCATGAGATAGAATCTAAAGTATTAATGCTTACATGTAAGCCTTTGAGAATATCCTTATATCGATTTGATGCAAGACCTTTTGTATATCTTGAATCAAACCGAACCATATCCACTTCAATCTCTCTAAAATATAAAAGACTTGAATGATACTCACCAAATCTGTCTATGGCAATAAGTATTCCCATAGCTCTTAAATTTTGAATAATTTGGTTATATCGAAAAATATTATTATAGTAATCGATTTCTGAAATCAAAAGCACAATTTTATTTTGTATTGAACTATAAGTATCTAATAAATTTTTTACATTTAAGACAAAATTGGGTTCCCGTAAAGTTGTAGGCGAGATAATAACAGAGCACTTTTTATCATTTTCTGAAGCTATTTTAGCGACTTTGTCTAACACATAAAGATCAAACTCCTTTGTGAGCCCTAGCCTATTAATAATTGGCATAAATCTATTTTGATGAATTATTTTATTATCTATCTCCAATTTTATAGAAAGATCTTCTAAAAAAATATTTTCATTTTTATCATAAATATTCTGGCTAAAAATTTTAAAATTACTATTTTTAATCGCATCTATAATAGATATCTCTAAGTAATTTGGATCGATGCTATTTTCCTCTTTTAACACAGTTTTTGATGATCTATTAAGCACTTGCTGTTCAAAGAGATTATCTATGAGATAGTCTAAATTTTTTGAAAAATTATTATCTATAATAGATCCTAATATCTGTATTTCTATTCCATTTAAGTTACATGGAGAAAATTTTAAACACATTAGATCTAAGACAGAAATATATTCATCTTTTGTCCCATTAAGCCCTATAATAAAATCTCCGCCTTTAATGTGTCCAAGAGGGAAATTATTTATACCTTTTGAAACAAAAAAATTGGATATCTCATGTACGATTTTATAAAGAATCGTATCTCCATTTTTAATTCCATAAACCTCATTGATAATATGAAGGTTATCTACACTTATAAGGAGTATAGAATAACTGCCTTTTTGTATCTCTTTTTTTAAAAGTTTATAGAGATATTCACGAGTAAAAGTGTGTGTTATTGGATCAGTTATACGCTCATCAAATCCTTTATAAATCATATATAAAAAGAAATAGATCATAATAGCAAGTATAAGAGTAGCACCAATATAAAATGAGGATGGAATGCGTTCCATAGGCTGATTTATAAAAGAAAAGATGGATAAAAGACCTAAAAAAAAGATAGGTAAACCCATGCGAAGTGCAAGTTTAAACCTATTTTCTCTCTCTTTTTTTTCAGGTAGTAACATAAAAATTATACGTCGAGGTGCTTCACATCTTTTGCATGTGTTTCAATATAATTACGGCGAGGTTCAACCTCGTCTCCCATAAAGAGTGTAAATGTATCAGAAGCGAGTTCTGCATCTTCAATCGCTACACGAAGTAAAACTCTATTTTCAGGTGTCATTGTTGTTTCCCAAAGTTGTTCAGGATTCATCTCTCCAAGACCTTTATAGCGTTGGATATAAGAACCTTTTTTAGCAAAATCTTTTACCTCTTCAAGCACTTTGACAAGATCGCCATCGATTTTTAAATCCCACTCTTTTATCTTTTGAAAAATATAGTTTGCTTCATTAAAGTGTGGTGCTGAGAAAAGATCATCATTAATAATAAGCTCTTCCATACCGCCTTTTGTTTGAACAAAAAGATGTATTTGATCATTTGAAAGTGAATGTGTTAAAAGGTTATTTCCATTTACATGTAAGAACTCTTTAATTTTTTCAAACATCTCATTTGTTGGAAGTCCTATAAGATCAGGATTTTCAATAAAATAGCGGATAAGATCAATCATCGCATAACGACGCTCTAGTGCATCAAGTGAAGTTTTATAATGATCTACCATTTTGAAAAATGAGATAAGATCGTTTTGTCCGATTCCCTCCATTTCATATGATTCAACACCATTTTCGATCAAGAAATCATTCATATGACGGTCATCTTTAAAGTAAATCTCTTTTTTCCCTTTTTTGTATCTATAAAGTGGTGGCTGTGCAAGATAGAGATAGCCATTTTCAACAATTTTTCTAAAATGACGGAAGAAAAATGTAAGTAAAAGTGTCTGAATATGAGAACCATCCACGTCGGCATCGGTCATAATAATGATTTTGTGGTAACGAAGTTTTTCTTCATTAAACTCTTCACCAATTCCACAACCAAGTGCTGTAATCATATTTGTGATCTCTTCAGATTTTAGTATCTTATCAAGTCTTGCTTTTTCAACATTTAAAATTTTCCCTTTAAGTGGTAAAATCGCTTGAAAAACACGGTCACGTCCCTGTTTTGCAGAACCGCCTGCAGAATCCCCTTCGACTAAATAAAGTTCAGAAATTGAAGCATCTTTACTTTGACAATCTGCAAGTTTTCCAGGAAGTGTTCCAACACTCATAGAATCTTTTCTACGAGTTAAATCACGTGCTTTTTTAGCAGCTTCACGCCCTTTTGCAGCAAGAAGTGATTTTTGAACGATTGCTTTTGCTTCAATAGGATTTTCTTCAAAATATTTACTCAATCTTTCATAAGTAACTTTTTGAACTAAAGGTCTAACATATCCATTTCCAAGTTTACCTTTAGTTTGTCCTTCAAATTGAGGTTCAGGAACACGTGCAGAGACAATAGCAATAAGTCCCTCTGCAGAGTCTTCACCGCTTATTTTTACATCTTTTTCTTTTGCATTACCATTTTTTGTATTGTAGTTTGAGATAACGCGTGTGAGTGCTGCACGAAAACCAGCTTCGTGTGTTCCACCGTTTGGAGTACGGATATTATTAACAAAACTATATACTTTTTCATCATAAGTATCGTTATACATAAAAGCAACATCAACTTCGATATCTTCTATTTTTTCATTAAATTCATAAGCAGAAGCAACTTTCTCTTTTTTGTTTAGATCTTCAACAAATTGAGTGATACCACCTTCAAAATGGTACTCCTCTTTCCTTCCATCTTTTTCATCACTAAAAATAATTTTGATTTTTGGATTAAGGTAAGCAAGCTCTTTAAAACGGCGTGCGAGATAATCATATTCAAATGTTATTGTTTCAGTAAAAATAGTTGCATCTGGAAAAAATTCTATTGTTGTTCCATGTTTACGCGTATTTCCAGTTACTTCTAAAGGTTTTTGAGGGATTCCAGCTTTAAACTCTTGATAATGAATCTCTCCCTCTCTATAAATTGTCATTTTAAGGTCAGCTGAGAGTGCATTTACAACTGAAACACCAACCCCGTGAAGTCCACCTGAAACTTTGTAAGTATCTTTATCAAATTTTCCACCTGCATGAAGAACCGTAAGTACAACAGTTGCAGCTGACATTCCCTCTGTTGGGTGCATTCCTGTTGGAATACCACGTCCATTATCTGTAATCTTTGCTGTTCCTGATTTTGTAAGTTCTACAGTAATAGTGTCACAATGTCCAGCCATTGCTTCATCTATAGAGTTATCAATAACTTCGTAAACTAAATGGTGTAATCCGCGATGACCTGTATCACCAATATACATCCCAGGGCGTTTTCTAACAGCTTCTAAACCTTTTAATACTTTAATATTACTTGCACCGTAATTTGCTGAAGAAACTTCGTTTTGTTCCATAATTGCTCCAAGAGAGGTTAAATTGTTTTTATTTTAGCTAAAAATTGATAAGAGAAAGATTTTTTATGACAAGTTGTAAGAAAAGAGCCTTTTTTAGACTCTTTTTATAGAATTTAGATAACGATAGGCATAACTATTGTTTTGAAATTATTATCTAAAAGAGTGAAAGGGAGGTTTGAATTGTTTAGACCTATTGTAAACTCTTGAGAATCAATTTGAGATAGAAAATCTAAAATATATCTGCTATTTACTGCAATTATAAAAGGTTCATCAAAAGTTGTTTGATGTGTTATTTCAGTTTTTGCTTCGATATTATCATTGCTTAAACTTTCAAATGTGATAGTTTCTTTGAAAAGTGTAATTTTCATATCATTTGAAATTGTAGTTATTTGCTTTATAGAATCGATAATAATAGTTTTTGGAAGAACAATAGTTTTTGCTATCTCTTTAGGAATTATTCTTGAGTAATCAGGAAATTTACCATTGATTAGTTTTGTAAAAAATGTGTATTGATTTGAATGGATAATGAGGTAGGTATTGTCATAATATATTTCAATATTGTCAAAAAAGAGTTTTTGAATCTCTATGATCGCTTTTTTAGGGATAATAAGAGAAAGTTCATTCTCTGTTGAGTTTTCAATTGTTACTAAAGCTAAGCGTCTTGTATCTGTAGAAACAAAAGAGATACTTTCATTTTTTATATCTATGAGAGCACCATTTAATTCAAATTTTGGATTGTTTGAATCAATTGCAGGTGTTATTTTTTTTAGAGATTCAATTAAAGTATGAGAATCGATAGATATTTTTGGTTTTCCCTCATAATTTGGGAACACTGGGAATTCATTTGATAAAAATGTAGGAAGTTTAAATTTAGAGTTTGCTTGAGAGATATGAAGAGTATCGTTTTTAGTTTCTAAAGTAACCTCTTTATCTTTTAATATTCGAATAATGTCTAAAAGCTTTTTACCATTAGCTGTAACTTCTCCATCTTCTGATGCATGGATTTGATCTATCTTTACATGTAAGCCTATTTCATAATCAGTAGCTTTAAGGGTTAAAACAGAGTTTTCAACTTTTATATAAACATGAGAAGTTATTTGTGAAGTATCTTTTTTTTCTAAAAAGGGTTGAGAAGATAAAAGTATGTTTTCAAGAATAGATTTAGCTATTGTAATTTTCATTATATTTCCTATTTATTTTTTAAAATTTTAGTACGTAGTAGTAGGGGGTTGTGAGTATGTGAAAAACCCAATTTTCATTCGCCCTACAGCTATACACTTACGTGAACTTACATACAAGTAACTTTCACATCTTTTCACTTAGCAAATTATATCTTTTTTTTAATGGCCTTACATGTAAATCTTTTTTCATTAAGAAGAGGATTTAATTTTATTGTTTAACTCTTCTATTTTTGTTCTAAAGTCTTCATCATCTTTTATGAGTTCGTTGATTTTTTTCATAGTATGTGAAATAGCTGTGTGATCTTTCATTCCAAAGTATTGGGCAAGTTGAGGCATAGAGTTTGTAGTGAGATCACGACATAAAAAGATAGCGATTCGTCTTGCATAGACAATATTTTTTGATCTGCTTTTTGATTTTATTTCGCTTGGTTTTACATTGAGCTCTTTTGCTACGATATCCATAATAAGATCGATTGTTATATTTGCTCTATTTTCACGTTGTTGCTCTTTTAAAACATTTTTTGCAAACTCTATATTGATATCAATATTCATAAGTTTTGCGTATGCATGGAGTTTTGAGAGAATTCCCTCAATCTCACGAGCATTATTTTCGATGATTGTTGCGATATAGTTAATGACATCATTATTGAGTTTGATACGGTTTATTTCGCATTTTTTCTTGATAATATTGATTTTTGTTTCAAGTTCTGGTGGCTGGATATCTGCAATAAGACCCCACTCAAAACGGCTTTTTAAGCGTTCTTCAAGTCCGCCTATCTGTTTTGGATGTTTGTCTGAGGTGATAATAATCTGCTTTTTCTCATTTTTTAATGCTTCAAAAGTGTGAAAGAACTCCTCTTGCAGTGAATCTTTGTTACTAAGAAATTGGATATCATCGATAAGTAAGACATCACATTTTCTGTATTTATCTTTGAATCTATCCATATTTCCATTTCTAAGATGACGAAGAAAATCGTTTAAAAACTGCTCTACTGAGGTATAAATAACATTTTTACCTTGGTTTTGCAGTACATTTCCTACAGCTTGCATAAGGTGAGTTTTTCCAATCCCCACGCCGCCATAGATAAAAAGAGGATTATAGATGCCTCCTGGTTTTTCGCTGACACTTTTTGCAGCTGCATAGGCAAACTGGTTTGAACCACCAACGACAAAGTTATCAAAAGTGTGTGAAGGGTTGAGCATAGAGTGTTTTATCTTCTCTTTGTCAATGATATTTTTTATCTCTTTAGTTTGAGATTCTAATTTTGAGGGTAAAGTTATAACTACATGTACTCTATTGGAGCTGTAAACTTCAAAGAGATGTGAGATTTTTTCTGCAAATTTTGTTTTTATGTAGTTTGCTACGAGTGTGTTTGGTGCATAAAAAATAGCATTATCACTGCTAGAGTTTTGATCATCGAATGTAAGTTGTTTGATATAGCGTTTATACTCTATATCTGGAATCTCCTCTTTGAGTTTAAGAAGGATTTTTTCGCCAATATTCATAAAGTGCCTTAAGTGAATGATATGTGAATAAATGATGTGAATAATATCATTAACTTAAGTAAAATTACATTAAATAGGCAAAAATAGAGATGTGAATAAAAAAATATTATATATGTGAAAAGTGTGAATAGAAGTAAAATACTAGTTCTATTTTTTTTATTATAAAATTGCTTTTTGTCATATTATTACATGTAAAATGATTTTATATATATAATGATTTAATAAAAAGAGAGTGGAGTGGAATGATGAATATTTTAGGAATTGATCCTGGTACTAGAAATATGGGATATGCAATCATCTCTTTAGAAAGAGGCAAAATCTCTTTAGTTGAAGCGGGACTTGTAAAGATGAAAGCAGAAGATCTGCAATTTCAAATTCCTCAAATGGCTGAAGCCTTAGAACAGCTTTTTAAATCTTTTAAGATAGACGAGGTTGCTGTTGAGAGTATGTTTTACGCACACAATCCTAAAACAGTCATAAAGCTTGCACAATTTCGTGGGGCTTTGATGATGAAGCTTTTACAAGAGTTTGGACAATTTAGCGAATACACTCCTCTTCAAATAAAAAAGGCACTCACAGGAAAAGCAAAGGCAGGAAAAGAGCAGGTCTCCTTTATGGTGAAAAATCTTTTAAATATAAAAAAAGAGATCAAACCACTCGATATTACCGACGCGATGGCTGTTGCAATTACACATTCACAGCGGGTAAGGTTAGCGGCGCAAAATTAACTTTTAATCCCAATGAGTGTAAAATTGCACAAAAATTATAAAAGGATATTTTTATGAGTATAGAAAAAGAGTTGATAGAACGTAGTGGAAATAGATGTGAACTTTGTGGGAGCGAAGAGAATTTATCAGTTTTAGAAGTAACACCATCAGATGCAAGCGCAGAACAATCTATCTTAGTTTGCTCTACATGTAAGACTCAAATTGAATCAGATGAGCTTGACGAAAACCATTTTAATTGTTTGAATGACTCTATGTGGAGCGAAGTGAGTGCTGTTAAAGTTATGGCATACAGACTTTTAAGCAAGCTTGGACGTCAAGATCTTTTAGAGATGATCTATTTAGAAGATGAGGAAAAATCATGGGCAGAAGCAGCAATGGCAAGTGCAAGTAGTGTTGAAGTAAGAGATGCAAACGGAGTTGTTTTAAAACATGGCGATAGTGTTGTGATCTTAAAAGACCTTGACGTTAAGGGCGCTGGATTTACTGCAAAACGCGGAACGACTGTTAGAAATATTACTATTCCTCAAGATGTAGAGGGACATATTGAAGGTCGTGTGAATGGCGCAAAAATCTATCTTAAAACAGAGTTTTTGAAAAAAGCGTAAGAGCTTATGAACTCTGTTATTTTTGTTTGTCTTGGAAATATCTGTCGCTCGCCTATTGCAGAGGGAATTGCAAAACAGATTGTTATGCAAAGAGGCTTACATGTAAAAGTTTTTTCTGCTGGAACTGGCAATTGGCATGCGGGTGAGCCACCTTGTAAAAACTCTATTGAAGTTGCACATAAAAATGGAGTTGATATCTCTCATTTAAGAGCATCTCAAATAACAAAAAAAGAGCTCAAAGAGTTTGATGTTGTTATAGCTTTGGATCAAAGTAACTATAATGATCTTAAAAATCTTGGAGCAAAAAATCTTTATAAATTAGGCTCTTTTGGGCACTATAATCAAGATGTCCCTGACCCCTATTTTTTTAATGGCTTTGAGGGATTTGATAAAGTTTATGAAATGATTGATAGTTGTGTAACGCAGATGTTTGAAGAGTTAGCCTGAAAAAGGCAACTCTTCAAATTTTAAACTTTGAGCAATGATATAAAAACTTGAATCTTTAGCAGTTGCTAGAGAACTATAACTCCCATAACAAAACGCGAAAAGATTCTCTTCAAATAGAATGCTCAAACCCTCATTCATATCCAAATAAGCTAGTTTTGAATTTTCAAGAATCCTTGCGTCATTTACACTTGAGAGTTCAAAATTGAGATCAATCCAGTCAAACTCTAACGCACTATCTTGCACACTCAATCTTATCTCTATAACAGTTGGTGATTTGAGTGTTATCTCTTTTATCTCGCTTGCTGTAAAATTTTCAAAGCGAGAGAGAAGAGAAGATAGTTCTCTTACATGTAAGGGCTTCACTGACAGCCCACACATTCCATAGAACGATCTTCTACATCACTTGCAGTTTCTGGCGACTGAGAGCGTAGGTAGTAAGTAGATTTAAGCCCAAGCTTCCAAGCTAGCATATAGATATCATTGAGATATTTAGCACTTGCTTTATCGAGTGTTATAAAGATGTTAAGACTTTGACCTTGATCTATCCATTTTTGGCGGATAGCAGCTGCTTTAATAAGGATACGCTGGTCAAGTTCATAAGCTGATGTGTAATAGCTCCATGTCTCAGGAGAGAGCTTTGGAACAACCACTGGAATAAGTCCACTTAGGTTTTCTTCAAACCATTTGCGTTTAAACACAGGCTCTATCGCTTGAGTAGTTCCAGTGAGAATTGAAATAGAACTCGTTGGTGCAACGGCCATCAAATAACCGTTTCTAATTCCCTGCTCTTTTACTTTTTTACGAAGCTCATTCCACTCATATGTCGGTGCAAAAAGTCCGCCACGATCAACAAGATTTAGCACATCTGCATTTGCGTGGTCATGAGGCATAATTCCTTGACTCCATTTTGAACCAGCAAATTCTGGATATTTTCCTTTTTCAAGTGCTAAATCAGATGATGCAGAGATCGCATTGAAACTCACAGCTTCCATAATTTCATCTATCTTGTCAAAATGTTCTTGGCTTCCCCAGATAATTTTTTGCTCTGCTAACATTTGTGCTTCACCCATAACACCAAGACCGATTGAACGGCTTTTCATGTTTGTGCGTTTTACTTTTTCCATTGGATAGAAGTTAAGATCAATAACATTATCGAGTGCGCGAACAGCGATAGGAACAATTCTATCAATCTCCTCTTTTGTATTTATACGAGAGAGATTAACAGATGCAAGATTACAAACGGCAGTCGCACCATTCACTTTTTCCTTCTCTACGATGTAGATCTTTTGTCCGCCAAGAGAATCAAGTGCTGTGACTTTGTTTGCAGGTTTTTCAATACCGCTATCAACTTTTACTAACTCATCTTCCTCATATGTTAAAAACTGGCCATCTTCAAATATGATTTTGATGAGATAATGGTTTGGCTCAGTATTTTGAAATATCTCAGTACAAAGATTTGAACTTCTGATAATTCCATAGTGATTGTTTGGATTTGCTCGGTTTGCATTATCTTTGAAACATAAAAATGGTGAACCTGATTCAAAATAACTGAGTAGGATTTTTTTCCAAAGATCTTTTGCTTTTACTTTTTCTTTGATAATCGACTCATCTTGCTCTAACTCTAAATAACGTTTTTCAAACTCATCTCCATACATGTTAGTAAGTTCTTTACAATCATAAGGGTCAAATAGAGTCCAGATTCCATCTTGTTCAACGCGCTTCATATAAAGGTCATTGATCCAAAGTGCTGGAAAAAGATCATGTGCGCGACGACGCTCTTCACCTGAGTTTTTCTTTAGATCTAAGAAGTCATTTACATCGATATGCCAAGGTTCTAAATAAACAGCAATAGCACCTTTTCTTGTTCCCAATTGATCAACTGCAATTGCAATATCATTTGTGATTTTTAGAAATGGTACAGTTCCACCAGCGGCATTTTTATGTCCATCGATTGATGAACCCATTGAACGAACTTGTGTCCAATCCCAACCGATACCTCCACCAAATTTTGAAAGCATTGCCATCTCTTTATAAGAGTCAAATATCCCTTCGATATTATCTGGTGATGAACCAATATAACAAGAGCTTAGTTGGTGTCTTGTTGTACGAGCATTTGAAAGTGTTGGTGTTGCAAGCATAACTTGAAATTGTGAGATCATATCATAAAACTTGATTGCCCACTCATGCTTATCTTGCTCATTTTGTGCCAAAAACATAGATATTGCCATAAACATATGTTGTGGCAATTCAATAGGATCGTTTTTTCTATCTTTGATAAGATATCTGTCATAAAGAGTTTTTATTCCAAGATAGTTGAACTCTAAATCGCGTTCAGGTACAAGATGTTTTTCTAATCTTTCTAGGTCATACATATCTTTGAGACCTTTTAAAATGCGCCCCTCATCTTCGCCACGTTCTAAATATTTTGCTAGTGATCCATATCCTGTAAACCCGTTTACTTGGTGGTATAGGTTAAATAAAAAAAGACGTGCTGCAACAAATGTCCAATTTGGTGCATCGATGTCGATCTTATCTACAGCTGTTTTGATAAGAGTTTTTTGTATCTCTTGTGAACTAATACCATCTCGAAATTGGATTTGCGCATCTACTTCAAGTTCACTTTGAGATACATTGTCTAAGCCTTTGACGGCAGCTGATGTATATTTTTGAATTTTTGTTATATCTAATGGTTCTGTTCTACCATTTCTTTTAATAACCGTAATCATAAATTATCCTAACTTTATAAATTTTTATTGTTAATCTTTGAAAACTCTGGTAAATATTTTATCTACGTTTTTTGTATAGTAAGAGTAGTCAAAACACTCTCTTATTTGTTCGGCACTTAAAGAGTTACCCAACTCTTCATCTGCTAAAAGATGGTTTAGATACAAGCTTTCACCCGCTTCATTTGTAGTAGGTTTGCCTTGTTGAATCTCTTCCCAAACTTTCATAGCGTTGCGTTGAACTATTTTGTATGCATCTTCGCGAGATACACCTTTGAGTGGTAGTTCAAGAAGAACTCGCTGAGAAAAGACAAGTCCACCAGTAAGATTGAGATTTTTCATCATATTTTCTGGATAGACAGTTAGATTTGCTATAACACTGTTCATACGGTGAAGCATAAAATCAGAAGTTATAAATGAATCTGGAAGCCAAAAACGCTCAGTCGATGAGTGAGAAATATCACGCTCATGCCATAACGCAACGTTTTCCATCGCAGGCATAGCATATGCACGGATCATACGCGCTAGTCCTGTTATATTTTCTGTTAGGATAGGGTTGCGTTTATGTGGCATTGCAGATGAGCCTTTTTGCCCTTTTGCAAAATACTCTTCACACTCATAAACCTCTGTACGTTGCCAGTGACGTACCTGTACTGCAAACTTCTCAATAGAACTAGCCATAAGTGCTAGCGATGTTGCAAGACGAGCATATCTATCACGTTGAATAACTTGGTTAGATGCAGGTGCAGGTTTAAGCCCTAACTCTTTACATGTAAGTTCTTCAAGTTCTAAGGGAGCGTGAGCAAAGTTACCCATCGCACCGCTTACTTGACCGACACTTATAACATCAAGTGTTTGTTGCAGGTTTTCTAAATGGCGTGCCATCTCATCATACCAAACTGCTAACACAAGACCAAATGTTATAGGCTCGCCATGGATTCCATGAGAGCGTCCGACCATTAAAGTCATCTTATGTTCCATCGCTCTTTTTTTGATAGATTCCATAAGCATTTTAACATCTTCGATGATCAGTTCTAAAGAGGATTTCATTTGAAGTGCGACTGCAGTATCTACTGTATCGGAGCTTGTCATTCCATAATGGAACCATCTGCTCTCTTCTCCAAGAGTTTCAGAAACACTTGTTGTAAATGCTATTAAGTCATGTCTAGTAATGGCTTCGATCTCATCAATTCTTTGAATATCAAAGCCTGCATTTTTTACTATTTTGTCTGCATCTTCTTGTGGAATCTTTCCAAGTTTAGCCCAAGCTTTTACGGCTGCTTTTTCTACATCTAGCCATGCTTGATATTTTGCTTGCATTGTCCATTTGGAACTCATCTCTTCTCGTGCGTATCGCTCTACCATGTAACCCACCTTATTTATGTTAAAATCTCGAAAATTATAAGTTATTTATGTTACCCGACATTGACTTTTAAAGGGATTAATTTTGCCATTTGTCATAAAAAAATTTCATCTTCAAGAGAAAAAAAAAGCATTTTTATTTTTGATGAGAGAGCTAGGGCTTTCTCAAAGTGAAGCACAAAAATTTATAGCGAGAAAAAGAGTTTTTGCAAATGGAGAGCTTGTTGAGAAAGATAAAGATGAGATAAGTGGGGATATAGAGTTTATTACATTTGAACCAATTACAAGAGGATTAAAGCCTACTTTTGAGACAGAGGAATTTGTTCTTTTTGATAAACCAACAGGCGTTCTCATCCATCCTCAAAATCGTTATACTCCATACTCACTTATTGATGAAGTGAAATATCAATTCGGTATGAATGCAAATATTACTCACCGTATTGATATGGAAACAAGCGGGCTTGTGTTATGTGCAAAAAATAAAGAGAGTGAACGAGATATAAAAATGATGTTTCAAGAAAGAGATATGCAAAAAAAATATCTCGCTTTAGTTCGCGGTGAGTTTAAAAATGAACTTACATGTAAGGACCCTTTGAAAGTCAATAAAGATGAGAACTCAGGGGTACTTCGTTCTATTGTTAGAGTAGATCAAATGGGTAAACATTCTGAGACATTCTTTATGCCTCTTGAGTATTTTAGTGATCTTGATATGACACTAGTTGCGTGTTACCCACATACTGGAAGACAGCATCAAATTAGAGTACATTTGCTTCACGTGAAACATCCTATCGTGGGTGATCCACTTTATGGTGTTGATGAATGGGTTACTACAAAATATTTGGATAGACAACTTTCAATGGAAGAGCGTTTAAAACATACAGGAGCATCAAGATTACTTTTGCATGCGGATGAACTTGTTTTTGAGTATAAAAATATAGAGTATCGAGTAAAAAGCAGTATGAATTTTTTAGATGAGATATTGCAATCCGTTTCACGTGAAACAGATCAAGTGTGAATAAAAGAGTAGAAAAAAGCCGTTATTTCGAAATTATATTTATAATGAATGTGAATAACTTTTTTTATCATAATTCACACTCTCTATTTTTGAGAAAAAGATGAAAAATTCCCTATTTTAGGGATGTTATTGTTTGTGAGTCAAACGAGTATTAAGAGTAAATTTATATAAAATTAACCTTACATGTAAAAGATTCTTAGTATTTTTATACGATTTTATTCACCATTTAGAACACAGTGTGAAATCTACACGTTTGCATGAAAAAAAGGTGCTTTTTCAAAAATTAAATTTTTTTAAGTGTGAAATGAGGGAGTAAACTATTTTTGTTTTCTATAAGAATTGTATGCTACTATTACGAGCATAAACGGTCTCCCTGGAGTGTTGACCGTTTACCTTTTACTTGTCGTTTTTAAGGGCGACATAGATGAAACTACCTACACCGATACCAACTACTAATACTATAAATATTACTTGTACAATATCTGCTGATGTTAATCCGACTTCTTGCATACTTTATCCTTTATAATAAAGAGTGACCCTTTATTTGAGTTGGTTGAGTTCTTTCTCTTTAAGTTGTCCGCATGCAGCACTTATATCGATCCCTTTTGAATCTCGGATTGTACATAAAAGTCCATGATTTACAAGATGTTCTTGAAATTTCACCATACTTTCACGTGTTGGTCGTTCATATGAACTTTCCTCATAAGGATTAAAATAGATGAGATTTACCTTCGCTTTTATGCCACTGAGCAGTTTTACCAACTTCTTGGCGGAAACTATATCATCATTTTTATTTGCTATTACGAGATACTCAAACATAACACGTTTTCGAGTATCAATTGGAAATCTTTTGACTGCTTCTATAATAGAGTTTATGTTATGTGCTTTATTCATTGGAATAAGTTCTGTTCTTAGCTCATCATCAACAGCATGCAAAGAGATAGCAATATGAACACCCAAATCCATCTTTCCAAGTTTGTCAATTTTGTTGCTAAGTCCACTCGTAGAAACTGTTTGACGCTTTCCAGAGATAGCTAAGCCCTCTTCATCTTGAAATATCTTAATTGCTTTTGTTAGATTATCAAGATTATCAAGTGGCTCACCCATTCCCATATAAACTATATTTACTCTGCGATTATGAGCATGGTTATTATCTTTTTTGACCGCTAAAACTTGGGCGACGATTTCACCAGCTGTTAAATCTCTTGTAAAGCCACCTTTTGCTGTAAGACAAAAACTACATCCTACTTTACATCCAACCTGACTTGAAACACAGATTGTGTATTTTGCTTCTTGAACAAGTTTTCCATCTTCAAAAATATCATCTTTCATTTTTAGCCAGACTGTTTCCATAGTCTTTCCATCTTGAAGCTCAAAAAGATATTTTATCGTTCCGTCTGTTGAGATCTCTTTTCTAGCTATTTTGAGTGGATTGATAATGTAGTTTTGTGACAACTCTTCACGTAAGGCTTTTGGGATATTTTGCATCTCATCAAAGCCATCAACATAATTATGATAAATCCATCCAAAGATCTGTTTTGCGCGGAAAGAGGGCTTGATCTTTTGTGAGAGTTCCTCTTTTGTGAAATCAAGAAGTGAGGGTTTTAATAGATTCATTTTTTCGTTAGTTCCTCTACTCTTTTCTTTACATGTAAGGCTAAAAGCTCTTTTGCTTTTTCATGGTTTTTTATAAAATCTTCGTGAGCGTTTTTGTTAGTATAGTTAGTGATACAAAACACCCCGCCAGCTGGTATATTGAACTCTTGTGCAACTTTTAAAACTGCAAAAAACTCCATATTTTCTATGCCTATTCCTAGTTTTAAGAACTTTTTTGCCAACTCTTCATTTGTGGTGATATAGTTGGAAGAGTTGATTATCATCTCTTGTTTGTTATCGGTGTTAGTTGAGATTACATTGTCTAAAGGAGTGTAAGCGTCATCGTTTAAAAAAGCTAACTCTATGTTTGCAGCTGTTTTAGATTCTACAATATCAAAAATATTTTTTTCTCCATAACTTCCAGCCGTTCCAACGAAAAGCAGAAATTCTGGTTTATCAAAAAGACAAAGTCTTGTAAGATTGATACTGCACTCGATCAATCCAACTCCCATAGGTGTTGCAAAGTCAAAAGTTTCATTGTTTCCAGCACAAATAATCATAAACGTACCGGAATATTATTTGCATAAAGATAGTGTTTTAAATCCATGATATCTATCTCTTTGTAGTGAAAAATACTCGCAGCAAGTGCCGCATCAGCGCCGTGTTCAAATGCCTCTTTGATATGCTCCATCGTTCCAGCACCACCACTGGCAATAACTGGAACATTGACAGCTTTACTGATCTGTTCTGTAATAGAGAGTTCGAAGCCAGCTTTTGTGCCATCTGTATCCATAGAAGTTAAAAGTATCTCTCCTGAACCTCTATCAACGACCTCTTTTGCCCATTCAACAGCGTCTTTTTTAGTATCTACACGCCCACCGTTTAAGAATACATGATATTTTTGACCTATCTTTTTCACATCAATCGCTGTGACGATGCATTGCGCACCAAATCTTTTTGCACCTTCATCGATAAGCTCTGGGCGTTGTACAGCTGCTGAATTTACACTGACTTTATCACATCCTACATTTAAAAGTTTGTAGATATCATCGAGTTTGCGAATCCCGCCACCAACTGTTAGGGGAATAAATATTTCACGGGCGACTTGCGCTACGATATCGACGATAGTGTCACGATTGTCGCTAGAGGCGGTAATGTCCAAAAATGTGAGTTCGTCTGCACCCTCTTCGTTATAGCGACGAGCTACTTCCACAGGGTCTCCAGCGTCTTTTAAACCAACGAAGTTTACGCCTTTAACGACGCGTCCATTTTTAACATCAAGACAAGGGATGATACGTTTTGCGAAGTAGTCCATAGAAGTTTTCTCTCTTTTATAAGTGCGGTATTTTAGCCATATTAATCTTATGAGCAGATATAAATAGATAGATTGTAGAGCTAGCTTAAAACATAAGAAAGGTTTTATTATCTCTTTATAAGACTAATTAATGTAAACTACCCGCCATGAATAACGAACGTGTAGAAGCCAAGAAAAAATATGGTCAGAACTTTTTAAAAGATGAGAGCGTTCTAAGAAAAATCGTCGAAGCGATGCCCAAGAGTGACAATAAAATTGTCGAGATTGGACCTGGCTTAGGTGATTTAACTAAATTTTTAGTTAAGGTCAAAAGTGTAGAAGCTTTTGAGGTCGATACCGATTTATGTAAGAGACTCAATATCACATTTAAAGATGAGATCGCTACCAAGCGACTCCACATCCACTGTGGAGATGTTTTAGAAGCTTGGCAGAGTACGCTTGTTGATGAGCCTTATGATTTAGTGGCGAATCTGCCCTATTATATTGCTACAAACATCATATTAAAAGCACTCGCAGATCCTATGTGTAAGTCTCTTTTAGTTATGGTTCAGCTTGAAGTCGCACAAAAATTTGCGGCTGAAACTGGAGATAAAGTTTTTAGTGGTTTAAGCGTTATAACGCAGAGTGTTGGGACTGCTTCCATCGTCATTGATGTTCCTCCAACTGCGTTTGATCCTATGCCAAAAGTGGATTCTGCTGTTATGCTTATACAAAAACATAGCGATAGAAGCGATAAAGCGTTTGAAGATATGTTAAAAGTTGCCTTTGCGCAGCCAAGAAAAACACTACTTAAAAACCTTTCATCACACTATGACAAGACAAAACTTTTAGAGATTTTTGAACAATTAGATCTCTCTTTAACTATTCGGCCTCATCAACTTCACACTACGGACTATCACCAACTCTATAAAAAAATATAAGGAGTTTGGATGAGTGAAACTACAGATATTGCACAGGGCAACCCAGAGCAAAATGAAAAAAGACCAAACAATAATCAGAACAAAAGACCATATAATAATAATCGTAACAGAAATGCTAAAAGCAACCCAAATAACCCTGCTCAAGCAACTCGTCCCGCTCAAGCTAGCAACCCAAATGCAGCTCCAGTAAATAATCAAAATAGTAATAACAATACTAACGCAAGCAATAACAAAAACCGCCGTCGTAACGCGCCAGCGCCAATTGATACTGTTTTAAAAGAGTTTGTCGTAAAAAATCAAGAGGTTCACAAACAACGTCTGAACCCTCACTACAAACTTAATCTCAATAGTATGGATAAAGTACGCATCACTCCACTTGGTGGACTTGGTGAAATCGGTGGAAATATCACTGTTTTTGAAACAGAAAAAGAGGCAATTCTTATAGATGTGGGAATGAGTTTTCCAGATGAAGATATGCATGGTGTTGATATTCTCGTTCCAGATTTTTCTTATTTAAGAGAGATTAAAAATAAGATCGTAGCTGTTATTATTACTCACGCACACGAAGATCATATTGGTGCTGTTCCATACCTTTATAAAGAGATGCAATTTCCTATTTATGGAACTCCTCTTCCTTTAGCGATGATCGGCAATAAATTTGATGAGCACCACCTTAAAGAGTTCAGAAAATATTTTAATCCTATCGAAAAACGTAAGGCTTATAAAATAGGAAATGATTTTGAAGTAGAGTGGATGCATATGACACACTCTATTATTGATTCATCATCTTTGGCAATTACGACCAGTGCTGGAACGATCATTCATACAGGTGACTTTAAGATAGACCATACTCCAGTTGATGGCTATACAGCGGATTTACACCGTTTAGCTTCATATGGTGAGAAGGGTGTTTTATGTTTATTAAGCGATTCGACAAACTCTTATAACACAACGCCTACTCCAAGTGAGCTTACTGTTGCTCCTGGATTTGACCGTATATTTGCAAAAGCTGAGGGACGTATTATTATGTCAACATTTAGCTCAAATATCCACCGTGTTTATCAAGCGATCCAGTATGGTGTAAAACATGGACGTAAAGTGTGTGTTATTGGGCGTTCTATGGAGAGAAACTTGGAAGTGTGTATGCAATACGATTACATCAAACTTCCAAAAAATATCTTTGTTGATGCAGATGAAGCAACACGCATGAATGATAAAGATGTGTTAATTGTAACAACTGGTTCTCAAGGTGAGCCAAGCAGTGCACTTTTTAGAATGTCTATAGGTGAACACAGACACATCAAAATCAAACCTACAGACCTTGTTGTGCTTTCAGCTCGTGCGATTCCAGGAAATGAGGGTTCTATATCTGCAATGTTAAATCATCTCCAACGAGCAGGGGCTAAAGTATCAAACGATAGAGATATCCACGTATCAGGCCATGCTGGAATAGATGAGCAAAAACTGATGCTTCGTCTTGTAAATCCGAAGTTTTTCTTGCCAGTTCACGGTGAGTACAACCATATCTTAAAGCATAAAGAGACTGCGATGATGTGTGGTGTTCCTGAGAGAAATATCCTTCTTATGAGTGATGGTGATTGTATCGAGGTTGGACCAAAGTTTATGCGTAAAGCAAAAACGGTTAAAACAGGAAAAACATATATCGATAACCAAAATAACCATCAAATCGAAGATGATATCGTTATGGATCGTCAAAAATTAGCTCAAGAGGGAATCGTTATGATCGTCGCTCAAGTGAATGAAAGTAACTCAAGAATGATCGCAAAACCTCGTGTCACTTCGTTTGGTCTTGTTTCAGACAAACAGGATAAAGCGTTTGCAACGGAGATGGAGGATGTTTTAGAACACTTTTTGATGAATATGAAAGAGGGACTTATCCAAAATCCAAGAGCACTTGAAAACGACTTGCGCCAAGTGGTGAGAAAACATATTTACCGTAAAATGAAAAAATATCCACTGATTGTTCCAACAGTTTTTATAATGTAAGGTTAAAAAGATGGCAAATGAATTTGAAGAAGCTGTAAAAGTAATGATTAAAAGCGTTGGGGAAAACCCTGAACGCGAGGGACTTTTAAAAACGCCAGAACGTGTAAAAAAAGCGTATGATTTTATGTTTGGCGGGTATAGAGATTCAGCAGAAGATATTCTCTCATCTGCACTTTTTACGAGCTCAAATGATGAGATGGTTGTTATCAAAGATATCGAGCTTTACTCTACATGTGAGCATCATCTTCTTCCAATCATTGGCCGTGCTCATGTGGCGTATATTCCAGATGGAAAAGTCGTTGGACTCTCTAAAATTCCTCGTGTTGTGAATGTTTTCGCACGTCGTATGCAGATTCAAGAACAGCTCACTGAACAGATCGCAGATGCTATCATGAAGACTATCAAGCCAAAAGGTGTTGCAGTTGTTATCCAAGCGCGTCATATGTGTATGGAGATGCGAGGAGTTGAAAAGATAAACTCAACGACCACTTCAAGTGCACTTCGTGGGCTCTTTAAAAGTGATGAAAAAACTCGTGCTGAGTTTTTCTCGCTTATCAATGCGCCGATTGGAACTCGCTATTAAAAGTGGTGACAGATGCCCTTTAAATCCCTAAAATCAAAACTCTCCTCCAAAAACTACTCCACCTCTTTTGGGGAGATTATCAAAATAAATGCCAATGTCATCACCGCAAGTGGCATACAAGTAAGTATCGGCGATATGGTTCGCATCGTCTCAAACAACTCTGAATTAGAGACGACAGGTATGGTCACAGAGATCGATGGTCATATCTTTTTTATAACACCTTTTAGTTTTGTAGAGGGTTTTTGTTCAAAAGATAAGGTTTTTCAAGACTCAAATGGGATGAATATCCCCGTTGGTGATGCACTTTTAGGGCGCGTTGTTGATCCTTTTATGAATCCAATCGATGGAAAAGGTTATATCCGTTCTGAGAAACTAAATCCAATCATAAAAGCACCCATAGAAGCGATGAAGCGTGGAATGATCGATGAAGTTTTTAGCGTAGGTGTAAAGACGATAGATGGTTTTTTGACATGCGGAAAAGGGCAGAAACTTGGAATTTTTGCAGGAAGTGGGGTTGGAAAATCAACGCTTATGGGAATGATCGTGCGCGGTGCGCAAGCTCCGATCAAAGTGGTCGCACTCATCGGTGAGCGTGGACGTGAGGTTCCTGAGTTTATCGAAAAAAATCTTGGCGGAAATCTTGAAAATACAGTGATTGTCGTAGCAACTTCGGACGATTCGCCTCTTATGCGTAAATATGGAGCGTTTTCTGCGATGAGTGTTGCGGAGTATTTTAAAGAAAAGGGCCTAGATGTGCTTTTTATCATGGACTCTGTTACCCGCTTTGCGATGGCACAGCGTGAGATAGGTCTAGCCCTTGGCGAACCACCAACTTCAAAAGGGTATCCGCCCTCTTCTCTTACCCTGCTTCCTCAACTTATGGAGCGTGCTGGAAAAGAGGAAGGTAAAGGTTCTATCACCGCATTTTTCACTGTTTTAATCGAGGGTGATGATATGAGTGATCCAATCGCCGATCAGTCACGCTCTATCTTAGATGGGCATATCGTGCTCTCACGTGAACTTACAGATTTTGGGATCTATCCGCCGATCAACATCTTAAACTCCGCATCAAGGGTTATGAATGACATTATCAGCGAAGAGCATTTTAGGGCTGCGATGCGTTTTCGCAGGCTTTATACCCTACTTCGTGAAAATGAAACGCTTATTCGAATTGGTGCATATACAAAAGGAACCGATAGAGAGTTAGATGAAGCGATCAACAAAAAAGAGGCGATGGAACAGTTTATGAGTCAAAAAGCGACTCTTCAAACTGATTTTACACAAACGGTTGAGGAGCTTATCAACCTGATGAAGTAACTCAGGCGTAGATATTATCAAGCATCAGCTGGATCGATGTTTTTCCATTGAAAACATTTTTACTCACAGTATAGCTACATGTAATCTTTTTATCCTCAGGAACCTCTAAAACTTGCCTAAAAGCTACAATCTCTACCGTTTGTCTATCATAGGGTTTGAGGCGAATTCCTAAGCGGCTGTGTGATTTGTCCGCTCCAAAAAGCTTTACATGTAAGAGTTCTGCATCTTTTATAAGAAATCTTGGACGTGGATTTCCCTCGCCATAAGGTTCAAACTTTTCTAAAATATCGAGTAGTTCAAAGTTTATAGCATCACTTTGGAGTTCTCCTAAAATATCCTCTTTAGGGATAAAATCTTTAGGATCTATTTTTAGGGCTTCTTGGTTGATAGATGCTTTAAAAGCTTCTAAATTGCTTACATGTAAGCTAAGTCCAGCTGCCATTTTGTGTCCGCCAAACTTCTCTAAAAGAGGTTTTTGGGTGTTTATGAGTGAAAAAATATCGACATCTCCAATACTTCTCGCACTTCCTTTTGCAACACTTTCGTGGATATTAAAAACGATTGCAGGTTTTTTGTAGCGGTTTACTAAACGTGAGGCAACAATTCCCACAACACCCTCGTGCCAATTCTCTCCAGCAACGACGATAACCTTGTCATTTTCGCTTACATGTAAGATCGCATCTTCGGTCGTATCCGCTTCTGTGGCTTTTCGGATATTGTTAAGATCACCCAAAATCTCAAAAAGTTTTGCTGCTTGATCAATACTTGAAGCTGTTAAAAACTCTAAAGCGATAGAAGCATCTTCAAGTCTTCCAGCTGAATTGATGCGAGGAGCGATTGTAAAAGCAATATCTTCTGATGAGATAGATTGTTTGTTTAAAAACTCTCTGATGATGATCGAAGATGGACGCAAAGAACTCATCATTTTTTTAAGTCCCACTTGCACAATAGAGCGATTGACGTCATAAAGAGGCATCACATCAGCGATGACTGCAAGCGCTACAAGATCAAGATATTGCGCCATATCGATGTTTAGTTCAAGCTCTTTTTTGAGAACTCCCAAAAGAAGCCAAGCTACTTGCGCTCCACAAATCTCTTTGAATGGATAGCTGCATTCATCTAACTTAGGATTAACAATTGCGTAAGCCTCTGGGAGTATTTTAGAGGGTGTATGATGGTCTGTGATAATGAGATCGATGCCTCTTTCTTTACAGATTTGAGCCGCTTCAATGGCTGTAATCCCATTATCAACAGTTAAAACAAGATCGGCATCAACTCTTTTGAGTACATTTGCATTGATCCCATATCCATCATTAAATCTATTTGGGATGATGGCAGTTAGCGGATAGTTGATCTCTCTAAAAAAAAGAACCATAATGGATGTAGAAGTGACTCCATCAACATCATAATCACCGATAAGCGTGATTTTTTCTCTGTTTTTTATCGCTTTGGCTATGCGCTGAGCAGCTTTTTGGGAATCTTTTAAAAGGGTTGGAGAGGGGATATCTTTGAGTTTTTTATAGCCATTACTAAAACGGCTTGCTAGGAGCTGATAAAGGGTATCAGCTCTTAGGAGCGGAGTATTAGGAAATGTGCTCAAGAGTTGCTTTTACAAACGCTAAAATCGTTGGATTTGGAGTTTGAAGACGTGATGTGAACTCTGGGTGAAACTGAACGCCTAAGAACCACGGATGCCCTTGGATCTCTACTGTTTCTATAAGTCCGTTTGACTCACCAGTGACGATCATACCGGCATCTTCAAGCGCTTTTCTATATGTCGGATTTGCTTCATAACGGTGACGATGACGCTCATAAATGATTGTTTCGCCATTGTATGCGTTGCGTAAAATAGAGCCCTCTTTTGTTTCACATGGATACTCTCCAAGACGAAGTGTTCCGCCCATTGGTGAAATGTGAGTACGGAGCTGTTTATTTCCGCTTTGATCGAGGAAATTATCGATAAGATAGATCATTGGGTATGGCGTATTTTCATCAAACTCAGTTGAGTTTGCACCCTCATATCCAAGGACATTTCTTGCATACTCTACAAGAGTGAGCTGCATTCCAAGACAGATCCCAAGGTAAGGGATCTTATTGACACGAGCATACTCGATCGCTTTGATTTTTCCTTCAACGCCACGGCTTCCAAAGCCACCAGCAACCAAAATAGAATCGCAATCGCTAAGTAGCTCCTGCGCACCCTTCTCTTCGATCTCTTCACTATCAACCCATAAAATCTCAACACGAGTGTCAAGATGTGCGCCTGCATGGATAAGTGACTCAGTCAGTGATTTGTATGATTCTTTGAGTTGAAGATATTTCCCAACAAAACCAAGAACAATACGTTTTTTTGGTTGGACGATTTTTTTAACAAGATCATCCCATTTTTCCATATCTGGACTCAGTTCGCCGAGTTCAAGTTTTTTTGCAATCGGAACAAGGATATTTTGGCGTAAAAATGACATCGGTACATCATAAATAGATGCCGCATCAAGCGCTTCGATAACACTGTCTGTATGAACATCACAACCCATTGCAAGCTTTTTCTTAAATGTTTTAGGCAAAGCATTTTCACTTCTTGCGATAATCATATGTGGTGTGATACCAATACGGCGAAGCTCTTGAACTGAGTGTTGTGTTGGTTTACTTTTGAGTTCACCTGCGGCTTTTATGAAAGGGATGAGTGCAACGTGAACAAAGAAAGTTCCCTCTACTTCATCATCATGTTTCATCTGGCGGATCGCTTCCATAAATGGTAAGCCCTCGATATCGCCGACAGTTCCACCAAGCTCAACGATAAGGACATCACGCCCCTCACCTGCTTTTTTGATACGGCTTACGATTTCACCGACGATGTGTGGAACAACTTGGATAGTTTGTCCAAGATATCCGCCACTTCTCTCACGCTCAATAACTGAAAGATAGACTTGACCCGTTGTAAAGTTACTTGATTTTAAAAATGAAGTATCTAAAAATCTCTCATAATTTCCAATATCAAGGTCAGTCTCCGCTCCATCTTTTGTAACGAAAACTTCGCCATGCTCCAAAGGACTCATTGTTCCTGGATCGACGTTGATATAAGGGTCTATTTTTAACATTCCTACATTGATGTTACAGTGTTTTAGGAGAGTTCCAATACTAGCAGCTGTAATACCTTTTCCAAGGGAACTCAAAACCCCTCCAGTTACAAAAATGTATTTTGTCATTGCTCAAACCTCGCTTTATAGATAAGTGCGATTATAGTAAAAAATCTCTTAAAACTCTCTATAGAAGCGCTCTTAATAATTTTATACTGATATAATAAGAAATCAAATTGGAGGCAAAATGCAAAACGCTATTCTTTATATTTCTATCGCTTTAGGTCTTTCAACCCTGATAAATCTTTTACTAAAACACTATGGAATATCCCAAATAATCGGTTATATTTTTACAGGAACTCTTATTGGTTATGTGTTTGGTTTTAGCGGGCAAGTACACAATCCTATCCTTGATCAAATTGGTGAATTTGGTATTGTATTTTTAATGTTTACTATAGGATTGGAGATCTCTTTGGCGAAGATGAACTCCATGCGTCAACTCATTTTTGGCAATGGATTTTTACAAGTTGGGCTTACCTCTTTGGCGATCTATGGAATCTCCTTTTATCTTTTAAATTTAGAGTTTTTGACATCGATTATTATCGCTTTTTCATTCTCTATGTCCTCAACAGCAGTGGTTTTAACCTACTTAAAAAACTCAAAAGATATTCATACTTCGTATGGGCAAAGAGCAACTGGGATTTTGATCTTTCAAGATATCGCCGTCATTCCAATACTTATCTTAATTGGTATTTTGACGCGCGAGGGCGGTGAACCTATCACAACGATTTTATTGCATGTTTTTATTAGTGCAGTGATAGTTTTGTTTTTACTCTTTGTTGTTGGAAAGCCTGTGATCTCATGGCTTTTACAGTTTTCTGCAACAGCGGAGCTGGATGAGCTTTTTATGAGTTCTGTTTTGTTTGTTGTCATCGGTGCATCTGCAATCGCCCACTATATGGGCTTTACCTATTCTCTTGGCGCATTTGTTGTTGGGATGGTAATCGCTGAGACAAAGTTTCACTATAAGGTTGAAGCCGATATTGCTCCTTTTAAAGATATTTTGCTTGGAACTTTTTTTATTGTTGTGGGTATGAAGATCAATATCGCCTTTTTTCTTGAGAATTTTTGGCTTATTTTTGCTATCTTTGCGGCGGTTTTACTCTTAAAAACTTTAGTGACTTTTTTAGCTGTGAGATTTAGCTCTACGAGTTCTATCTCTTTTAAAACAGCACTTTCCCTCTCTCAAGTTGGAGAGTTCTCCTTTGTTATTTTTGCCATTGCTTCTATGGGTGGGATCATCAAAGATGAGATGGCGCAGCTTTTGGTCTTAATCGTTATTTTATCGATGATGTTGACACCTTTTTTCATCTCAAAAGTCAGAAAAATTTCTAAGATATTTTTTAAGGAGAATATGTCAGTTCCAGAGGTTACAAATCTCTCAAATAGAAAAAATCATGTGATTGTTTGTGGTTATAGCTCTGTTGGAAAATCTGTCGCTCAGCATCTTGAGTATTATGGTTCAGACTATATCTTCGTCGATAACAATCCAAAGCATGTAAGAGCAGCGCTCAAAGATGGCGTAGAGGCTTATCTTGGCGATATGTCAAAACGCTCTATCTTAGAAGCCTTACATGTAAAGGATTCTGCGATTATTATTATCACACTTGATAATGTCGATAAAAAGCTGCTTATTTGTGAAGCCCTTGCAGAGCAAAACAAAGTTTCAAATGTGATAGTTAAAGTTGTTTCTGTTGAAGAGCGAGCAAAATTCGAAGCTTTAGAAGTAGATATGATTGTTGACTCAAAAGTTGAAGTAGCAAGAGTGTTGGTCGAGCGAGGGATGAGCTGTAGCTTAAAAAAAGTGACAGGTTACAGAGGAGTTTAATTTCCTCTTGAACCTGGTTTGATAGCTTCACTTCCTGTTTTACACATAGGACAATTTTCTGGCTCATACATAGCAAAGATAAAATCTGCAAGCGCAAAAAATGGAATATCTTGAGGTAGTTTACAGTTTGGTTTTGTTACTACATCGCTATGCTCACGTTTACAAAATCCACGGTTTGCTAAAGCTGCAACACCTACGATCTTTCCGCCAAGAGACTCTACAACTGCTGCTGCTTCCATAGCAGATCCACCAGTTGTGATGATATCTTCACACATAAGGATTCTCTCACCCTCTTTGACTTCAAATCCACGACGAATACTCATTTCACCATTGACACGCTCAGCAAAAATATAGCGACAGTCAAGGGCTTGAGCAAGAGCATAGCCAGCGATAAGTCCGCCAAGTGCAGGAGCACAAACGGTATCTACATGTAAGCCGCTTTTTTTGATCTGCTCAGCTAAAGCAGTTGCTAGTTTATTGGCAGTTTTTGGATCTTCAAGTACTTTCGCAGATTGAAGATAATACTCAGAGTGGTTTCCAGAGCTGAGTTTAAAATGCCCTTCTAAAAGAGCATTGGCATCCATATATATTTTTTTGACGTCCATTGTTAAACCTTTAAAATTTCAACTTCTTTATTTTTGAGGATGTTATCTATCTCTACAATATATTTGTCTGTGAGTTTTTGGATATTTTCTTGTGCTGCTTTTGATTCATCAGCAGTTACTTCTTTATCTTTTTCATGTTTTTTGACTTTATCGTTTGCATTACGTCTGTCGTTTCTTACAGCAACTTTTGCATTTTCGCCGAAAACTTTCATCTGTTTAACGCTCTCTTGACGTTGTTCAATCGTCATCGGAGGGAAAAATAGTTTGATAACGCTTCCATCATTATTTGGGTTTACGCCGATGTTTGCTTTTGCAATCGCACTATCGATGATATTTAAAAGATTTTTTTCCCAAGGATTGATTGTGATAGTTGTTGCATCAGTCGCTAAAACTGAACCAACTTGATCAAGTGGAGTCATAGTTCCATAATAATCGATTTTAATATGATCTAAGACCTGAGTTGTTACTTTTCCCGTACGAAGCTGTTTAAAATCATGCATCAAATGGTCGATGCTTTTTTTCATTTTAGTTTCACATTCACTAAATATTGCGTTTAACATTGTTGTCCTTTAAGAAGATAATTGACTATGAAGCCTGATGGATAAAATTGTAGCAGAATTGGTTTTAAAGAAAAGTGAGGGAGAGACTCCCACACATTATTTTGAACTATTGTTCTCTTGTGTTGTAGGGTGAGTTTGTGGCATTGCTGGAGCTTTTGGCGCTGCAACCACATTGCTTGGTGTTAAGTTGTCAACAACTGATTCACTTTTTGCTTTTGAATAAACATAACCAAGAGCGATTGTGTTTATAAGAAAAAGAGCACCTATGATAAATGTTGCTTTTGCCAAGAAACTTCCTGGTCCTTTAGCACCAAAAACAGACTCATTTGAGCCACTATACGCGCCAAGTCCAATACTTGAACTCTTTTGTAAAAGTACTACGATTACGATTGCAATCACAAGTACAATTTGAACAATAAGCAAAAAGCTTGTAGTCATGTAGAAATCCTCTGCTATTTTTGGCATGCTTACATGTAAGGCCAAAATAGAATATAAAAAGTTGCGAATTATATCTAAATAACTCCTAAAGTTACAATAGGATATAATCTGCCCTATTTTATTATGAAAGAGTATGTATGAAAAGTATCAAAACTGTATCGATTTTGTTGGTATTGATTTTAGGGGCTTTTGTATATTACAACCTTCAAAAAACCCCAACACAGAAGCCAGTTGAGCATAATAGTTCAAAACCTTTGATCGCTTTGAGTAGTTATGCTTTATATGATATTGCTAAAAATATTGCGGGTGAGAGCATGAATATCTTTTGCATGCTTCCTTATGGTGTTGATGTGCATAGTTTTGAACCGACTCCTAAGATTATGGCAAGCATTAATGATGCAAAACTTGTCGTCTATAGCGGTGCGGGATTGCAACCGTGGACACATAGTTTTGAGGATCAAAAAAATGGCTTGGATATGAGCCGCTATGTGAAACTTCTTGATGCATCTATAGAGGAAGAGGAGGATGGACATCACCATCATGAATCAGATTTTGATCCTCACTATTGGCTTGATATTGACAATATGATTATCGCTACAAATATTCTCAAAGAGAAATTTATTAAGATTTCGCCTGAAAATCAAGATATGTATGAAGAGAATGCAAGAGAGTATATTATCAAACTTCAACAAATTGATCGGATTTACAAAGAAAAACTCTCTACATGTAAGCTCGATACAATCGTAGTAGAACATAATGCTTTTTCCTATTTAGCAAATAAATATTATTTTAATGTAAGTTCAATCAGCGGACTCTCGCCAGATGCCCAGCCAAGTGCTCAAGTGATGGAAAATATCATGAAAATTGTTAAAGAGAAAAATATCAATACAATCTTTTTTGAGTCTTTTGCAAGTGATAAAGTTGTTAAAACAATAGCAAGTGATGCGAAGGTAGAGGTTGATATGTTACAACCTTTGGAAAATATTACGCAAGAGGAAGCCAAAAAAGGTGCTACTTATGAGAGCTTAATGCTTGATAACCTGAGTAAAATCGCTAAAAGTAGAGAGTGTCAATGAAATTTGCCCTGCCCATCTTTGATGTTTCCTCTTTGAATTTAGAGATAAATTCACAAAAGATATTGGATTCTCTTTCATTAAAGATTTTTGCAGGGGAATATGATGCGATCATTGGTCCAAATGGTGGTGGTAAAACAACGCTTATCCGTTTACTTTTAGGGCTTGAACAGCCAAGCAGCGGGACGATAAAAATCTTTGGAAAAAGTATCTCCGATTTTAAAGAATGGCATAAAATAGGCTATGTTCCTCAGCGTGCTTCTCATGTAGATGCTGCATTTCCAGCGACTGTTTTAGATGTTGTGAAAATGGGCAGAACAGCAAAAAGAGGTTTTTTTGCAAGATATTCTGCGCAAGATGCTTTGTGTGTTGAAGATGCGATGCGAAAAATGGATGTTTTGGATATCAAAGATAAGATGATAGGAACGCTCTCAGGCGGACAAAGACAAAGAGTGATGATCGCACGCGCTCTTGCTTCAAAGCCTGAAGTGATTATTTTGGATGAACCAAATACAGGCGTTGATGTTGCATCGCAACAGAGGTTTTATGAGCTTTTGCGCAAACTCAATCGTGATGAAAAACTTACTATTATTTTCATAACACATGATATTGGGGTGATTGCAGATGATATTAAAAGGCTCTTTACCGTTAACCGCAAATTGCTTACATGTAACAATCCAAAAGAAGCGATCAGTTGTGAAGATATGAGCAGACTTTATGGCGTGGATGCACATCTTCTTAGCAACCATCACCACCATCATTAAGGGAGTTGTGATGTTTGAATATGATTTTATGCAAAGAGCTTTTTTGGCTGGATTTATTATTGCAACACTTGCATCGATTAGTGGCTCTTTTGTTGTCTTAAAACGCTACTCTATGATGACTGAGACTTTGGCACATTCTGCTCTTGTTGGTGTTGCTGTGGGACTTTTTGCTGGGCTCTCTCCACTTTGGATGGCTGTTGTGATGGCAATCTTTAGTGCATGGCTTATAGAATATCTGCGAAGTACGTTTCATCTTTATTCTGATGCGATTCTTGCCATTTTTCTCTCAGGTGCTTTAGCTCTTGCCATCATCATCGTCTCGCTTGGTGGCGCTTTTAATAACTCCCTATTTAGTTATCTTTTTGGTTCCATTCTTGCTGTTAATGATGAAGACCTTTTGACAATGGGTGTTTTTGGTGGGATTTCACTTATTTTACTTTTGGGATTTTCAAAAGAGCTGTTTTTTATCGCGTATGATGAAGAGGTGGCACAAACAAGTGGGATCAAGGTCAAGATGCTCAATTACTTGCTTGTCACTATTGTAGCTGTGATAATCGCTCTCTCCATTAGAGTTGTTGGGACTTTGCTTATTGGTGCACTTATGGTTATCCCAAGTATCGCAGCACTTCAATACAGACTGGGATTTATAAAAACTGTTTTGCTCTCACTTCTCTTTGCACTCTCTTCAGTCGCTGCTGGGATGACACTTTCATACTATTATTCACTTCCATCGGGTGCAACGATAGTGATGTGTGTCATCGCTTTATTTATCACATCATTGGTTGTCAATAAAAGATGAAGATCAATAAAGAGTTTTCAAAATATGCGCACAAGTATCAGCAGCTTAACCAGATTCAAACTGAGGTTGCTAAAAAACTTGTAGATAGTTTGAATAGATCCCTTATGGAGAAGCCTCAAAAGATATTGGACCTTGGTTGTGGAACTGGAGCGATCTATAAACTTATAGATTGGGAATTAGAAAAGTTTGTCGGTGTGGATTTTTCGCCTTCTATGCTCGCTCTGCATCCACAAGGCGAGAGGCTTACATGTAAGCTTGGTGATTTCAATGATGCTAATCTTTTTAGGGACTTGGAAAAAGAGGATTTTGATTTTATTATCTCGGCTTCTGCTTTGCAATGGGCGGATGATTTAGAGAGTGTTTTTACTCATATCGCAAAATTTGAGCTTCCGTTTTCTTTGGCGATCTTCACATCAGGAACATTTGCGACACTAAACAAAACAGCTGGCATTGATTCTGTGATTCCAGCATACGAGAAGATCAAACAACTTTCTCAAAAATGCTTACATGTAAGAGAAACAAATGTTGAAAAAGTTGTTTATACATTAGAGTTTGAAAATACAAGAGAGATGTTTCGCTATATCAAAAAAAGTGGAGTAAGTGGAAATCGCAATCTGCTTACATATAAGCAGACAAAAAAGTTGATGCAAGAGTATCCGCTAAACTATTTGGAGTTTGAGGTTGTTTATATAAACTCTTTTTCCAAAGCGTAAAGAGAATAGCGTATATATTTAAAGTTTTCAGAAAGTTCTGGATCTACGAGTTTGTAAAGTTCTTCTAAGACACGAGAGGATTCTTGTGCTCTTTTAAAGTTTGCGGTAATAATACTTGCTAAACTCTCTCTTTTCATTTCAGAAGTGGTTGATTGTCGTAAAACATCATTGATACTATCTCTATTTTGTAAAAAAGGTTTCATATCATCCACCTGTGCTAAGTGGCGTAGTTCTTTGAGTTTTAGGGATAGAGTTTTGTTATCGTCTTTGTATCTTGCAATATCTTCGACAACGCGTACCCCCTCTTTTAGGCGGTTGAGGTTAGCATCACACACCCGAAGAAGCTCGGGTGCCAATGTATTAGTCATCACTTGAACCAAAGATTCCAAAGAGTTGAAGCAAAGTTATAAATAGATTGAAAAAATCTAAGTATAAAGCGATCGCTCCATCCATCGGTGTTTCATATGCTCCATTGATAACGTTTTGTGTATCAAAAATTACCATTACACTGATAATAAGCAAAAATGCTGCTTGAATAATCAAAAACATCATTGGACTGTGCAAGAAAAATGCATTTATCAATGAAAATCCAAGTATTACAAAAAAAGCAATCATCAATGGCTTTGTAAAAGTAGTAAAGTCAGTTGTTGTTTTTATCGCAAAAAAGCTCAATGCTCCAAAAAGAGCAGAAGTCATTAAAAATGCATTCGCAACTAAAGCACCTCCGCCATTCATTCCAAGAATATGGCTCAATAGCGGAGTAATAATAACACCACTTGCAAATGTAAAAGCAAAAAGTGCGATCATATTTACACCAGGTTTATTTTTAACCATATTTAAACCAAACATTCCAAAAAGCATCCAAGGTATTGCAATAAACCAATAGTTAGCTGCAACAACTCCAGCAAATGGAATCCCAACATATGCACCAGCCGCAGCTGCAAGCATAGAAGCCGCAAAAAGTTTATAAGTCTCTTTTACAAAAGAAACAGTCTGTGCTTCAGTGCGACGAGCTGTTTCAAAACCAAATGAAGTAGATCTTGCATAATCTCTATCATATAAACCCATATTAATCTCCTACCGATTCTACACTATAGTATATAGTTTGTTTTGTGCAGATCGTTTGTAAACATTAATTTAATGTATATTGGTGAATGAATAGTTAACAACATATAAATATGATCTTATAGTAATAGTAAAGATGGACAAAATTGGTAAAAATGAAATTTTTTACAAAGAATTTACAAATTCTTTCAAAAACCCCTTGACATTGATTTCTGATTTGTCTATAATTCCCGTCCACAAACGATGAGACCTTAAGTTAAGGCCTTGAGAGACGACGTCTTTCTAGTTTGAGATCATTGAAAACTAAGCAAGTAGATAACAAGA
>CAITKP010000085.1 GCA_903892995.1 uncultured Campylobacterales bacterium
GAAATTGATCAAACTACATCAAGGATTGGCTAAAAAAAGGAAGGTGAAATTGATAGATGAATTCTTAGATCAATATAATAAAAAATGATATTTCAGCCTCCCGTTTTTTTCATTACGCCTAATTCTGTCTACTTATTAATTAAAAACATATAAAGAGATTAGTAAATATTATTAAAATAATCAGAGACATAAAATGAAAGAAATTGATGAAGATAAAATGTTAGGTTATAAATAGGTTAGAAAAGAAGATTTTGTAGGTTGGTAATTTTTAAGTAGAAAAGCCTCTTGAAAGAGCCTTTAGCTACCTAAAATAGGTTATGAACAGCTTCCGCCACCACAACAAGTACCAGCTTCTGCTACAGTTACTTCGACAGGTGTAGATTCCCACACACCATGTTTTGTACAGTAAGCGTGAGCTACAAGGTTTAGTTTTTTACCCATTGGACGGATATTGAAAGTTACTGTTGTATGAGATTTCTCATTTCCTAAAGTACCTGCAACAAAGTCAGCACGTGCTAAAAGAACTTCACCATTGTAAAGTGCGATATTAGCGATGTAGTGATCAAAATCATCTGGATGCGTATATTCATTACCCATTTTTACAGTTACAGCGAACATTTCGCCTTTTGTTGCTTCGTTTTCACAGTGAATAAATGGAGAGTGACGATCGATATAATCTTTTTTAGCTTCTCTCTCAACTGTATCGATATCAACGTATTTGTTAATTGTTGGCATTTTGTTTCCTTATTTGGTTTTTTGTGAGAGAAGTATAACTCGATTTTCTTGCATCTAAACATAAACAAGAGGATATTTGTCTTATTTAAGAAAGAGTTAAGTTAATAAACATTTAACCCAGATATTGATAAAATCGCGCAAATTATAAAATATGTGAGATGATGATGTTAAAACCTTTACTAATTGAGATTGGCGTTGAAGAGCTTCCTGCGGTTCCACTTTTAAAAGAGTTACAAAATATTGAAAAAAAATGGTTAAAAGTTTTAGAACAAAACGCACTTGCTTGCGAGTTTGAGTTTTACTACACGCCTCGCCGTTTGGTGCTTTGGCATAGAGAGTTTAGGGCATCACAAGAAGACAGCGAAGAGGAGTTTTTTGGCGCGCCTGTCGCAATGGCTTATAAAGATGGCGAACCAACGCAAGCTGCTCTTGGTTTTGCAAAAAAATGTGGTGTTGCTATGAGTGAAATAGGCAAAGCAGAGAAGGGCGGTAAAGAGGTACTTTACTTCAAGCAAGCCAAAATAGGTCGTCCATCAATCTCTCTTTTACCACAGATGATAGAAGAGTGGATCAAATCACTTGATTTTGGAAAATCTATGCGTTGGGGCAGTTCTCAAGAGAGCTTCATCCGCCCGATTCGCTGGGTAAATGTGATGTTTGATGACGCACTTGTTGATATGACTCTTTTTGATGTAGCTTCAACCAAACAAACTTTTGTGCACCGTATCAGTTCGTTTGAAGTAAAAGATATTACTTGTGCACATGAATATTTTGAAACACTTAAAAATGGTGCGGTGACGCTCTATCCAGATGAGAGAAAAGCAAATATCCTCGCACAATTTGAAAAACTCCAAGCAGAACAAAATATACAGATCGAAATCGATGCAGATCTTCTGGATGAAGTAGTCGCGATTACAGAACACCCAACAGCTTTAGTTGGTAGTTTTGATGCTGAGTTCTTGCGTTTGCCACCTGAGGTTATCATCACTTCTATGAAAGAACACCAAAGATATTTTCCAGTATTTCAAGATGGTAAACTAGTCAATAAATTTGTAGTTGTCTCAAACGCTTTGACAGATGATTTTTCTAAAGTAGTCGAGGGAAATGAAAAAGTACTTCGTCCACGCCTTTCTGATGGACTTTTCTTTTACGATAACGATCTCAAACGCGGTTTAAAAACTGATGGTTTGGAAAAAGTTACTTTCATGGATGGACTTGGAAGTTTAAAAGAGAAGATCGAGCGTGAGAGTATCATTGCAAAAACCCTTTTTGCTCTTTACAAAGATCAGATAAATAGTGATGCAAGTGAAAATGAAATCATCTTAGATCGTGCTATCTCTTTAGCAAAAGCCGATTTGATGAGTGAAATGGTATATGAGTTCACAGAGCTTCAAGGTTTGATGGGTTCATACTACGCACTTGCTCTTGGTGAAAAAGAGGAGGTTGCTCTTGCCATAAAAGAGCAGTATCTTCCACTTGGTGAAGATAGTGAACTTCCATCATCTGCTCTTAGTGCTATCATCGCGATGGCGATCAAACTTGATACTCTTTTGGGACTCTTTAGCATTGAGCAGATTCCAACAGGTTCACGCGATCCATTCGCACTGCGCCGCGCGGTCAATGGGATCATCCGTATTGTCAATGAATATGGCTTTGCTTTTGATATCAAAGAGACATTTGCGACACTTGCAAGCAACTATAAAGCATTTGATCTCTCAAAACTTGAGAACTTTTTTATCGAGCGTATCAAGCAGTTTTACAAAGTCAACCCATCTATTATCGAAGCGGTTTTAGTCACAGGCGAGAGAGAGCTTTTAGCACTTGGCAAGAAGATAGAAGCGGTAAATATTATGGCTCAAAGTGAGAGTTTTTCTCAAATAGTTTCTACTTTCAAACGTCTTGCAAATATCACAAAAGATATGGATTTAAGTATAGAGCTTTCTGTTACTCCAGCAGTTTTTGAAGATGACGCAGAGCATGAACTCTTTAACGCTTATATGGCAGTTTTAGCAGGAACGTATGAGAGTTACATCGAAGAACTTGACGCACTTTTAGAGATAAAACCACAACTAGATAGCTTCTTTGAGCACGTTATGGTAAACGCTGATGACTTACATGTAAGGGAAAATAGAAAATCGCTTATCGCCCTTATATATAAAAGCTTTCTACATATAGCAGATATCAAAGAGATCACGATCTAAGCTCTTTTTACAAGAGTGACCCCGCTAAATATCCGCTAGAAAAAGACCATTGGAGGTTGTAGCCTCCGCATGGACCATCGATATCCATCACTTCTCCACAAAAATATAATCCTTGTATCAGTTTACTTTGCATTGTTTGTGGATTTGTCTCTTTGAGTGAGATCCCTCCGCGTGTGATCATCGCCATTTTAAAACCATCATGTCCCGTGATGGTAAGCGGTGTCGCACACACTATTTTGATGAGTTCTGCACGCGCTTTTCCCTCTATTTTTGAAAACTTCATTGTGCTATCAACTCCTACAAGTTTACAAAGTTCATCAATAACAGAAGCGGGTAAAATAGGCAGCAAACTTTTCTTTATGCTTACATGTAACTCTTGTGCAGCTGAATTTTTAAAGAGTTGGAGCAGGGCATCTTCATTTATCCCTTTTGTGAGCTTTGCAATGATGGGAACTTCGCCAAGCTCTTTGAGTAGAGGTGTTATCTCACGAGCAAAATCAAGCACAACAGGCCCGCGAATACCATTTTTTGTAAAGATAAGATCACCTGTTGCATGGAGTTTGTGATATTTTTTGAGTGCAACACGCAGTTCTACTTTGGGAAGTGTATCTGCGCGACAGTTATCAGTCCAGTTCTCTTTTGTAAGCAGGGGCATCATCGCAGGAAAAAGCTCTGTTGTAGTGTGTCCTAGCGCTGATGCAAGAGTGTATCCATCGCCCTCAGCTCCGAGCATCGGATAACCAAGACCGCCTGTTGCTATGATGATATTTGGAGAAAAAAAGCTTTGCTGTTCTGTTTTTAGACCACTTACTTTGCAACCATCATGCAATATTTCAGTCACTTTTTGCGAACATAAAACCCTTACATGTAAGTGTTTCAACTCCTCTTCAAGCGCATCTAAAATGGTTTGCGAAGAGTGTCCAACAGGAAAGATGCGAAATCCATCTGGTGCATGCGTCGCTACGCCGATCTCACTAAAAAACTGTTGCAAAGAGTGATGATCGAAGAGTTCTAAAGCATCACGCATAAAGCGGCCATTACGTCCAAAACGAGCCATAAAATCTTCGTTTGAGAGAGTATTTGTTAAGTTACATCTTCCTCCGCCTGTGGCTTTGAGTTTTGAACCTGTTTTGGAGAGTTTTTCTAACAAAAGCACATTTTTACCATCACGACCCGCTTTGATCGCAGCGATCATTCCAGCTGCACCGCCACCGATAACGATAAGATCATAATTATTCATAAACACCCTTTAAAAGTGTAAAATTGTACCTAAAAGCTCAGTCAAGTCTGCTATAATACGCAAAATTATTTGTGCTTCGGTTCACAACTGACTTCGTTTTTATTCTTCTATATAAACATATTTTTTACAGCCTAAATCGACATTTGTACCATGTAAAGGTTTACATGTAACACTTCCAGCGGGCTGATACACAAGGTTTCCAACATTATGTCATTTGCATCATTAGGGCTTAGCGCTCCACTTCTTAAAGCGATCCAAGATCAAGGCTACACAAAGCCAACTCCGATTCAAAAACAATCTATTCCTGTTATTTTGAGTCAAAAAGATGTTTTAGCGGGTGCTCAAACAGGTACGGGAAAAACAGCAGGTTTTACACTGCCACTTTTAGAGATGCTGTCTCAAAACAAAAGATCAGGTCATAGCGTGCGCGCTTTGATCTTGACACCAACACGCGAGCTTGCGGCTCAAGTTGGCGAGAGTGTTGCAACCTATGGAAAATATCTGCCATTTAGATCAAGCGTCATCTTTGGCGGGGTAAGTATCAATCCTCAGATAAAACAGCTTCAAGCGGGTATTGATATCGTCATTGCCACTCCGGGGAGACTTTTGGATCATATGGGACAAAAGACGATAGATCTTAAAAATATTGAGTTTTTAATCCTTGATGAAGCGGATAGAATGCTTGATATGGGATTTATCAATGATATAAAAAAAATTCTTGCTGTTTTGCCAAAAAAACGTCAAAACCTTCTTTTTTCAGCGACATTTTCAGATGATATCAAAAGGCTTGCAGATTCACTTCTCAATGCTCCAGCACTCATCGAAGTAGCAAAGAGAAATACAACTTCAAATAATATCAAACAAACAGTCCATCCAGTGGATCGTGAGCGCAAAAAAGAGCTTTTAGTACATCTTATCAAAGAGGGTGATTGGAAGCAGATTTTAGTTTTCACAAGAACAAAGCATGGAGCTAACAAACTGATGGCGCAACTTGAAAAAGATGGCATCACAGCCGCGGCGATCCATGGAAATAAGAGCCAAAACGCAAGAACAAAAGCTTTAGCAGATTTTAAAAGTGGAGAGATTCGCGTTTTAGTCGCAACAGATATCGCAGCGCGCGGGATAGATATAGACCAACTTCCTCATGTTGTAAACTTTGAGCTTCCAAATGTGCCAGAGGATTATGTTCATCGCATCGGTAGAACTGGACGCGCTGGAAATGGCGGAGAAGCGATCTCTTTGGTGTGTATTGATGAACATGACTACTTGAAAAACATCGAAAAACTCATCAAGCAAGAGATAGAAAAAACTACTATCAAAGAGTTTACGCCAGATCCGTTTATAAAAGCAGAACCGATCCAACAAAGAAGTAATCAAAGAAACAATCGCAACAGACCAAAAAGTGCAACGCGCAGATAATACCTCTTAATGCGCGTTACAATATTTTCCATCCTCTTTGAGGTATTTTGCAGTTTCTGGCTGCAAAAGTGTGTGTGTCGCTCCAGCATGTAAAAGAGCAAGCCGCAGAGTCTCTATAATCTCCTCAACCTCCTTTAAATTCAAGCCCTCATCTAAAATAATATGTGCAGAAAAATGGTGTTCTTTACTTGATGGGTTGATGAGATGAATATCGTGAATCTCTTTTATCATCGGATGATTTTTAAGGATTTGTGAAAGTTTTTCCAGCATAAGCGGATCGGCACGATCCATCAAACTTGCAAAAGAGGTTCTTAAAAGTTTCGTACTTGCAAATAAGATCACTCCTGCAAATAGCAAAGATAAAACCGAATCAACCCAAGGCACTCCCCACAAGATCATCGCTCCACCGCCTAAAACGACAGCTAAAGAGAGAATCGCATCGCTTGCCATATGCCAAAATGCGGCTTGGACATTGAGATCGTGATGGTGCTCATGGTGCTCATGGTGTTGATGTGAATGCTCGTGAGAGTGCTCATGTGTATGTCCACCCAAAATTACAGCACTGAGGGTATTGATAAGGAGTGCTACGCCCGCTGTGATCATCGTCAGCCATCCATCAACAAGGACTGGATGCAAAAGACGTTCAAGCGCTTCAAAAGCAACCCAGAACATCAAAAGAGATAAAAAAGATGCGTTGATAAAAGTCGCCATCATTTCACTTCTGACATAGCCAAAAGTCATCTCTGAAGTAGCCGCTTTCGTGCCAAGTCCAAGAGCGATGACTGTGACGACCAGCGCTAAAACATCACTGAGATTGTGCCAAGCATCCGAGAGTAGGGCAAGCGAGCCACTGATAACCCCAACACTGCTCTCAATAATGACAATAGCAACATTTAAAGCGATGACCAATCCCACGCGACGCTGCTGGGATGAGAGATTTTTCAAAAATGATGTTTTATGCAAATAGACTCCTTTTAGCACAACTCTTTTTTGATAATCAGAAGTAGTGTTTCTTCGATAAGTGCCAATGTTTTAGCATATTCGATCTCCTCTTTGCCACTTGGATCTTCAAAGCCTACATGTAAGGTTTTTATGGCTTTTGGAAACATCGGGCAAGTTTCGTTTGCATGGTCACAAACGGTGATAACGAGATCAAACTCATTTTCAAGAACCGTTTCAATCAGTTTTGAGTGGTACTCATCTCTCCAATACCCTTTGCTTTGTAGAAGTGCTTGCGCGTGAGGATTTACTTTTCCACTTGCCTTGACACCTGAGCTAAAAGCTTTGACACAATCACCCATTTTAGCATTTACAAGCGCTTCTGCCATGATTGAACGGCAACTGTTTCCAGTACAAAGTATAAGAACATTTTTCATAATTATCTCTCTTTATTTTTAGATAGCGCGATTGTAACCAAATAAAATCATTAAATCAACATATCTTGATATATTAAAATTCTACAATCTTGGAACGGCTTTACATGTAGCGTTTTGAATAACATAAGAGGATGTGGCATTTGCGATTTCTGTATGTTGGAGCTTTATAGTTCCATACACGATGATATTTTCATACACATCTTCCATCAAAACACCCTCATCTTTTTTGGCTTTTACATAGATCGTTTGATTTGCAGGAGAAGCGGGGACATGGATACAAGCGGCTTGATTTGGGAAAAATAAAAAGCTGCTGATCATCTCACCATCTGTATCGATGGGTACGAGATAGCCTGAGAGTTTTACTTTTTTTCCATCCATCGCTTTGTTGTTTCCTCCGTTTTTAAGAGCCATTTGCATCTGTGCATATAGAGCCTTTTCCTCTTTGCTTCCCTCGCTTACATGTAAGACTTTTTCCTTATAAAAACGTACTATTTTTTGCTGATCAAAGGCAGGGTCTATGAGTTTTGACCAATCATCACTCTCAAAATTTGGCTCATTTGAACATCCAAAAAGTAGCAAAAGAGAGAGTAGGGAGATCAGTTTTTTCATATTTTTACGATGAGCCCATCTAAAAGTGAATTTTTATAGGATTTTAATGCTGGAAGAAAGCTTGCTATGATTGCTAAAATCAGCATTCCACCAAGCATTGAGAGCTCATAAATATCTGGAAATAATCCTATTTCAACTGCTTGATTGAGGATTAGATTATTGAAAAGAATTAAGAGTGTGAGAGCGATATTTCCAAGCACTATTCCACTCGTTACGATAATAAAACTCTCTAAGGCAAAGAGCAAAAATATCGTTCCTACACTTGCTCCAAGCATCCTTAAAATCGCTATCTCTCGTCTTCTGTCATTTAGCGTTGCAAGCATGGTTGCAAGCATTCCAAAGAGTGCAGCTACAAAAACGATAGCGGCTATGAGAGAGAGAAGTTCTTGCATATTTTTGAGAAGAAAAGTGAGCTGTGAAAGTGCTTTTGCTGGGATGATGGCTTTGAGATGTGCATCTTGAAGATGCTCGATTTTTTCGCTTACATGTAAGAGAGAAAAGGGGCTTTTGAGTCCTATGTAAATGCCACTGATATGTTTTGGCTCAATCTTCATCTTCTCTAACTGAGCTGATGTAAGATGCATATCTACAAAATTGCCGCTTTGCCACTCAAGGTGGATCGCTTCATCCGCTTTGAGCTGAAAAAAAACAGTTTTATCGTTTGGTGTATGGGTGGGTTTTAAAATACCGCAGATATGAAAATCCCGATTTGCATGCGTGTGTGCGTTTGCTGAATGTGAAAGATGGATCGTGTCATGCAGAGAAAGATGGAGTTTTTCTGCGACTTCACTGCCTAAGATAACATCATAAAACTCTTTGAAATTGCCTCCTTTACTAAAAGAGAGGGAGTTTGCAAAGCCATATTTATAATGCCTAAAATACTCATTTGTCGTAGCGATGGCATCATAATTTTTAAAGGAATCTCCAACCGAAAGGGGAAAAGCCCATGCGACTTCATCAAACTTTGATATTTCTTGATATGAGCTATAAGGGATCTCTTTTAGCGGCTCTCCTAGATGAAAAACCAGATTTAAAAGCACATCAAGAGAGCCCTCAGGCGCAGCGGCTATAAGGTCTGTTTGGTTGATTGTGTTTAGAAAATGCGTTTTTGTCGCTTTTGTGATTCTATCTATTCCAAGGAGTAAAACTACGCTAATGGCTATGGAGATGAGTGAGAGCGTAAAAGCGACTCTTCGATTTATAATACTTTTTGTTGTTAAAAGCCAGAGCGTTTTCAAGAGAGCACCCTATTTAAAGAGCTAAAATCATATACTTTGTCAAAGTGTGTTGCGAGTGTTTTATCATGGCTTACGAAAATCAGAGTGGAGTTTTGTGCTTTTGTTTGCGAAAAAAGATGTCGCATAAAACTTTGCTTGGATTCATCATCTAGCGCACTTGTTGGCTCATCGGCGATAATGATGCGAGGAGAGCCTATAAGTGCGCGCGCTAGAGCTACACGTTGTTGCTCTCCTACGCTGAGATGCATCGCTTGCTTGTGCAGTAGATGTGCGGGGAGTTCAAGAGCATCCATAAGTTTTAAAATCTCACTCTCTTGAACGCTTACATGTAAGGCTTTTTGCTTTGAAAATGCACATGGAAGAACAATGTTTTGACTAACACTAAGATAGGGAAGCAGGTTGAATTGTTGAAAGATTATTCCAAAATTATCAGCCCGAAATCTATCTTTTTGTGATGCACTGAGTTGTGTGATATCTGTTTGGAGAATTGAGATATCACTCTTTTGGGGCTCTAAAACACCGCATAAAATATTTAAAAAGGTGCTCTTGCCACTGCCGCTTTTTCCATTTAAAAAGATATGCTCATTTTCTCTTACATGTAAGGGTGCAAGATCAAGAGTGGGTGTGTCTGTGTTTGGATATGAAAAATGGCATGAGTTGATCTCAATAATATTTTTCATAGTTCGCATTTAGTGAGAGTTTTCAATGACACAGCAGAGCGGTTCACAAAGATAGTAGCCTTGAAACAGATCGACATCTATATCTTGAAGGATATTATATACGACTTCG
This sequence comes from uncultured Campylobacterales bacterium, assembly GCA_903892995.1. Taxonomy (GTDB): domain Bacteria; phylum Campylobacterota; class Campylobacteria; order Campylobacterales; family Sulfurimonadaceae; genus Hydrocurvibacter. Next base: position 9,608 of record CAITKP010000085.1, read on the forward strand.
CTGTGAACATACTCCGCGATGACCTCCATTCCCATTTTGTGAGAAAATGCAACAATCGCTTCGACTAGAGTTAACGCTTCCTTCTCGACATCCACTTTTTTTATCAAAGAGCCATCGATTTTTAGAAAATCTGGTTTGATTAAGAGGATCATCTCAAAGTTTGAAAATCCGCTTCCAAAGTCATCTATGGCAATTTTTGCTCCAAATGACTTCACTTTACTTAAAAAATTTAAAAGAAGTTTTGTGTCTTTTATCATCTCACTCTCTAATATCTCAAAGGTGATTTTTGACGCAGTTTGGGGATTTTCTTCAAAGAAACGGTAGATATCATACATCAAATCTTTGTTGCTAATATCTTGGTAGCTTAAATTTATAGAGAAGTTATAGTCACCGTTTTTACTCATTTGAAGCGCATGAAATATGATAGTTTTTGAGATCGCATCATATTTTTTTGTCTGTACTGAAATGTTCAAAAATTGAACAGGTGAGATAAAAATTTTTTTATCCTCATCCTCTTGAACAAGGCGCATAAGGACTTCATATTTGTTAATATCCCCACGATTATCATAGATGGGTTGAAAAAATGGAACTATGTTGTTAGCTTCGATCGCTTTTTGAATCTCTTTGTTCCAGTAGATATATTGGGAGATTCCAACTTCGTTATTTGTGATATTTGAGTAAGCGGAGAATTTGAGATGGTTTTGTTTTGCGTATTTTAGGGCTGTACCCGCTTGCTCTAAGATTGATTGATTTGCAGTGGCAAAGCCAATGGTAATATCGATATTGATATTTTCATGGATAGCATCAAGATAGATCTCATGTTTTGAGACACCCTCGATGAGATA
>CAITKP010000086.1 GCA_903892995.1 uncultured Campylobacterales bacterium
ACTGGAATGACCCCAATTATATAGACATAAACTTATTCAGTTAACACCTAATTTTTTGAAGCCTCCAAATTATATCTTTTTTCAAACTCATTTGGCGAAATATAGCCAAGATAACTATGTCTTCTTTTCGAGTTGTAGAACATCTCTATGTATTCAAATATTTTGGATGCTGCTATCTCTCTTGTTAAAAAGACATGCTTTCTTACAAGTTCTTTTTTTAGAGTCTTGAAAAAGCTCTCAGCGACTGCATTATCGTAGCAGTTACCGCGTCTGCTCATGCTGGGGATGATATTGTGGTGTTTTAAAAATGTTCTATACTCATATGCACTGTACTGGCTTCCCTGATCTGAATGCAGGATCACTTTGACATCTGACTTTTGAATTCTAAAGACAGCAGACTGTAAAGCATGTAGGATCAGATCCGTCGTTTGTCTGTGAGCCGTAGCCCAGCCGATCACTTTCCGGCTGAAAAGATCGATCACTGTTGCCAGATAAAGCCATCCCTCATGGGTTCTGATATAAGTGATATCGCTGACCCAGCTCTCATTTGGAGCGGTAGCGATAAAACATTGTTGTAGATGATTCGGATGTGCTTTGTGAATCGCACCAGCTTTATGGTGAGGCCTTCGTCTATAGGTGCCTACGCCATAAAGTTTCGCCATACTCATAAGTCTTGCAACTCTTTTTATGTTTACATGTAAACCTGAAGCCTTCAAATCTTTATGAATATTTCTATATCCGTAGATACCGTTTGCTTCTTTGTATGCTTGCTTTATCTGTAAAAGCAGTTTTTCATTCTCATTTTCTCTAAGAGAGATCGGCGTGATCAACCACTTATAATATCCGCTGGGATGTACCTGCATCACATTGCAAAGTCTTCGAACGGCATATACTTCACTATATTCATGTATGAAAGCGTACTTTAGTTTGGGTGGCTTGCAAAGTACGCTGCGGCCTTTTTTAATATGTCACGCTCCTCTGAGACCCTCTTGAGCTCTTTTTGAAGGCGTTTTATTTCAGCATTAGCCGATTGTTCTATACTGTATTTCTCTCTCGCCTCTGGAGATTCAAACTTTTTTATCCAGCTTCTAAGAGATTCGACATTAACTCCTAAACGCTCAGCTGTTTCTTTTATGCTATAACCATTAACTGTAACTTGTTTTACAGCTTCAATCTTAAATTCATCGGTATATCTTGGTGGCATTTTTAACCCTTAATTCTTCATAGCGATTGTCTCGCTATTTTATCAAATTAACTGATTAAAAATCTGTCTACTTTATTGGGGTCATTCCACACATGATTTTGGAAGTATTTCATTTTGAAAAGCTATTGTCATGTTATAAAACCATCTTTTGGGATTTTGTTAAAGTAATTGGGATTCTATTAATAAATTAATATTTATCGGGATTAATTTAATTTATATGAAGTATATCATATGTTGAGTTATATTTTTGGGATTTATTGAATAATGATTTTTATCTGAAACCTATTTAAAAATGCAACTATAAATCAATCATAAAGCCCTTAAAAACATCTGTCTTTTTTTATATCTTTCATTGCCTTAAAAAACTTCGCTAAGCTGCTGGAAATGGGATTCTTTTTTACAATACACCCAAATCTCTTTGTCCTCTTTGTCTTTTCCCACGGTAATCTTATAAAGAGAGTCTGCTGTTGTAATATCTAGCTCTATTTTGATATATCCATGATCTAAAAAATGTTTATCAAATCTTTTATAACGTGGGAGTTTTGTTTTTATGTCACTGAGCGCTCCACGAATGATGATTGCTGGTGAAGTTTTACTAAGATATCTGCGAATAAACTTTTCTATAAATCTTAAAATCAATTCTCTGGCTTCTGGCGAATCAAAATATTGTTTAGTAGAGCTTCCATCTTGATTATTTAAATTTGGAATGTAGTGGAAAGATTGTCCTTTATCCGACCACTTGCGTATATCAAGGGTATATCCAAAATTTAAGATAGCAATATTGTCCTCTTTTGTATAACCAAGCAAATTAAACGATGGAGAAAGTTCTAATTTGTAGTTTTTGTATCTAAAAAAATAAGTGAACTTACCCTCAATTTTTGCATCACACCAATGACTGTTATTTTCAATGGAAACCAAATAAAAATCTTCTGCTAGTCGTAACATATATATTCCTTATCTCGTTGATAAAGAAAGTATATGAAATCAGTTGGACATTAAATGTCTATATTAATCAAACTCAGTGATACTTTTTGATTTATATCTTTTGATTTTAGCTTTCAGTAGAATTCATTTTACAAACAATAGTTTTAAAAGATTGGCTCATACTCCGTGAGGTTATAAGGTGCTTCACAACTAAAATCAACCATCTCATTGTAAAACATTGGTCTAGAGATGGATCTTTTACTACCTGTTTCTACTATGTTTTGAAGACGTATTGATGCAAATTCAAGAGAGTTTTGATTCGTTTCAAATGCTATTTTTACTAACTTTTCATCATTTCGGATACGTTTAGAAAAATATTCCAATGTCGCTCCGTTCTTTTGTAGGGCTAATAAAGCCAATTCATCATCATCTCTCAATCTACTGCTTGTATATTTCACCATAAATGGATCTGTTTGAATAGCTTGAAGGCAAATATTTTTGTTATCACGTATTGAACTTGAAGCATATTGCAAAGCATCTGGATGAAGTGTAATAATGCTGTTGAGAAATTTTTCATCATTTCGCAATCGATCCGAAGCATACTGTAAAGAGGAACTTGAATTTTTACATGCTAATAAAACGATAGATTCAACATCTCTAAGTCTTTGAGAAACATTACTAAAGAGTAATGGAAAACGTGACACAGCTTTTGTTGCAATAAGCTCATTATCTTTTAATAGGTCACTTGCAAATTTAAATGCCCAATCTGATAAACGCAATGCGTTCAAAACCACGTCCTCATCATGGCAGAATTTTTCATCCAAATATTTTAGTATCGTTTCACTTGATGAGTAAAATACTTGTTTTGGATGAGCAAATGCATAATCAAAATATTCAAACACCCACTCTCGATCTGATTCAAAATTACCATCTGCATAAATGAGAGCCGATGGATTATTTAAGACTGCAATTGTGACAATCTCTCTATCAGCCCTATAACAAGCAGGAGCAAATCGTAATGCTCGTCCACATGTAGAGATTGCTTTAATTATGATTTCACGATCGTATCTAAAAATTTCATCTACTTTACCAAACAACTCAGGTGCCACCTCCATTACCCGAAGAATGAAACTTCTATCATTTTTAAATGAATCTGGAACTTCATCCCATACATAGTAGGTCTGTTTGAGTGCAGTTAATAGCACATCCTCGTTCATTTTTAGTCTTTGTGATACATTGGCAAGTTGCCTACCATCACGTTTGAGACGTTTTAGAACGTATGCTAAATCATCAAAACGTTTTTGTTTTGTTATGGACATAGTATTGCTCATTGATTTAAGACCATATAATGAGAGGTACTGCCATAGGCATTAGATTGATTAAAGTCATAGTGACATCCTATAAAAAAACTATATTGAATAATAGTTTTTTATGAGGACATTTTATGTCATCTCTTGGAGTTTCTCAAATATTCTTACCATTGCTAAAGTGTCAAGTCTGCAATAAGCTAGCAAGTCAGCTCTTATGGCATCCCTTTTTGTTTTATCTTTAAGTAGATGTAAGTTTGCAAAGGTGTCCATTGCATCTCCACCGTTTTGAATAGATCCGAGCTTTTTATAATCTAGTTCAGCATCGTTTGGAAAAAGAGTCGGTAAAACTACTTTTATGGAGTATTTACCACTGAAGTTTGGATGATAATAGTGCTTATACTGAAAAGGATGTGCGAGGTCTTTAAAACGCTCTATTAGGCAAAGCAGATCATCTGAAAGATCTTTACATGTAAGAGCAAGATTTCTGATTTGTGTTTGCTCAAATGATTGGTTAAATGCTACTATAGAGCCTGTTGGTGTAATATCTTTAAGCATCTGCTTGGCAAGTGCTTCTCGTGGATCGCTGTTTTCATCACCTAAAAACTCTTTATGTTCTAACGTACCATCTTTGTGCAAAATATGTAAAGAGTACTGAAATGGCATCTGTGCGTATGGACGCTGTTTATCAAAGCGAGGAATAGGATTTTGAAAGGTCTCAAAATCAAAAAAGTTTATGGGATACTCGATGGTATCTAAAAAGTTTTTTATAGCTTCTTTGTCTATTTTTATCTCTTGTGTTTTGTGATGTTGTACTTGCAGCGAAGCATTTGCTCCCAGATGAAAATCATCTGGAATATCATTGATGCTGAGTATTCCTTGATAATAAAGTTTCCACTGTTTGCCCATGGCATAAGAGATATCAAATACAGAGTTTTGTTGCGGTATATGTTGCCAACAATGCCCCATAAAATCGCATCCGTAAGGATCACTGCAGTGTCCGCCTATATCGATTTTTGGAACATCTCCTTGAAGCATCTCTTGCATCTCTACAAGTTGTGGCTCTATTTGGGATTGTTTTGCTAGAACTTCATCACTTACATCTACCATTGTGAGTAATTCATGAACATCAAGCTCGCCGTTTCGTTCGTACTGATTGTTTACATGTACGATGTAAACACGGTTGAGTTTGATAGCTTTTGAGAGTGCATACCACTGTATAGAGGCATCATTAATGTGATATTCTTTGACATAAGTGGAAGCTTTTACCTCGTACATATCCCAAGCATCGCCATTTTTTACAAGAATATCTGCCATAGCAAAGATACCATCTTCTTTAAAAGCGGCTTCATAGATAACCTCAGTACCCTCTTCTATGAGCTGTTTGGTTTTTTGGATCATTCCATCAAAGTTAGAGCTATCAAACTCTATCTCTACGCCATTACTAAAAAGCTCTTTTGCCACATCTCCTACGCTATAACCAGCATTGAAAAGTGACTCTTGAGCAGCGTCTGGAATGTCACGCAATTCTGGATTGTGTTTATAAAGCCAAAGAGACTTATGGCACTGTAAGCCTCGAATGTATTGGGATTTAGAAAGGGTCATGGTAAAGTGCCTTTTTGATTTTTCTCATTTTTATAAATCATTGTATCATCAAGGTTATAGGGATATCGTTATTATTTTCATTTTTGTTTCATCTCTAAAGTTTTGAGCATGTTAGAAATATATGACAAAACATAATCGTGCTTCAAGCCTTGTGTATGCCTTGCTGAAGAAGTTTCTTCTGGGATTTTTTCCACAATAGTACCATTGTCATAATAAAATGGTTGTATTACTTTTAGGAATTCAAATCTCATTTTAAAATGATTTAATCTGTCATCATCTCCACCCCAGACAAACCAAACAAAAGGAAATAGCTTATTTTCTGTTTGACAGGTTTCTTGTGTTGTTTCGTTTTCTGCTTGACTAATTGCAAGATTTAAATCAGCTTCACATAAGTAAAATAGATTTAAAACTTGTATGTAACTTCTCTCAGGGAGTTCCTTATCAGCATCTTGATAAGCTTTTAAAAAAATATTACGTACAGTTGGCAATAATTTATCACCATCAAGATTTATTTCCTTTAAAGTAGCGCTAGGTTCGCCTTTTGCAGAACCTGGATTCTTTCCAACTACTGCACCCAAACAAATATCCGAAGTTTCAATGTTATTTACTGGTTGAAGATAAATTCTAGTATCATATCTAAATAATCTTCCATTTATTTTTTCAAATCTCGCCCAAAAATTACTCATTGTTCAATCCTTTTTTAATTTTATTTGCTGAATCATCCGAGAACACTATCATTTCCTTTTGTGAATTTTTAGCATTGCTCATAGTTTTCTTAGTTAGTTGTGCGCCGCCATTATCTTCATTGTAAAAAAATATACACAAATCTGAAAGTTCAACAATTTTATATAATCGTTGTTGTTTAAAGCCTTGTAATTTTGGTTCTTCGCAGATTACATCTGTGTCTTCAAAATATTGTTTTGCGAATTTTGTGGGTGTACTTCTTCCAGTTAAACATTTAGAAATATTTTTATATTTTGCAGTTACTTCATCCATTTTACTTTTAAAAAATTCATAATCTTGAAATACACTCTGCATATGAATTGAAATTATCATTTTTTCATCTTCCTTTTTTAAATTTTCATATTATTGACATTGTAAAATAAATCATAACACTGCCTGCTGAAATAAAAATTATTAAAACTTTTTCATCTTCTATTTGATGCATCAGATTTTATATTTTCAACTTACACTTTCTGTTAGGTCTTACTATTAAACTTCTAAGATAGAGCCTAATATTTTGTCATTAAATTTGCTCATGAACTCTTGTATATGGTCGTTTTTATCGTCTAAAGTTTCATTATTTGCAAACACACTACAAGCTATTTTACTATCAATAATTGTTTTTAGGGTTGCTTTAGCAAGTGATGCTGTTTCTCTATCCTCAAATGAAAATGGAGAGACAGCTACAATATAGAGCTTTGATTTATCGACTATATTTGTGGCAAGTAACTCATGGAAAACCTCATGAGTAAAACTTCCTCCGATACCTACAAACAGTGTGATTTTTTTATATTTGTTGATCTCATTCTTTAAATCACTGTAATCATTGATTTGAGAACTACTTTGTTGAATTGCACCATGATTATTGATAAAAATATAGGGTATATCATTATGGGGGATATTGTTTGTTAGTAAGAGTAATTCATGAGAATCATTTAAAATCAATGCCGTTTTTCTTCGCAAAATATGTTCAAGTATGTTAGATCCAAATTCGCCAATCCCAAATAAAAGCTTCGTCATCTATTCTCCTACATTTGACTAAAAGGATTATGGCAACATTACTAGACAAATAAAGTCTATATAAAATAATCTCATTTATCTTTTTCTACATGTAAGTCAATTTATTTTAAATAAGCACAATGGTTTATTCTCCAAATACAACCGTTCATCTACTGTATTTATTTTTTTAAAGAGTTCTGTCACTTGAATAAGCTCATCTAAAAGCCTATTAGTGAAACCATGCTTTTAAAGTCCGTGATATTGTCTTTTAACGGTTGGTATCACAACGATATAAATAATAAAATCGTAGCTGCTCACCGCAAGCCAGCGGCTTGAAAATACCAGACCTCTCAAATATCAAAGATTATAAAAAAGAATTGCCAATTGTTGGTGTTTCATTTCATATGCTCCACACCTTCGCTGATAACCTTTGCACTAGGTACTACAGATGAAGATTTATGTAGATGCACATCCTGATCATCAAAGAAGATATCTGCGCCAAAGGCTTCTAGTACCTCATATTTATCTGTCCCACCTAGAAAGAAGGCTTCATCGATGCGTACTCCCCAGACATTGAGTGTTTTTATAACACGTTCATGACTTGGTGCACTTCTTGCAGTTACAAGGGCTGTTCGTATGGGTGATTCTTTATCTTGAAACTTATCTTGTATCTTTGAAATAGTGAGAAGAAATTTTGCGAATGGACCTTGAGAGAGTGGATTGTCACGGTTTTGCTTTTCATGTTCTATGAAGGCATCAAGTCCTTTTTCTTTATAGATAAGTTCTGATTCCTCTGAGAAAAGAACTGCGTCACCATCAAAGGCTATGCGTACCTGTTCTCCTTTGGAATTATGAACATCTTTATGGGAAGGAAGTATCTTTGCCGCTGCTACACCATTTTTTATGGCACTTATAACATCATTATCATCTGCACTTAAAAAGAGATCCACTTTAAATGCTTTGAGATAGTTTGCAATAGAGTTTCCACTTGTCCATGCTGAGCGGATGATATCAAGACCATAGCTGTTGATTGCATTTGTGATACGCAAACTTGTTGCTGCATTATTTTTAGAGAGAACAAGCACTTCTACTTGTTTATTCTCTTTTTCAAAATAGTTATTTATTCTTAGTAAATTTTCTACAAGTCTAAATCCAGTGCCTTTTTCAAGTGGTTCGTTTTCAATATCAAGCTGATATTGATAGTATGCATCCAAACCCTTTTCTTCAAAGATTTTGTTTTCAGTTTCAAGATTAAAAAGTGCTCTTGAGCTTACGGCTACTACGAGTTTATCTTGGAGGTTGTATGACATTTTATACCTTTGATATTAATTTATAAAGAAACTATTTTTTTTAATTTAGTCATCTTCATTTTTTGTAACTTCATCATTTTTATCATATTGTGGTTCTTGAACACGTTTATATAATTCGCTCATCTCAAACACTCTTTAATTTCTCTAAAACATCATTTTTATACCATTGAAAATGATGTTGGTTTATAGCTCTATTAATATATGTAGGGTGGTAAAATTTATTATCTTCAAAGCATGGGTTATAAATTTCTTTAATGATGCTATTTGAATTATCAAAAATACTCTTTGCTATTGGTCTTAATAGATCATGTTCCAACACATCCTTACTAAAACCAAAATATGTTGGTTTATTATGAAAATACTTTTCAATCCCTATTGAAAAAAGCAAGTCTGAATTTATGTTACTTTGTTTTATTGCTTCTTTTAAATCTTGATTTTTTATGTTAAAAGTATTAAACAACTGGATTACGCCATTTAACTCTTTTGCCACGCCTATGTATTCACCGTTAAAGATTTTTTTGATTCTATACATAGTTTGGTCTGGAGCAAATTCATACCAATTTCCAATTTTAAAATCATTTTTATATTTATATTGCGTATAAAATTTTTTTAAATAACCTTCAGTATCTATATTCAAGCTTTTTATAGGTTCTGCACTTCCAGGGTTAGCCAATACAATATTACCTATCAAATCCCAAGAGTCCCCAAATTGTAAAAGTGTATTTGTTCTAAACTTTAAATTATTTTCTTCGAAATATTCTGCATATACTTTCACCTAACACTCCTCCCTTAAATTTATGAACCATCATCTCTACACCCATAACAATTCCCTATCAATCACTTCCATCCCTTGTTCCTTCAATACATCAGTATAAAACTCAAGCTGTTTTTGGTAACCCTGCTCTTTTTCTTTAGATGCCGTTCCTGTCTTAAAATCCACTATTACCCAACCATCTTTTTCTTGATCAAAATATACTAAATCTATAAAGCCTCTTTTTTCTTGCGTATGAAACTCTAGCTCAAACTTATGCTCAGCTCCATTTTTTAGCTTTACATGTAAGTCACTCTTTATAAATTTCTCTATTGATTTTTCTATCTGTCTTTTTTCATCTTCTGTATCTATATCAAACTTTTTACATATCTGCTCAAGTGCGGTTGTTTCTAACTTATCCCAGTAGAGTTCAAATATTTTATGAGTTATCGTTCCAAGTTTTGCAGCAGTTTCATCATAAGTTTCACTCCCACTTGTCGCTGTTATAATCTCTTTGGCTTCAAAGATAATAGGTTTTATATTATGTTCAACGTACTCTACATGTAAAGCTCTATTATTTACATCATCTGATATAACTTTTACATGTAGGCAGTTATTATGTATTTGCTCAAATAGCTCCTCTTTACTTACATGTAAGGCATCAATCATCATCTTTAGATAAGTATCTTCTCGTAATGAAATATTGCCATCTTTGTTTTGAGAGAGTTGTGCAGAGATAATGACATCATGTTCTGCACGAGTTAAAGCTACATAGAGCAATCTCTTTTTTTCCGCTAAATGTTTGAGTTTATCTACCTCTTTAAGAACTCTTAGGCTTAGAGGTTCATAAGCGTTTATCTTAAACCCTACAATCTTTTTTTTATCTCCACTAAGAGTGAAATTATTATGTTTTAGACTATCACTTGTTATCTGACTATATAAGCCTTTATCACTATTTGCAAGAAGCACCATTGGATATGCCAAACCTTTTGTGGAGTGGATAGAACAGATCTCTATCGATTTAGTATTGTCAGATTTGAAAAATGCCTCATCCTCTTTTGATTCACTAAAATAGATAGCGTTTTCAAGAAGTTTTAAAAATCTATATAGACTTGATTCGTTTGTGTTTTGATACTCCATACACAGGTGCAAGAATTTGTAAAGATTTGCCGCTCTTTGCTCTAGATCTTCAAAGTGTGCATACACACCTAAAAGGTTAGAATTTTCGTAGATATATTTAACAAGTTCTGACAATGGCAATCTTTTATATTGTTCAATATAAATCCTAAGTTTGCTTGGTAAAGTGTTGCTATCAAGATATTTTTTTATACTGTTTTCATCAATTTTTAAAATGCTTGAACGCATCGCCGCGACTGCGTAAAATCTTTGTGCATCACTTAAATCTTTTAGTTCTTTATTTGATAGAATATAGATCGCTTGAAGTGTATTATAGATATCGTTGATCTCTTTTGTATGATAAAAATTATCACTTGCACTTACCTTTGCCGTTATACCTTTTTCACGCAATTTTTGTTTTAAAAGAAGCATCTTTGTACTGCTGTCAAAAAGAATAGCTATCGCCTTTTGCTTCTCACTGATTAGCTTTGAAATATGGTGATACTCTTCTCTTTCTCCCTCAGCTATCTCACTTATAAAAGCCACAATAGTATCGAGCTCGTCTTTTTCCTCTTGATACGCTTTTGAGGTGATAAGAAATTTAAAACTCCCCTGCTCTTTTCTCTCTTCTTTAAACACTTCAAGATCTTGCGGGTGTGCTTCGTAGTTTTGAGAGATGAGTTGAAGATGTTCATTTTTTTGCAGGAGATTGTCAAATATCTTATTGACATTATCTAGCACTACACCATCACTACGGTGATTTTTACTCATATCTTCTATGGAACTAAAGAGTGTTCTATCTTCTACGGCATTATTAAACACCTCTATCTCTGCACCTTGAAAGGCATAAATTGATTGTTTACTATCACCAACAACAAAGAGATTTGTATCTTTATTCAAAGAGTTTTTAACTATCTCAAACTGAATCTCATTAGTATCTTGAAACTCATCGACCATGATATATTTGTAGTTTTTCTTAGAGCGAGGGATAATCTCTAATGTTCTTGTGATGATTGTATCAAAATCTATTTTTCCAAGTTCTGTGAGTCTTGCATCGTAGTTTGCTTTTATCTTATGTAAAAGAGTTTTTATCTTCTCTATTTTTTCAAAGAAGAGATCCTCTTTTTGCATGTCGATGGTTTGATACACACCTATAAAACTCTCAAAAGATTTGATGGCATCTATACTTGATTTTATCTCTTTATGTTTATTAAATGGTTTTTTATTAAACGCGATTGAAATCTCATATTCACTTGATAAAGTGCTCCAACTCTTTGCCTCAAAATCATAAAATCCACTTGCATATGCATCTAAAAAATCACAATATTTTTGAGAATTTTCCAATTTGTTCTCATAAATATAGGATTTTACATATTCAATATCATCTTCTACATCAGGCAGCGGATAGAGTTCCATAATAATTTTTTTATAGGTTTCAACATCGATACTTTCGCGAGAAAAACTATCATAATCTTTTCTAAATTTGCTGTTACTAACATATTTTGCAATGAGATTGTTGAGAAAAAAGACACTGATATTACTTGAGATATCAAGAATAGTTGCTTCATTTTCTGGTTCATTAAAAAGTTCAAAGATGATCTGTGAGAGTTCGCTTTGTTTCTCATCCTCTTTGATTATGTTGAGCTGAGTGTCAATGCGAGCAATATCTGCATTTGCTTTGATAATATCAAGACAATAAGCATGAATAGTTGAGATTTTAGAGTTACCGCTATCTGTGTATGCTTTTACTAAAACCTTTTTAACGTACTCTTGCTGCTCAGATGTAATGTGACTATTTGCTTCTACAATAGATTTATAATTACTATCTTTGCTATTTAAGCTCTCAACATAAAGTATCTTTTTAACAAGCTCAAAAATACGTCCCTTCATCTCTAAAGCTGCAGCTTCAGTGTATGTGATAGTGACTATCTCGCTTACTTTTGCAGTTTTTAGCTCTTCAACAAAACTCTCTTGCGTATTGTAATCTTCTCTAAAGTAGTCAAACCCCACAAGAGCATTGATATATCTACGACTAAGTGTATAGGTCTTTCCACTGCCTGCCCCTGCACTAATTGCGAAGCTTTTTTGTATAGTAAATTTATTCATAATATTCTCTTCATAGTTTGGTAAAGTTTTTGTAGCATTTCACGCTTATCTCCATTTTTTTCAAAGCTGATTCTTGGTTCTATCTCTTGAGAAACTTTGTCCATAGCATTTAAGCACTGATCATAATTTTCATTTGCCTCTTTATGACTAAGAAAACAACTCTCCATACCAAATCGCAATAGAAATTTTCTTTCCCACCATTTTTTACTTCCAAGAAGATGCAAAGCTGGTACATCGTTTTTAATATATACTGTCGTAGAGATCACATCATAGGCTGGTGCTAAAGTAATATTATCTATGTCATTGTAGATAAGACCAAAATTTTTAAGATGCGCATCACCATTTTGCAAAAGGTTGTTGATGACAATCATTTTGTAAAAATTGATGAGTGCAGTTTTTTTATTTTTACCGGAAACAAAAGTCTGAATAGTTTTAGCGACTTGCTCATAGCTTCCACTGTATTTATCTTCTCGCTGTTTTGCTTGAAGTACACACATATCTTCAAACCCCAATAGTTCACCGTTTTCTAAAATATCAAACCGTTTCATCACAAAAAGCTTCTCATCATCGGAGAGAAAAAACTCCAGTGTAGGCACACCAGCATATTGCACTACTTTCATGCAGTAATATTCATTAAGAGAAAGCTCTTTATAATCCTCTCCCCATGATTTTACAATGTACTGATCAAGTTTGAGTGTTGCCTTGTTTTGAACTCTAGCGATGACTTTTGGTTGTACTCCACTGAGCGCCGAGCTTAGAGCAAATCGCTCTACAAGTTCATCAAAAAGTTTCTCATCTTTTGAATGTAAAAGTTCATCGAGCGTTAGTGCACTATCGCCCATATTTTTTTGAGACTCATAGCTTACTCTTCCAACTATAGAGGGAGACATAAGCTGCAATAGTCCAAAATCATCTGTTCGTGCAATCTTTGCAAAATGTTTTTTGATGATAGAAAGTAAATACCCCTCAGGCAGATGCATTTCAAAAAATGGATGTAAGTTTATATGCGTGTAATCTTTTGCGCGGACAGGCATTGTCAAAGATATAAAATCTGTTTTTTCTTGCGTTTGATAACTAAAAATATATTCACCGTTTTCAAAGACTAAATCGCCGACAAAGCCTTCATCTACCTTTACATGTAAACTATCGTTCATCTAATAGATCCTCAAAAACAGGAAAATCAGATTTTTCTCTCATACTAAGTTCATATCCAAGATAATCCGCTATCTGTAAAACCTTTTTAAACCCTATATCCACAATTCCGCCATTTTCAAAATTACTCAGTGTCGCTCGTGAGATATGCAGATCATTACATAATTCTGATTGAGAGATATTCTTAGTTTTACGAAGTTTCGCTATTTCTAATCCAAACTCTTTAAAATCCATACCGGCTCTTTTATTTGTATAATATATTTAACATATTAATACTATTATTTTTATTTGTCAAATATATTATTCATTTAAATCAGTAGATCTCTTATCCTTGTTACAAAACTATTTTCACTACTTTTGATATCTTCAACTGCTAAATTTTCTTTACTTAAATCTATACCATCTACAATAAACTTTGTACTCCCATTTTCAAACCAAGCCGATGAATGGCATTGATCTTTGTCAAATTTTTCCATAGGATATAAAAGTCCACCAGCTCTTACATGTAAGCCCTTATTATGATAATAGCTCATGTAAGTATTGATTTGAAAGAAGTCATTTCTATCGACATCACCAGCACCATGTTGATTTTTGCCTTGCATTGTCATTCGTTTGTATTTTGTATCAAACACCAACACATCATTGCCTTTAGTCATGACAACATCAGGAATTATTTTACGAGTAAAAAATTGATTTTCATACAAAGGTATTTTTGGACTCTCTATATACCAATCACTAAACTCTTTTTGTAATAGCTTCAAAATATATATCTCAAATAGCTCAGCGACATTAATTAAAAAGCCATAAGTTTCTTGTTTTTCATCATGTTTCTCTTCTAAATTATTGTCATTGATGATAAACTTTGCATACTCTAGCACTTTTTTATAGAGGCTAAATATCGGGTTTTGAAGCGCTTTGCTTTTTGTAGCTTTTATAATAGTTTCATTTGAGACAAACTTATTGCTTCTAAACTGTTTCAGGTGTGTTTTTATATGAGATATGTTTTTTGTACTAAATTTTTTACTCTTATCTATCACTTTTACAGCTTTATATAGTACATCTATAATCTCTTGTATCTCTTTTTGTTCACGGCTTACGCTTGAAACTTCCCCTTGAAACGGAATATCGTTTTTTATAAACAGATTTATATCTATCTTCCCTTTTAGCTTCATCTCATGGTGCGTAACACTTCTATATGCTTTTGGAAGCCCAAGTAAAAAAGCTTTTTCAAGATTTTGCACAAACATATAGTACATAATGTACCTAGAAATGTCTAAATCATTTGTAGTCTCTTTCCCACTAACAGATACATCATCTAAAAAAATATCATTCGCAAAGTTGAGCATCCGCTCTAAGAAAACATTTGAAAATCTTGATTGTATATCTATCTCTAAGCCATTCCAAACAAAATTTCCTACATAGTTGCCTGTTTGAGCAGGTAGTGTTCAAGATTCTGTGTCAGCATCGAGTAATTCCTAAAATTGTATCATAAAT
>CAITKP010000087.1 GCA_903892995.1 uncultured Campylobacterales bacterium
ATGCCACTCTGTAGGAAGCGTGAGCGTTAAAAAAAGATTAGATAAATCATTTTCTTTTGCATAATCATAAACAGACCATGCACGATGCTGTAACTCAGCGATATATCTATCAGGATTTACATAGCTATTTGCTACGAAATCTTTATAGGGAATCAATTTATCATCAATCATGATGCCATGTGATGCCATGTAAGCTTTATTAGCTTTAATTTTATATTTTGCTTTCTCAAGCATTTTGTCACTCATTCCGAACATTGTCACTCCTTAGATTTTGTACACAAACTTTTTATAGATAGCCAAGAGGCTTCGCTGCGCTCCGCCTTTTTCCGTTCATACTTCACGGATCCTTAAGGCGTAGTTCGCTCGCCAAAACCTCTATAGATACATTAAAAGTCTCATTTACATAAGAATCAGATTTTTGTGTAAGCCAAGAGAGCCAAGAGATATCATTTAAAAAAGGCAATCCGCTAGATGATTTAATAAGAGATTCTTTTGAGATCCCCGCAAGTAATAGAACTTCACCTTTTTTTAATGAAAATTTATTTGAAATAGAATTTTTAGAAGTAATGGGAAGATCACCAGCAGAAACAACTGAACCAGTGGACAAAGAGAAATCTAAATAAATAGTATCGCCTACGATGGTAGGAGTAGCTTTAACCACAAAACCTACATCAATATATTTATGCTTTGTAGATTGATTAACAGAGCTTTGAGAGGTTACAACGTAATTTTCATCAAGTACAGGAATAGAGATCACTTTGTTAAATTCCAACTTTTCAGAATCAGAAACAAGATAAGAAGTTGATTGAGAAATTTTTGTTACGCCGTTAGTTTGTAAGAATTTAAGAGAACCCTTAAAATCTGCTACATGTGAGCCAGAAAGCAAAGCTCCCGTTTTAGAGAGTATGTCAAAATCAAAGCTCAAATTTGGATTAATACCAATCTCTTTTAATTTGTTCTGATTTGTGTCAAATATAGTGATTTTTAGAGTCACTTGATCTTTTAAAACGTCTAAAGTAGTAATCTCTTTACATAGCTTTTTAATGAACTTAGAATTTTTATTATTCTCTTTAAAGATGATTGTTTTTGATACAGATGAAAAAGAATAGGGCAGTTTTGAAAACTCCAAAAGAGGCTTAATATCGTCAAACTGTAAATAATTGAGCTTTTGAGATGCAAAAGAAAAATTATAATCTTCTTGAGTATTTATTGAGTTAATAGATGAATTAATATCAGTAAATTTTTGTGGTCTATACTGAAACACATCGGGATTGATATTGCCCTTACTATCGATATTTGGAGAATTTGAGATTATAGAGTTTGATTGAGTAGCGTTATCTTTTAAAACAGAAACAGTGACGATATCATCTTTTATAGAATAAGATAAATTATTAGCAGATAGAACAGACTTAAAAAAAGGAATAAATGAAGATTTATTATAAGAATCAGGAAAATTTACAATGATATTACTAGGGATATCACTAGAAAAAATGATTGAAACATTATCTTTCTTTTGCACGATAAATGCAAGATCCATCAAAGAAATGTTTTGAGCAAATAAACTAAAATTAATTACTAGAAGTAGGAGAAATCGAAACATTGAACACCGCCTTAATGAATTTTTCATCTTTGATATAAGTATGGAAAACGATATCGCCACTATTGGCGGTCTTAACCTCTCTCAACTTAAAATCATTTTTATAAGAGTTTAAATTTTTCATATCAACAGTTTGGCCAAGATAGGAGCAATCAAAACCGATACAAACAACGGTAAAAGTGTCTTGATCGCCCGTATTTACAAAAGTAGGTTTTTGAATATTGTTTGATTTATTTTGAGTCGAATTAGAATCCGAAGAACTACCAAGATGAGAAGCAAAAAGCTTAAAAAAAAGTACAACTACAATTAAAAGAAAAACAGCAATTATTATAAATCTTTGAATAACTTTATTACCTTGAGTATTTGCACCTGATGAGTAAAGAGCATAAACAGCGGGATTAAATTTCACTTTGAATGTATTTGTATGAGAATTTTTAGTGAGTTGATATTTTACAAATTGATGATAAGTAAAAACAGAACTACGAATGCGAAGAGATGAAGAAACAGCATTATAAAAATACTCAGCAAAAGAGAGATATTTTCTATAAATCAAAGAGAGATTTTGAGTAATAAGAATAATATCTTGATGTAAATGTCTATGATAAGAGAGCCACCATACAAGCACTGGATTATTAAGATCAAAAAAATTATGAGCCTCATCTATAATAAACAAAGCATCATTCAAATTCAGTTCAATAGCACGAACCATCAATTCAGCATCAGTGGATTTATTAGTGTACATTGTACGAAGCTCAGTTAAAGAAGCTATTAAAACATCCATATCAAGAGAAAATGCAACGTCTTCACGCTCTATATTAAAAGCATCAAATTTAAACTCATTTATATTTGTATAGAAATATTTATACTTTTTATAAACTTTTGATTTTTCATCTAAAAAACAATCATAAGCGTGCGAAACAGCTCTATATGTTTTTCCGCTTCCTGGAACGCCCGTATAATATTCTAACATACTAAGCCCCCGTAATTATTGCAACAGCAGTAGTATAGATCTTCGTCAGTTGCTCATAAAAATAAAGAGTTACACGATAAGCATTACGCATCAAAACAAAAGTTAAAGCAGAGGCAATTATAGGAAAAACGGTTGCAACAGCATCAGCAATGCCCGAAACGTGTATAAAATAATAAAAACCTTGAATAATAGAAGAAGAACCAGAAGAACCAGACAAAGAGGGATTTTGCATCATACCAATTAATTGAGAGATAAGATTATAAATTTTCACAAGTGCATCAAGAGCAAAAGCTAAAAAAGCAACCAAAAGCGCAATAAAAGTTAAAAATGAAAAGCGAAAGGCACCTAAGAGCGTCAAACGTACTGCAAAACGCAAATTAGTTGCGACAGCCTGAGAGGTAAAAAAAGCACCTAAACGACCAAAAAAAGCAAGAAAAACACCAACAGCCTCAACAATCATTCCAAAAAAAGCAACCATTTTTAATCCCTTAAAGCAGATAAATAGATTCTAATTGCAAAAACAATGCCCGCAATAGTTAAAAGAAGCGTAACCAAAGGAGCTATTTTTGCGGTTTGTTGCGCCATAGGTGGGCATAGATCAACATGTTGTCTATGAAAATCAAATGCCATAAATTGACCACACGCACCAGCGGGAATTATAGGAGGAGTCCAACCGCCCGAAATGAGATCTTTTGTAGTGTCAAAAGTTGATTTTGCGGTTGATAGTTGCGTAACGATATTGTCAAACATATCTTTAAAATTATTGTTCAACTCGTTAATAGAATCAACTTTAAACAAAGTTATATCATCAGAAGATGCAAATTTATAATTTGGCATTTTTGCATTGATAATTGTTGCGGGATCTTGACCACTAATAGCATCAGGATTTGTCATTGTACTAGCAACAGCTGGAACAGATGAAGACGGCGTAACAGTATTTGAAGCAGTTGGCGAAGTTGTAGGAGTTGAAAAAGTTTGATTTACAGGCGGTTTAATGATATCAGCACCAGATAAAACACCGTTATAAGTAGGAACAACAAAAGGAAAACTTAGAGTAGTAGATTCGCCACTTTTTGCCAAAGTTGTAGAAGATGCAAACCCCTCTTTTGTAGCTCTATTAATTTTTACAACCTGAGAAAGTGATGAGCCATCAGGATAATTTTTTGTTGTTGTATATGTATCGATAGGATCTGCACCAGAAAAAGAAACAGATTTAGAAGTTGTAGCGGGAACTGATGCGATATCTTGCGGAGCTTGAGAGTTTGAAATTATCTTTGAAAAATCAAAAGTCTCTTTTACTTGAGTAGTTGCAGTTTGAGATTCGGGAATCAATTGAGTTAAAGGAGCGTTTGAAGTTGTAGCATTATTTATAGAATTGAATCGATCTATGACAGAATAATCAACAATAGGATCTCCCGCAGTTGTTTCAGGTATAAAAGAATCGTCTATATATTGATAATTAGTGTCAGGGATAATATCAGGTTCACGAGTCGGGCCGACTGTCCCTGTTGTAGGGTTTGGTGCTGTTGGTATAGGCTTTTCAACAATAGGCACAATTGCTTTCATTGACGGAGAAGCAGGAGCGGGAAGTTTTGGCAAATTTACAATTAGATCATTTTGAGCTGTTGTATTTGTTGGCTTATTGCGATAATATTCACTCCGTGCATAAGAAGCCATTTTTAAAAGTTTAGCAGAACGAAAAAATGGAACAGCCATCTGTAACATAGGCAAAATATTTGAAGCCACTTGCCCCGCCATATCTATAAAAGTTCCGCAGTGTGTAGAATATGCAAAATGTTGCTTTAAATTAATAGAACCACCAAAAGGCAAAGGAACAGTATAATAAGTACCACCCGACTCAATGCCAAAAGCGGAATAAAAATAACCACCAGACTTACTACAATCTTGCGGATTTTTATCATAATCTGATAATTTAGGAACATAACAAACGCCATTTGTTCCAAGTACCTCAGTAGATTTACAAGCGGTAACGTGTTGACAATAATTACCCGCAACCATTAAAGTTTGAGCATTATAATCACTTGCTCGCATAGTTGCACCAATAGCAGGATTATAATATGTTGCTCCAACATTTTTCCAATCTGTATAAAGCCAACCATTATTGGGCATATATGTCAAAACACTACTTTCAACAGTTTGCGCCGTTGCGATAGAAGTAGCAACAACCCCGCTACCAAGCTGGTAAACACAATTTCCTAAAGGTTTATAATTTGAAAGAGGATAAAAATCAGAAAGAGGCGCACTTGTTGCAAAAGAAGCAGAACCAACAAGAAGAGAAGCTAATAAAAAAGAAAGTTTTAATTTACTTATTTTGCGGTTTAGTGAGTGAGTGTTCTCACTCCAACGAGAAATTGAGAAGAATTGATTTATTGCTCGGCTCGGTGCTGGAACTTCTAAGAATTGTTTTTTAATCTTGGCAAGTGCTTCGCTTCGCTCTATCTGCGATGCTACACTCGAGAGTTTTGGATCAGATGAAATTAAAATCATTTTTAAGCCCTAAATAGTGATAAAACAGCGAAATATCCCGCTAGGAGAAAACCCCAATAAATACCAATTGAAGCAAAATAATTAAAAACGGGATCAGAAGAAAGTGCAAGAACTTCCATAATTAAGCCTTATTTCGTGAAATGTTAACGATTGAATAAATTAAAAAGAAAGCAAATGCAAAACCGATTAACAAGCCAGATAATGCAGATAAGTAATTAATATCACTTTGCTTAATGCCTAAAGAGGAATTAATATCAGTAAATTTACTGTGATCTGGAATATCTATACGATAAGAGGCCTCTCTTATGCGTTTCATATCTGGACCCGAAATGTTAGAATTTATAGAGATAGTGTTTAAAGAAGAAGAAATCTGTGCAGGAGTATCGCTAGGAAATGGGCGGAGAGCAGACATAGCATTATAATCAGCAACTGAAAGACCAATATCTGTAAATTCTGATGATGTAGCAGTATTTAAAAAGAAAAGAGCATATTTCTCTTCTTGATCTGTAAAAATAAAAGTATCATAAGTGCCAGAGGCAAAAGAAAGATTAAACAATAATGATAAAAGTAAAATGATCTTCTTCATTGTTTAACCTTTTAATTAAGTAGTGAGATAGCTTTTTTAATTGACCATATAACAGCGAACCCCGTTAAAGCAGAAGCAAAAATTAAAGAAACGTTTACAACGTCAATAGTGGGGGTAAGCATAAATACCTTTCAAAATAAGAAAATTAAAATTGATTTTCATAAAAATCAATTTTGTTTAAAAGATCATCATATTCATCTCTAAAATCATCAATATTAGAAGTAGAACTAGAGCAATGAGCTTTTAAGGCATCATCTAATTCAAAAAGTTCCTCTAAATATGCAATACGAGCGTATGCTTCATCAATATCAAACATAAAAAACCTTTCTAAATAGATTCGGAGGGGGGGGGAGAACCCCCATAAATTAAACTCTGATAAGTCCAAGAGCTTTTTTAATTGCCCACATAACACCAAGAGCAATGATTACAGCGCCCGCAACAGATTCAAAGTCAGTAGTTGCAAGAGTAGGAGCAGTTAAAGCTGCACTTGCAGAAGTTGCCATCGCAACACCAAAACCAATTACTGTAACTAATAGTTTATTTTTCATAATAAACCCCTTTTAATTGTGTAGGACTTACAACCACAAGAGAACGCCCCAAACTAATTGATACTATTTACAGCTCTTGATCTCTTCAAAGATAAACACATAAAAAAGAACGAAACAATTAACTTTATTTCTTCACTAGTTAGCTTATCAGCATCTGGCAAAGTGTCTACAAAATCATAAATCTTAGAATGAATAGACGGAGTTAAAAGTTGATCACTCATTTTTAAGCCTTAGCAACTTTACGTTCGTATTTTGTGTAGTCAAGTGGGTTTTTTTCAAAAGAAAGAACTGGCATAGCACGATCTACACGACATTTAGAACCAAAATCATTGACTTCAAATGTGTAAGGAATTGCTACAAATTTACCAATATAAGGGCGCAAGATATCAAAGTCCTCAGAACCCTCTAAAAGAACAGTGTCAGCAGATATTTTTTTATAACCATCTTCACTTAAACCAGAAAAAAGCACAGTAATCTCAGTTTGTTCTACTGTTTTACCATCTTTGTTTTTATACTCATTTGGACGTACTTCCATAAGTTGCCCTATCATGTGTAAACTTGTTTGCATGTGTCACTCCTTGGTGATAAATAAAATTTACTTAACCTACCATCGATAAATTAAGTTTTGTGAACCTATATCCGAGCAGTTCGGAATGTTGCTAGGAGGCTAGATATAGGCTCATAAAACTCAATAATCACTCTTATTTATTAACCTCTCAGGAGTGACCGAGAGAGGGAATACAGCTTTTAACGTCATCAGGTTCTTTGGACGTGGTACCACCGACTTACATCAAGCTCATTGCAATGTTGTGTGATTGCGGAAAAATATATTTTTGTAAATTTTTGATATTATTAGATTGTGGAGTGACCGCATTTTGATTATTAGTTGATATATATTCAACGTAATCGTTCTTAAAATCTATTTCAAGATTAAAAAAAGGCTCGATTAAAGCTGGTCTTTTGATGTTGTCTGTTTGCATTCTGTCACTCCTTATGCACAATAATTGTGCTTAACTAATAAAAATGATACAATAGTTGATATTAAACCAAACTTAAAAATATCAATAATTGTGCAAAATAATATAAAAGTGAACAATAAATGAAAAGAGAAGAATTAGCAGAGTTATTAAATGTAAGCAGAAACACATTAAGTAATTGGGAAAAAGAAAAGCCTGATCTAGTAAGATTGATAAATCAAGGACTAGCACTTGATGAAAGCATTGAAGAAACAAAGAGACATTTGGAAAAGTTAGAATCACTCAGACAAAAAGCGAATAACGGAAAATTTAATTTAAAATAGGGAAAAACATGGATTCATTTTCAACAGTGTTAATAATTTTAGTAGTCATAGCCGTATTTGCAAAACTATATATGAATGAAGTAGAAAAAAAGATAACAAATAATCCAACAAAAACTATACAAAATAAAAATATAACATTTAAACCAAACTTTCAACAAAATAATAAAGAAGAATTTACAATCAGTAAAAATACCGTACTGAAAATAATTGCTGTAGGTGTAACAATAATAGCATTAATTATGATTAGAGATAGATATCAAGAATATCAAGCTGAACAACAAATAAAACAAATGTTTTATGGAACAACAAATGATCTTGTAATAGAAAAAAAGAACAAAGAAATAACAGAGCAAATGAATAATATGCAAAAACAGACAGATGAAATGATAAAACAACAAAATGAAATAAATCAAAAAATGCAAAAAGAAGCAATAGAACAACAAAAAATTATGCAAGAGAATTTACAAAAAATGAATCAAAATTTTAAAGGTATAGGACAATAATATAACTATCTATAAGCACCCTCACGAGTAGTTACATGTAAGACAAGAATGATAAGTCTATCTTCCTCTTTTTTGTAGATAACTCTATAAGTACGAAGTTTAAGGCGGTAAAGTTCCTCTTTTTGTCCTTGCAGTTTTTTTATCTTCCCTGTAGTCATTAAAGATATTTCATACTCAGAAGAAAAGTTTTTAGCGAAATCATACAAAGAATCATAAAGAAACTGAATATCAGACTTATTTATAGTTTTAAAATCTTTTCGAGCAACTTTTGAAAAATCAATCTCGTACATTTGCACCTAATTCTTCAAAAAATTGTTTCATAGGAATCGTAGGCTCATTAGAAGCCAATCTTTTTTCAGCAACTCTTATATCAAGATAATCAAAATACATTTCAAGAGCAGAAGAGATAATATGACTTTTCTTTTCATTAAGTTCTTCAGCAAAAGCATTCATTTCATCATTAAGAGAAGCTGGAAGCGTAATGTTTAATCTTACTGTATTCATGGTGTCACTCCTTTTATTATGTGTATAATTATACACTTTATTTAAATATTTAGTCAATTAAAATGGGTAAGCTTTTTTCGAACCCCTCTCTGTCCACCACCAAACAGAAATATTCCGAATTAGCTCAGCGGTAGAGTAGGTGACTGTTAATCACTTGGCCACTGGTTCGAATCCAGTATTCGGAGCCACAGACGA
>CAITKP010000088.1 GCA_903892995.1 uncultured Campylobacterales bacterium
CTAAAGCTCCATCTGTTCCGCCGATACTTTTACCAGCTTTTATATCACGAGCAAATTGCTCTACATCTACTTCTATCTTCATATGTCGTTCCTTGGGTATTGTTTATTTTACCCGATTGACACAGAATTTTGAACGGTCCCTCCAAAAATCATAAATTCGTGCATGCTGTTTTTAATAAAATCAGTAGAACTCAAACTTATCCATCCTCCCTCCATTGCACCTATATTTTCACAACGGGTTATTACAGTTATGGTTTCGCCAGATATAAGCTCAATAGGAACAACGCTGTGGTGATTGTAAAGAGCTCTATTGTTCATAGGTCTTGCATCTCCAATTTTATAGGTTTTAATGATCCTGTTTTGCTTGATAAGGTAAACATCTAATTTATCAATCGCAGGTCTAGTGTTGGAGAGAATAAAAGATTGGTCTTTGTTTGTATCGTTAGCAATTATCAGTTTTGTCCATAAAGCAAATGATTGGATGCCAAAATTACTTTTTTTCATAGGTGAAAATTGGGTAGATTTTTGAACAACATGAATATCTAAATTCTTTTGATTATCTATGAGATAGCTCATAAAGGGCGTTATTTCCACTTGAGATTTGAAACTTGAGAGGGCAAAGTTCGCACTTGCATAAGATACTATGCTCAATAGCAATATTGTAAAAAGAAGTTTCATACGAGCATATAACCTAAATCTTGTATGTTTATTATCTTGTCTTTTCCAATTTTTTTGCGTAATCGCAATATAGTATTTTTAATACTTGCTTTGGAAAGATCAAACTCTAAACCAAGAAGTTCCTCAAGCCTTGAGTAGCTCACCAAAGCACCTTTATGAGAGATAAGCTCCTCTAAAATGATAAGTTCATTTTTTGTGAGTAGTATTGTTTGAGTAGCGTTAATGATTGATTTGCTTAAATAGTCATAATTAAGATTCTCTCCTATATTTGAGATAATAAGATCATTTTTCTCCAATCTTTTGATCGCTTCCAGCAAAGATAATCTAAACTGATCAAACGCAAAAGGTTTGATCAAATAGTCTGCTATATTGAGTTTAATAGCCTTAAAAAGATCTTCACTCTCTTGATAGCTTGTGTTTATTATAATGGGAGTTGTCTGATCTTTTTCTCTTATGATTTTTGCTACTTCAAGACCATTGATGTAGGGCATTCTTATATCAAGCATAATCATATTGAATTTTGTAGTTCTATACATTTTTAGGGCATCTGCTCCATTATCTACAGCTTTTACAGTTTTAAAAAATATACTGAGCGTTTGTGTAGTAGCTTCTCGAACAGTCGCGTCATCTTCAGCGTACAAAATAGACATGTTTTTTAATATCTCTAATCCATTTTTCATTATTTACCAATAGTATATAAATTTTCTCAATATTATAGATATAAAGTCTCAAAATTGTCTCAAAATAAGTTAAAACTTTATTTATTGTGAGACTTTCATTTGACTTTAGTAGTGCAAAATTAGAATAATAGATTATTTTACTTGAAATGAACAAAGAGGTTACTATGGAACATGTTTTAAACGATACCGATTTTTTAGTATCACAAACAGATTCAAAAGGGAAAATTATTTTTGCCAATGAAGATTTTTGCAAGATAGCAGGATACACTCTTGAAGAGCTTATAGGACAACCACATAGTATTGTGCGTCATCCAGATATGCCAAAAGCGGCATTTCAAGATTTATGGGAGACAGTTCGTAGTGGAAAAGTTTGGAAAGGGTATGTGAAAAACAGCACTAAAAATGGTGGATTTTACTGGGTTTTTGCAACAGTTTATCCAAATATTGAGTGTGGTGACAGCAGTGGGGGATATCTTTCTTGTCGGCGTAAACCTTCAGTTGAGGAGATTAAAAAAGCTGAAGAACTCTATAAAACTATGCGTTAATAAAAGGATACAAACAGATGAAAAATAGTATAAAAACAGTCATTTTGGCATTTATTGCGATACTAGGAATGGTTTTATCAATAGCTTTTAATTCGCTATGGATCAGCGTGGGAGTTATAGTTGTTCTCGCAGTAGTTGCAATAGGACTCAATAGCACAACAACGGATTCGCTAGAGATAGAACAACAGTTGAGTGAACTTGAAGAATTGATGAAATTTAAACGCAATCAGATGGAGATCCATTCTGCAGATCCAGAGAGTATAGTCGGAAAATTAAACCATTTGGCACAAACTCATGAAAAGGTCTTGGAAGAGGATACTAAAGTTGCTGGTGAAATGGTTTTACTTGCTGACAAAGTGCGTAGAGGTCACTATATGTGTCGTGTATCTAGCGATAGTAAAACACCGCATGTGCATCTATTGAAAAAAACGATGAACACAATGCTTGATGCAACTGAAAAAAATCTCGATCTCGCTATCAATGTTTTAGAAGCATTGAGCAAGGGCAGATTTACAACTCGAGCAAAAGTAGAAGTTGAGGGTAAAATGGCTGAAATGCTTGAGAAAATCAATATACTAGGGGTTGCACTGCAGTCTATGGAAAATGAAAATAATGAATCAAAAAATGTGCTCAACAACACCACACAACAACTCAAAGATACTATCGAATCACTCCGTTCAAATCAGTTTGTTGAACTCAATAGTATGATCAATATGACTGTAAATCGTATTTCAAATGTTGCAAGCAAAGAGCATGAGCTTGCTGATAATCTCAAAACTTTAGCAGGAAATGCACAAGAAACGAAACAGATTTTGACTACTATTGGAGATATTGCAGATCAAACAAACCTTTTAGCACTCAATGCAGCGATAGAAGCAGCACGAGCAGGAGAACATGGTCGAGGATTTGCCGTTGTTGCTGATGAGGTGAGAAAACTAGCAGAGAGAACGCAGCAAAGTTTAGCTGAGACAGCTGCTACTATCAATATTTTAATTCAAGCAATCACTGATAACAGCCAATCTCTCAATAAAAATATGGATGAGATGATGGATCTCACGCACTATGTAGGAAGCGTCGATAGTAAAATGAATGAACTACTAACATCTATGGATAACTTACGATAGGTTCAGCATAAATAACGCTCTTTTTTATGGGTTTTTAGCTTTGAGATATCAACGATAATAAACCCATCGACACAGTTTTCAAAATCTTTATCCATACCAAAATCACTAAACTCTACACCACCATCTTCGCAAAGATCACTATACTGTTTATAGAGTGTTGGGATGGAGAGCCCTTGCATCTGCAGTTTGTCTCGAAGTATAATAAGATCCTTTTTAAAATCTTTACAATCAAAGATAGTTCCAAAAAGTGCTTCAAGATGTGATGAGATGATAAAAGGCTCTTTATGCTTTACATGTAAGCCCTTTGAACCAAAATAGTTTTTATAAAAATAGATAAGTATCGCCGTAGCTTCGTAGTTGTAAGATTTAGAGATACTTACAGGTCCAAACATATAGCGGATATCAGGATTGTTTTTGAGATAGGCTCCGATCCCCTGCCATAGATAATCAAGCGCTCTTGAGTTTTGGTATTTTGGCTGGATAAAACTGCGTCCAAGTTCTAATCCCTCTCTTTTAAAACTCTCAAAGCTTTGTTGATACTCAAAAAGTGTTGCGGTATAGAGTCCCTCTTGTCCATAGGTGTGTATTATTTCTTTAGCTTTTGCGACTCTGTAAGAACCTACAATTTCGCCATCATGATCGTCCCAAAGCACGATGTGATCATAGATGAAATCATACTCATCGATATCTCTTTTCTTTCCGCTTCCCTCTTTGACATGACGAAATGAGATCTCTCTGAGTCTGCCTATCTCTTTTAAAACACAGCTTTCCTCTTTTGATGAGTACAAAAATATTTTTTTGCCATCTTTGGTTTGCCCTAGAGACTCGGATTTTAAAAGTTCATTTTTAAGCTCTTGATGGTTCTCTGCGAGTGCGATCTCATTTTGTGTTTTAAAGAGACAAGGTTTGTTTTTTGCAAGGCGTTCAAGATGTTTTTTGAGAAGTTTGACTGTATCTTTAATACTCAGTGATGGGATATTATAGTTTTCAAAGGGAATCGATTTTCCAATTTTAAATTCTATATTTTTTCTATAAAATTTAAACATCTCATTTGGAAGCGTGAGAGTTGCAAGAGATTTATTGAGACTTGAGAGTGTGTAGAAAAAACTGCTGTTTTTTGCACCGATATGGATGGGTAAAAGCGGTGCTTGCATTTTTAAAGCGATACGTAAAAATCCGCTTTGCCACTTTGTGTCTTTTATACCATTGACACGTGCGCGACTCACTTCACCTGAGGGAAATAAAATAAGCAACTGCTCAGATTTGAGGGCATTAAACATTCTCTCCAAAGAGCTTTTATCCATCTTTCCTCGGATATTATCAACTGGAATGATGAGTTCACTTAAATTTTCAATCGAGGCTAAAAAAGTGGTGGCGACTATTTTGATATCTTTTCGAATATCTTTTAAGACATATAAAAGTGCTAAAGCATCAAGTGCACCAAGGGGATGGTTTGCGATGACGACACATCTGCCATAGCTAGGAACCCTCTGGAGCTGATTTTTATGGATGGTGATATCTACTTCAAAATGATCTAGCACTGCTTCGACAAAGCCAAAGGCATCTTTATATTGGTGCTTTTGCAAGAAGCTATTAACCTCATTTTCATGAAACAGTTTACGAAGGAGGGTGGTTGCAATATTTTTTAAGATATTTGGGAGTTTATTAAATCCCTCATAGTTATGTTCAAGGTAGTTTTGTACAGAGACTTGCATCTTAATGCCTTCAATAGATTATGTATGAAATAATATTGAAGCAGCATCACAGCTTGGTTACATTAGATTTTTTAAGAGTGATTTTTTAATCTCTGCAAAACTATTTTCAGATTTATTGTATAAAAGTGCCTCAAGCGCATCGATGGACTCTTGAACCAAGGCGGATGGATAGTTTTGCATCAATACGATTATCAGCTCTTTTGGCTCTTTAGCCTCTTTAATATCTCTAAAGTTATCTTCTCTTTTTCTTGTAAAACTCCATTTTGGTGCGAGTTTTGCGGTAAAAAATCCTGCAAAAAATATTAATGCTGCAATCGCACCATCTTTTAGGTCTTTGAGCTGAAAAGTGCTATTTTCTGGAAACTCTTTTTTATCTATAAGCGTTGCTGGATCAATAGAGAAGACTTTTATATTGTAGCTTGGAGTTTTAAGTGTGTAATATATTTTCTTTTTTGGTGAGTAGGCTTTGAGTTCTACTGGAGAAATGGCAAAATTATTTTTACTTGATAGCGCGTACATGTAATCTTTTTTGAGATCATATCCCTCTTGTGTTGCTTTTAAAAATTGATTGTTTACTTGAAAAAAGGAGGTGACACCCTGCATCTCACCTAAAGGTTTGAGAGCATCATCTACATAGCCAACTCCACTAAGCGTATAGTTTATCTTCGCCGCTCCATATTGATTTATCTCATTTTTTTGTAGTTTTGACTCTAAATTAAAGTCACCCACAAGATCAACATCTTTGCTCAAAGGGTTTACATGTAAGGCGAGTGACTGTGTTTGTAGATTTTTTACAAGCACTTTTGAGGATTTTAGATCTCTATCGCCTATGCCTATATCTGTGAGAGTCTCACTTGTGTGTATGTGCGCTAAAAAGTTAAAATTGAGTGTTATATCACCACTTTTGAGTGGAAATACAAGGTATTTAAAGAGAGTTGTTTTATTGAGTGATGCATTTTTTTGCGTGTCGATACTCAAGAGAGCAGTTTTAAAATTATCACTTTTTTGCGGCTCAAAGATAAAATCTATATGTGCCATTGGGTCTTGTTGCGTGGCTGTAAAAGTAACAACAAAAGCTTCTTTTACTACAAGCTCTTTTTTATTAGAACTCAGTGTAGTGCTTGCAAAAGGCGAAGAAGCAAAAAGTAAAATTGGAAATAAAAGTAAAAGGGTGATTTTACCAAGGTGATTTTTCATCTGTGTATCCTTTATTGATCATCTCATAAGAGCGGTACCCCATTTGGTACTGCGCAGCATTTGATGATTTTTGCGTGTTTTGATCCGCTTTTTGGGTGTCATCTTTTTTAGAATCACCCGCACCGTTACTGCTTTGACCCGCTTGTTGGTTTGATCCGCTTTTGCCACCGCCCTCTTTTTTATCATCATTTTGTGTGCCTGTTTTTTTGGAACTGTTTTGTTTGCTTTGAGCTGATTTTGGCGGGAGCATATCGGAGATATTGACTCCATTTTTTAGAGAGAGTTTATGTAAAAGAGTAAGATTATAAAGAGCGTCTTTATCCTCGCCAAGTGCTAGCGCTTGCTCATAGTAAACTTCGGCTCTGTCATAACGCTGTAGGTGAATCGCACATCCAGCCATATCATAAAAGATCTTTTGCTTGATCTCTTTTGAACCTGTTTGTATCTTGTCAAAATACTCCAAAGCTTTTTTATAATGTCCAGCTTTGTAGTAAGAAGTGGCAGTGTTAAAATAACTCTGCACACTTGGGGTGGCTTTTTCAAACTCTCTTGCAGCATGAAGATACTCTTTGCGTGAAAAAGCATTATTTGCATTTGTGAAATGGTAAAAGTCGATCAAATCTGCATGAGAAGGGTTTGGCAAAAGAAGTATAAGTGCTAAAAAAGAGAGTTGATGCAGCTTTGTGATAGCTGCTAAAAAGAGTAAAAGAGAGAGAATAAGTGGAAAATAATAGAGCTCTTTATAGCTTTTGAGCTGTGTAATGGCATTTGATTTTTTGTTATTGCTGCTTGAGATATCATGAGAGAGTTTTGAAAGTGTAGCTGTATCAAACTCATAATAGTTGCCTCCACTTTGCAAAGAGAGCTCTTTGAGTATTGGATTGAGTCTTGAAATAACAAGTGAACTGTATTGATCTTTGAGTGTCATTCCATCTTTTTTGAGTGCAACTCCCTCTTTGGTTGCCATTGCGACAACGCTTACTACGATATTATTTGTTTTACAAAGTGCAAGAAGTGGGGCAAGATCATTTTCATCTCCGCCATCACTAAAGAGAATAAGATTTTTTCTCTGCGAGGATGTTTTTGCAATAGTGCTAAAGAGCTGTTTGAGCTCTGTACTTTTTGTTAAGATAAAGTTTGGATTGAGCGCATCTAGTGCCATGATGCTTATAGCTCCATCTGTCGTTGGCGGCGAGATAAGAAGCATGTTGGAAGTAAAGGCAAAGAGTGAAAATTTATCTTTTGGATGGGTGTTAATTAGCTCTTTAATCATCTCTTTTGCAGCTTCATAGCGTGATGGTTTAATATCATCAGCCTGCATCGAAAAAGAGGCATCAAGCGCAATGATATACTCTTGTACATCAAATTTTTGATCCTCTAAAGAGTCTGAAATCACTGGTCTTGCAAGCGTAAAGAGCAAAAATACAAGGCTAAAATAGAGTAGTTTTATCTGTTTTGATTCACTCGCTTTATTTTTTTTGTATAGCAAGTAAAGAGGGATGAGAACAAAAAATACCCACGGATAAAGAAAACTCATGCAGCTCTCCTTTTTAAAAGTAGGCTAGTTAATAAAACTGCAGCCAAGAGAAGAGGATAAAGCGCTAAGAGTTGTTTATTGATATAGCTTTGAGAGCGGATTTTACTTGGTTCAAGAGAATCTATCTCGCTGTAAACATCTTTAAGCGAAGAGGCATCGCTTGCTTCAAACATCTTTGCATTTGAGTTTTTTGCGATAAGTTTTAAAAGAGCTTCATCATAATCACCCTTTTTTCCAATCCCGATTGTATAGATTTTTATATTTTTTTGTACCGCTTGAGAGAGTGCGTCTTTGGGTGAAATAGCACCGCTGTTGTGATAGCCATCGGTGATGAGAAGCATCACTTTCTCTTTGGCTTGTCCCATACTTAAAAGTCTCGTTGCATTTGCGATACCCTCGCCAATGGCGGTGTTGTCTCCAGCAATGCCCACATCTAAAAAACTTATAAGATAAGCAACGGCATTCATATCATAGGTCAAAGGAACACTTGAAAAGGCATAAGAACCAAAAACGCTGACACCAACATTATCATCATAACGATCTTTGATAAACTGTGCGATAAGCTCTTTTAAAACATCAAATTTGCTTTTTTGATCTGATTTTTTGTCATACCCACTCTCACCCATAGAACCGCTGCAATCAAGCACTAAAATAAGATCGCGGCCTTTTCTCTGTTGGCTCGATTTAGAATCATAAGTGATCGGTGAAGCAAGGGCTGTGACTAAAAGAGTGAAAATGAGCGAGTAGAGCAGACGCTCTTTGTTAAACCAACTTGTTTTCAGTGTAAAGAGTGAGATATGAGGAAAAATGACCTGCTTAATGGTTGCTGGACATCTGTAAACACAGATGATGAGCAAAAGCAGGAAAAATGCAAAGGGGTATTCAAACTCAAAATGGGAAAACATAATCTATCTGCTAGCGTATAAAAGCTTTAAATAAAGCGTAAAATAGGAGCTGTATCCCACTTCGCTAAAGGCTAAATTTCCACCTTTATCATATATAAATGTGGTAGGAAATGCGCTTACATGTAAGGCTTTTGCAAGAGTTGCATCCGTATCGTTAATCACTTTAAAATTGAAGTTTTTCTCTTTTAAAAATGCTGTTAAATCTGCATCATTTCCTGAATTGACAGCGATTGTAATAACAGTAAATTTTTTAGAAAGAGCATCGATTGTGCTATTTTCGATCTTACATGTAGGACACCACGTCGCCCAAAAATGGATGAGAATGGGCTTATCTGTCTTTACATGTAAGGAGTCAAACTCTTCACCACTGAGCATTCTTGCTTGAAGTGCTGGGAGCTTTTCATGGCTTAAATTTTGTGATTTATAGAAGCTCACAAGATTGCTAAAAACTACAAGCAAGAGGGCAAAGATTGCCAACTCTTTGAGGAATTTTTTAAAATTGAGATTTTTTAAGCGTTCAATCATCTTAGTCAACTAAAATATGCCCGACAAATTTACTCATATTGTCGAGTATTTCGCCTCCACAGCGAAATCCGAGTCCACACGCTTCATAAGCAAAAAATACTCCCGCTTGGTACTTATTGGCATTTGCATCTTGAGGAAACTCTACATACTCTTGATAGACTTTTTTGTAGTTTCCATAAGGGCCATCATTGGCTTTTAAAACTTCAGCGCTTGCAGAGAGAATCTTCGTATTTGCACCTTCTCGTCCAAAAACAGTTTTTTCTACTTGCTTAGTATGCAAAGGCTCGTAAGAGGTTTTAAGTAAATATGGCGAGTCTGGAAAAAGGTCGCAGAGTATCTTCATAATCCCTTTTGATTGAAAGATCAGCGTGTAAGCTGGATTGATCAAAATCGCTTTTTGATTGTGCATAATATTTGAAAGTATGGTTGCAAGTTCTGGTTCATCATGGGCGATATCTTCAAAAGGATAGAGTTTAAACCAGTATTCATAAGGATTTTCTGAAGCATCACATATCTCTTCATCATTAAATTGCACATCTTGAATATACTCAAAATAGGTAGAAAAACCGGCATCTGTCGCAATTTGTTGTAAAAGTCTTGTGGTTACTTCCTCTTCGGCATTTCCCTCAACACAGGAAAAAAGAATTTTCCATCCATCATAAAGTTCATCAAATCTCTCTGGATCATCAAAAAGGGTGATAAGACGGCGAAAGTTATCACGGATAGCATCATAGACATTGTTAAACTGCTTCTCTTCATCCATTTTGTTGTATTTTAAAAGCGCCCATTGCAGGAGGGCAGTTTCAAAAAGTGAGGTTGGGGTGTCGGCGTTGAACTCTATGAGTTTAATGGGCTTACCATCGATGCCACCTGCGAGATCAAAACGGCCATAAACATGCCAATGCACATCATTTTCCCAGCTTTTTTTAATCATATCTACAAGATTAAAAGGGATACCAAGCTCAAAAAAGAGGTTGTTGTCGATGACGTGTTGTGCAGCTGTTGCGTACATATCGTAGAGTTCATTGACCGCTTCGTAGTAGTTCTGGGCCTCTTGGTGCGTGACTTGAACTAATTTATCACTGACATATTTGGAACCGTCATTATCTGTATGCCAAGTAAATCCGATCTCTTCAAGTGCTTTATCATCAATAGCTTGGATAGTTTGTAGTTTTACCATTTTCAGCCTCCAAACCAGCCACCAGAAGATGTTTTTGAACTGCCGCTACTGCTTCCTCCAAAAAAACTTTTACCTGATGAACTTTTAGATGTTGTTGAACCTCCACCTGCTGCAGAACGAGCATACGCAGAACGGTTGACACTATTTGCTTTATTCGCAAAATGGGAGTTGTTCATAAGTGCATTTCCAATCATATTTCCAAGCAAGCTTCCAGCAGCAACTGCAAGGATTGTTCCTGCTAGTCCCATTCCTTCACCGCCACCACTCTCCTCTTTGTTTAACTCTGATCCACCTTTTTGGTATTTGTCATACTCTTGAGAAGCAAGTTTTTTCATCTCCTCTTCGCTCATAACACGTTCACTTACGGTACCATTTGCATCTTTTGAGCGGATGATCGCACGGGTTGGACCCTCTGTTGGCATCTCTTCTACAACGACATATTTTCCATTTGTAAGTTGTTCGATGACTAGAAATTTATTTTGTTGTTCTTTTTTTTGTTCCTCTTCTTGTGAACTACATCCACTGATAACACTCATTAAAACGATGCCAGCACTTCCTAGTGCTACACCGCTTGAGAGGCTATTGATATGCTTCATATTTACTATCCTTTTTATCGTAATCTTTTTATATTTGTTGCGCTTATTTTATAAAGTTTTGAGGGATTTTTTTCTTCGAGTCCTCTGCTGTCTTCGATTATTATATCGCTTTTCCTTATACAGAAATCTTTATCAAATCCACAACCGCTTTGATTTGCAGATGTAGAATAGAGCCAAGGATAGTTTTGTAACATTTGAAGATGGGGATTGTTTTTGACGATTCTTGAAGCTCTGCTTTTGATAACAAAAGTTGTTTTTTTTGATCTTCTTACAAAGTTTTTATATTTTTGAGGGACTCGATTTCCATCCATTTTAAAGGCTTCAAAAGATGGATAGACCTTTAAAAATTGTTTTCCAAAAGGTCGTGATTTGACCTTTTGAAGAAGTGTGGCATCAGCAGATAAAAAACCGACAGTCGTATCTGTCTGAGCCAAGAGAATAGACATTTTAAGCTAAAAAGTCCTGTAGGGCTTGTGGCTCATTCCAAGAAGGATCTTGCATCTCACTAAGTGCAGCGATCATCGCACGAGTCGCACTGAGTGTTGTAAAGTATGGGATATTACGGCGTAAAACCTCTTGACGGATAACAATTGCATCTTTTTTCGATGTGTTGTTATCTGAGGTGTTGATCGCTAGTTGGATCTCTCCATTTTTCATACTGTCTTCGATATTTGGACGACCTTCCGAGATTTTAAGCACTGTCTTACATGTAAGCCCAGCGTCGTTGATAATCTTTGCAGTACCACCCGTTGCAACAAGGGTAAATCCATGATCTAGAAGTCCTTTTGCGATCTCAGGCGCATGTTTTTTATCCATATCAATGAATGATAAAAACGCTGTACCTGAAGTTGGGATATTGTTTCCAGCTCCAAGTTGCGCTTTTGCGAAACTGATGCCGAAGTTTTTACTGATACCCATAACCTCACCCGTTGATTTCATCTCAGGACTTAGTACCAAGTCAGCTCCATAAAGTTTGTTAAATGGAAAAACCGCTTCTTTTACAGCAACATGATCTTTGAGACGAGGTTTGAGGATATTCTCCTCTTCCATTACAACATCATATTTATCATAATACTCTAAAGAGCTTCTTAAGGTTTCGCCCATCATAACACGAGTTGCGACTTTTGCTAAAGGGATTCCAGTTGCTTTAGAGACAAATGGAACTGTACGAGAAGCACGAGGATTGACTTCAATAAGGTAGATTTCACCCTCATAGATCGCATACTGCACGTTCATCAAACCACGCACACCAAGTCCAAGAGCGATAGTTTTTGTTTGCTCTTCTACTTTTTTGATAAGTTCAGCACTTAGGTTCATTGGAGGTAGTGAACATGCGCTATCGCCTGAGTGAATTCCCGCTTCCTCGATGTGTTGCATAACTGAGCCGATATAAACATCAACTCCATCACTGATCGCATCAACATCTAGTTCGATTGCTTGATCTAAAAACTTATCGACTAAAACAGGAGCGTCATTGCTCACAGAAACTGCAAGATCCATATATTTTTTTAGCTCATCTTCACTGTAAACAATACGCATTCCACGTCCACCAAGAACGTAAGATGGGCGTACTAAAACAGGATATCCAAGTTTCTCAGCGATAATATAAGACTCCTCTTTTGTGCGAGCTAGACCGTTTTCTGGCTGTTTGAGACCATTTTTGATAACGAAATCTGAGAATTTTTCTCTATCTTCAGCAAGATCGATAACGGCTGCTGTTGTTCCTGAGATATTTGCTCCGATATTTGTTAATGCATTTGCAAGTTTTAGCGGAGTTTGTCCACCAAAATGTACGATGATGCCATCTGGTTTTTCATTGTCAATCACTTCACGAACATGTTCAAAATCGATTGGTTCAAAGTAAAGAACATCAGAAGTATCATAATCTGTTGAGACTGTTTCAGGGTTACAGTTGTACATGATAGTCTCGATATCCATCTCTTTAAGAGCAAATGCCGCATGCACACAACAGTAGTCAAACTCAATCCCTTGACCGATTCTATTTGGACCACCACCGATAATCATAACTTTTTTTCTATCGCTTTGGCGAGGTTTAACATCTGGCAATTTTGTGACGTTTGTTGTTGAATACAAATAGGGAGTAAGTGCCATAAATTCAGCCGCACAAGTATCAACTTCGTTATATTCTAAGTGGATATCAAGCGCTTTTCTCGCAGTGTAAACATCATTTTCACTTACTTTTTGTGCAGAGTTTTTCTCGATAAGTTGAGCGATTTTCATATCAGCAAAGCCATCAGATTTGAGTTTTCTTAAAGCTTTTTCATCTTTTAATGTCTCAGTTGTGATCGTTTTTTCTGCATTTATGATCTCTTCTAATTGGCATAAAAACCATGGATCTATTTTACAAGCATTGAAAAGATCTTCAACGCTCAATCCGCGTCTAAACCCCTCAGCCACATATAAAATACGATCTGCATTTGGACGGCGAATCTCATGCATCATCATCTCATCATCACAATCGAGTTCATCAAAACCGCGAAGTCCAGTCTCTAGTGAACAGAGCGCTTTTTGAACAGACTCTTTAAAAGTACGCCCAATCGCCATAACTTCGCCGACTGATTTCATACTTGTTGAAAGTGTACTCTCAGCTTCTGGGAATTTTTCAAATGTAAAACGAGGAATTTTTGTCACAATATAGTCGATGACTGGTTCAAATGCTGCAGGTGTACCTGTGATGTCGTTTTCAATCTCATCGAGAGTAAACCCAACAGCCAAAAGTGTTGCCACTTTTGCGATTGGATAACCAGTCGCTTTGCTTGCAAGTGCAGATGAGCGAGAAACACGAGGGTTCATCTCGATCACGATCATTCGTCCAGTTTTAGGATCAACTGAGAATTGAACGTTACTTCCACCCGTGTCAACACCGATTTCACGTAAAATAGCAAAAGATGCATCACGCATACGTTGGTACTCTTTATCTGTGAGAGTAAGTGCAGGCGCAACGGTGATAGAATCACCTGTATGAACACCCATAGGATCGAAGTTTTCAATAGAACAGACGATGATACAGTTGTCCGCACGGTCACGAATAACCTCCATCTCATACTCTTTCCAGCCAAGAAGAGACTCTTCGATAAGGATCTCATTTACTGGAGATTCTGCAAGACCGCGAGCGGCTAGAGTTTTGAACTCATCG
Organism: uncultured Campylobacterales bacterium; assembly: GCA_903892995.1. Classification (GTDB taxonomy): domain Bacteria; phylum Campylobacterota; class Campylobacteria; order Campylobacterales; family Sulfurimonadaceae; genus Hydrocurvibacter. Next base: position 13,840 of record CAITKP010000088.1, read on the forward strand.
ATGTTGTAAGCAACACCACTTCCTCCACCTGCAAGCGTAAAAGAAGCACGGATAATAGTTGGAAAACCTATCTCTTCAGCTGCACTGATTGCTTCATCGAGGTTGTATGCGTATCTTGAAAATGGAAGATCCATTCCAAGCTTTTGCATCGCTTCTTTAAAGGCTTGTCTATCTTCACCTTTTTTAATCGCAGCAGGGTTTGCTCCAAGGAATTCTATTCCCTCTAACATCCCTTTTTCATGCATTTTCATCGCGACATTGAGTGCAGTTTGTCCGCCCATTGTTGGCAGGATAGCATCAACTTTTTCTTTTTTGATAATCTCTGCAATGATATCTTCTTTGATCGGTTCAATATATGTACGATCAGCAAATTCAGGGTCTGTCATAATGGTTGCAGGGTTTGAATTGATAAGGACAACTCTATATCCGAGTTCTTTTAGAGTTTTAACAGCTTGTGTTCCAGAGTAGTCAAACTCACAAGCTTGACCGATGATGATTGGACCTGATCCAATGAGAAGTATAGTTTTTATATCAGTGCGTTTTGGCATTTTTAACCTTTAGAAAAGTTTGTACAAAATTTTTTTATTATACGAAAAAAGCACTTAAAATTTGATGATTTTAAAAGATGAAGTAGCCTTACATGTAAGAAAATTGAAGTAGTTTTACATGTAAAGTTTTTAGTAGTTGTATATTGTTAAATATCTAGCTTATATAAAATGGAAATAAGCCCACTAAATATATATTTATCTGAGACGATAGGAGAGTTTCTTTCCTCTTTATTTAAAGTGTCAACACGAAAATTTAAAAGTGTTGAATATTTCTCATTAAAGCGATATTTTGCATAGGTTTGGAATGAATAATCAAGTGACGCAGATGGAGAATAGCTATCTCTTTGTAAAGAGGTTTCTTCTGTTTTGACACCATAATAGTATTGATTAAACTTGTCTGTGTGATAGATAAGGCAAAGGCTTGGGTAAAGATCAACTTTCTTTATTTTGAGATGCTGTCCGATCTCTGCACGCGAAACAAAGGAGTTACTTTTATTTAAAAGATCTTGAAATAAAACAAAATTGAAAAAGCTATCTTTATACTGCATATCAAATCCAAGACCGCCTTGTACGCTACTTTCTCTGTTCATTCCTGCAAGAGATGAAGATTCACCAGAAGCGTATCCTAATGGTTGTGGTTCAGCACTCAGTGAAAACGCCCAGCTAAAATCATCTTTTACATCGCCTAAAAAATAGACACCGACTCTTGTCCATCTTACATAAAAAAGATGGTTGTCAAAAAAAACAACAGGTGAAGGCACTATTTTTGCATCTGCACCTTTGTAGGGTTGCGTTTGGATATAACTTCCTCCACCAAGAAGTAAAGGCGTTGTTTTTTGCTCTGCAAAGAGTTCAAGAGCAAGGAGGCAAAAGAGAGTAAAAAATCTCATAATACCTCTTTTATAAGATGAAAATATCGAGGTTCTTTGGATTTATAATAAGGGCTAACAGTAGCAGTCTGATACCCTTGAGAATTTTTAATAGATATCACTTTTCCTACTTTCATCCCTTTAAAAAAGAGATTATCCAAGCCAGATGTGACAACCTCTTCACCAACTTTTATAGGCATCCATGATGGAACAAAGTTGACAATAATTGTTCCATCATTATTTCCTCGAGCTATTCCAGGAGCACTGTTTTGACCTATATATACAGCATACGTACATTTGATGTCGCCATTTAAAAGAGCGATGGGTTTTGTGCCATAGGGCACGACAATCCCCGCAACACTATCTTTATAAATAAGTCCATAAATTTTTGAAGAGTTAAAATCTCTCATTTGAAGCCAAAGTTTGTTGACATCTGAAAATTTTACATAAGAAACTGTACGAACTAGTTCAATTTTTGGATCTGTTGTAAGCGAACTATTATTGCTTTCTTTATAGATACTGTTAAGTTCTGAGGAGATTTGTTGCATAAGCAGATGGTTTTGATCGTAATCTTGGAGTTTTTGTTTAAGCTCTTGAATATGTCTTTGCTGATCAAAATGTTCATCGATTGCATCAGAAAAATATTTTACGCTATGAAAGTAGCTGTTTTGTACTGTGCTAGCAAGTGATAAAAAAGGGGATTGAATAGTGCTTGAATAATATATAGCACCGCTAAGCAGTGCTATAAATATGGCGAAGAAGAGAAGAAGACCCTTATTCATTCTCAAAAAGTTCTTGTAGTAAATCTATCTCCTCTAAGGCGCGACCTGTTCCACGAGCAACAGCTAAAAGTGGTTCGTCTGCAACATAAACAGGAATTTTTACGATATCTGATAAAAACTTGTCAAGTTGGCGGATAAGTGCTCCACCACCTGTTAAGATAATACCGTGATTTACGATATCTCCAGCTAGATCTGGTGGCATATGTTCTAGAACATCACGAAGTGCCTCAGAGATCTCACGAAGTGGTTCACGCATCGCTTCTCTTGCATCTTCGCTTGTAAGTTCTATTGATGTTAAAAGTCCCTCAACTTGGTCACGTCCATTGACGACAATCGTGAGTTCCTCCTCAAGAGGCATTGCTGTTCCAATAGCGATTTTAATCACTTCAGCGGTTCTATCACCAATTAAAAGGTTGTATTTTCTTTTCACATAATCAACGATCGCTTTATCAAGTTTATCACCTGCAACACGGATAGATTTTGAAAGAACAAGTCCGCCTAAAGAGACAACTCCGATCTCAGTTGTTCCTCCACCAATATCAACAACAATATTTCCTTGAGGTTGGCGGATATCGATTCCCGCACCGATAGCTGCTGCCATTGGTTCTTCAATAAGAAAAACTTCTCGAGCACCAGCACTTAAAGCTGATTCACGAACCGCTTTACGCTCAACTTGCGTTAGACCATAAGGGACACAAATGATGATACGTGGACTGATAAGACTTTTTCTACCATGAGCTTTTTCAATAAACTTACGGATCATTTTTTCAGTCATATCAAAATCAGCAATAACTCCATCTTTCATAGGACGAATCGCTTTAATGTTTCCTGGAGTTTTTCCAACCATCTCTTTTGCTTCATGACCAACTGCCAATACTCTTGTTTGCCCATATTTTTCTGTTTTAACTGCAACAACAGAAGGTTCATTGATGATGATTCCCTTGCCTTTAGCGATCACTAAAGTATTTGCAGTACCAAGATCTATTGAAAGATCATTTGAAAAAAGTCCGATTAGTTTATTTAGTATCATGATAATTATGCCTTATGCTGTTTTTTTCTCAGTTTTTTTGATGTACATCGGTTTTTCGCCGTTTTCTATGACATCTTTTGTAATAATAATCTCATATCCACTATATTCAGGAAGTTCGTACATGATATCTATCATATTCTCCTCTAAAATAGCTCTTAGACCACGTGCTCCAGTTTTTCTTTCTTTTGATTTTTTTGCAATCGCTAAAAGTGCATCCTCTTCAAAATTAAGTTCTACATTGTCGATAGCAAAAAGTTTTTTGTACTGACGAACAAGTGAGTTCTTTGGTTCTGTAAGGATTTTCACCATATCCTCTTCACTGATCTCACTCAAAGACGCAATGATTGGTAAACGCCCGATAAGTTCAGGAATGAGCCCATAATGCACTAAATCTTCAGGTTCGACCATATCAAATGTTGGTTTTCGCTCTTTTTTACTCTTTTTATCGTGACCAAAACCTAGAACGTTTTCACCCTGTTTTTTCTTGAGTATCTCTTCAAGTCCATCAAAGGCACCGCCACAGATAAAAAGGATTCCAGAAGTGTCGATTTGAGTAAACTCTTGATTTGGGTGTTTACGTCCACCTTTTGGCGGAATATTGACCATAGAGCCTTCGATTATTTTTAAAAGTGCTTGTTGAACACCTTCTCCTGAAACATCTCTTGTGATAGAACGGTTTTCACTCATACGCGAGATCTTATCAACTTCATCAATAAAAACGATTCCTTGTTGTGCACGAGTGATATCACCATCGGCCGCTTGAAGCAGACGAGTTAAAATATTCTCAACATCCTCTCCGACATATCCCGCTTCTGTTAAGCTTGTCGCATCAGATATTGCAATAGGAACATTTAATACACGAGCAATTGTCTGAGCCAAGAGAGTTTTACCACTTCCTGTTGGACCTATGAGTAAGACATTTGATTTTGCAATCTCTGTGTCATCATCTTGGACATCATGAGTTTTAAAGATTCTTTTGTAATGGTTGTAAACAGCAACACTTAAAAGTTTTCTCGCACGCTCTTGACCGATGATATATTGACCTAAAAAATTATCCAACTCTTTTGGTGTCATAAGCTCACCAACTGCTTCAAGAAGCGGTGCGTGCTTCTCTTTGCTTTCATGCTCATCACCAAACATGATTTTATATGCTGAAAAAACACAGTTTTTACAGATATAAACACCATTTCCAGCAATTAGGGGATTCTCTTCGCTCTCTTTTGCTTCACAAAAACTGCAGTGTCTATGAATCATTGATTTTTCCTCTCAAACGGAATACCGCGTTTTGTTTTGATAATAAAGTTACACAGTTTTTGCACATGATGGCTTTGGCTTGTTTCTAAAAGATGGTTTGCGACATCTTTAAGTGGTTGTCCCGCTTCAAAAAGATCACGGTAAGCTGATTTAAGCTCATCGATATCTGATCTGTCTAAATGTCGTCTTAATCCTGTGAGATTGAGACCTCTAAGACTTGCACGATTTCCCTCTGCCATACAGTAAGGCGGGATATCTTGTGCGAGTGCAGAAGCCCCAGCGATCATAGCAAAATCACCAATATGGACAAATTGGTGGATTGGCGTCATTCCACCAATAACAGCGTAGTCGCCCATCTCAACATGTCCTGCAAGTGTTGCTGCATTTGCTAAAATACAATGATTTCCGATGAGAACATCATGCCCAATATGCACATAACCCATGAAAAGGTTGTGGTTTCCGATGATAGTTTTTCCACCACCACCTTTAGTACCTGGATTAAAAAGTGTGAACTCTCTTATTTTGTTATGATCACCGATAATAAGCTCGACATCTTCGCCTGCAAATTTGAGATCTTGTGGAACTGAACCTAAAACTGAGTGAGAAAAAACATGATTGTTTTTTCCAAGAGTTGTTTTTCCATAGATACAGCTTCCTTGATCGATGATAGTGCCATCACCGATAGTCGCTTGAGCAGAGATAAAGCAGTATGCTCCAATCTCTACATTTTCTCCAATAACAGCGCCATCTTCGATAATAGCTAGCTTAGATATTTTACTCATTATTTATCTACGACCATTGCTTTGAGTTCAGCTTGTGCGACGATTTTGTCATCTACATACGCTTTTCCATCAAGCATCCAGATAGCACCTTTGTTTTTAATGACGCTTACTCTGTACTCTAAACGATCTCCTGGACGAACTGGAGCGCGAAATTTTGCATTGTCTATACTCATGAAGTAAACGACTTTTTGTGCCGCTTCCTCTTTTGTCATATCCATGCTTTTAAACGCCAAAATGCCACCAGCTTGTGCCAGACCCTCTAGGATCATAACTCCTGGATAGATCGGATGTCCTGGAAAGTGTCCTTGAAAAACATGTTCATTAATTGTGACATTTTTATAGCCGATCAGATTTTCGCCGTTGTTTACTTCAGTAACTCTATCGACAAGCAAAAATGGAAAACGGTGTGGGATAATCTCTTGAATCTCTATAACATCCATCATTTATTAAAACCTTACTATTTTTAGTGTGAAGAGGCATATTTTACCAAAATAATTGTTAAACTTCGATTATCTCTTCTTTTGTGTCTTCGTAAGTTTTTGTTTCAAGATATAAAGAAACTTTATCCTTTGGTATAGCATTTACGACAATGATCGGTGTAAGATCATAAAAATTTTGCGTTATCTCGTAGCGAATTTTGAGTTCCTCTTCGAAAGATAAAGGCTTGTAGATAAGTTCTTTTATGCTCGTAAATGTTTTGCAACTTCCAAGAGTCTTACATGTAAGCTCATTGAATTTTTCCAAAGTGATAAATCGAACCTCTTCACGATTGAAATAGCCAATACCGTTGATTTCAAACTCTATTTTTCCCTCAGCGCGTTTTCTTGGCAATGTCGAATAAGCAAGGGCATAAGCCTCTAAACTATTTTTTTTACCAAGAAAAAGCTTACATGTAAGCTGTCTGTAGTTTAAAAATTTGTGTTTGAGTATTTTGTACTCTTTGCCCTCATCTTCTAGTTGCATTCTTTTTGTATAGAGTTGCAATCTCTCTTCGATGGAAGCGGGTAAAACTGCTCCTGAGATGGGAGAAAACATCTCATCCATTAGCTTGTCTTGTGCTTCACGCTGCATAGAAAGTCCATAGATACATCCGCAATAATCTTGACGATATAACTGTTCCTCTTTTGTCACACGGCTTTGATCCTGCGTTCCGCCACCGCTTCTATAATCTACGGCAATAAACTCAACACCATGTTTTTCATAAAAAATATCACCGACGCGTTTGAGCTGTTCTTGAGATTTTAAAGGACTGACCAAAAGGGTTGTTGTCATCTTTTTTTCGCCCATTTCAAGTGCTTTATGCGCACTTACATCAAAGCGTTTATCAAAGCAAACTTCACAGCGTTTTCCCTTTTCAGGCTCATTTTCTAGTCCACGAACCGCGTCCATCCAAGCCTCAAAATCATATTCGCCCTCCAAAAGAGGGATGCCAAGTTTTTTGCATGAACGCTTTACATCAAGGTAACGGAGTTGGTATTCGGAGTAGGGATGGATATTTGGATCATAAAAAAAACCTGTGAGTTTTTCATCTGGAAAGTCGTGTTGGAGTTTTTCTAAAAAAAAGTGGCTGTCCACAGAACAGCAGATGTGTACGAGCATGGAAAATGCTCTTAAAACACGCTAAGCGTGTAAAGATTTTCATTTCCATCTTCATCTGGTTCAAGGAAGATTTCTATAGTAGATTCTTGGAAATTCCCTTTATGTATAAGAGTGATTACCTGTCTTTGCTCATCTACATGTAATATAAATGATTTTCCAATCTCTTGCATCTCTTCATTAACAAGTTTGATGGCTTCATCCATTCCAGAAACGGTGATACTTTCAAGTTTTGTTTCAAGATTTTCTTCAAGATCATAGAAAATTTTCAAAAGTGCATCATCCTCTTCTTGAGTGAGATGCAATACTTTGTTATCTAACTTCTCTCCACAAAATGGGCAAAAAGCAAAACCAATAGAACTGTTTTGAGTATTAAGTTCAAAAGTAGATCTATCCGAGCTTTTGCGTAGTTTGAGATGAGTAGTAACACTCAAGCCGCGTTGTGTAAGCGCTAAAAAGTTGAGCGATTCATCACTCCAGCGAGAGTGAGATGCCACGACACCTGAGAGCTCTTGTGCTCTTGCATCTATCTCTTGTAATTTTGTTTCAAAACAGTTGCACATAGGATTATTTAGATTCTAAGATTTCAACAGATTCGATTTTGTCTTTCATTTTCAAAGAATCTAAAACTGCCATACTCTCTGCATCATCTTGCTCGATACCGCCAAACACTGTGTGACCGCCATCAAGGTGAGGACATGAAACAAAACAGATAAAAAATTGGCTTCCGCCCGTATTTGGTCCAGCGTGAGCCATTGAAAGTGTTCCTTTTACGTGTTTGTGAACATTTTTCTTTGTCTCACATGGGATAGCCCAACCTGGTCCGCCTGTTCCTGAACCTGTTGGACATCCGCCTTGTGCCATAAATCCTGGGATTACACGGTGAAAATCTAAACCGTTATAAAAGCCATCGTTTACAAGGTGAGCAAAGTTTGTCACAGTGATCGGTGTTTCTTCAGGATAGAGTTTGATCCACATAACACCTTTACTTGTTGTCATTTTCGCCCATTGTGCTTTTGCTAATTCTGCTTCATCGATATCGTATTTTTTTAGTTCTTTTCCAAAAAATGCCATTGTGAAATCCTTGATGTTTTAATTTTTGGAATTATAGTCAAAGTTTTACAAGATGTCTATTTTGTGTCATAATCGCACTATGAAAATCAAACTTTTTTTAAAAAATATGAGCGTTAAAAAAGCAAATCTTATTACAATGACGATTATATTTATTTTTAGTGCTGTTTTTGTGGCCTTGCTTATTTCAGATATTTATCATGATTATGAAAACTCTTTAACTGAGACGCTCTTAGTGCAAAAAACTGATTTTACTGATGGAAAACTTTTGCAAAAAAAACAGGAGTTTTTAAAGTCTGTTTTAATCAAAACTATTTTAGCTGTTGTGACACTTTCATTTATTTTATTTGCCATTGCTTTGGGCGTATTTACTATTTTTAATGCTTTTTTGCAAAAAGATATTCGACAGTTTTTGAGTTTTTTTAAAGATGCTGCGCACAATGATAAATATATAGATAAACAAACGCTTCTTTTTGAAGATTTTAAGCAGATGGTAGGGCATATCAACGAGATGCTCGATACCATTCGTGAGCAAAAAGAGAGTTTGCAAGAGTTAAATATCAGCCTTGAAGATAAGGTCAAAGCAAAAACAGCTGATCTCAAACGTATCAATGAAAATCTGCTTGAGGAAAAAACCCAAAAAGATGCAATCCTCCAATCGCAAAAAGATTTTTTACGCTATACCGTTCATGAGACAAATACGCCGTTGAGTGTTATTCTGACAAGTATAGAGCTCTTTGTTATGAAAAATCATAAAGATAGACAGCTTTCAAAAATAGAAGCAGCAGCGAAAAATATCTTTAATATTTATGATGATCTGAGTTATCTTGTAAAAAAGGATCAAGTCGAATATCCAAAAATGCCTATTGATCTGGAACTTTTTTTGATCTCAAGACTTGATTTTTTCGCCGAGGTTGCAGAGCTTTCAAAGGTAAAGTTCATCCATATCCCTGAGTTAAAGGGAAAATATATCTACTTTAATGAAACAAAACTCCAACGCATCATTGACAATACGATAACCAATGCGATCAAATATACACTTGCGCAAGAAGTCGTACATGTAAGCCTCAGAGCCGATGGAACTTATGCTGAGCTTTCAATGGGAAGCCGCTCAAAAACGATTAAAAATACCGATAAAATCTTTGATGCATATTACAGAGAAAACCAAACACAAGAGGGTTTTGGGATAGGTTTGCAACTGGTCAATAGAATATGTCAAGAAGAGGGCGTTTTGATTTCGCTCTCTTCAAAAGATGAGCACACAACCTTTACATACAAATTTAAGATAATGGGTGAATAATGAAGATACTGCTTTTAGAAGATGAGGTGATGCTCAATGAGTCGATTCAAGAGTTTTTAGAGTCAGAGGGGCATAGTGTCGATACCTTTTTTGATGGATTGAGGGCTTTTGATGCTTTAAAAACAAATAGCTATGATCTTTTAATATTAGATATAAATGTCCCTGGAATTGATGGACTCACCTTTTTAGAGCGTTTACATGAGTTGAAAATTCACGTTCCTACTATCTATATCAGTGCTTTGGTGGATATTGAAGATATCTCGCGTGCTTATAATCTTGGATGTTATGATTATTTGAAAAAACCTTTTCATCTTAAAGAACTAGCCCTTCGTTTGGATCGTATTATTCTCTCAAATGAAGTTCCTCGTGTACATTTGCGACTGTCAAAAAATTATAGTTATGATCAAGAGCATAATACTCTGCTTTTTCAAGGGGAACCACAAGTGTTGAGTAAAAGACAATCCCAGATAGTCGATCTTCTCGCTCGTAATCGTGGACGTGTTGTCGATTTTGAACAGTTCACACTCTATGTCTGGGATGATCTTATAGTAGATAATGCAACTATCCGAGCAGAAGTAAGCCGTTTAAAAAGATCGATGCATGAAGATGTTATCATCAACGTTCGTGGCATGGGATACATGATCGACAAGCCTTGAGATATTTGCTTACATGTAAGCTTAAAATTCTCTCCAGCTTCGGGGTACTTTGTACTCTTTACTCCATGCTGGAAATAGCTCGGCATTCATCGGATAGGAGATGACATATCCTTGTGCTAAGTTGCATCCGAGTTTAAGCAGCATATCGCCATGTTCGACTGACTCGACACCCTCGGCAAGAGGTTGCGCCTTAAACGCTTCTGCCAATGAAACAGATGCATCGACAATGCTCAAAGATCTCAATATCTATCTGATGGGGCATGATATGAGGATATCTTGCAAGTGTTTCATCGACTAAAGCGATAAAATTTGGCTGTTTAAATGTATAAGCACTGATATTGACACTGATTTTACTATCAAATCCATCATTGTGCCATTTGCAAAGTTGAGTACACACCTCATTTAAGACCCATAAATCTAGATCTAAGATAAGGGGACGATTACAGATAGTAGGGAGAAAATCATCTGGATAGAGAATGCCTTGGAGAGGATTATTCCAGCGGATTAAAGCCTCCGCACCGATCACCTCACTTGTATGCATATTCACTTTAGGTTGATATTGGAGAAAAAATTCAGAGTTTTTAAGTCCATATTTGATGGAGGAAGCTATTTCGCTTACATGAGAGGAGAGTGTTGTGATCTCATTAAAGATCGCTATCTGATAGCATTTGCAATACTTTGTTTGATCCGATCAGAAAAGAGTGCTCTATTTGGTAGCTTGGTAAGGGGATCAAAATGAGCAACAAGTTCGAGTTCATGTTCATGGTCTTTAATATTGGTGATATCCGTTGTACTGATTAAAATCCGTTGTTTATCTGGCATTAATACAAAAGCCATCTGCGTGACGATCTGATTTGCATCTTTTACAATACATGTTTTTTCAAAAGATTCTAAGTAACCAGTTTCTTTAACGATCTTCATAGCTTGTGCAACTCGTTCATGGTCCTCTTCAATTGAGAGCTCTAAACATGAAGTCTCTAGGAGTTCCTCCTTGCTAAAGCCTGTCATCGCAAGATAAGCATCATTACGCCAAAAAAGATTATACCTTGTGAAATTGAAAAGTTGGTTTTTTTTGTTAAGTATCACGCCAAAATAATGGGAATATAGTATTTAAGCGAGAAAAAGCCATTTTCGTTTAAAAAGTTGTTCTCATCATAGATCAGAAATGGTGGTTTTGTTGTTGTTTCATATCCGCTTGATGGAAGCCACTCATGATAAATCCATTGAACCAGTTTTAAAATATCTTCATGATACCCTTGCGCGTTAAACTCGGCATACACGCCTGAATCAAGTTCAAACGAGGGAAGTTTGATATCATCAGGCGTTTCTTCATCCGCAATGCTGATACATGCTACATAGTTGCACTCCATAAGCGGAGTGATGATGGGATTATCGTGATAGATGGCGATTTGTGTGTAGTTTTTTATATCATGACTTAAAATGAAGGTTTGGAGCTTTTGCCAGCACTTTTTTATCGCTTCGCTGTAGCCGTGATGACGGATATAATAGACCTTGATAGTAGGGAGTTTTTTGATGGTGGGTGAGAGTTTTGAGTAGTTTTCATCGGAGGTCAAACCCTTTGGAATATCTTTTAAAATCTGGTTGGAATACTCCATAAAACCTCCTTTTCTCCACTCTTTTGGACTCATCCCAAATCTTGCTCCAAAAGCGCGTATAAAAGAGGTTTGTGAACCATAGCCACACAAAGAAGAGATCTCAGAAATCGTCGAGTTTTTATTGGTTATGAGCAGGTTGGAGGCTTTTTGAAGGCGTATGGATTTGATAGTTTCGTAGATGTTGGAATCAAACTCTTTTTTAAATATTCTGTGCATGTGAAATTTTGATATCTCAAAATCTTCACTCAAAGTATCTAGGTTTATCGCCGAATCGATATTGTAATAGATATAGTGCATCAAATCGTTAGTTATTTTGGTTCTATTTCGCTTTACATCTTTTTTCATTTGCAAATTATAGCAATAATTGATAACTTTTATGACAAATAATGTAAATTTTATGGACATTAATAGTATGGAATAATAGTTTTGAAACAAATATAATTGCGAAAATTTATGGATGGATGATGAGCGCATTGAAGATCATATTGTTGTTAGTGTTGACTCTGCTTTTTAGCGCTTGTGTTCCTAAAACGACACTACAAAAACCTCTGCAAAAGCTTGATATCCAAGAGGATGTTGATGCTTTTACTCCTTTTGAAGATAAAAAGTTGCGTGTTGATTGGTGGAGAGATTATGGCGACACACAACTCAATACACTTATCGATTTCGCACGTGGGGAATCTGTCACAATTAAAAGTTTAGACGCAAAATTTGCCCAAGCAAACAATCTTATACGCGCCATTGCATCAGCACAGATGCCAACAATCTCTGCTGATGGCTCTATCACACGAGAGCGTTTTAGCGAGAACTATATTTTTCCCCCTCCGCTTGGAGGTGCAAGTGAATCTTTGTATCAAGCAGGCGTTGGACTGAGTTATGATTTTGACTTTTGGCATGCAAGAGATTATAAAATCCTTTCTGCAAAATATAGCGCTTTGGCACAAAAAGCTGCTATTGAAGAGATGCGGCTTGTTCTCTCAAGTGCGATTTGTGAACTTTACCTTTCATGGAATTATGATGAAAAAAGAGTTGAGGCAGAGCAGACCTTGAGCAATCTTTTGAAGCAGGAAAAAAATATTATGCAAAAGAGTTATCAAAGCGGATTGAGTGATACGATGGCGCTCAATGAGCTCTCTTTGAGTATAGTTAAAATAGAGCGCCAGATTCAAACTATAAAACGTGCTATAGAAACAAAAAAAGCGAGTATCGCTATTTTAGCGGGTTTGATGCCATCAAAAATAAAAGAGTTTAAAACACCGAAAATAGATGAAAAGTTTCAAGTGCCTCTTCCTAAAGAGATATATCTAGATCTTCTTTCTCATCGCGCAGATATCAGCGTGCAAAAGTATAAAGTGCTTTCAAAAGCACAAAATATTGAGCTTGCAAAGACAGCGTTTTATCCAAATGTCAGTCTCTCTGCGATGGTTGGTGTTGTCTCATTTGATTTAGATAAATTCTTGGGACACAGCTCCTATGCGCCCTCGGCTGGGGTGGCATTTTCTTTACCTTTGTTTGATGGTGACAAAAGAAAAGCAAATTTAGCTTTACATGTAAGCGATTATAACAGCTCAGTCAATGAGTATGACAAAGTGCTCATAAAAGCTGCAAATGAAGTGGTCTCAACCTTGAAAAAAACTCAAATTTTAGCTGATGAAATCGCCTTACATGTAAAGGAATCCAGCACGATGGCGCTCAATGAAAAGATAGCGCAAAAGAGATTTCAAGCTGGAATTTACAACAAGAGAGAACTCTTACATGTAAGGATGCAGATGGTTGGGCAAGATTTTGAGAAAATCGAGCTTCAAGAAAATAGGGCCTATTTACAAGTTGAACTCATCAAAGCGCTTGGCGGCGGATATGTGGATAAAAATGCAAGCAAATAGTCATCTCTATTATCAACCTCTCAAAGAGGGGTTTCTTGATTGGCTAAGCTTAGATATGCCGACACTTATTTATATGGCAAAAGCTATTTTGGCGGCTTGCTCAGCACTGATAGTTTCTATGATTTTGACACTTCCAGACCCAAGAACGGCGATTTTCACAAGTTTTATTGTTATGCAGCCACAAAGCGGTCTTGTATTTTCAAAGAGCTATTATCGAGTGCTTGGCACAATCGCTGGAGTCATTGTCTCGGTTTTGATGGTGGGAGCTTTTGCTCAAGAGCCGCTTTGGTTTATCTTTTTTCTTGCGCTTTGGATCGGCATCACCACCGCTGCGGGAGTTAAATATAGAAATTTTCAATCCTATGGATTTGTTTTGGCGGGATATACTTTATGTATCGTAGCACTTCCTGTGATAGAGCATCCGATGGATATTTTTGATATCGCCACTTCTCGTTTTAGTGAAGTGATGGTTGGGATCTTGTGTGCGACAATCGTGAGTGATCTTGTGTTTCCAAGAAAGCTCTCAAACTCCTTACATGTAAGCGAAAGAGAGAGATTTGAAAATGTTGTAAAAACGCTTCAAGAGTTCAATCTAAATACACAAATGCAGCAAAATGCAGATGTCACAAAGTTTTCAAGCGGAGTTGTTGGTGTTCACGCAGTAGCAATCAACAGTGCTTTTGAAAGTGGGATAGATAAAAGAAGCAGACTCTCCTTAGAGCAGTTAAATATAGAGTTTATGCATCTTTCAACAACTTACCATTCACTAGAAAATATTATGCAAAATAGCCAAACACAAATGCAAGCGAAGCATAAAAAAATGCTTCAAGAACTTTATCTGCTCATGGGCGATGCTTTGAGGGAGAGTGCAAATCTTGATAAAGCAAAACACAAAGCCATCAAAGAGGCAATGGGCTTACATGTAAAGAAAATGGATGAGCATTTTAAAACAGATTTGGATTTACAAAGCTATGATCTGTTGGTGTCTGCTTGCTATTTGATCATGCGTCTTTTTGATGAGTTTTTTATCTATAGCACGAGCTATTTTTCTTTTTTAAAGCGCAAAGATTTTAAAAAAGAGAGCCATGAATTGCGTCCAATGGTGCGTTTTAAAACACATACAGACAACTTGTTGCTCCTCCTCGCTGCTTTGCGAGGAAGTGGAGTTTTACTTGTGAGTATGCTTTTTTGGATACTCAGCGGATGGAAATATGGCACGATCACGGTCACAATGGCGGTCGTTATAAGTTTGCTCATTGGAACTTTGCCACGTCCATTGGATGCGGTGATGAACTTTTTAAAAGGCGCAGTGAGTGCGGCTGTGGTCGCGGCTGTGTATGATTTTTATATTGTTCCTGAGTTCACAAGCGATATCTATACGCTTTGTTTGGTTATAGTGCCTGTGTTGGCGTTTGTTGGCTGGATGACTACAAAGCCTAAATGGACTGGATTCTCCTTGGGCTTTGTATTTTTATTTATGTCTCAAAGCTCTTTTGATCTTTTCTATAAGATCGATCCGACAACTTTTTTGGAAACAACTATCGCTTCACTGCTTGGTGTCACTTTGGCGGGTGTTGCTTATTTGCTTGTGAACTTTTGGTCTTGTAGCTTGTCGCAAAAAAGGGTGGCAAAACTCTTAAGAGCAGAGATCGTGTATCTTTGTAATGCGCCTTTAAATCTTCATCGAGGTTCACTTGAGAGTATGGGACGGGATATGGTGCAGCAGTTTTCAACGCAAGGAAGACTCAATGTCCGATCAAACCGTTTGGTGTATGAATGGTTGCTTGTCACTTTGGAGATCGGCGGTGCTCTTATGAGAGTGCGAAAAAAGATGAAAAATTCGCCCGCGCAATTTAAAGATATAGAGCTGCTTCTTGAGGCGATAAAAGAGTATTTTCAAACACCGAGTGAAGCTTTAAAACAAAAGATGCTTACTCTGCTTGTGGATGCGAGAAAATCCTTACATGTAAGCCAAGAAGTGGCATTAATGAGAACGATTCTTTTGAGTAAGATCGCTATACCAGTTATGAGGGAGGATATGTGTTCTTAGATTTAAATTTGCCTTTGGATATCACTTTTTTAGGTGTTCAGATGCCGACACTTTTGCCTATTTTTGTATCTCTTGCTGTTTTTATGATTTGGGTAGATACGATTTTGAGCGAGCTAGGTGCATATAAATATGTTTGGCATGCAGGGCTTTTTAGAACAGCGCTTTTTGTCTGCTTATTTAGTTTTGCTTGTTTAACTATTTATCATTGAGGATGAGATGAGATTATTTTTTGTAAAAGCTATACGATACCTTCTGACTTTTTTTGTGGTTGGTATTGCTTTGTATTTTGGGTTGAAGTTGTGGGAACATTATATGAACAGTTCATGGACTCGTGATGGGCGTGTACGTGCGGAAGTTGTGATGATCGCTCCTGATGTAAGCGGCCTTGTCAGTAAGGTTTATGTACTTGATAATCAGTTTGTAAAACGTGGTGATCCTCTTTTTGAGATAGACAAGGAGCGTTTTATTCATGCGCTTGAAAATGTTGAAGCAAATGCACGGACTAAAAAAGCAGAGTTTGAGATGAAACAAAATCAGTATCAAAGACGTGCAGGACTTAGTGATGAGGTGGTTTCACAAGAGAGTCGCAATGATGCCATGCTTGAAGTTGCTGTGGCAAAAGCAAAATATGAAGAGGCTTTGACACAAGTGGAAACAGCAAAGCTCGACATACAACGCTCACAAATCAAGGCTCCATGTGATGGCTGGGTGAGCAACCTTTTACTAAGAAAAGGGGACTATGTTAAAACAGGAGAGACACATTTGGCAATGATCAAAAATGACTCTTTTTGGGTGTATGGATATTTTGAGGAGAACAAACTTTCACTCTTACATGTAGGCGACTTGGCAAAGATGTATATGCTGGGGACTGACTATATTGTAAAAGGACATATTGAGAGTTTGGCGCGAGGGATCTCCGATAGAGACAATGTTACCGATCAGCGACTTTTGGCAAATGTCAATCCAACTTTTACTTGGGTTCGTCTAGCACAGCGTATTCCAGTGCGTATAAAGATCGATAGTGTTCCAAAAGGTTTCACTTTAGTTGCTGGAATGACCTGTTCTGTAGATATAGTTCAAAAAAAGGAAAAATGATGTAACTTTTTGTAACAAAAAGAGTGAACTATGCATTTGTTTTATTAATAGTTGGCTTTGCTACGTTCGTGCTATTTTTCTCATTTACTATTATCCTTAGAAAATGAGGAGAACGAAAATGAAAAAAAATCTAGTAATGAGTTTAGTGGCAGTTGGCTTACTTACTTCTGCAAATGCAGCAGATGATTTAAGTTCAATGTTTAAAGATGGAAAAGTTAGCGGGCAGATTAGAGAGTTTAGTATTTTGAGAAATACGAACTATACAGTTGCAAAAGATTTTGAGCGTACAGCAAACACTGTTGGTGGTTACTTAAAATACGAAACAGCTGATTATCAAGGATTGAGTCTTGGTGCAGCGTTTTACACGACAAATGGCTTTGGATTAGGAACTACTTTAACGGATAAAACGGTAGATCCTACACTTTTAGGTAAAAATGGAACTTCATATTCACTTTTAGGCGAAGCGTATGTTCAGTATAAAAATGGAAAAACAACATTTAAAGGTGGACGTCAAAAGTTAGATACGCCACTTGCTGGAAGTGATGATGCTCGTATGCTTCCATCTCTTTTTGAAGCATATGTGCTAACAAATACGGATATTGCAAATACGACATTAGTCGCTGCCCATGTAACACAAGAAGCGGCAGGAACATTTGCTAATGGCTATAATGGTGGTGTTCTCGGTGCAACTTCAGGATATACGGCAGTTGCAGGAAATACAGTAAAACATCAAGGTGAATTTACAAATATGGGAACATGGGCAGTTAATAAGGATACTAAAGGTGTCTCAACTGCAGCCGCTGTTTATGCAAACGGCTCTTTAAAAGCTCAAGTTTGGGATTATTATGCGTATGATATTTTAAATGCTGTGTATGGTGAAGCGAGTATTGGCTGGAACTGTCTTTTAACAGATAAGATTAAGCCATCGCTCTCTGCTCAGATGATTAAAGAAAATGCTGTTGGCGAAAGATATGCTGGTGATGTAAACAGCTTTTTTGGTGCAGCAAAATTTAATGCAGCTATTGGTGATGCAAATATATTTGTAGCGTACTCTGAGCAAAGTAAAGCGGACACATTACCAACAGATCCAAACCCAACAACACAAGCTACACTACAAACACAAGCAGCACTTGCTAAATCAACAATATCTCCATGGGGTGGAATGCCAGCTTATACACAAGGAATGGTAACTCGTCATCAATTTATGGCGGGTACAAAAGCAACAAAAGTAGCAGCTTCTTATGATTTTAAAAATATGGGTGCAAATGTTGTCGCAAGCGCTTATTATACATCATTTGATATGGATAAAAACAATGGTTATGGCGTAGCACGTATCGCAACTGAACCAGGATTTGATATTGCATTTAAACCAGCAGCAGTAAAAAATCTTGAACTCAAACTTCGTGGAAACTTCCCAAGAAAATATGAAGACAGTACAACAAACGGTATAAGAGACTGGGACGAATACAGATTTATAGCTAACTATAATTTCTAAACCAAAAAAAGGAAAAAGTTTATGAGAAAAGAACTCGTAGAACAGATCAAAAATGATCCAAATTATCAAGAGTTAGTGGCAAAACGTTCGTCGTTTTCCATTATTCTTACAGTTGCGATGTTGGTTGTGTATTTTGCATTTATCCTAACAATCGCTTTTGACCCAAAACTTTTGGGAACTCCACTTTCAAGTGATTCAGTTACAACGATAGGGATTCCAATCGGTATGGGCGTTATTGTGTTTGCTTTTGTCCTAACGGGTATCTATACAAAAAGAGCAAATAGTGAGTTCGATGACCTTGCCAATAAAATTAAAAATTCAGTAAAGGATAATTAATGCAAAGAGCTTTAACTTTTTTAATATTATCTGCTTTAACACTTTTTGCTTCTGATGCAATTCAAGGTGAAGTGCAAAAGCAAGGGCTTAATATGTCTGCAATCGTTATGTTCTTTATCTTCGTAGGTGCGACTTTAGGGATCACTTATTGGGCTGCAAAAAGAACAAAAAGCGCAAAAGATTTCTACACAGCTGGTGGGGGAATCACAGGTTTTCAAAATGGTATGGCGATTGCGGGAGATTATATGTCTGCTGCTTCGTTTTTAGGTATTTCTGGTCTTGTTTACTCAAAAGGGTATGATGGGCTTATCTACTCTATTGGTTTCCTTGTTGGCTGGCCGATTATTCTTTTCATGATCGCAGAACCTCTTAGAAATCTTGGAAAATATACATTTGCTGACGTTGCGTCTTACAGACTTAAACAAGGTCCTATCCGTACTTTAGCTGCGTTTGGTTCTATTACAACTGTTATTTTATATTTGATCGCTCAAATTGTTGGTTCTGGAAAACTTATCCAACTTTTATTTGGTCTTCAATATGAGATGGCTGTTGTTCTTGTTGGTGTATTGATGGTTCTTTATGTAACATTTGGTGGAATGCTTGCAACTACTTGGGTTCAAATCGTAAAAGCGTTCTTACTTCTTGCTGGTGCAACTTTCATGGCTGTAGCTGTTATGGCTCATTATGACTTTAGTTTTGGTTCACTTTTCTCTCACGCAACTGAGTTAAAAGATGCAAGTATCATGAGTCCAGGTAAACTTGTAAGCGATCCTATCTCTGCGATCTCTTTAGCAATTGCTTTGATGTTTGGTACAGCGGGTCTTCCACACATTTTAATGAGATTTTTCACAGTTAGCGATGCAAAAGAAGCGCGTAAATCAGTTTTCTATGCAACAGGTTTTATTGGATATTTCTATATTTTAACTTTCATCATCGGTTTTGGTGCGATTGTTATGGTTTTCCAAAATCCACAATACTTAGATATGGCAAAACATGCTGTAGATGGTAAATTTCCAATTCTTGGTGGAAATGATATGGCAGCGATTCACTTATCACATGCTGTTGGTGGAGATTTCTTCTTAGGATTTATCTCAGCGGTTGCTTTTGCTACTATTTTAGCAGTTGTTTCTGGTTTAACACTTGCAGGTGCTTCTGCAATTAGCCATGATCTTTACGCTTCTGTATGGAAAAAAGGTCAAGTTGATGGTATGGCAGAGATGAGAGTTTCTAAAATTGCTACTGTTGCACTTGGTATCGTGGCTATCATTTTAGGTATCGCATTTGAGAAACAAAATATCGCTTTTGTTGTGGGTCTTGCTTTTGCTATTGCTGCATCTGCTAACTTCCCAATTCTTTTCCTTTCAATGTACTGGAGAAAATTAACAACTCGTGGTGCGGTAATCGGTGGAAGCTTAGGTCTTCTTACAGCAGTTGTACTTGTAATCCTTGGACCAAGTGTATGGGGCGAAATCGTTATGGGACTTAAAGATAAAGAAGCAGTTGCTGCGGCAATCTTCCCTTACAAATACCCAGCACTTTTCTCTGTAACAGTTGCGTTTGTTGGTATCTGGTTCTTCTCAATTACAGATAAATCTGAGAGTGCAAAAGCTGAACAAGAAGCTTTTGAAGCGCAATTTATCAGAAGCCAAACAGGTATTGGTGCAGAGGGCGCGTCTGAGCATTAATCATGAGTATATTTGAGCAGAGAAAACTAATCGAGTCTATCCATCCCTTTGGGCTACTAAGCCCATCTGTGCTGGATGATCTGATGGAAAAAATGGATATTGCGTATTATCCAAAGGGGACGCTGCTCATCTCCAAAACGCTTTCATCCATTGCGTTTTATATCATCATCAAAGGCTCTGTTACAGAGTTTATTGATGATGAAGTTTATAATTTTTACAGTAGCGGTGATAGTTTCGATGCCGATGCACTTCTCTATGGAAAGACAGAAGGAAGATTTGTTGTCGATGAAGATTTAATCTGTTACGAAATAAAAAAAGATGATTTTTTAACTCTTTTAGAAAATAAAGATGTACAAAGTTATTTTTTACAAGACTTTATAACCCGCCACCAACAGCTCAAAGAATACCACAACCAAAGCGACCTTACTCCATTTCTTATCTCAAAAGTCAGCGACATCTATCTTCATAATGCTTGTATTGTCAATAGCGGCACAAGTATTTATAATGCTCTGTTGAAACAAAAAGAGTTAAAAGCAAGCGTGATTTTGGTCAAAAATGAGACTGCTTATGCGATTGTGACCGATACAAATCTCAAAGAGTGCGTATTGCTTGGGAAAATATCTGTGGATGAATCCATAGAAAAGATAGCTTCTAAAACACTCATCAGTATTGATTACAACGATTTTTTATTTAATGCACTACTGCTGATGACACAAAAGAGTGTCAAAAGAGTTGTTGTGACGCATGATGGGGAAGTTGTTGGCATCCTAGAACAGCTGGATTTACTCAGCTATTTCGCAAATCACTCGCATCTTGTTATGGTTCAAATAGAAAAAGCGACAACACTGGATGATTTGAAAAATCTTCAAAAAGAGCTTCGTAATATCATTATTTCTCTTGATGCAAAGGGTGTGAAAGTTCGCTACATTACAAAACTTATAGCAACACTCAATGCGAAAATTTATAAAAAACTTTTTGATATTTGTGTGAGTGAAGAGTTGCAACAAAGCTGTGTACTTATTGTTATGGGTTCTGAGGGACGTGAAGAACAGAGCATAAAAACAGATCAAGACAATGCCCTTATTATAAAAGATGGTGTTGATGTTGAAGTATTTAAAGAGCCGATGATGCGTTTAAATCGTTACTTGCTAGATTTGGGATTTCCTCCTTGTGCTGGGGATGTGATGGTGAGTAATCCTTTTTGGAGACAAAGCGAATCAGAATATAAAAAACTTATCGATATCTGGATCGAGAGTCTTTATGGTGAAAACTTACAAAATCTTAGTATCTTTTTAGATGCAAAAGCTTTGTGCGGAGATGAGACTCTGCTTGAAAATCTAAAATCATACTTACATGTAAGCTTTCAATCTCGTGATGATGTCTTGGCTCATTTGGCAAAAGCAGCGCTGAGTTTTGAAACACCGCTCTCTTTATTTTCTGGATTTGTACTAGAGAAAAAACATGAGAATAAACTTGATCTTAAAAAAGGAGGTATATTTGCCCTTGTTCATGGAGTGCGTTCACTCTCTTTAGAGTATAAAATCGATGCAACAAACACCATAGAGAGGATAAAAGCGCTTAACAACAAAGGGATATTTGATAAAACATTTGCAACTGAACTTATTGAGTGTTTTGATACTTTGTCATCAATTAGACTTCAAGCGATGTTAGAGGCAAAAAGTGTTGATGAGATGAACTATATAAATCCAAAAAAATTACAAAAAATAGAGATAGATCTTCTTAAAGACAGTTTTAAAGTCGTGAATAAGTTGAAAAAGTTTTTAGCTTTTCATTTTCATCTTAACATGGTAAGCTGATGTTTTCATCTTTTTATAATAAATGGAAAAAAAATCGAAATCTTAGTAATCTAAAGGATCCAAATTTTTCATTTTTATTTGAAGATGACCTAAGTGATGAGTATGTAGTATTTGATACCGAGACAACAGGACTAAATCCTAAGACAGATGAGATACTTTCTATAGGTGCAGTAAAGATAAAAGATAATAAAATACTAACCTCAAAAACTTTTGAGATATATTTGAAAAATTCTAAAGATATCAGCTCTGAGAGTATCCTTATACACGGGATACGAGAATGTGATCTCGTTGATGCGAAAGATCCACAGAGTGCTATCAAAGAGTTTTTGCATTTTATAGGATCAAGGAGTTTGATTGGATATTATTTAGAGTTTGATGTTGCGATGATCAATCGTTATATTAAGCCTATGCTTGGAGTGACATTGCCAAACAAAATGATTGAAGTATCTGAAATCTATTTTGAAAAAACAATCTCGTTCATCCCTCAAGGAAATATCGATTTACGCTTCGATACAATCCTTAAAAATTGCAAACTTCCTAATATGGGAGCCCATAATGCTGTCAATGATGCGATCATGACTGCTATGATATATTTAAAACTAACCAAGGAGAAGATTTAATGTCAGAAAATGTAAAACCAGTTTTTCAACCAAATAAAGAGTTCGCAGCAACTGCAAGAATAAAAAATATGTGTGAATATCAGGCGTTGCAAGATGCAGCAATGGAAGATTATGAAGGTTTTTGGGGAAATTACGCAAAAGAGAAACTCACTTGGATTGAACCTTTTACAAAAACATTGGATGAGAGTAATTTTCCTTTTGTTAAATGGTTTGAGGGTGGAAAACTAAACGTTGCTGCTCAATGTATTGATCGCCATTTAGACACGCGTAAAAATAAAGCGGCTATTATATTTGAAGGTGATAGAGGTGACAAACAAATCATCACATATTTAGAGCTTTACTATAACGTAAACCGTTTTTCAAACCTACTCAAAAATGAGTTTGGTGTAAAAAAAGGTGACCGTGTTGTTATCTATATGCCAATGATCCCTGAAGCTGCGTATGCAATGCTTGCATGTGCTAGAATCGGTGCTATTCACTCTATCGTATTTGGTGGTTTTTCGGCTGAAGCACTGCGTGATAGAATCGCTGATGCAGAGGCAAAAGTGGTTATTACAGCAGATGGTGCATTTAGAAAAGATAAACCATATATGCTTAAACCTGTTGTTGATGAGGCACTTACTGGTGAGACTCCTGTTGAAAAAGTTTTAGTTGTTGAGAGAAATGGCGAAGATGTGACTTGGGTTGCTGGGCGTGACTACTCTTACAATGAACTTATCAAGCACCAAAGCGTTACATGTGAGGCAGAAGTGATGGATGCTGAAGATCCACTTTTCTTGCTTTACACTTCAGGTTCAACTGGAAAACCAAAAGGTGTCCAACATAACTCTGCTGGATACATCCTTTGGGCGCAGATGACTATGGAATGGGTATTTGATGTAAAAGAGAATGACACTTACTGGTGTACAGCGGATGTTGGCTGGATTACAGGTCATACATACATTGTTTATGGACCACTTGCGATGGGTGCTACAACTGTAATGTTTGAGGGTGTACCAACTTATCCAGATGCTGGTCGTCCTTGGAAAATGGTAGAAGAGTATAAGATCAACCAATTCTATACAGCTCCAACAGCAATTCGTGTACTGCACAAAATGGGTGAAGAGGAGCCTGCAAAATATGACCTTTCTTCACTAAAAGTTCTTGGAACAGTTGGCGAGCCAATAGATCCTCCAGCGTGGAAATGGTACTATGAAGCAGTTGGTGGAAGTAAATGTGCGATCGTGGATACGTACTGGCAAACAGAAACTGGCGGACATATCGTTTCTCCACTTCCAGGTGCTACACCGATCAAACCAGCATGTGCGACATTCCCGCTTCCAGGGATTATGGCTGAGATTTTAGATCCTCAAACGGGTGAAAAAGTTGGAGTAGATGAGGGTGGTTATATGTGTGTGACGCGTCCTTGGCCTTCAATGATCCGCGGAATTTGGGGTGATCCTGAGCGTTTTGTAAAATCATACTTTGGTGATGTGAAAAAAGATGGTAAAGCAGTTTACTTTACAGGCGATGGTGCAAACTATGATGCTGATGGATACATCACGATCACAGGTCGTACAGATGATGTTATCAATGTTTCAGGTCACAGAATGGGAACAGCTGAAGTTGAAGCTGCGATCAAAAAACACCCAAATGTCGCAGAAGTTGCAGTTGTTGGAAAACCTCACGAAATCAAAGGCGAGGGAATCTTTGCTTATGTTGTTTTAAAATCTGACAGCGGTGTGGCAGATGAGCTTGAAGAGTATAAATCAATCAATAAAGTGATTCAAAAGGAGATCGGTAATATCGCTCTATGTGATGATATCGTTTTTGCTCCAGGACTTCCTAAAACACGTTCTGGAAAAATTATGCGTCGTATTTTACGCTCAATCGCAAAAGGTGAGGCGATCACACAAGATATCTCAACTCTTGAAGACCCAAGCATTGTTGCAAAAATTGAAACGATGGTCAAAGGTTAATTCAAATTTCTATCTTACATGTAAGCTAAAAAAGGCTTACATGTAAACTGCACCTTGCGGGTATAAGCCTTTTTACCCCACAAATGTTATAATCCTTCTATTAAAAATCACTACAAAGAGAAACTATGCAACTATGTATCGCCCTTGACCTCCCAACAAAAGAGGAGAATTTAGCACTTGTAGAAAAATTAAAAGAGTTTGATGTTTGGCTTAAAGTTGGATTTCGCTCTTATATTCGTGATGGTAAAGAGTTTATAGAAGCCATCAAAGCAATCAATCCTGATTTTAAAATCTTTTTAGACCTCAAACTCTACGATATCCCAAACACGATGGCAGATGCGGCCGAATCTATCATGGGACTTGGCGTGGATATGTTCAATGTTCATGCAAGTGCTGGGAAAAAAGCGATGAGTACAGTGATGAAAAGATTAGAAAAGTATGAAAACCGTCCGATAGTTTTGGCGGTTACTGCGCTTACTTCATTTAATGAAGAGGATTTTGCATATATTTATAACACTGAGCTTGCAAAAAAAGCGGACAGATTTGCTGAAGATGCTTATGAGAGCGGTTTGGACGGCGTTGTGTGCAGTGCGTTTGAGAGTTATTCTATTAAAAATCTTACATCTGAAAAATTTATGACCTTAACTCCGGGTATTCGTCCCTTTGGTGAAGATGCCGGAGATCAAGAGCGTGTTGCAGATATAGATTTTGCACACTCTGCGCTGGTAGATTTCATTGTAGTTGGACGTCCAATCTATCAAGCTGAAAATCCAAGTGAAGTTGTAGCAAAGATATTGGAGAAACTTTAATCTCACTCTATAACAAGGCTCTTAGATCGCTATTTTATTAAAGTAAGCATCATTTTGAAGATAGATATTTGCAATTTTTTGTTTTTGTACATCAAACTTCGTCTCACCGAGGTTTGGTGTGAGCGCTTGTGTGTATTTAGAAAAAACATTTATTTTATTTATAGGTGTTGTATAACTTTGCGATCTTTTTTTTAAAATATCAAAATTGCTTACATGGTAGCTTTCTTCGAGAGTTTGAGAGATCTCTGGATCTTTTGGAGTGTACATACGAAGTTTATTGAAAAAAGTGCTCTCTTTGTTTACATAATCTACAGGAAACGATTTGTTAAATGTGTATGTTTCGAGTTGTTTTGAAGCAAGAACCTCTTTAAAATCACTACTAGATTTGAGAATTGTAGAGCTTTGCTGCTTACTATATGGTCGGATGGAATCGATATAAGTGTTAAAAGATGATATGTACATAAAGTATGTGATAGCATAATCCATGCCAAAAATTTTATATGATGCTATACTGTCATAAAAAAGATTGAACATGCCAGATAACAGCTTCTCTTCATTACATGTAAACAAAAAACTCTTGGAAAATATTGATTCACTCGGTTTTTCCTCTATGACACCTGTCCAACAAAAAGCGATTCCTATTATTTTAGAGGGCTCAGATTTGATTGCAAAATCAAAAACTGGAAGCGGAAAAACGATTGCCTTTGGAATAGGAATATTGCAAAGTCTTGATGTAAAAAAATTTAATATACAGTTTTTAGTCATCTGCCCAACCCGTGAACTATGTGAACAAGTGGCTACAGAGCTAAGAAAACTCGCGCGCCTAGAGCATAATGTGAAAATAGTCACAATATATGGCGGAGAATCTTTGGGTAACCAAAGACGCTCACTTGAAAAAGGTGCACATATAGTTGTAGGAACTCCAGGGCGTATCATCGACCATATAGGAAAAGAGAGTATTGATCTAAGTCATATTCAAATATTGGTTTTAGATGAAGCCGATAGAATGCTTGATATGGGCTTTTATGATGATATCTCCTACATCAAAACAAAACTGCCATCAAAACTACAAACTCTACTTTTTTCAGCGACCTATCCAGATGATATAAAAAACCTTGTTGCCAAAGTGATGCATGATCCAAAAACAGTAACAATAGAAGAGGATAATGAGGGGTACTTAAAACAGCTTACATGTAAAGTAAATAAAGAGGAAAAATATGAAACACTAAAAACTATTCTTTATTCCTATAGACCAGATTCGGTTATTATCTTTTGTAACACCAAAGTAGATGTTGAAGAGGTGACGCATAAGTTATATAGTGATGGGTTTGATACTGAGTATCTTCATGGAGGCTTGGAGCAAAATATCAGAAATGAGATGCTGCTTATGTTCGCCAATAAAAGCATACCGATTTTAGTAACAACAAATCTTGCAGCTCGTGGGATAGATATCAAAGATATATCATTAGTGATCAATTATGATCTACCACAAGATAAAGAGGTTTATCTCCATAGAGTTGGAAGAACAGCAAGAGCTGGAGATGAAGGTATAAGTATAAGTCTTTACAGTCAAAATGATATAAATCAATTAGATGCAATTAAAGAGCTAGTAAAAACAGATATAGAAGAGATAGATTTAAAAACGCTTACATATGAGAGCAAAAAACCTCTTTTGGCAAAATATACAACACTCCATCTCTTAGCTGGAAAAAAAGAGAAGATAAGAGCTGGAGATATTGTAGGAACATTTATAAAAACACTAGGATTAGATAAAGATTGCATAGGAAATATAGATATTTTACAAAAAGACTCCTATGTTGCAATAAAAAATGATTGCAATATTGAGAGAATATTGAAACTAAAAGAGATAAATATTAAAGCAAAACGCGTAAGAATCTTCATATTATAAGAAATTCAAATCAAAATGTGAAGATTTTTAACAAATTTTTCACTTTTTCAAAATTTCTTTCAAAAACCCCTTGACATTGATTTCTGATTTGTCTATAATTCCCGTCCACAAACGATGAGACCTTAAGTTAAGGCCTTGAGAGACGACGTCTTTCTAGTTTGAGATCATTGAAAACTAAGCAAGTAGATAACAAGA
>CAITKP010000089.1 GCA_903892995.1 uncultured Campylobacterales bacterium
CACAGTGAGTTGCGCTGAGGGTGAAAATGGGTATGTGTATGAGGGAATTTTGGAGTATGAGATAGAAAAAACCGATCTCACAAATCTGCCAAAAACAAAAACAAAGATTATGATGAATCTCGGAAATCCAGATCTTGCATTTTCTCTCTCCTCTCTTCCAGTCGATGGAATCGGTCTCGCACGTATGGAGTTTATCATCAATGAATATATAAAAGTGCATCCAATGGCTTTAGTACATCCTCAAAGAGTTGATGTTGCAACACAAAAAGCGGTACAGGATTTAGTGGGAGTCGAAGAGTATAAAGATTATTTTATCCGTCGTTTGAGTGAGGGCGTTGCGACTATTGCGGCTTCTGTTTATCCGCGCCCCTGCGTTGTGCGTATGAGTGATTTTAAAACAAATGAGTATGCCCAGCTTCTGGGTGGGAAGTTTTTTGAGCTTCTTGATGCCAATCCGATGATAGGGTTTCGAGGCGCTGCACGTTATAGCCACCCAAGTTATGAAGAGGGATTTGCACTTGAATGTGCGGCGATGAAAAGAGTGCGCCAAGAGATGGGATTTGCTAATGTAATCCTAATGATCCCTTTTTGCAGGCGTGTACAAGAGGGCAAAGATGTTCTTGCAACCATGGCAAAATATGGTTTAGAGCGTGGCAAAAATGGTTTAGAAATCTATGTGATGTGCGAGATTCCAAACAATGTGATCCTCATCGATGAGTTTAGTGCAATTTTTGATGGCTTTAGCATCGGAAGCAACGATTTGACGCAACTGACATTGGGAGTCGATAGAGATTCGCAGATCGTGGCGTTTGATTATGATGAGCGTGATGAGGGTGTGAAAAAGATGATTGCAATGGCAGTTGAGGGCGCTTCAAGAAATGCTCGTCATAGTGGCATTTGTGGGCAAGCGCCATCAGATTATCCAGATATGGCAGAGTTTTTGGTGCGCCTTGGCATCGACTCCATCAGTCTCAATCCAGATAGTGTTTTAAAAACCATAGAAAATATTGCAAAGATTGAGAGCGAGTTATGAAGATAGCTTTTTTTGAATGTACAGAGCAGGAGCGTTCCTTTTTTGAAAAAGCACTCAAGGGTGAGGAACTTTTCTTTTTTAACGAAACAATCAATGAAGCTTTACACCCAAAGGGCACTTCGCATGTAGGCTTTGATTATGATGTGATCTCTGTTTTTGTACACTCTAAAATCGATGAAGCACTCTTGCAAAAACTTCCAAAACTAAAGTATATTCAAACTCGCTCAACAGGTTACAATCATCTTTTATGCAAAGATATCTACAAAAATGGTTTACTCCTTTCAAATGTGAGTGGGTACGCGGGTCCCGCTGTTGCAGAGTTTTCATTTTCTCTTCTTTTAAATGCTACTCGAAAAACAGATATTGCTTTGCAAAGAGCAAAAGAGGGTGATTTCCATTATGATGATCTCAAAGGGATCGAGCTTTTTGGAAAAAAACTTGGCGTTTTGGGACTAGGAACTATTGGGATGCAAATGGTGCATATCGGTAAAGGATTTGGGATGGATGTGCATGTGTATAGTCGCTCAAACAAACCCATTATCGATGAGCTTGGTTTAGATTTTGTTTCACTCGATATCCTCCTCAAGGACTCAGATATCATTATGTTAGCGCTCCCACTCACTCCAGAAACCACATCGCTTATCAATCAAAATAACGCCTCACTCATCAAAAAAGATGCCATCATCGTCAATGCGGCACGGGCAGAGCTTATTGAAAACACTTTGTATGAAGAGCTTGAAAACATCATCTGTCTTGATGGCGATAATCCTTTACATGTAAAAGAAAATCTTCTCTTTACGCCTCATATGGCTTATTATACAAAAGAGGCATTAGGACGGATTATGGCGATCTCTCTTTTAAATATTGAAGCATTTTTACAAAAAAAACCACTTCCAAACTGTTTATATCTTGAATGTAAACGCAACTACAAGGAACAATAATGGCAACAGTTACATCACACGGCGCAGCAGGAATCGTCACAGGTTCTTGCCATCTTTTAAGTATCGAAAATGGACCAATTATTCTCATAGATTGTGGAATGTTTCAAGGTAGAGAAGAGGAGAGAAATCGAGAGAGCTTTGGATTTGAGCCAAGTAGTGTTGATTATCTTCTTCTCACTCACGCGCATTTGGATCATGTGGGACGTACGCCAAAGCTTGTCAAGGAGGGGTTTGAACGCAATATTATTGCCACAAGGCCAACGCGCGATCTCGCTGAAGTTATTTTACTTGACAGCGCAAAACTTATGTTGCAAGATTATGAAACACACTATAAAAAAGCGATGCGAAAAGGAAAAGAAGAGAGCATACCAAAACCCATCTATCTTGAAGAGGATGTTCACAATGTCTTTGCCTTACCTTGGCGTTATGTCGAGTATGATAAAGAGATAGAGCTTTGTGAGGGCGTAAAAGTGACATACAGAGATGCGGGGCATATTTTGGGTTCAGCATTTATCGAGATAAAATATATGGAGCATGGCGTAGAATATACGATCGTTTTTTCTGGCGATATCGGAAATGACAATGATATGGTTTTGCCAAATTTAGCACAGTGTAGGAAAGCGGACTTTTTGTATGTAGAATCGACCTACGGAGATAGAGATCATAAAGATATCGATGCGAGTATTGTAGAATTTAAAAAGATTATTATCGATACTTTGCAAAATTGGGGAAATGTTGTGATCCCTTCATTTGCAGTAGAGAGAACTCAAGAGATACTTTGTGTTTTACGAGAGATGTATGATAGAGGAGAGTTGCCTACATGCAAAGTATTTGTGGACTCTCCAATGGCTCAAAAAGCAACGGAGGTTTATAAAAAATATGTTGAAGAATTAAGTGAAAAATGTCAAAAAAATAAATCAAAAAACGGCACTATTTTTGATTTTCCTCTCTTGAACTACACAGCTGATGCCGAGTCTTCTATCGCTATCAATGATATAGACCGCCGAGCTATCATCATCGCTGGAAGTGGAATGTGCACAGGCGGACGGATCTTGCACCATTTTAAACACCGACTTTGGAATCCAAAAAATTCTATTATTTTTGTTGGATATCAAGGAGTTGGAACGCTTGGGCGACATATCGTCGATGGTGCGAGATGGGTGAAGATTTATGGCGAAGATATCCTTATAAAAGCAAATATTCACACCATCAATGGTTTTTCAGCACATATTGATCAAAGTGGCTTAATAAAATGGATATCAAAAATCGATGATCTAAAAACCATCTTCTTAATCCACGGCGAAGAGGATAAGCAGACAATTTTGAGATCTGTTTTAGAAAATGTTTTGGAGAAAAAAGTGCATATTGTTAAAGCGGATGAGGTTGTGTATCTTTAAAGTGTGTAATCGCAAGAAAGAATTATTTTGCACTCATTCTCAAAATTTCATTCTGAAATTTCTTCGAGGCTGCGCTACGCTTAGAACCGTTTAAAATATTTCTTTCTTGCTTGGTTTTACAGGCTTAAGCTTTTTACCGCTTCTATGACTTCAGTAGCTGTTATCTCTTTCATACAGTTGTGATGTTTAAGCGGACACTCTCTTTTCATACATGGAGAGCAATCCATTTCGTGGCGTATGAGAATGCTTTTTTTATTTTTCCACTGTGAAGTTTCTTTATATCGTGTTGGTCCAAAAATGGCAACTGTTGGGACTTGATACGCCGCTGCAACGTGCATCGGGCCACTGTCATTGGTGATGAAGAGTGAACATCCACCGATAGTGGCGCATAGTTCTTGGATGCTTGTTTTTCCTGCAAGATTGGTGTAATTGCTTACATGCGAAGTGCCCTTTGGGTGTAAGGTTTTGAGTTCCTTTTCTATATCTCCAGCCATCCCCACTTCATTTGGGCCACCGAAGATGATGATGTCGTAAGTGGCACTAAAATGTGCTGCCACTTCCGCAAAGCGCTCAGGATACCATCGCTTCGCACTTCCATAGGTCGCACCTGCATTGATGCCCAAAGTTGGCTTTTTAAAACTTTTTTTTGGGATGTAAAGTTCGAGTGGAACAGCGTCTGTTGGTTTATCTTCTAAATTTGCCGCTGCGATTTGAAGATATTGCAGTACAAGATGTTGTTCTGTTGAAACAGGCTCTGCATGAGAAAGCAGAAGTTGCGAATGCCACGACCCTCTTGCACAACAGATAACAGTATTGGTCCAGCGCAAAAGAAGTGAGGAGTGAAGCTGATTGCGAAAACTCACAGCTAGATCAAAACGTCCTAATTTCTTTGCAAATTTATAGGTATTTAGAAAACGGTTGCCTCCATTTTTAGTGTCGTCAACATAGGCATTTTCACACTTTGGATGGTGTTTGAGAGCTTCTATGGAGACATGACTTCCTACAAAAGTAAATTTTGCATCTGTATAACTCACACTTAAAAGCTCAATGGCAGGTGTTGCCATCAGAGCATCCCCAAGCCAGTTTGGGAGGATAACAAGTATTCTCATCTATTTTTTCCATCTATTTTTTGTTAAAAGTTTTGCTTCTGCTGTATCGATGGCAAAAAGTAGTTCTTTCATTTTCGCTGTTTTATTTGCATCAACGGAGGTCTCAACGACATCTTTAAAATTGTATTTGATATAGCCATCATCGGTTTTAAGACCTATCATGTCTCCTGCAAAAAAGTAAGCGAAACGGTTTTTGATGTTTGGATCAAAGAGGGAACTTCCAATAGTCGTAATATCTGCTTTTAAACCTAACATATCTACGATTGTCGGGAAGATATCATTATGGCTTCCAAGTGTATGAATCACTTCGGGTTTGAAAATTTTAGGCGCATAGATGATGAGAGGAATTCTAAAATGCTCAATGCTCGGCAAAGGTTTATCATCTGGTCTATATTTTTTTGCGATCTCATTGAGCGCATCACCGCTTCCATGATCTGAAGTAAAGATAAAGATCGTTCTATCAAACCAAGGCTCTTTTTTGACACTTTCCATAAAACGCTTGATGGAGTCATCGGTGTAGATATAAGCGTTGAGCGAGCCATTATAATTTTTAAGATCATGTGGATAACGTTCAAATTTTTTGCTTGGAAGGTAGAAATCTGAATGCGTGCTGTCTGTAAAAGCAAACCCCATAAAAGGCTCTTTCATGCTATTGAGCTTTTTATGATAAAAATCAAACATATTGTAATCATACGTTCCCGTAAGCGGTTTCCTGCCCGCATCCACACTCTCTACATTTGGCATATTTTCAGCACCAAAGTAGTTGTCAAATCCCGCAAGTGCACTTACCGCATCTACTCTGTATGAACGGCTATTTGCTGCTTGCATAGCCACTGTGGAGTAGCCGTTTGCTTTTGCGACTTTACCAAGATAACTTAAGTTTGAAAGCTCTAAGCCATGCCCGAGATACTCAAATCCAGCGGGAATCGTGATCCCAGTAAACACAGAAGTGATTCCAAAAATAGAGCGATATCCATTGGAATAAAAATTATCAAACTTCAATCCCTCTTGAGAGAGTTGTTTAAAGTAAGGTGTAACACCCAGCTCTTTATAATGAGTAAAACCATCAAGATGCTCTGCTCCAAAAGACTCTAACAAAACAATAACAACGTTATATTTTGGTTTGTCACTTCCTTTGTATGAACGCTCTAGGGGAAAGGCATCATCTATAAACGGGGTTTTTGGTGAAAGCAGATGGGAACGTGTGATGGCTATTGCTTTGTCTAGTTGCATCAGATTGTGTTTTACTGGAGTTTTTGCAGTTCGATACATCGTAAAAAAGCCGTTGAGTGCAAGGTTTCCGCTACTAACTTTATCTACAGCATAGGCATCACTTGTGCCAAAACTTTTTCCTGCAATATTATTGCGGATACCAAGAAAAAGAACGGCTATAACGAGAAGTGTTGTGATGAAAAGCTCTTTACCATAGATAAAATGTTTTGTTCTATGCGAGAAAAGTTTATAGACGGTATATAAAAACAAAGCTGAGAGGATAAGCGCTCCAAGGGTGTATGGAAGCATCGATCCAAAAGCCATTCCCGTGATGATATCGGTATCATTTCCAAGATTAAATATCTCATTGGACATATGACGATGGATATAATCAAAATACAAAACATCACCAAAAGAGAGAATAAAAATAATATTTAAAACAGCCGCCCATAAAACGGCTACAAATACTCGTGTTCTTGGAGATTTTATGAAGAGCAGTAAAAGAATAAAAAGTGAGGAAAAAGTAAAAATCGTAATCATATCCACACGAAAACCCATCACGAGAGAGGCGATTATTTCAGTGTTTGAAAGATCGGAAAAATCTGTTTTATAGAAGTTATACAAAGAGAGACGAATCGCCATCAAAACGATAAAACTAAAAAAGATAAGTGGAAGAATTTGTGTGAGTTGATTACGAAATTTCATGAATTTCCTCTTTAAAAAATAGTCCATAAAAGATAAGTGTTGTTATATATACAATGAAAAAAGAGACGATGGTGTCACTAAAAAAGTGTCCGCCAGCAGCGATACGGATAAAGCTAATAGCAACTCCATAGCTAAGCGCCAAACTCATCCAAAAAGTTCTTCTTTTTTTTGCAAGCAGAGCAAGGGCGATGAGAAAAAACGCTCCCGCAGCGTGACCGCAGCTAAAAGAGTATCCGCCTTGATCGCTTAGAACAAAAGCGGGAGTAAACTCTTTATGCCCGCCAAACATGGTGGTTTCTGCTGGACGAGCACGTCCCCAATGGTCTTTAAAGATATCATTGACGATGATCCCCGGTCCAATAGCAACAACTAAAAGAAGGTAGAGTATCACTCTTTTGTTTACATGTAGGAGATCTTTTTTTGTGATGAGATTGTAGATCCATACCAAAATTGGTAGAGCAATAGCAAGACCGACGACAGGCTGGATTGAGTTATATAAAAGCTCCTCGATCCAAGTCCCATTCATAAAAAACCCCTCTTGTGAGGAGTAAAAAAGAGAGCTGATAAAGATGTCTATTTGTGGGAAAAGCACAAAAAGAGTGGAGCTAAAAGCAAAAGCGAGCCAGATACTAAGGGGTACATTGATTATTTTTTTATTCATGGGTGAAATTATAACCCATCATTGATTTGTAAATAAATTGGCGAGCCAAAAACAGTTATCTCACTCTCTTGGATAGGTTCTCCATCGCGTGAGTATGCTGTGAAAAAGTTCTCGTTTTTGATGCTTATTTGAGAAAGTGACCAGTGAATCTCTATGGGTTTGTCATCTTTGAGGCACTGAAGAATATAATGCCCTTTTTTGCTATCTAGACGCACAAACTGTGAACCTTTTAAAAAAGAGATGAGTGTCTTAAAAGCATAAAAAGCACTTCGTTTTCTAAGCCCTTGGCGATTGTCGATAAGCCCATATCCAGCAGCGATGAGTTGATGCCAAAACACGGCATCCACCTTTTGAGAAGCAAAAGCTAAAAGATAATAGCGCACTAAAAAGTTTGCATAACTCTCCTCATCCACACACTCGTGCTCGCTTGTTGGGGCGTAGGGTGCGGTGTTGCTTATAGGCCAATTTGTCTCAGTGATGTAAAGATGATTTTTACTTTTTGGTGAGAGGGAAATCATACTGCTTAAAAGAGCGATTTTAGAGGAGAGATCAAATCCCATCTGTGTATTTTCAGGTGCACCGCGTCTGTCGACATACAAAAGTGAAGCGACACCATCATACTTGGTAGGCGTGAGATGAAAAAGTGTATGAGCGGTAAAATGGTACTCAAAATCGATTACTCCGCTACCTAAAAGCTTTATGTGCGGAAATTCGCTACGCTTTAAATCATAAGCGACTTTATAAAAACGGTTGTACTCATCGACACTGAAAAATCCCCATTTTGCGCGGTTGATGGTAGAGCCGATCTGAAATCTTGTGACTTTTTTATGGAAGCTTGAAAAGATGAGGCGAAGATCATTTTTCAAAAGCGCTAAATCTTCAATATGTTCACGGTCTTGTAAAATATTGAGAGTAAGTTCCTTGTATTTACAAGCTAAAATAAAATCCTCTAGTTCATCTAGTTTATCCATTTCCCAAAGTTTACAACGCACTAAAATATGCTCAACTCCAAGCTCTTCTAAAAGCTCGGGAGTGAGAGCTGGTTCTTTGTCAAGATTGACAGAGAGAGCAAAAAAAGTGTCGC
>CAITKP010000090.1 GCA_903892995.1 uncultured Campylobacterales bacterium
AGAAATTTAGCGTTCAAGTAGCTGAGGGTGATGCAAACATTCAAGTAACAGCAGTAAATGGTGAGACAGTTTCTACTCCAGCACCTCAAGTGGTAGCACCAGTTGCTCCTGTAGCTCCAAAAATCGATGGTACAGCGGTTAATGCATTACTTCCAGGCGCAGTGTGGAAAATCTCTGCTAGTGTAGGTCAAAGCGTTGCAGAAGGTGATGTTCTTTTGATTCTTGAATCAATGAAAATGGAGATCGATGTTGTAGCACCATGTAGTGGTGTTGTAAAATCTATCAATGTAAATGTTAATGATAAAGTAGTTGAAGGTCAACTCGTAGCAGTAATCGGATAACTATTATGAAGCTCTAATAAAGCTTCATAAACCTTACATGTTTTAGGAAATGACCTTTACATGTAAGCAATTTTTTTCTTCTTTTAACTATGCTCTCTTGAATTCATAGCCTCTACGATAAGTTGGATGATATTGTGACTTTTTGTCTTATCAATAAAACCATCTGCTCCAAGTAGTTTTGCTTCTCGTTTATTATTATCCCCAGTCATAGAACTATTTACAATTAGTGGTATCTGCACTGTCATTGGGTTAGAACGCAACTCTTTGATAACAGTAAATCCAGAAATTTCTGGCATCTCTATATCAGTGATTACGGCTGGAATGACAGAAGGATCTTCAAATAATTTTATATAATCAAGTAAGAGTTTTCCATTACTGAAGATTTTATATTTGAGGTTTGCATTTTCAAATATTTGAGTAAGATGTTTTTGCGCAGTTTTTGAATCCTCAGCTATTAAGACAGTACCTTTTCTCAATTTCATAGGAATATCAAGCTCTTCTAAAGCACGTTTACCCTCGTTGACATCTACCATTGCTTGAGGAATAACATCCGCCAAAAGTTTTTCATAATCTAAAATAAGACACATACTTCCATCTTCAAGTCTTGTATCATTCATTACAACACTATTGTCACCAACACTGTAACTCTCTGGTGCATGCATTTCACTCCAGTTCTTTTTAATCACTCTAAATGCGGACATAATACGAAGACCAATAATGACACCATTAAAATCACATATTAAAATATTAGATCTTTTAACCTCTTCTTTATCAAGAGTCATATGAAGCCATGCTGGAAGGTTAAGTATCGGTATTTGAATCCCTCTGAGAGTTATTGTTCCCTCCAACATATGATGTGATGAAGGGATCTGTGTGAGATAGTGATTTTTCGACTCTACAACTTCTCTTGTTTTAAAAACATTGATTGCATAATATGCTGCATCTTCATTATTGCTTACTTTAAATACTAGAAGTTGCACTTCATTATTTTTTGCTAAATTCGTAGACGCATCTACATTGTCTAGTACGGACATACAATCATCCTTAGCTGTGTTTGGGTTTAAGCGTAATATTATCGAAATAAAAATGAATATGAGATTATGCAGCTATATATTTGCTGTTATCTGTTTAAAAGTGAGATATGTGTAGAATCGGCGTAAAACAGATCATAAGGATTTTATTTGAAAAATATTACTGCTTGTCCTTTAGATTGTTATGATTCTTGTACGATTCTTTATGAAAATGAGACTATAAAAGGGATAAAACAAGGCTTGACTCAGGGTTTTTTATGTTCGCATCTCAATCATTATGAAAACTATAAGAGAATAGAAAAACCAAGATTTAAAGGCCATGAGATCACGATGGAGCTAGCTCTTGAGTATCTTGTAGAGATTTTAAAAAATAGTCAAAAAACGCTTCATTTTAGAGGAAATGGAAATTTTGCTTTGATGCAAGAGGTAATGGATTATTTTTTTGGTAGTTTTGGTGCTACATTGACTGATGGAAGTTTGTGTGATGGAGCGGGTGAGGCAGGCATCATTGCTGGGCGCGGCTATAATGATATCATGACTCCACAACAGATAGAAAAGTCAGAGGTGATAGTTTTTTGGGGGAGAAATCCTCATACAACATCTTCGCATATTCTGCCTCTATTGAAAGATAAAACTACTATTGTTATCGATCCTATAAAAACACAGATCGCCAAAGATGCTGACTTACATGTACAGATAAAACCTCATGGTGATGCAGAGTTTGCTCTGCTTTTATCTCGTTTTTTATTTATAGAGGGAAGTGTAGATAAAGAGTTTGTAGAGCAGTATGCTCCTGAGTATGAGGAGTTCTATGAACTAACACAAACGATTCGTATCAAAGCCGTATTGGATGATATTGGAGTTTCACTTGGAGATATTGGTAGATTTTTGGAGCTTGTGAGAGATAAAAAAGTAGCGATTCTTTGTGGAGTGGGAATTCAAAAATATTTAGATGGTGCAGATGTGATGCGAACCATCGATGCTTTTGGCGTTCTTTTGGGAATTTTTGCAAAAGAGGGCAGTGGAGTGAGCTATTTGGGTTCTTCCAAAAGAGGGATTGACTCGCCGTTTATGTTTACATGTAAGCCTAAAAAAGTGAGTAAAGTGGATACAAAATTTGGTGATTTTGAGAGTGTTTTTATCCAAGGAGCTAATCCCGTAAATCAGATGCCAAATACAAATCGAGTGAGAGAAGAACTACAAAAAGTACAAAATATGATCTACTTTGGGCTTTATGAAAATCAAACATCCGCGATGGCAGATTTAGTCATTCCAGCGAAAACATTTTTGGAAAAAAGTGATATTCGCACCTCCTATGCGACACATTACATGTACGAGATGCCACAGCTTCAAGAGAGCGATATCGGCATTAGCGAGTATGAATTGGCACAATATCTTTGTAATGCATTTGCTATAAAGTTAGAATCACAAGAGTCTTATTTAGAACATTTTAAATCATTCGTACAAGAGAATGAAGAGGGGATTTTAGAGATTAAAGGTCGAGATGAGATCGCGTATCACAATGGTTTTGGCAATGAGGAGTTTGTTTTTATAGATGAGTTTGAGAGTGACAAAGATGAGGGAGATGAACTTTATTTGCTTACATGTAAGTCATCAAAAAGCCTCAACTCGCAGTTTAAAGTGGAGGATAAAGTTTATCTGCATCCATCACTTGGCTTTACGCAAAACCAGTTAGTTGAGATCTCTTCTGTGAGTGGCAAAATATGCTTACATGTAAGCCTTGATGAGAGACTAAGAGAAGATTGTGTGTTAATTTATTCAGGTACAAATGGGGTAAACAATCTCACAACTTCAAAACGAAGCTATGAGGGAAATAGTGCTGTATATCAGCAAAATAGAGTACGAGTTACTGCGGTGTGATTTTTTTCATCTCTGCATCAAAAAACTGCGCAAGAGTTGCTTTTTGCGTAGATGTTAAAACAGCGTCTTTGTGGATAAGACAATATTCGCTTTTTGGCATATCTCCACGAGCTATCAGCTGTTTTGCACGTTCAAGACGCTTGAGTTTGATATCTGGTGCTATGTTTGCCCAAGTAGAAAAATTGAGCGCTTTACGCCCATCTTCAATATTTTCAGCCATAACCCATGAAACGGGGGATATATTATGATACCAAGGATATTTTGTCTCATTTGAATGGCAATCATAACATGAGGTTTTCAATACATTCATAGTTGCTGCATCTGTTTGAAGTGCGACTTTTTCATCACTTTTTGGATTATTAAAATCGGGCCTTATAAATTGAATGACAACTCCAATTGCAACAACCCAGTACACAATTTTTAGCATCTTCACTCTCCTCAAATTAAAGTTTAAAAGCTTAGCATTAAATCTATTTTCTTTGTATAATTACGCAGAAAATAT
Organism: uncultured Campylobacterales bacterium; assembly: GCA_903892995.1. Taxonomy (GTDB): domain Bacteria; phylum Campylobacterota; class Campylobacteria; order Campylobacterales; family Sulfurimonadaceae; genus Hydrocurvibacter. The sequence continues at coordinate 3,756 of CAITKP010000090.1, forward strand.
TTATGAGGTTTGAGATGACAATAAAAGAGTTGGATACAAAATATGTTTTACCTACTTACGCAAGAGCAGATGTGGAGTTTGTGAGTGGAAAAAATGCAAAATTGATCGATGCAAATGGCAAAGATTATATCGATTTTACTTCAGGTATCGCGGTTGTAAGTGTTGGTCATGGCAATGAAAGACTCACAAATGCTTTATGCTCTCAAGTGAAAAATATGATCCATATGTCAAACCTGTATTATATCGCTCCACAAGCGCGTGCGGCAGAAAAGCTAGTCAAAGCAAGCGGATATGATATGAAATGTTTCTTTGGAAACAGCGGTGCTGAAGCAAATGAGGGTGCTATCAAGATCGCTAGAAAATATGGCGAAAAAGATGGAGAGATCAAAAGATATAAGATCATCACTTTAGACCACTCATTTCACGGACGCACGATCACGACTGTCAAAGCAACAGGACAAGCGAGTATGCATAATTACTTTGGACCTTTTCCAGATGGTTTTGTTTATGCAAAAAATATTGATGAGATCGAAAGCCTTGTAGATGATCACACCGTCGCAGTGATGATAGAACTTGTTCAAGGGGAGGGCGGAGTTCAGCCTCAAGATAAAGAAAAAGTGCAAAACTTGGCAAGATTTTTAAAATCAAAAGATATTTTGCTTATCATCGATGAAGTACAAACAGGTGTTTATAGAACTGGAAAGTTTTTAGCTTCTAATCTTTATGAGATAGAGCCAGATGTAGTGACCTTGGCAAAAGGTGTAGGTGGGGGCGTACCTGTGGGTGTTGTTATGACAACGCTCAAAGATATCTTTAGTGCTGGAGATCATGGTTCGACTTTTGGTGGAAACTATTTGAGTGCAACTGCGATTTGTGAAGTTATGGATATCTTAAATGAGTATGATGCAAGCGGAGAGCTTGCTATTAATATGCTTTTATTTGATAAAGCACTTGAAAAGTTTTATCATGAACATCAACATCTCTTCACTCAAAAAGTTGGAATCGGAATGATGTGCGGACTCCGCGCAATAGATGGCGATACTCTCTCAAAAGTGATCAATAGCGCAAGAGAACATGGTGTGATGGTTTTAAAAGCTGGAAGAAATACATTAAGACTATTGCCTCCGCTTACAATTACACCAGAAGAGATAGATGAGGGCTTTAGACGTCTTTCTGCGGCAGTTAAAAATATATAAACAATGAGATTTAGTCAATATATGAATGAGTGGCTCTACGCAGATGAGGGCTACTACACAAACTATAAGCAGATCGGAAAAGAGGGCGATTTTTACACCTCGGTAAGCAGCTCGAAATTTTTTGGCGGAACGATAGCAAAACATATTATTTCTTTGATAGAAGAGGGATTTTTAGAAAAAGATAGTGTTATTTGTGAGATTGGTGCGCATCATGGCTACTTTTTGGCTGATGTCGTGGAGTTTATCTATACACTTGCTCCAGAGCTTCTTGAGAGTTTGAATTTTGTTATTATTGAGCGATTTGATGCTTTGCAAAAGCAGCAAAGAGATTATTTTAAAGAGTGCTTTGGAGATGTAGTTTCTTTGACCCACTATAAATCATTGAACGAGCTTCGTTGTAAGAGCGCTTTTTTTGTAGCCAATGAGATTTTTGATGCATTTCCTTGCGAACTTTTATATGAAGGAAAGATCGCTTCTATTAAAGATGGTAAAGTAGAATTTGATATTGAAGATGAGACTATTTTGCAAAAAGCTGCAAAGTATCATAAAAACAAAGGCGAGATCGCTGTTGGATATGAAGAGTTTGCAAAAGAGATGGCATCTTCAGCGAGTAAATTTGAGTTTATCAGTTTTGATTATGGCGAGATGGCAGCACGGAGCGATTTTTCACTGCGCATCTATAAAAATCATGATGTATTTCCATTTTTTGATGAAAACATCAAGATAGATGAGCTTTATAAAAATTCAGATATTACTTATGATGTGACGTTTGCACATGTAAAAGATGCATTTCTTGAAGCTGGAGTCGAGTTTGTGGCATTAAAAGCGCAGATGAGTGCTTTGGTTGAGATGGGGATTTTGGATTTGCTGCAGATGCTACGTCAAAATGTTGATGAAAAGATATATGAACAAGAGCTTCAAAAAGTTAAACTACTTATCATGCCAAACTTTTTGGGAGAGAGATTTAAGATGATTAAGTTTCGTAAACAATAAAATAAAAAAAGTTTTGTATAATTCGACAAATCTTTAAGAGGAATCTGTTATGAAAAATCTATTTTTTCTTGTTATCGCTACATTTTTGATCGGAGGATGTGCTTATAAAAATGAAGCAGTCGATCTCTCATCCTATCACATGCAAAATGCAGGAGTGACTTCACAAAACCATACAAATATATATCTTGCTCCAGTGCTTGATGTAAGAGAAAATAAAACAAGTATTGGATACGTCCAAGCAGATAAAAAAACTGTTACACAACTCTATAGTTATACAGATTTTGCATCTAAATACCAAGAGGGCTTAAACAATGCACTCAAGGCGGCTCAGTTTAATGTAGAAAAAGAGGCAACACCAGATGCTTTACATGTAGATGTAAAAATCAAAAAAATTGAGCTAGTTTATAACGATACAAATAAGTTGGATGAAAATCTTCATGGTAAGATCATTATGGAGGTGACGACAACTCGTCAAGATCAGATTGTCACTCAGACATTTAC
>CAITKP010000091.1 GCA_903892995.1 uncultured Campylobacterales bacterium
GAGCAACGACCTATGCTCAAGAGGAAAAAAGTTGTATTGTTTATGGAATGCCAAAAGAGGCAGTAGCGCTTGGTGGTGTTTCAAAATCACTTACACCTACTCAAATTATTGAGGTAATACGAGGCATAAAATGAATACTGTAGAGCTTGAAAATGTTTTTGTATCGATCACATCAATATTAGAACATATTGAAAATACAAACTGTGATATTTCAAATATGATGGAAAGATCATCAACAATTATTGTAAAAGAACTTACAGAATCTAAAAAAGATGGTTTCTCTCAAGAGCTTCTTGAAGCGATCCAGCTTCAAGATATTATAAGTCAGCAAGTTCAAGCAGTAAGTGGAGCGCTAGGCGAAATGCAAAAAAGTATTGATGCTTATTTGCACTCAGTGAGAACCGATCATTCCATACTCAACCAAGGGATGAAAAAACTTCATCATAAAATGGATGCAGCACTTCTTGAAGCTAAACGTAAACATGATGCCTTTGCTGGTAGAACACAAAATGATGATGCAGATGAATGCATTGAATTTTTCTAATTACAAATAAGGATTTTGTATATGTTAAATATTTTAATAGTAGATGATAGTCTATCAAATCAATTAGTTTTAGAAAGCCTTTTAGAGAATTATGCTGAAGAACATGGCGCAGAGTTTAGTGTTGATGTCGCGATGAACGGTAAAGATGCAATTGATCATTGTGAAGCAATCCTTTATGACATTATTTTTATGGATATTATGATGCCTATTATGAATGGAATTGATGCGACAGAGATTATCCATAAATCAAATCCTTCAACAATCATTGTTGCTGTTTCTGCGCTCAATGATGTAGAGAATGAGAAAAAAATCTTACGTGCTGGAGCAGAGGACTATATTCATAAGCCGATCAATCAAGAGCTCTTTATCTCACGCCTTTTAAACTACATTTCCTTAATTAATTTTAGAAAGAGCAAAGCATTGGCATGTTCAGCTGGTGTCCATAACTGTATCAATAAAAATATTTATACAAGAAAAACAAATTTTGATATCTTTACAGAAGACAATTTAGCAGAGTTCTGGGAATATTATCTTATGGATCATCAAGGAGGAAAAGAGTTAGTAGATCTTATTAGAACTTTTCACGAGATAGGAATTTTGGCTCTTTCAAAGAAAATTTTTCCAAAAATTTGGGTTGAATATACAAAAGATTCCACTTACTTTACTATGGCAGGTCTTGAAAATATAAGCGAACAAGGTTTAAGAAAACTACTAAAAACTCATATTGAAAACTTACAATCTCGTATTGTCGAGAATGTATTTACAGTTGTTATACCAAATCAACTTTTAATGAAAAGCAATACTCCAATAGAAATTGAAGTGGTTGAAAAGCAAGTTATAGCGCAAGTTGCAACTATAAAAGAAAATGAGCAGATAATAGCTCCAGCACAACCGCAAGAGACTCCAGTAAAAGTTGAAAAACACTCTGGAAATAGAGTGTTTAGCTATATGTCGGGTGAAGATCTTCTTGATATAAAAGAGTATCTTGCAAAACTAAACTCTCTCTTGATAGTTGTGGCTCAAGGGGATGTGGAGTATGAAGAGGTTGTAGAAATCGCTTCTTATCTCGATGCTATGAGTAAAATCAGCACTATGTATTCGGAGAGTTATTCTATAGGAATGGCATTGTCAAATTTTTCTCGTGAAATCTTTGAAAATATTGAAACATTTCAGCAAAAATCCTCCTCTTTAGGCCAACTATGTATCGCTTTTGGTCAAGATATTCGAGAATGGATTCGTTTAATATTTGAAGATGGAGCGTCAAGTGTAAACTGTATGGATGAATCAATCATCTTTAACTCTTTAATGTTATGCCAGATGCTTAATGATACCGCATCTTCCACTCCGGTGTTAAGCATCGATGATATATTTGATTTTTAGGGATTAGGGCTATGTTGTTAGGTATTCAAACTGTTTTGGAACAGACAAAAAATAAAACGATTCTTGTAGTTGAGGATGAACCATTTGAGCTAAAATATTTAACAAGACTATTTCAATCTCTTTTTGCGGAGGTTTATTCTGCAAGTAATGGAGAAGATGCCCTAGCCATCTATTTTGAGAAGAAACCCAGTCTAGTGATAACTGATATCACCATGCCAAAACTTAGCGGTATTCAACTTATCGAAAAAATCTATGAAGATGATCCTCATATCCCTCTTTTTATCCTATCTGCACATACAGAGGAGAGAATATATCTTGATGCTATGTATGCGGGAGCGAGTTGTTTTTTATTTAAGCCGCTCAATATGGATGAATTATATAAAAATCTTTTTATGCATCTTTCGCGACTCGAAAAAGTACAAGAGCTGAAAAAACAGGATATTCTTTTTAGTGCATTATATAAACACGCACCAAAAGGAATTGTTCTAGTTGATGCCCAAACGAACGCTTTTATAGAGTTTAATACCTACGCACACGAGATACTTGGATATACACAAGAGGAGTATAGTGCATTAAGTTTCACTGATATTGAAGCTCCACAATCGCCAGATGCAGTTGAGAAATATAAAAGAGATATTTTAACACAAGGATCAACTATTTATAATGCGCGCCATTATCGAAAAGATGGCACTATTTTAGATGTTTCAGTTCTTGCAATCTATCTTGAGATTGAGAACACGCCTTGTTATCTTGTTACATGTACAGATATAAGTGAAATAAAACAAAAAGAGTATGAACTTCAAGAAACACTCAAAGAAGCAGAAAAACTCAATCACACCAAAGATATCTTCCTTGCAAATATGAGTCATGAGATTCGTACACCGCTCAATGGTATCATAGGAATTATAGATCTTTTAGGTCAAAGTGATCTCGATCTTGAGCAGAAAAAACTACTTGAGATTGTGCAAAACTCCTCATCTGTTTTAAAACATCTTATCAATGATATTTTAGATTATTCTAAACTTGAAGCTGGGAAACTTGAGTTAGAAAAAATCCAATTTAACCCTTTTAAACTTCTCGATCAAGTTGTGAAGTTATTTGAAAATGAAGCAAAAAATAAGGACATAACACTCAGTTTGGATCATAGCATTGATCCAAAGATTACGCTTTATGGAGATCCAAACCGTTATACGCAAATACTCAATAACCTTGTTGGAAATGCTTTGAAATTTACTGAAAATGGTCATGTGAAACTCAAAACAAAGTATAGAGTAGAGGGTGAACAAAATGTTCTTGAAGTACATATCATAGATACGGGCATCGGAATGGACAGAGAACAACTCAGTCGTTTGTTTACTCCTTTTGAACAAGCCTCACTTTCTCATACCCGAAGATATGGCGGAACTGGGCTTGGTTTAACTATCTCAAAACAGTTTGCAAATATGATGGATGGTGATATAACAGTTGATTCTCATCTAGGCATGGGGAGTTGTTTTAGTCTTATTATCCCTTTTGAAAGTGTGAATGAAGCTTTTATGGAGGAGAGTGTCTTAGATACTGAACTCACCTTAAAGTCTCCAAATAAATATAACATTTTAGTTGTGGATGATAGTGAAGTAAATCTTATGGTCGCAACAGGTTATCTAGAACAGTTTGGGCTTACATGTAAGACAGCAGAAAATGGATTGCAAGCGATAGAAAAGGTCAAAGAAACAAAATTTGATCTTATCTTTATGGATATTCATATGCCGCTTCTCAATGGTTTAGATGCATCTATCGAGATCAAAAAAATCGATCCATCTATTCCTATTGTTGCTTTGAGTGCGGCTGCGATGCCTCAGGAAAAAGAGTTGGCACTTCAAATTGGGATCAATGATTATCTCACAAAACCAATAGACACAGAGATGCTCAATAAGATTTTAAAACGCTATTTATCAACAATCAAAACGCCACAAGAGCAGTTAAACCAAAATCACTCTTTAAATATTTATGGAATAGATATGGAGGAGTTACTCAAAAAATTAGGTAAAAAAGAGCGTGTAGAAAAGTTTTTAACACTTTTTAAAAATGAGTTTACAGAGATGAAAAATCTTTTCTCAACTTTAGAAATCGGTTCAGAGGAACTCAATAGCGCTATCCATCATCTCAAGGGCAGTGCAGGAAATGGCTCAATGCAACATCTTTATGCTCTTTGTTTGGAGTTTGAATCACAAAACATACTCTCTCTCAAAGAGCAAACGCTTGGCTTGCTAAAATCTGAATTGGAGATGATTTTAGAATCGATTTCAAAAGAGCGTATTTTTCTATGAATGAAAAAATACTCGCAAAAAACCTCCAAGAGTTAAATAGCGCTATTGCAGAGAGCACCATTGTCAGTCGCACAAATTTAGAGGGTGTTATCACTTACGTTAATGACGCTTTTTGTGCTTTGAGTCAATACGCAAAAGAGGAGATTGTTGGTAAAAGGCACTCTCTTTTTAACAGTGGTTTGATGGGAGAGTATTTTTATAAAGAGCTTTGGGAAACGATAACTTCAAAAAACATCTTCAAAGGAGTTATAAAAAATCGTGCTAAAGATGGGTCGATCTACTATTTTTCCGTCACGATCAAACCTTTGCTTGATCTTGATTCAAATATTTATGAATATATCGCCATTGGACATGATGTTACAGAGCTTATGCGAGCGCTTGAAGATGTACAAAAAGAGAAAGAGAAGAAAGAGGATTTCCTTCGAAATATAGGCCATGAACTCAGAACTCCGCTTAACTCAATCGTGGCACTTTTACCACTTATCATCAAACGCTCATCAGAGGAGAAAGTTTTAAAGATGCTGAGTGCTGTGCAAGAGAATGCAACTGCTCTTTATAAACTTATCTCTCTTGTAAATGATTATTGTTTGTTGGAAAACAATAAGTTTCATCGCATTAACAAAGCATTTGGACTTGAAACTACCTTGCTTCCATTTTTAGAAGAGATGGAAAAAAAGCTTACATGTAAAGAACAATATTTTAGTCTTGATATCGATACTGCCACGCAAACGCTTATTGGCGATCCTGATATGCTTGTGCAGCTGCTGGGTATCTTTTTGGATAATGCTATAAAGTTTACTCCAAGACAAGGCAATATAGAGCTAAGTATTCATCTAAACAAAGATCTTAAATGTTTAGAGATAGATGTGAAAGATAATGGCATCGGCATCGATAGTGCCAACCATACTAAAATCTTTGAGTTGCATCAACTTGATAGTGCTCTTGAGCGCTCATTTGAGGGAGTAGGACTAGGACTTGCCCTTGCAAAATCGATGATTGAGTTTGTAGGTGGAAAGATTGAACTCCAAAGTGCTCTCAATATGGGCGCAGATTTTAAAATAATTTATCCAATCAAAATTGAAAAAGAGGAAAATAAGATGATTAATACAAGTACACTAAAAATAATAACCTCCCCAATGACACTTATGTTTGTCGAAGATGATGATATCGCACGCAATATGTATGACAAAGTTTTTAAACGGCTTTTTGGGAGTGTTCATACCTTTTCAAATGGAAAAGATGCTTTTGATTTTTATCAAAACAATAGTGAAAGTATAGACTTAGTTATAACAGATATTACAATGCCTATCATGTCGGGAATCGTGCTTGCTGAGAAGATCAAAGATCTCTATGATGAACAAAAGATCATTATGCTCTCTGCGCATGATGATAAAGAGAAAGTGTTTAAACTTATCAATATTGGAGTGGATGGATTTATTTTAAAGCCTCCCTCAATAGAGGATTTAGAAGCGACACTCTTTCGAGTTGCCACTATCATCAACGATAAAAAAGAGTTACTGCAAGCTCGCCAGAAACTTGCATTTAAAAATAAAGTATCAGCTCAACAAGCTGAGCAAAAGGCCTCTTTGCTAAATACCATCAACGCATTGAAGGAACAGGAACTTGCACAGCGTATTAAGCAAGAAGAAGAGGTACAAGAAGAAGAGCCAGTTGCTACTACAACAGCTGTACATGTAGAGCTTAATGAGTTTGATAAAGATGATATCACAGAGTTGCGTGAAATCATTGATGATATTGATTATTTTATCGCACGTTTCTTTGGAACTTTAGAGTATTTAGAGATCGATATGAGCGAACTAGATCGCTTGGCAAATCTCTATGCAAAATACTCATTTATTTTAAAAAGCTATCCATCGTTTGCAGTTATCAGTGACAAGCTTTTTGAACTCTCATGTGTCATGCGTGTGCTTGATGTAAAGGAGCAGGGGCTTGATATCGCCCATGTTGGAGATCTTTTAGAGTGTATCAATCAGTCACTTTTGATGTTTCAACGGCAAGTCATGGAGGAGCAGAGTGTAGAACCAAACTTTTATGATGCTTCTTTAATCATTGATATTGATATAACCATAACAACAGTTTCCAAAGTCTCCAAAGATGACGCAGATAGTGAAGCATGCGAAATCGAATTTTTTTAAATCTCTCTTTTTAGAGAGTGAAAGTATTGTATGAATCATAAAAATTTTGAAAATTTTGTCAAAGCATTAGGTGATTATGAAAGCTTAATTGTTACCCATCTTGATGGAATTATAAAATCTGTTGATGAATCTTTTACTAGAATCACAGGATATGAAACACAAGAGGTAATTGGACATAAGATAGCTATGGTACGCTCTCCGTTTACAAGTGATGCTGTTTATAAAAGTATGTATGAAAAATTATCGCAAGATGAATCTTGGAAGGGTGATTTTATCAACCGAAAAAAAGATGGAACATTTTTTCGTGTAGAAGCAGTGATATTTCCTTTATCGGAGCATAATAAAATATGCAGATATGGCTCTGTGTGGAAAGTGAGAAAGTGCCTTCTTAAAGAGCAAGAAACTAGACCAGAAATTCAAGAGGCAAAAGGTTTTTATGTTATTCATGATAACAATAAAATCTATACAGTTAACTCAAATCATCCACGGATACCAATTAGCTCTTTGCATGATACGCAGACACTTCAGATATTTATAAATTCATTTGTAGATGATGCGTGTAGTAGCAAAGCAAGTGAGTGTAGTGAAGCACTTTTACTTGGAAAACCATTTGAGGGAGAGCGGATCATTGCTGTGAGATGTCCAATGATGTCAGAGACAGATACAATGTATTTTCAGTTATTCTGTGGTTTTTACTCCGATGCAACGATATTTTGTCTCAAAGATATTACCACCGAAAAACATGCAGAGATAAATGCAATGCACCAATCAAGACTAGCCTCTGCAGGGGAGATGCTCGCTACTATCGCCCATCAATGGAAGCAACCCTTAAATGCAATCAGCTCCGCTGTTATTGATAGTAAAATGGGGATGATGCTAGGAGAGTATTCTAAAGAAAATTGTGAAGAGAATATGAACCTTATCGAAGAGCAGATACAATTTTTATCTTCAACAGTAAATACATTTACAAAATTTCTTGACTTCCACTCTCAAATGCAAACTTTTTTACTCATAGACGCACTCAATAATGCCCTCCAAATGAGTACTCAACGGATAAAAAAACGATCAGTTCGTACAGAAATCTATATCTCTCAAACGGCAACTGTTTTTGGATCACAAGAGGAGCTAGTACATATTTTTATCAATCTGATCAATAATGCTATCGATGCGTATGAGGGAAATAACACGCTTGGATTGACCCTCTCTTTTACAAGCTATGAAAAAGATGAGCATCTCATCGTTGAGGTGGCGGACAATGCAGGTGGAATCGATGAAGCGGTTATTTATAAAATATTTGATCCCTATTTCTCGACAAAAACTGCGCAACATGGAACGGGAATCGGTCTTTATATCGTCGCAAAAACACTTAAAGAGCATTTTAGGGGTGACATCAGTGTGTCAAATAAAAATGGTGGAGCACTCTTTAAGATCTCGCTTCCTCTGTCAAGAGAAAACTGATCTTTACATGTAAGAAAAAAAAGGAAAAAATATAGTATGAAATTAAGAGATATGGGAATTAAAAAACAGTTTTTTCTGCTTATTACTGCGGGTATCATAGTTGGAATGGTGCTTTTTGTTTTTAGTTTTACACAAACTAAAAAGGTTTTTGAAACGACTAACTATGCAAATACAAACTCCATCCCAAGTCTTATCGCTATTGATAAGATTGCACGACAATTTAAGCTTGCTAGAACTCATGTTTGGCAATATCTTGATGATGAATCTCGCACACATAGAGAGAAAGTTCGCCAAGAGCTTCGTGCCTCAAGGGAGCAAATGCAGAAGCATCTAAAAGAGTATGAACCTTTGATAGCAGATGAAAAAGAGAGAACTATTTTTAAAACTCTACAAAAGGAACTCGTCACTGTTTCAAATGTGCAAGACCACGCCATCAAACTTGTAACCGATGGTCACGTTAAAGAGGCTCAGGCGTTACTATTTTCACTTGATACGCAAAATGAACTTGAATCGAGTTCAAAAAGTATCGATAAACTGATCGATTATAATGTAGAGCTAGCACAAAAAGCGGCAAAAAATGCCCAAGAGGTTCAAAAAAATACTGCTTTAGTCGAGTTTTTGATAGGGCTGAGTGGTATCGCTTTTTTATCTTTTTTTAGTTTAATAACAATTCGAAATATTATGCGTCAGCTAGGAGCAGAACCAAAAGAAGTTGTAGAGATTTTTGAAAAACTCTCCGCTGGAAATACAGATATAAACGTACATGTAGAAGCTGGAGATACGAGTAGTTTGCTCTTTAATATTAAAAATATGGCTGAGCAGCTTAGAATGATAATCGCCGATTTGAATGATAAAACAAATAAACTCTCAGATGGTGATTTTGGAGCACAAATCAAGGTTGATTATTTTGGTGATTTTAGCGGGATTAAGCAAGCGGTCAATAATCTTGGCAAAAATCTCAACAATCTAGTCGAAGACAGCAACACTATAAATGAGCAAGCGCAAAAAGGGGTCTTTGATGTGCAGATCGATGTGCTGAAATATCAAGGCGATTTCAATAAGATCTCATCAGGAATCAATGGTTTTGTCTCTAAAGCAGAAGAAGCACGCATCGCGCATGAAAGAGGCAATTATATTAGCAAAGGTGTCGCGCAAATCAATACTATTATTGGCACTAATGCTACTGTTGAATCTTTAGCTACGAGTGCGATGAACTTTGTTGCTCGATATAGCGATTCTGGAGTGGGTGGACTCTATATAGCAAAAAATGAGAAGAAAAAAATATCTCTTGTCTCTTCGTATGCGCAAAAAGTACAAACACCATTTGCACAAGTGTTTGATTATGGGGATGGTATTGTTGGTCAAGTTGCAATGGAAGGTAAAACGATTGTACTGCATAATCTTGCCCAAGGGCAACGCCTTATCTCATCTGCTTCACTGAGCATGACACCAAATATGCTTATCGCTTTTCCACTGATCTATAAAGGTGAACTCATCGCTGTCTTAGAGCTTGCGACACATACCGCTTATGATGATATGGTACTAGCATTTTTTGAAGAGATATCACTTCCACTGAGCGGGGCACTTAAAAATGCGATTGATAGTGATAAAAATAGAGTGCTTTTAGCAGAGATAGAGAGTCAAAATACAAAACTTCTCAACCAACAAAGAGAGTTAGAACAACAAACTTCTGAGTTGGAGATGACACAAAACGAGCTAGCAGAGCAAAATACTGTTTTAGAAGAGGCTTGGCTAAGAGCTGATAAAAATCTTTTAGAGTTAAAAGAAGCCAATAGATATAAAACACAATTTTTTGCAAATATGAGTCATGAACTTCGAACTCCGCTCAATGCGATCTTACTTCTTTCACAAATGCTAGGGAAAAATAAAAAAAATAATCTTGAAGCAGATCAGGTGAAGCAGCTCTCTGTTATCAATAGTTCGGGAAGTGATCTACTCAATCTTATTAATGATATATTGGATTTTAGTAAGATTGAAGCAAAAAAAATGGATCTTACTATTGAAAAGGTTTCCATTGAAAATCTGATCTATCCGATAGAAGATCTCTTTAAACCTCTTTGTGAAGATAAACAGATCTCTTTTAAAGTTTATCTTGATCCAAGCATACCAGAGTCAATCATTTCAGATAAGCAAAAAATTAAACAAATTCTCAAAAACTTTCTTGCAAATGCCATAAAATTTACTCCAGCTTTAGGCGAAGTGACTTTACATGTAGGTTTTGATGCAAAGGATGAAACGACACCTTTATATATTGATGTTATCGACACAGGTGTGGGGATTGAGAGTGAGAAATTGGAAGAGGTGTTTGAAGCATTTAAACAAGAGGATGGAACGATTAGTAGAGCTTTTGGAGGTACAGGACTTGGACTTTCAATCTCTAAAGAGTTAGCAGGACTTTTGGGTGGAAGAATATCTCTACAAAGCAAAAAAGGGAAGGGTTCCACATTTACTCTTCATCTTCCAAAAAGCATAGATCAAACAGCAGATGAAGTTGAAGATAGTGATGTTTTAGAAGTATTACAAAAAGAGAAAACTCCAGTAATTGAGAAGAAGTTGACTGGCTCAGCTGATTTGATACTTATCGTTGAAGATGATGAAACTTATTCAAAAATGCTTTTCAATAAAGTTATAGAACTCGGATACAAACCACTTATCGCTTCATGTGGCGCAGATGCTCTTTCTATGGCGATCCATTATCAACCAATAGTGATATTGCTAGATATTCGTTTACCAGATATCGACGGATGGGAAGTTTTACGCCTTTTAAAAGAGGAAGCAAGAACACGCACTATACCAGTCAAAATTCTCTCTGTGAATGAACCTGACTTGCAAGCAAAACGTTTAGGCGCTGTCAATTTTATTCAAAAACCAAACAACTTTGACGAGCTTGAAATGAGTATAAAAAATCTTATCAATTTTTCAAAAACTAGTATGAAAAAGATCTTGCTTGTTGATGATGATCCTCTGCAAAGAGAACATATCACATCGATTTTTCAAGCTGACAATATAGAAGTAACTACTGTTGAAAAAGCAGTTGATGGCATCGATGCTATTATGATGAAAAATTTTGATTGTGCGATTATCGATTTTAATCTTCCTGGCATGAATGGTCTCTCACTCTTAAAGTATCTCGCACAACAGGGATCCCAAATCCCTATAATTATCTATACGGCGCGTGAACTCTCTCGTGAAGAGATCCGTTCTATCAATAGATATGAAGCAACAATCATCCTCAAAACTGCAAACTCGTATGAGCGTCTTATCGAAGAGGTTTCTATTTATATTCATCGTGAAAGAGAAGAATTTGGCAAGAAAGCTAAAAAACTTTTTAGTGCAAATAAGGACTCTTCACTCAATGGTAAAAGTGTCTTGATCGTAGATGATGATTTTAGAAATATTTATTCGCTGAGTGTTATTTTAGAGCAAGAGGGTGTGATTGTTTATACCGCAGACAATGGTCAAGAAGCGCTGGATTTACTCAACAAAATATCAAGTATAGATCTTGTTTTAACAGATGTTATGATGCCTGTGATGGATGGATATGAGCTTATCAAAGAGATCAGAAATAGCGCAGATTTTAGTAATCTTCCTATCATCTGTCTCACAGCCAAAACAGATAAAGAGGATAGAGAAACTGCCTTACATGTAGGCGCAAACGATTATCTTTCTAAGCCAATCAATCATGATACGCTTATGCAGCTTATTAAACTTTGGATTGATCATTCACAATGTACACTCTCCTAATCACACCTGAGCAAACACGAAAAATTCTAGCTGATATCAAGCAAATATATCTGCTTGATATGCTAAATTATAATACGCAGTTTGCTCAAAAAGCGATTACAAAAATGATGCGAACCCAAAAGATAGATGATTTTGATGAGTTTTATAGATTTGTAATGGTTGATGAATCGCGCATCAAAGAGATGTTTGGATATTTTTTTATTAATGTTTCATGGATGTTCCGTGATCCTGAAGTGTTTAAAATGATACGAGAGAAAGTTATCCCAGCTCTTGATTCTTATGCGAGAATAAAAATATGGTGCGCAGGGTGTGCAACGGGGGAGGAAGCCTACTCTATAGCAATCATTCTTGATGAACTAGGCCTCTTAGAACGCACAACAATCTATGCGACAGATATTGATACTCAAGCCTTACATGTAGCAAGAACAAGACGATACTCAGCAACTCACATGTTGGCATGTACGCAAAATTACTATTTGAGTGGTGGAGTAAAACCATTTAAGAATTACTATAAGATTCATAACAACGAGGTGATCTTAAATGAAAGATTGGCAAATAATATATGTTTTGCCGAGCACAATCTGATAACTGATAGCTCATTTAATGAGTTTCAATTAATTTTATGCCGTAATATGTTCATCTACTTCAATGATGATCTTCAAAAACATGCACTACAAACATTTGATAAATCACTTGAAAATGGTGGTTTTTTTATCTCTGGATATCACGAAAGAATCCACCGAAACGATCTAAAAAAGAGCTTTAAACTCTACAGCAAATTGCATAGAATTTACCGTAAATCCTATTAACCCGAGTTGTTTTTTAGGGCGTAATGAAAAAAACGGGAGGCTGAAAACCTTGTAAAACTTCGCTACTATGCGGGTTTGTGAAAGGTTTTTTAAAATGGATTATAAAAAAGCACTAAGAAGTGCCCAAAGTGTAAAAGTTTAGAC
>CAITKP010000092.1 GCA_903892995.1 uncultured Campylobacterales bacterium
CCATTTTTTGCGATAAAAATAGTCGTTTGGTCCGAAGAGGTTTCACCATCTTTTACAGAAGAAATGCACTCTTCAAAGATTGAATCATCAAGAAGATAATTGATAATATTTTTATCAAAAAGTTCATCTTTGTTGTAACCAAGAAGATTTGAAAATGAGTTGTTGGCAAATCGTATATTACCAAGTGAATCCACGATGATAATAGGGTCAGGAAGGTAGTTTAAAACTTCTTGAACATTGAGTTTTGAAAAAAATTCCATCTACTTTTATCACTTTATTGTCACAATTTTATTACATTATAGGGAAAATGATACTACAATAATCGTTGTTTAATGCTTATAAGAAAATAAAATAAATATGGATAAAAATGGAATGTTTATGCGGATCGAAAAGAGATTTTGAAGCGTGTTGTGGAGCGATTATAAAGGGAACTAAAGTTGCACAAACCCCAGAAGAGTTGATGCGTTCACGTTATAGTGCGTATGTTTTAGCTGATGGAGACTATCTTGTAAAAAGTGCTACAAAAGAGAACCGTTATGAGAGTGATATTGCACTGATCGAAGAGTTTTGTAAGAATGTTAAATGGTTGAAGCTTGAACTCTTACATGTAAAGTGCCCTTTGGATGTAAGTGAAAATGGGTCTGATGGGATTGTAGAGTTTAAGGCTTATTATCTAGAAAACAGTGAAATTGTACTTCTTCATGAAAGAAGCAGTTTTGTCAAAATTGATGGAGTTTGGGAGTATGACAAAGGTGTTTTTATCAACTCCAAAATCGAAAGAAATGAACCTTGCCCCTGTGGTTCTGGCATAAAATATAAAAAATGCAAGAAGCACTTAATGGCGTATTAATGAAGCTTTCGATAGAATCGCGATATTTAAATTGCCAATTTTTTGGCGATACCAACAAGAGAGAAGAAGATGCTAAAAACGATTAATCTTACAAAAAGATTTGGGAACAGAATTTTATTTGAGAATATCAATATTAAACTTGACCGCCATAAAAGATATGGTCTTATCGGTGCAAATGGTGCTGGAAAGACAACATTTTTAAATATTTTAAGCGGCGAAAACAAAGAGTACGAGGGCGATATCATCATCGGTTCTGGTTTAAAAGTCGGGATTTTGGGACAAAACCAGTTCGCGTATGAAAACTACACAATTATGGATGCCGTTTTATTTGGAAATAAACGCCTTTACGATGCAGTAAAAGAGAAAGAAACGCTTTATGAAACAGGCGATTTTGAAGATGATGCGGTAAACAACCGTTTAGCAGAGTTGGAGATGATCTGTGTAGAAGAGGATCCAACTTATGAGTATGAGATTAACATTGCAAAAGTGCTTGAAAATGTTGGGATTCCCGCTGAAAACCATTACGAACTTATGTCAAGTTTGAAAAGTTCTGAAAAATTCAAAGTTTTACTTGCGCAGGTTCTTTTTCCAAAACCAGATATTTTGTTCCTCGATGAGCCTACCAACAACCTTGATATCGAGACTATCTCTTGGTTGGAAGATGAGTTACAACGCCATACTGGAACTTTAGTGGTGATCTCTCACGATAGACACTTCTTAAATGCAGTTGTTACGCATATTTTGGATGTGGATTATCAAAAAATCCGTGAGTTCACTGGAAACTATGATGAGTGGTATATCGCAGCAAATGTCATAGCAAAACAGATGGAAGCAGATAATGCAAAAAAACTCAAAGAGAAAGAGGATTTAGAGGCTTTCGTTCGCCGTTTTAGCGCAAATGCTTCAAAAGCAAAACAAGCAACTTCACGTCAAAAACAGCTTGAAAAACTCAATATTGAAGATATCAAACCATCTTCACGCCGTGATCCAAGTATCGTATTTAAATCAAAACGCCAGATGGGAGATGAGGCTTTATTTGTAGATAATATCTCTCACTCTTATGGAGATTTGGAAGTTTTAAAAAATATGACACTTCGCATCGAACCAGGTGAAAAGATCGCACTTATCGGTGCCAATGGTGCTGGGAAAACGACTTTATGTAAAATCATTATGGAAGAGATGAAGCCAACAAGCGGAACTGTTCAGTGGGGTGCAACGATTGAACAGAGCTATTTTCCACAAGATACAACCGACCAGATCAAAGGCGATGGAACACTTTATGAGTGGCTTCGTGGATATGATCCAAAACGTGAGATTGCTGAAATACGCAACTGTTTGGGACGTATGCTATTTTCTGGAGAGCAGCAAGAAAAATCAGTTGAAAAAATCTCAGGTGGGGAAAAACACCGTATGATGCTTTCAAAAATGATGCTAGAACAAGGAAACTTTTTAGTTTTAGATGAGCCAAGTAACCACCTTGACCTTGAGGCAATTGTAGCTTTGGGTGAGGGACTTTTCAACTTTGATGGAAACGTTGTCTGTGTCTCTCATGACCGCGAGCTTCTTGATGCTTTTGCTAACCGTATTATTGAAATTATGCCTGGTGGTCAGTATATAGACTTCAAAGGTACATACGAAGAGTACGCAGAAGCAAAACATAATGGAACTTTAGAGTTTGCATAATGGAAAAAGAGTATAAAAACTTTTTAGGACTTGGGATCGCAGGAAATTTTGCCCTGCATCTCAAACAAGCTGGAGAACTCGAAGATTTTAAAGATATCATCACAGCTGATGAGGCCGCACCAAAGGGAGTCTTTCCTTTTTATATCCCAAATAATCCCACATTTTTAGGTACGTATCCACTTTCACATGACACTATTTTACTTCCCAAAGAAGAGGTAAATGTTCAAGCAGAACCCGAAGTCGGGCTTACATGTAAGCTCACTTACAAAGATGGAAAAATAGACTCAATCACTCCAACGCACTTTGGTGCTTACAACGATACCTCGCTAAGAAAAAATGCTCCTAAGATCAGCATCAAAAAAAATTGGGGAGAAAACTCAAAAGGGATCAGCTCTGGGCTTATTGAGATAGAGAGTTTTGCAGAGGGTTCAAATATCGACAATTACCGCATCTGCAGCTTTTTGCGTAGAGGCGGAAATGTATTTCGTTATGGCGAAGATGTCGCACTCACGGGATATAGCTATTTTCATGAAACACTTTTGGATTGGATCAAAAATCAGATCAATACGCAAAAAGATTTTGGACCGCTTCAAGATGTTTTAGGGCTTATCAAAGAGGCATCCTATCCGCAGGAGATGCTCATTTCCATCGGTGCAACACGCTATACTGAGTATGGAGAGCACACATTTTTACAAAGTGGCGATGAGGTGATCGTGGCTTTGTACGATAACAATCTTTACTGTAAAAACCCAATTTTTTCTAAAATAGTCGCAGGCGATTATGAGAATGAGGGAATGAGCGTTTTGTCTCAAAAGGTAGTTTAAAAGTGTCTCGCGGAACAAAACTTGATCTCTTCATCGGTGCGGAAATAGAGCAGGGTTGGAGCGAAGTGCTTGAGCGCAGAAGCGAAGTGGCACAAAAGAACAAAGAGCCCTCAAAACATCTTTTAGTCTTTAAAAAAGAGAAACGCCGAGGCAAGGTCGTGACCTTGGTGGGAGAGTTTTTCTTAGATAAAGAGTCTGCTTTTTCAACACTAAAAACACTCAAACAAAAACTCGCATGCGGCGGAGCTTTCAAAGATGGCTGGATGGAGTTCCAAGGCGAGCTCCAAGAGAAACTAAAAACCGCCCTCCAAGAGCTTGGATTTCGGTTTAAGTCGAAGTAGGTATTATTTACCCAAAAAGAGTTATCTCGGCTGTTTAGTACAAGTATAATCTTGTACTAAACTACTTTTTTGATTAGAAAACATATCGTTTGTAATCTGTTCACCCATAAGTGTAGATGGATGTACGGAATCTATCCAAAATTTTGCATCTGAATAATTTTCAGTTTTGTCATTAAAAAAGTCTTCAAATCCTCCAAAAATACTACATAGCTCTTTTTTTACTCGAGGTATTTGTGCATAAAGTTGAGGATCAGTCTTGATTTTTTGCCAGTGAAGATATGACACAGGGGATAAAGAAATTAAAAGTTTAATATGATTTTCTTCACAGAGATGCTTTATTTCTTTAAGCATTTCAAGTCTTTGTGCACTGATTGTATAGTTTTTATATTCATGATCCCAGTATGAATATAAAAGAGGATATGTCTTTTTTGTTTGAATAGCAGGAAAATTGACACCATCTTGTGAAAAATGTTTTTCAATTTTGCCTTTTATATTGTTATCTACAACTATATAAGCATCCCAAAAAGCGTTATATGAATAGTAGTGTGTGGCGAAATAGATGAATGATGAATCTGATTGGGATACGGAGGAATTTTTATTATTTACATACTGTTTTAGAGGAGATTTAAATAGTTCAGGTTCAGTTGGCATGTTTTTGTTGAGGGCAAAAAAATCAAGATGGATCCAGATTAATTTTGGTTTCTGAGTTTGAATTATATAACGAGTCATAGCCAAATAATCTTGAGGATTAGCAGTAAAGACCGAATAATTAAATGTTTTATAGCCAGTATATTTTTGCACAATCTTTGGCTGAAGTTGCATACCACGGCTACTACCGAGTATGAATGCTTCATAGATGTTTTTATTGGCTTTAAGATATAAAAATTTATTTGTTCTATTATCAAAGACACCTTTAGCTTTTAAATGAAGATAGTTATGAGAAAACTTATCATAAGGATCAATGATATAAAGAATAACACCTAAAATGGATGTTACAAGTATTACAGTAAGAAAAAGTTTTGTAAAGTATTTCATCTATTTTTTCCTAAAAGTTAAAATATAAAAATTCTGTATTATTATTGATGAAAAGAAAACTAGCTGTTAATAGTAAAGCAGTTAAGAGCCAAGATGGTTTTTTTATAGTGTTATTGTATTGAGTAGAATTCTTTTGAGTGAGAATAATGAGTGTAAAAAACATAAATGTTAGAGTGTTTTGATTTAGATTTGAATTGACAAAGACATGCCCAAATGTTATTCCAATATTATGGAATAAATTGAAATTTAAACAATCGCACAGTGATATTCCATGACCTCCAACCATCCCACCCAAAACCTTCAAAGCATCATCCCACTCTTTAGCCCTAAAAAACACCCAAGTGATGTTGATGAAGTTAAAAGTGATAAACCAAGCTAGAAATGAGTTCATTTTAAAACCCATATCTTTCCATATACGGTGAATGACCATCGCCACACCATGCAAGGCTCCCCAAAGTACAAACATCCAAGAAGCCCCATGCCAAAGCCCGCCGATGAGAAAGACAGAAAAAAGATTAAAGTAGTTTCGATAAAAAGAGACCTGATTGCCTCCAAGTGGAATGTATATATAATCTCTTAAAAACTTAGAAAGTGTAATATGCCATCTTCTCCAAAAATCTTGAATATCTTTTGCTTTATAGGGAGAGTTGAAGTTTGCAGGAAGCTTGATGTTGAGCATTAAACTCACCCCTATTGCCATATCTGTATAACCTGAAAAGTCAAAGTAGAGCTGAAAAGTATAGCTCAGACTCGTTGCCCATGCTTCTAAAAGATTTAAAGTTGTTGCTACATCAAATCCATTGTTTGCCCAAGTAGCAAAGGTATCTGCGATGACAACTTTTTTAAAAAGCCCGATGGAAAATAAAAACAACCCTGCTGCTACATTTCTATAACGAACTGCCATATTCCAGCGTGAAGCAAATTGCGGCATCATATCCGCATGATGGATGATGGGACCTGCAAGTAGGTGAGGAAAGAAAGTTACAAATAAAGTATAGTTTAAAAAGTCAACTTCTTTGAACTTCCCCCCCCCCTTTATAAATATCCACTAAAAATGCTATCTGCGTGAAGGTAAAAAAGGAGATACCCAAAGGAAGTAGGAGATGTAAAAGTTCTACATGTAGACCTGTAGAGAGATTGAAGTTTGTTATAAAAAAGTCACTGTATTTAAAGTAAGCAAGCAAAGCAACATTGGTAATGATACCAAATACTAAAACAGATTTCTTAGAAAACTTGCTCTCTTTGCTTAAAGCACTTCCCACTAAAAAGTTAAATAAAATACTCCCCAAAATAAGAGGAAGATAGATGATGTTCCAATAGCTGTAAAAAAAGAGTGAAGCAAAGACTAAAAATCCCTTCGCTGCAACAGTGAGTCTTTTTGAATTGAGATAGAAATAGATAAAAAATGTCAGAGGTAAAAAAGCGAAGATAAATTCGTAGGAGTTGAAGAGCAAAGAAAACCTTTTTGAAATATGGAAGTAATTATAGAGAAATCTATATAAGAAAAAGATATCTCCTAAAAGGCTTAAAATTTAGGAGATATAGAACTCTCAAGCTTCAATATAATCTAAATCCTTATGAAAGGTGTCGTGGGTTAGTGTGAGGGCTATGAGCGCTAGGGTAAATATGACAACACCGACAACGATTCCCGCATTTAAAATCCCCATACTCCCTTTTAAATAGATAAAAGAGGAAGTGATAGGCACAACAGAACCTCTTACAAAGTTTGGCACTGTTGTTGCGACTGTTGCTCGGATATTGGTTCCAAACTGCTCTGCGGCCATAGTGATAAAAAGTGCCCAGTACCCACAAAAGACACCAAGAAAAAAGATGGCACTATAAAACTCATTGGCACTTGCTCCTTGTAAAGTATAGTAATAAACCACACTCAAAAGTGAAGCGAGTATAAAAACAAAAAACGCTTTTTTACGGCTTTGCATCATCTGTGAAAGATAACCGCTTCCAAGATCGCCGATGGCAAGTCCAATATAGCAGTACATCAAAGCCTCTCCAGCTGTAACCTTTTCTGAAATCTCTAAAGCTTTGGCAAACTCAGGGGAGAACATCACTAAAATGCTCACGACATACCAAAGAGGAACACCAATTGCGATTGCTTTGATATATTTTATAAAGAGCGCTTTGTGAGTAAAGAGAGCAAAAAAATCTCCTCTTTTGACATCATCGCTCACATGGTGTTTGAACATGCCAGATTCTGAGACTTTGAGTCGAAGCACTAAAAGTGCAAACCCTAAAACCGCTCCAAAAATATAAGCGCTTCTCCATGTAAAGTGTTGTGATACGAGATTTGCAGCGACTACACCCAAAACTCCAAAACTTGCAATCGCCATAATGCCATAACCACGAAGATTTTTTGGCAATATCTCAGCGACTAAAGTAACTCCAGCACCCAACTCGCCAGCCAAACCGATACCTGCAATAAAGCGAAGCAGGGCGTATTGTTCGATATTTGTTACAAAAGCATTTAAAAGATTTGCAAGCGAATAGAGAATGATCGATGCAAATAAAACAGATAGCCTTCCGCGCTTATCTCCTAAAATACCCCATAAAATCCCGCCTAAAAGCATCCCGCCCATTTGCATATTTAAAATGATAGAACCCCAAGATGTGATCTCATCTCCGCTGAGTCCAAGTTCTTGAAGGCTTGTGACTCTCACGACACCAAAAATGATAAGATCATAGATATCTACAAAATAGCCCATCGCAATGACGATGACGGGCAAGATTAAAACTTGTTTGATAGTAGAAAGTGAAGAAAGACTCAAAAAAAATCCTTTGATGATAAAGTGAGTGAAAATAAAAATTTTACGATTATAACCATTTGGAAGTAAAAGTAAAATATTGGCTTACATGTAAGGGTGTTTATATCTGTTCTATGGATAGAATGTGTTACTATTGCAGTGATTTACGGGAGTAAATAGTTAGATGAAAGGGTCAAAAAATGAGAGATATATTTAGAAAAAAAGATTTGACTAAACAAAATGGAGAGTTTCATAGAAGTTTAGGTCTTTTAGATGTGACATTTATTGGAGTCGGCGCGGTTATTGGTGCGGGAATCTTTGTTATTACAGGTCAAGCTGCAGCGACAATGGCAGGACCTGCGATTGTACTTTCATTTTTGCTTGGTGCTGTGATGGTGGGTATCACTGCTCTTATCTATGCAGAACTTAGCTCTGCGTATCCAGTGACTGGAAGTGCATATAGTTTTACATTCGCTTCTTTGGGCGAGATCTTTGCTTGGTTTGTAGGCTGGAATCTTTTGCTTGAGTATGGGGTCTCAACCGCAGCCGTTGCAACGGGATGGTCTGGGTATTTGAGACGCTTTTTAGAAGAGAGTATTGGTGTTAGCATTCCAAAAGCACTCAGCGGTGCTTATGATCCCGTCGCTGGAACCTATATCGATATTAGTGCATTTGGTATTATTTTAGTCATATTTTTTCTTCTTGCTATTGGTATCAAGGAGAGTGCACGGGTGAATACTACTATTGTTTTTATAAAACTTGCTGTGCTTATTACATTTGTTGTTTATGGATTGCCGCATATAAATTTTGACAATCTTTCAAATTTTATGCCTTTTGGTTGGAGCGGTGTTTGGCATGGAGCTTCGTTGATTATATTTGCTTATTTGGGATTTGATGCGATTAGTACAGTGGCAGAGGAGACAAAAAATCCAACAAAAAATATCCCAATGGGTCTTATCTTGTCTTTGGCACTTAGTGTTGTATTTTTTATATTAGTGAGTTTTACTTTAACAGCGATCGTACCATATCAAGAGCTCAATGTTCCAGATGCACTCGCTTTTGCGCTGTATAAAGTTAACGAGCCTTTTGCTGCAAATATCATCGCTCTTGGCGCTGTTATTACTATTACAACTGTAATGCTTGTTATGGGAATTGGGTTTACTCGTATTTTATTTGCTCTTTCAAGAGATGGTTTGCTTCCAAAACAGTTAAGTACAATCCATCCAAAATATAACACTCCCTTTAAAACAACACTTCTTAGTGGGGCATTGCTTAGCGTTATGGCTGGGCTTGTTCCTTTGAAAGTTCTTGCAGAACTTGTAAATATTGGAACTCTTTTTGCCTATTTGATGGTTACAATTGCCATAATCGTGTTACGTTCTAAAAGTGATATACAAGCATCATTTCGTGTTCCTGCATTTAAAATATTTATACCATTAAATATTCTTTTGATTATTTTTATTATTGCAGGATTGCCTTTTGAGACATGGGTACGTTTTATCGGTTGGTCATTTATTGGTTTTATTGTTTATTGGTATTATGCAAAAGTTTCAAAGAGGGCTTAAAGTGAAGTGTTAAACCCTTTTAAACTGTTTTGCAGTTTGACATAAAAGGGTTCAAACGCTGGAAGATCAAGCGAAGCAACTCGTAGTTTTTCTCCCCACATTGGGTTTGGAAAGTGGCTGTCGTTTTCATATCTTGCCATTACATGTAAGTGAACACGAGGAAGCATATTCGCAAAAGATGCCATATTTATTTTGTGAGGTTGGAAGTAGTTTATCATCTCAAACTCTACGATATCATAGAGTTCAAAAAGTTTGAGTCGAAGCGGCTTTGGAAGGTCGCTGAGCTCTTTGTAGGGGTTTTGTGTAAAGATCTTAAGCCAAGGAATCTCACTTTTTTCTATCTCTATAAAAAAGTGTTCATCCTCGTAGATTTTCATAGCTTATGCTCTTGGTCCACGGTTTCTGTCGTTGTTTGAACGAGCAGGTCTCTCACCACGAGGTGCTCTATCGTTTGAACGACTTCTATCTCCGCCACCAGCACTGTTTCTATCTCTATCTGAACGGTTTCTATCACCGCTTCCACTTGGACGGCTACTATTTCCTCTGTAACCACCACGACGATTTCCACCACGATTTCTGTCGCCGCCTCTATCTCCGCCACGGTTGTTGATACGTGCTAAGATGCCCTCAAGTCTATCAGCAGGGATACCAATATTGTTTGGTCCTTGGATAGATTGCTTTTCAAGCAACATAGAGATCATTTTAAACAACATTGTTTCTTCGTCTATATCTTCTTTGAGTTGATCAAGTATCACGTGTGCTTCATCATAGATTTTTTGCTCTTCGATTGATGCAACAAGAGTAGCAATTGTTGATGCTTTCATATCGCTTTTACTTGGAACGTATGCGTGTTCCATAGTTGTTCCAACTTTTGCTTTAATGCGTTGCAACTCTTTGAACTCTAGTGGAGTTAAAAGTGTAATTGCTTTTCCCTCTTTACCAGCACGTCCAGTTCTACCAATACGGTGAACATAGCTCTCAGGATCAAAAGGAATATGGTAGTTAAATACGTGAGTAATATCGTTTACATGTATACCACGTGCAGCAACGTCAGTTGCAACAAGCACTTGAACAGTTCCAGCTTTTACAGCTTTAATAACAGTTTCGCGTTGGCGTTGTTCCATATCGCCATGGAGTCCATTTGCGATAAATCCTGCAGCTGAAAGAACATTTGCAAGACGATCAACTTCACGTTTTGTACGACAAAATACGATCGCTTTATCCATATCTTCAGATTCCATCAAACGGATAATAGCCGCATCACGCTCGCTCTCTTCGATGACGTAGTACTCTTGTTTGATATCTTTATTTGTTGTTTCACCTTTTGTGATAGAAACAAATGCTGGATTTTGTAAAATACGCTCAGCTAGGATTTTGATCGGTGCTGGCATTGTTGCTGAGAAAAGTAGAGTTTGACGATCTGTTGGAAGGTAAGAAAATATCTCATTGATATCATCTAAAAATCCCATATCTAGCATCTCATCTGCTTCATCTAAAACAACGATTTTAGGAGCGAAGTTATCAAGCATATTGCGTTTTAAAAGATCAAGCAAACGTCCTGGTGTTGCAACAACAACTTGTGCTCCACGTTTGATAAGGTCAAGTTGACGGTTATAAGAGCTTCCACCATATATAGTAACAGTGTTAACGCCTAAGTTGCGTCCATATTTGAAAAGTTCATCACTTACTTGAGTTGCAAGTTCGCGTGTTGGAGTGATAACTAAAACTTCCACTCCTGAACGCATATCCATTGAGTTTAGAGCTGGTAAACCAAACGCTGCTGTTTTACCTGTTCCTGTATGTGCTTGTCCAACGATATCACGACCTTGCATTACTAAAGGAATCGCCTCTGCTTGGATCGGGCTTGGTACTTTAAAGCCAGCATAATCGATAGCTCTAAGTAAATCTTTTTTGAAACCAAAAGCTTCAAAAGTCATTTGTGGTACTTCAGTTTCCTGAACTTGTGTGTTTTCTTGCATGTTTATCCATTGCTTAAGGACACGACTCAACTCTACATGTAAGCGTCTTTGCGCTTATAGAGTTTAGAGGTGTCCTCGTTAAATTTTTTCGCGTTAAGTTTGCGAAATGGAATTATATCTAACCAACCTTATAAGTAGGGCTTAATATATTTATTAGTTTCAAATTAAGAAATAAAGCATATAATGTGTGTAAAAATATATAGGAGTTTTGGATGAAAAAGAGTTTGATTAGCCTTGTGAGTGCAGTTTTATTATCAAGCTCACTTTTTGGAGCATGTGAATATGAGCAAAAAGGGGATATTATCGTTGGTTTTAAAGCGTTTAAAACACCACTTAAAATCGGAGTTGGCGGAGAGTTTAATAGTGTTGAATATATTAACAACAGACAAAGCGCTACTGATCTGCAAACACTTTTGAGTGGTTCAAAGGTTGCTATCAATACTTCAAGTGTAGATAGTGCAAATCCTGCACGCGATAAAAAATTGGTTGATTTTTTCTTTAACAAGATGATCCAACAAGGGATTAGTGCAAAAATAACTGATCTCAAAACAGATAAGAGTGATGGAAAATCAAAAGCTGTCACAGGTGTGGTTTTTGTTGAGATCAAGATGAACAATGTGACTCGTCCTGCGGAGCTAAAGTTCAATTATGACAAAGGTGTGTTTCAAGCAGATGGTTCTATAGATCTTGCAGATTACAAAGCGCTTGGAGCTTTGAATTCAATCAATAAAGCTTGTTATGATCTGCATCAAGGAAAAACATGGTCAGATGTAGGCATAAGTTTTAACCTGAGCATCAAAGAGGATTGTCAGTAAGATGAAAATCCTCACTCAATATAGTTACGAAAAAACTTGGCAGCTAACAACAGATGCGGATCTTTTGAGAATGATAAAAGAGGAAGTGGGTGAAGAGGGTGCAGAAGGAACTCTTTCTTATGTAAAAGAGGTCTGCGCAAAGGGCAAGAGCATTACTGTCGGCTCTTGCAGATTTAAAAAAGGCGATTGATTATTGTTAAGGATGAGGAACTTTGAGAGTAGAGTTCAAACTCCACCCGATGATTGCCATTAAAAAAATAACAATGACTGAAGGAAATAGTGCATGAGAAGCAGCTAGATAAACAAGCCAAAGAAGGATCGCGCCAAGGGGCGTTGGTACACCTGTGAAATATTTAGAGACCTCTCCGACATCTGCATTGATATTGAATTGGATAAGACGGCGAAGTCCTGAGATGACATAGTAGATACTAATGAGAGCCGCAACAACACTAACTGCTCCCTCAGTTTTTGAATATATCGCTTGAAAAATCAAAAATACAGGAACGAGTACGAAAGATAAAAAATCTGCAAAGCTATCAAGTTGGACACCAAACTCATTTGAGAGTTTAAATTTTCTTGCAATCTTGCCATCAAAAATATCAAAAGCACCGCCAATCCAAGCCAAAATAATCGCTATAAAAAAGTTATTTTGAGTAATAAAGTAGGTTGCCATCAAGCCAGCTGTGATATTTACCATAGTAAAAAGATTGGCAAGGTTGAAGTGAGAAGTGCTCTGCCACAAAAATTTCATTTCTGTCCTTTTTGGGCAATTATAGCATTAGGAAGTTAAAAAACTCTAAGAGATTCCAAGAAAAAGTACACTTTTATAAGCGATAAATGCCAAAGTGTATGCAACCGTTGTGGTGAGCAAGAAAAGATAAAAAGCGT
Organism: uncultured Campylobacterales bacterium; assembly: GCA_903892995.1. Taxonomy (GTDB): domain Bacteria; phylum Campylobacterota; class Campylobacteria; order Campylobacterales; family Sulfurimonadaceae; genus Hydrocurvibacter. Next base: position 12,740 of record CAITKP010000092.1, read on the forward strand.
ATTTAATCCCTCCAGCTTCTCTTGTAAATACTGCCGTCGCAGCAAAACATGGCAGATAGGTCATAATAATCACGATAAATGCGATTGCTGAAGCAAAAGAGATATTGGAATGGAGTCTTTGCATCAGTCCCATATTATGTTCATCCGCATCTGTGGCGACAGAATATAAAACTCCAAGAGTAGAAACAACAACCTCTTTGGCAGCAAGACCGGTTTGAAGTGCCACCGCCATCTTCCAATCCATACCAATTGGTTCAAACACAGGTTCGATAAACTTGCCAATACGACCTAAAAAGCTCTGTTCAAGGAGAGTTTCACTTAAAGAGGTTTGTAGATTTTTTTTCACTTCTTGATTGCTTGTTTGCTCTATTTTTGCCGTTTGTTCTGCTATCATCTGCGGATTGTGTGGATAGTTGCTTAAAAACCACACAAGCATAGAAGCCCCAGCGATAAAAGTTCCTGCTTTTTTGATATACATAGTAGTTTTTGTTTTGACAGTGTGCCAAATCAAAGAGAAAGAGGGAAGGCGGTATTTTGGCATCTCCATAACAAAGGGTTCATCTTTGCCTTTAAATGCTGTCATTTTGAGTACTTTTGCGGCAATAAGTCCGATGATAGCACCGCTTATATAGATGGCAAAAAGAACATTTCCAGCACTGTTTTCTCCAAAAAAAGCTCCTGCAAAAAGAACATAAACAGGAAGTCTCGCTCCACAACTCATAAAACCGATAACAAAAAGAGTAAGCAATCTATCTCTGTCATTTTTTAAAATGCGTGCACTCATATATGCGGGAATAGAACAGCCAAAACCTGTAACAAGGGGAATGAAAGATTGCCCATGTAAACCAAAGCGGTGGAAAAAGCCATCCAGTAAAAAAGCGACACGGCTCATGTATCCTGTTGATTCTAAAAGTGCGATCCCAATAAAAAGAATAACAATATTTGGAACAAACATAACCACAGCACCGACACCGCTAATGAGCCCATCAACGACAAGAGAACGCAACTCATCATTTACGATAGTTCCTCCAATGAGTGCGCCAAACCATGTAAAAAAGCCATCAATCCAATCCATCGGAATAGAACCGAGCTTAAAGGTAAGTTGAAAAAGCCCCCACATAAAAAATAAAAATATAGGGATTCCAAATACTGGATGGATGAGAATACGATCTATTTTATCTGTTGTGGAGATCTCTTTTAATTTTATATTATCTTGTTTGAGGACTTCGGCAATAATACCTTTGTTAAATGCCATATACTCTTCTGCGAAGATATCTTGCATATCCTCTGTTTGGTGGTGTAGTGCTAGATGTGCATTGGCTTCATGCAGTATTGGTTGGAGTTCTATCCAGATTGGATCGTTGTGCATCTTTTGGTAAGTCTTTTCATGGTTTTGTAAAAGATTGATCGCGATGCGTCTTAAAGAGTTGTGGGATTTAAAATGGTGATTGCTTAAGCAGGTGATAATATTTTCAATCTCCTCTTCTATTGGTTCACTAAAGATGAGTTTGGACTCACTCAGTGCATTTTCAAAACTGTTGACAATAGCATCAAGCAAAGCGCCGATTCCCTCCTTTGTTGTCGCAGAAACGCTGATAGCTTTGACACCTAAAAGTTGTGAAAAAAGTTCGGCATCAATATGGATTCCCTCTTTTGCTGCTTCATCGCTCATGTTGAGTGCGATGACGAGCTTTTTATTCATATTTAAAAGTTCTGAGGTAAGTTGAAGATTCCTTTGCAGATTGGTTGAATCAACGACATTCACGATGAGGTCATACTCCTCTTCACATAAAAAGTTTGAGGTCACGCGCTCTTCAATAGAATACTCACTCAGCATATAGGTTCCAGGCAGATCGACGATGTTGATTTTGTACCCATTGTGGGCAAAAAGGACTTCACTCTTTTCAACTGTTACGCCCGTGAAATTGCCTACATGTAAGTGTGCATTTGAGATAGAGTTAATAAGCATACTTTTGCCTACATTTGGTTGTCCGACAAGTGCTATTTTGATCCTTTTCATACTAGTTTTACCTCGATTGCGCTAGCTTCCTCTTTTCGAAGAGCGATATTCATTTTGCCTACTTTGATTTCAACTGTACTTTTTGTCGGAGAAAAACCAAGAAGACTGATGGTTGCACCTTTTATAACTCCAAAAGATACGAGCCTTTGTCTCAGCTCGCCTTGAGTATTTAGTTTTATAATCTCTAATTTATCGCTTAATTTACACTCTAAAAGATTCATTTGTTTTTGCCTTTAAAACTATATGTTAAATTTATTTGCGCTCGGTTTGAGTTGTTTTGAACATTTTTTGGATCAATTTTATCACTTTCTTTTACATAGATTGCAGAGAATTGAAAATCATTATTGATATTATATTCAAAACCGATGTTTTGCTCAATAATATCTGCTTTTTCTCCAAGGTAATTCTTTTTACCTACAAACTCTCCAAGAGCATAGAAGAGTTTAAAATTTTTAAAATCGTAGCTTAGAGCTGTACTGAAAGCTTCACTTTGACGTTGTGCACTTATATTGTCTAAAATCATCGTATCCATACTTGTATATAAAGTTCCTCCGCCAAAACCGCTAAAACTGCTTTTTCCTTTGTCGCATTTTGCTTTGTTATATGCTAGGTTGATTGATAATCCATAGAGTTCCAATCTGCTGAGTACTCCATAGATCTGTGCATTTATTGTGCTTTTTGAAAGCTCTTGCTGGCTTATGTATTGTGCCCTTACATGTAAGACGCTATCATCGCTTACATGTAAGTGAACTCCTGCATCAGTATAAAAAATATCTGCAAGATCACTAATCTCATAAAGCCAAATACTCGCGTCTATAGATTCACTGCTAAATCCTACTGAGCCAAGCCAAGCACCACTTTTACCAACTGGCGTAAAACCTTTTTCAAGTCCCGCATCATAGCCTTGCCAGTTTAAAATCTTCCCAGCCACAAGTGTGAACTCATCACTTTTATAGGTCGCAATAGTCGCTTCAAATGTATTTTTCACCATCCGAATAGGATCACTATTTGCAAATGGAGTGTCAATAACTTGTCTTCCTGTACGAAGATTGAGATCTTTATAATTATAGTTAATATAGGCTTCGGCAAGTTCTGTATAGTTACCTTTTGTAGATGAAAGTTCACTGTTTTGTTTTGTGTTTGAAACCTCTCCTGTTGCAAAATTTATATCTTGTGATATATAAAAAGCGCCAACTGCATTAAACCCTTCAAATGGAGCAGTTTCATATTTGAATTGTCCGCCTAAAGCAGTCGCATAGTTGTTCTCACTATGGGCGTTATCAAGTTGTTTTTGAATATATGTTGAAGCGATTTCAACGGAGAAAAATCCATTTGTGACACTCTCACTCAACTGAGTCTGTGCGAATAGATTAAGAGAAAATAGACTAAATAATAAAACATTTACAAAAGCTTTCAAAAATACTCCTTTTGAATTGTGTAATGATATTCATTATCAACTTAAGATAGTATTAGTTATGATAACTATTATCATAACACTAAAATAATGCTATTATCCAAACATTAAGAGAAATGCGTTAAAGTATCGGTATGAATAAAATATTGATGATAGAAGATGATTTGGAATTAGCAGAGATACTCACTGAATATCTCGAACAGTTTGATTTTAAGATAGTGACAGAGGATGATCCTTTTAAAGCTGTAAGTATCTTAAAACTAGAACCTTTTGATCTGGTGATCTTAGACCTTACACTTCCTGGGATGGATGGTTTGGAAGTATGCGAAGCAATCCGTGAGCGTCAAGATATTCCTATTATTATCTCTTCTGCACGAAGCGATGTTACAGACAAAGTCGCGGCTTTGGCGCTGGGTGCTGATGATTATCTACCAAAACCCTATGATCCGCGTGAATTAGAAGCACGTATTCATTCGGTACTTCGTAGATATGAAGCAAAAGTATCGCAAAAAGATGAGATGAAGAGTGATTACAGATGTGATACCTCTTCGATGCAGATTTACTACAAAGGGCGTGCGCTTGATTTGACAAATGCTGAGTATGGGATCTTATCTTATATGGTTTCAAAACAGGGTAATGTAGTCTCAAGAGAGGATCTCATCCACAATGTTAATGCAATCAATGAAGATTCATCAAACAAAAGTATTGACGTTATGGTTGGACGTATCAGAAATAAACTTGGTGATAAGTCATTAATAGAATCTGTGCGAGGCGTGGGGTATAAACTCATCAAATGAGACGCCACGCAGTTCTTCTTACTATCCTTTTTGCACTTTTTGTGACACTCTCGAGTGTAAGTTATGTATTTTGGCAGTTTTATCAACTCAACTACACGAGATATGTCAACAATATTTTTATAAAGCACTCTGTTATCACTCAACTCTTTCATGAGTACCAGCAAAATCAGGGTTCATCTGTTATCTTCGATGCAAATCTCGCTATCTACAATATGTCAGCAATCTCAGATTCTCAAGCTCGGCATATCCTTGAATATGGAAAAATACTTAAAGAGGAAACAAGAACAAATAGCGTAGATAGTATGGAGGAGAATGCAAATATATCTTACATTGCAACTCCCACAACTCGACTAAAAACTATGATGTTGCAGTATCAAAACTCTATCTATTTTTATATCCGTACAAATACGGGTTCTATTATGGTTATGGATGCAACGCTCAAACCTTATAAACCGTGGAATCTCCTTTCAAACTATGCGACCATTGTCTCCATTATCATTATCTCTTTTATGCTTATTTTGCAAAGACTTCGTCCTTTGATACGTTTGTTTCAGCGTATTGCACTCTTTGGAGCAGGAAATTTGAATGTTTCTTTTAAAGCAAAAGGAGCGGATGAGATCGCTGTAATCGCAAATGAGCTAGAAACAGCAAGGCTCAAAATAAACTCAATGCTTGAAGCAAGAACTCTTTTTTTACGTAATATTATGCATGAGCTAAAAACACCTATTGCAAAAGGAACTATCGCAACGCAGATGTTAGAGTCTCAAAAACAGCGTGATCGTTTTAGTTCCATTTTTGGACGTTTAGAAGCTTTAGTCAATGACTTTGCAATGATAGAAGAGGTCACTTCTCTTACAAATAAAAAAGAGTTTGCCCAGTATAGAATTGTCGATATCATTGATGGTGCTATAGATATGTCTATGGTAGAAATTGAGCATATAGAAGTGGATGTGCAGAGCTCTGCAAAGATGCTTGCTTCTTATAGACTTTATACAACAGCGATTAAAAATATGATAGATAATGCGATGAAATATTCACCTGATAAACATATACAGATAGTTGCCATTGATGGTGAACTTCGTTTTAAAAGTCGGGGTGAGAGACTCAAATATCCTCTAAGTTTTTATATAGAACCCTTTACAAAAGAGTCCTCATCTCAAAACAGTTTTGGTCTTGGACTTTATCTTGTGGACTCTATACTCAAAGCGCACAAACAAGTTTTAGCGTATGAGTACAAAGATGGAATCAACTCTTTTATCTTCGCAAAAGAGCGATAATAAAACTCAATTAACTATTTTTTATTGAGTTTTTCTTTGAGAATGATTTTGCCCATCTCAACACCTGGTTGGTCATAAGCATTGATATCTAGCATACGAGCCACAAGAGCAGTTAAAAGTTCATAATAGTAGATAAGTTCGCCAATGGCATGAGCATCTGCTTGGGATACTTCGATGACATCAAGGGGAATATGCTCTAGCGAGAGTAGCGATTCAACAATAGAATCCGCTTGCATATTGATAATCTCAGAAAACTTATATCCATTGAGAATATCAAGAGACTCAAGATCTTTTAAAGAGTTGTTTGGAATAGTCAAAGAGTTTTCAAAATTTGCTATTTTGATAACAGTAACACTTTTATCGCGCTTTCCATCTACTATGAGTTGTAAAAATGAGTGCTGATCAGTCGGCCCAATAAGTCCAACGGGAGTAAGCCCTACATGTAATTGTGAATGGAGCTGTTTTTTTCCTAAACTCTCGCCCCAAAGCTGTACATACCATGCGTTAAACTCCCGAAACACTTCAGAGTAGCTAAAGAGACAGTTGATATTGTAAGTGTTAGCAGTTTGCGCATAATAGGTCGCTTTTTTAAGTAAAGAAGTATCATATCCCTCTTGGTTAAAAAAGGAGTCATAAATATTTCTAGCACCCTCTAAAAGAGAAGCTATATCTACACCTATCATCGCTAAAGGGGCTAGTCCAACAGCACTTAAAACAGAAAAGCGTCCACCGACATTGTGGGGAATATGAAACACTTTAATATCATTGTGGATCGCATGGCTTTCTAAAAGCGAACCCTCATCGGTGATAATTGTGCAGTTTTTACTGTGTATATCTACGATAGAAGCGATATATTTATAGACAGAGATTGTTTCAACAGTAGTTCCAGATTTGGAGATGATACAAAAATGCGCATTGGCAAGATCGATTTTTTCCATCTCATCACAAATAACAAGTGGATCAGTTGTTTCGATGACATAAAGTTTTTTAGAAAATTGATTAGTGTATTTTAAAAATTTGTAGATAGCAGATGTTCCAAGAGCACTTCCACCGATTCCAACGACAACGATATCTTGTGCCGTAATAGTTTTTGCATACTCTTCATACTCGCTGACATCTTGATGGCAGAGTTCATAAAAGCCGATCTCTTCTCTTTCTGATTTGATCAATTCTAAAATTTTTTCGTTTGGTTTTGTATCAAAGTAGAAGCTATTTTTCATAGTTTGGACCTTAAATTCCTTAAATTCTTGACATAATAACATAAATGAGGGTAAAATACCGCCACTAAAAGTGTAAACAAAAACTTCAAAATCTACACAAATCTTTCATATTTCGTGACAAATCCAACTTAAACAAGGTGAAGCAATTAATGGCTGAACAAACTTCAACACCAAACAAAAAAACTACGAAAAACAGAACTCATACACCTGTAACTGGTCATAAGATCGAGGAACTCAGAACAAAAACGACTGCGGAACTTGTAGTCATTGCAAATGAGCTTGCTGTTGAAAATCCAAATGAACTTATCCGTCAAGATATTATTTTTGAAATTCTTAAAGCACAAGTTGAACAGGGTGGTTTCATCCTTTTTACAGGAATTCTTGAAGTTATGCAAGATGGTTATGGGTTTTTACGTACCATCGATAAAGATTTTGGTGACAGTGTTCATGATGCGTATGTTTCAAGTACACAGATTAAACGTTTTGCGCTTCGCAGCGGCGACAGTGTTACAGGTCAGGTGCGTCCTCCAAAAGAGCAGGAGCGCTACTACGCACTTCTAAAAATAGAAGCGATCAACTACCTTCCCCCTGAAGAGAGTAAAAAACGTCCTCTTTTTGAAAACCTTACACCGATCTATGCAACAAGCCAAATCAAGTTAGAGTACCAAGCAAACAAACTTACAGGCCGTATGATGGATCTTTTTGCTCCAATTGGTCGTGGACAGCGTGGACTTGTCGTGGCACCTCCAAGAACTGGGAAAACTGAGCTTTTAAAAGAGATCGCAAACGGGATCACGCATAATCACGCAGATATGGATTTGATGGTTTTACTTGTAGATGAGCGACCTGAAGAGGTTACTGATATGGAAAGAAGTGTAAGAGGTGAAGTGTATAGCTCGACATTTGATATGCCTGCAAAAAATCACGTTAAAGTAGCTGAAATGGTTATCGAGCGTGCAAAACGCCGTGTTGAGCTTGGACACCATGTTGTGATCTTGCTTGATTCTATCACTCGTTTAGCACGTGCATATAATACTGTCACTCCATCAAGTGGAAAAGTGCTCTCAGGCGGGGTCGATGCTAATGCACTTCACAAACCAAAACGCTTTTTTGGAGCGGCTCGTAATATCGAAAATGGTGGAAGTTTGACGATTATCGCGACTGCACTTGTGGAAACGGGTTCAAAAATGGATGAGGTCATCTTTGAAGAGTTTAAAGGTACAGGAAACTCGGAGTTAGTTCTTAGCCGTAAAATTTCAGAACGCCGTATCTATCCAGCTATCGATATCCTTAAATCTGGAACTCGTAAAGAGGAGCTTCTTGTTTCTCCAGAAATTTTACAAAAAGTTTTTATCCTTCGTTCAATGCTTCATAAACAAGATGACGAAGTCGAAGCGCTTCGTTTCCTTTATACAACAATGATGAAAAACAAAACGAATGCCGAGTTCTTAGAAAGTATGAATAATCAATAGTTTGAGAACGTATAAGGAATAAAATCCCTTATACTACGTTAACACTAAGTTTTCCTCAGCGGAAGGCTCACGCACTAGGTGCTTAGAAAAAACTAGGAGTTTTTATGAAGGTAGGTGTTTTTGATAGCGGGATCGGTGGCTTAACTGTCGTTAAGTCGCTTTTAGAACACCAGTTTTTTGAAGAGATTATCTATTTTGGTGATACTGCACGCGTTCCTTATGGGGTCAAAGATAAAAATACCATTATCCGTTATGCTATCGAAGCTGTCGAGTTTTTTAAAAATTTCGAGCTTGATTTAATAGTTGTTGCCTGCAATACAGTGAGTGCGTATGCTTTGCCTGAGATGCGTGAAAGCGCTGATTGTCCAGTTGTTGGTGTAATAGAATCAGGTGCGCTTGCAGCACAAAATGCCCTACCATCTAAGGATGCAAATATCCTCATTATCGCCACCAAAGCAACAGTAAATTCCAAATCGTATGAAAATGAACTCCATTCGCTTGGGTTTAATAATTTACAAGCAAAAGCGACAAGCCTTTTTGTCCCGCTTGTAGAAGAGGAGATTTATGAGGGCGAGATATTGGAAGCCGCTTTTAAACTCTATTTTGATGATATGACTCCTCCTGATGCACTCATTCTTGGATGTACGCACTTTCCGCTTATCGCACCTGCTTTACAAAACTATTTTGGAGAGAGTTGCCAGCTGATCCACTCAGGAGATGCAATCGCGCAATACTTGGAAAAAGAGTTTGATTTTACAGAGCGTTTTAGTGAGCCTCAGATGAAGTTTTTTGCATCAGAAAATCCTGAAGCGCTTAGAAAAATAGCCAAAAAATGGCTGAAATTATAAAATTTTAAAGGGGTCAATATGGCAATTACAAAACGTGTGACTTTTATAGCAAAACCAGATGGCATCGCAAAGATGAAAGAGCTTTTAAGTGCAATGGTAGAGCCTTCAAAAGCAGAAGATGGCTGTATCTTTTATGAGATTTTTCAGTATGAAAACAAGCCACAAAAGTTTATGGCGTATGAGAGCTGGAGAGATGAAGAAGCACTCGATGGGCACAGAAACTCGGCGCATTATGCAGTGTATAAATCAAGTTATGAGCCTTATTGTCTGGATAAATATACAGATGAGCTTGAAGTCTTAGGCTAAGAGATGAAAAATCTTTGGTCTGATGAGGAAGTAAAAAAATTTGAGACTGATTTGGATCTTCGGGTTTATACCTCAAACCTTTTGGGTCAGAGTGATGAGTTAGTCCTTCACGGCGGCGGAAACACTTCTGTAAAAGTGGAAGTTGATGATGAGGATATTCTCTATGTCAAGGGCAGTGGCTGGGATTTAGTGAGTATAAAAAAAGAGGGTTTTGCACCTGTGAAACTCGAAGCACTTTGGGAGATGGCAAAATTGCCGACTCTCAGTGATGCAAATATGGTGATGCTTCAAAAAGCTGCGATGATCGATAAAGAGGCTCCAAACCCTTCAGTAGAAGCGATTTTGCACGCTATTATCCCTTTTAAATTTGTCGATCACACTCACGCTGATGCTGTTGTGACACTCTCAAATTCGATCAATGGGATCGAAACTATTCAAAAACTCTATCCAAATTTTTTGATCATTCCTTATGTGATGCCAGGATTTGTGTTGGCGCAAATGATATACAAAAAAACTAAAGAGCTTGACTGGTCAAAGTGTGCGGGGATCATTCTGCACAATCACGGTATTTTTACCTTTGATGATGATGCAAAAAAATCTTACACAAAAATGATCGACGCAGTCACAAGAGCGGAGCAGTTTTTAAGTGAAAACGCAAAAATAACACTCAAACTCTCAAGTTCAAAAAAAGAGATTGATACCCAAAAACTCCAAAAAATAATCTCACAGCATAAAGGCACACCAATATGCTTACATGTAAACAGATCAAATCTAGCCTATACATATGCTTCGCAAAAAGAGCTTTCAAGCTTTACATGTAGAGGTGTTTTGACTCCTGAACACATTATACGAACAAAGAGAAAACCGCTGGTGCTTCTTGATGATGATTTTGAGGGTGCAATTGAGCAATATATTGCAGAGTATCAAGAGTATTTTGAAACCTTTGCTCGTGATGAAATATGCCTAAATCCCGCTCCAAACTATGCGGTTGTAAAAGATTATGGGGTTATCGCTTTTGGCAAAGATGCAAAAGAGGCCTCTATTATCAATGATATCGTAGAACATACAATGCTTGCAGTTTTAAGAGCGGATATGCTTGGCGGATATAAAAGTATCAGCCTCACAGAGAGCTTTGCCATGGAATACTGGGAACTTGAACAGGCAAAATTAAGGAAGTAATCATGTCATATCTCATGGCGATCGATGCGGGAACGGGCAGTGTAAGAGCGGTAATTTTTGATACTTTGGGCAATCAAATCTCGGTCTCTCAAGCAGAGTGGACACATCTGCAAGAGAGCGGTGTGCCAAACAGTATGGGTTTTGATACACAAAAAAACTGGAGTCTTACATGTAAGTGTATTCAAGAGGCTCTTTCTCTTGCAAAACTTCAAGGAGAGGATATCATCGCTCTCTCTGCTACAAGTATGCGTGAGGGAATCGTGCTTTATGATAAGGCGGGCAAAGAGCTTTTTGCAGTCGCAAATGTGGATGCAAGAGCGCACAATGAAGTGAAATATCTCAAAGAAAATTTTGTCGGTATCGAGGAAGAGTTTTATCAAATCTCAGGACAAACTTTTGCTTTGGGTGCACTTCCTCGTCTTATGTGGCTCAAAAACAATAAACCTGATCTTTATGAAAAAGTAGCACATATCTCGATGATAGGGGATTGGATACTTTATAAACTCAGCGGAGTACTTGCCACTGATCCAAGCAATGGCGGAACAACGGGAATATTCTCTTTAAAGCACAGAGATTGGGATGCTTCTATGGCAAAAAAAGTGGGTCTCAAAGACGATATTTTTCCTCCGTGTTTGGAGGTTGGGACTTTAATGGGATGCTTACATGTAAGAGCTTCACAAGAAACAGGACTCTCTACAAACACAAAAGTTGTGATGGGAGGAGGCGATGTTCAGCTTGGAAGTGCTGGGCTTGGCGTGGTCAATATTGGCGATGTAGCAGTGCTTGGCGGTTCATTTTGGCAGCAAGTTGTCAATATTCCAAGCCAGATAAAACCTCCAAAAGATATGCGTATCCGTATAAATCCGCATGTGATTGCTGGACAATCTCAAGCTGAGGGGATCACCTTTTTCTCAGGACTTATTATGCGCTGGTTTCGGGATGCTTTTTGTGAAGCAGAAAAGTTTGAAGCAAAAGAAAGAGGGATCGATACTTATGCTGTTTTAGAGGAAAAAGCTGCAAAAGTTCCCGCAGGATCTTATGGAATTATCCCGATATTTTCAGATGCGATGAACTACAAAAATTGGATGCACGCCGCTCCTAGTTTTTTAAATTTATCACTTGATCCGCTTACATGTAACCGTTTTTCAATGTTTCGTTCCCTGCAGGAGAATGCCGCGATTGTATCGAGTATCAATCTTGAAAATATCGCCGCATACAGTGGCATTGAGTTTGATACTATTGTTTTTGCTGGAGGTGCGAGTAAAGGGCATCTATGGCCTCAGATACTCAGTGACGTTACGGGATATAAAGTGAAAATTCCAAAAGTTACAGAAGCTACAGCTTTGGGCGCTGCAATGGCGGCAGGTGTGGGCGCTGGGATCTATAAAGATATGATCAGCGCCTCAAAAGAGCTTGTTGCTTGGGATAGAGTATATGAGCCAAACAGGGAAAATAAAAAGCTTTATGATGCGCTCAAACAAAAGTTTTTAAAGGCATATGGCGCACAGTTGAAACTCGTAGAGGAGGGTATAACAGACTCTATGTGGAAGGCACCAGGACTCTAAATTTTACTGTAATCTTTTTTCTAATGATTTTCTCATCTATATTGAATACTATTTCAGAATAATATAGATTAAATCTCATAAAGAGTTCCAATGATTCGTAAAATTTCAATTATCTTTGCCCTGTTGTCTCCTTTGCTGTTGCGTGCACAAACTTTAGACTCTTTTGTCGATAATGCCTATAACAACTCGGTGAGTAAAATAGAGTTGCAAGAAAAAACAAAAACACTCGAGTATCAAAAAGAGGCCTATCTATCGGTAGAACCTTTACTTTTTGAGAGTGGTATTCGCAATATCAAAGCGAATGATGCAATCAATAATGGCAATGAATATAGTGTCATGCTAGCTACTTCGATTAAAAATCCAATAATCAAAAAATCACGAATACAAGAGTATGCCTCTGAAACTAAAATATTAGATTTTGAATCAAATATTTCTCGAAAATTACTTTTAATTTCGATAAAAAATATATATCTGCAAGCGTTACTTGATAAAGAGATTACACAGATATATATGTTAAAAAATGATGCGGCAAAAAAAGCTTTAGAAGCTGCCAAAGCTAAAAAATCGATGGGTCGAATCTCACAAATGGAGCTTTCCCGTTTTGAAGTGGACTATAAAGTTGCACTGCAAGAGTCATCAAAAGCCGCTCATGCGTATGAGGAGAAACAAAATCTATTACGTAACTTGACCTTGAGTGATGAGGATATTGTCTTGGATGATCTGTTTTTTTACTATATACGCGAAAATAATATTGAAAATGCACTCAATGATTCTGTTTTTTTTCAATTGTATGACGCAAAGAATGAAAGCCTTTTAAAACAGATGCAAACACTCCATAATTCAAAGATAGAAACAATTAATTTTGGTGTCGGAATGACGCAAGAAGTGACTCAAAAAAGTATAGACTTTAAGCTCTCATTTCCTTTATCATGGGGTGAAAAAAATGAGAAACAAATAGCAGCACTTATGACACAACAAAGCTCTCTTCATCAGCAAAAAGAGCTCTCACGCAAAAAAATTTCCCATTATATCAAGCAGGCATTGAGTCATTTAAGTGAGATTGAAAATATGATTCATGACTCGCAAGAGATAGAAAAAAGAAATAAAAGTTTATTTGAGATGTCTGCAAAAGGGTATGAAAATGGGGCTGTAGCTCTGTTTGAATACCTTGAAACGAGAAGCCGCTTTTATGGCGCATCCATAGAAACAATGAAAACAAAGCAGATGTATGTAGAAGAACTATCAAAACTTGAAGAGGAAACTGGAAGGATATGGAAATGAGATATTGGATATTGGTTTTATTTTTTGCAAATTTAGCACATGCAACAATAAATATGAGTGAAAATCAGATTAAAAAACTTGGGATAACGGATGTACAGATTCAGATGACACCCACAGATGCTATAGGTCCGTTTATTGGTACATTTGAGTTTTCTGATGAGAACTCTTACAACTACTCTTTAAATAGTGAGGGAACGGTTATAAATATTTTAAAAAAGCAGGGTGATAGTGTACGCAAAGGAGAGGTGATATGTAAAATTGCTTCATCCGAACTACTTGGAGCAAGTTATGAGATCAAAGAGCTTTCTGGGCGCTATAAAATTATTAATGGACAAGCAAAGAAAGATGCCAATCTCTATGCTGATGGTATTATCTCTCAACGGGAAGCACAAAATAGCCAACTTGAAGCTATGAGTCTCAAAGCTAAAATAGCTTCATTGGTGGGACGATTCCAATTTATAGGAGCAGATTTGACTCCAATAGATGGCATGGCATTTACTATCAGAGCAAAACGCTCAGGTGTTATAACACAAGCACCATCAATGGGCGGAGAGAAGATAAACCCATTTGCTCCTTACATGAAAATATCTAATACAAACTCTTTAAACGCGATTATTATGGTTTCTCCAAAGCTTGTTGATTCGATACAAAAAGGGGCAATAGTTTTCGATGATGAGGGTAAGACACTTGGAAAGGTTAATGCAGTAGGAGTCGCAGTAAATCGTACAAATAATTCCGCACAGGTGAATGCCCGTATAACCGCGCATCAAGAAACTTTTCATGTTGGAACATCAATGGAGATGTATATTTCTGTAAGTCAGCTCAACAAATGGGTTGTTCTTCCAAAATCCTCTTTGACAAAATATAAAAATAAAGATATCTGTTTTGTGAAAACGCCCAAGGGCTTTGAACCAAAAAATGTTGAAATATTAAAAAGTTTTAAAAACTCTGTTGCAGTTAAGCCAGATGGATTTACAGTAAAAACTCATGTTGCAAACAATGGGATCATCAATCTCAAAGGAGCATTAAGCGGAATGGGATTTGAATAATGCTTCATACAATTATTGAATTTTCTCTCAAACAGCGCTTGGTTGTTATATTATTATCTCTAGCACTTTTTGCATATGGCGTGTACTCATTTTTAAAGATTCCTATTGATGCATTTCCCGATATTTCATCGACTCAAGTAAAAATTATTTTAAAAGCTCCTGGTATGACTCCCGAAGAGGTTGAAAACAGAGTTGTTAAACCTCTAGAAGCTGAACTCCTTGGTTTAGAGAATGAAAAACTTTTAAAAAGTACATCTAAATATGCTATTGCTGATATTACGATTGATTTTCTAGATGGGAGCGATATCTATAAAGCTCGTGCGCAAGTAGCAGAAAAACTCGCAACAACCATGTCTGCTCTTCCTAATGGTGTTTCAGGCGGTATGGCACCTATTACCACTCCACTTGGAGAGGCCTTTATGTTTACTATTGAGGGAGATATCAGCCAAAAAGAGAAGCGTGATTTACTTGATTTTGTGATACGTCCATCTCTTAGAGGTGCAAAAGGTGTTGCAGATCTCAATGCGCTTGGAGGTGAATCAAGAGCAATTATTGTAGAGCCAAATGTTTTAGCTATGAAGCATTTAGGTGTTTCTATGAGTGCATTAGAGGAAACGCTTTCTAAAAATCTGAAAAATGATGGAGCAGGAAGAATTGATGCTAATGAAGAGAGTTTATTGGTAAAAGTGGAAAGCGGCGTAAAAACTCCAGCTGAAATTGCAAATATTACAATACATTCACAAAATGGTCCTCTTCGCATAGGTGATTTTTGTGAAATTCGTGATGATTCACGTACACGTCTTGGCTTTGTGACAAAAAATGGACTTGGAGAAGCTACAGAGGGTCTTGTTTTGACACTAAAAGGTGCTAATGCTCAAGAAACAGTAAAACAGATAAAAGAGAGACTTGCCACACTAGCTCCACAACTGCCTGCTGGAGTGAGCATAGTGCCATTTTATGATCGAAGTGAGCTTGTTCAAAAGGCTGTTCACACCGTTTCAAAAGCACTGATAGAAGCGATTGTTTTGGTTATCATCTTACTTATTTTATTTTTGGGTGATATCCGCGCTGCTATCGCGGTGAGTATGATCCTACCATTTTCACTTGCTTTGGCGTTTATTATGATGCGTTTTTTTGGCTTAAGTGCAAATCTTATGAGTTTGGGAGGTTTGGCAATAGCTATTGGTATGCTGGTGGATTCTGCCGTTGTTGTTGTTGAAAATGCTTTCGCAAAATTAAGCGAAGGGGATTCTTCACTACCAAAATTGCATCAAGTTTATCGTGCGACAAAAGAGGTCAGCGTTGCAGTTTTTAGCGGAATATTGATTATTACTGTCGTTTTTCTTCCTTTATTGACCTTGGAAGGATTAGAAGGAAAAATGTTTGCTCCTGTTGCTATGACAATTGTTTTTGCACTTTTTGGATCTTTGATTTTATCGCTTACTTTGATTCCCGTACTCTCATCGATCCTTTTAAAAAGTTCGCACCATGAAGAGACAAAAATTTCACTATTTTTTAATCGTCTTTACAATCCACTGCTTGAATTTTCTCTCAAAAAGACAAAAACACTTTTTGTTGGTGCTATTATTTTTTTAATCATGAGTTTTAGCCTTTTCTTTTTATTGGGGAAAAGTTTTATGCCAACACTGGATGAGGGAGATATCATTTTAGGAATAGAAACGGCTCCATCTATATCATTAGAGCGTTCAAAAGCGCTTAACCTTGCAATTGAGCAGGCTATAATCGCTCATGTTCCAGAGGTTAAAACGATTGTGGCTCGTACAGGTTCTGATGAACTTGGACTTGATCCAATGGGTTTAAATCAAACCGATACTTTTATAACTTTAAAACCATCTAATGAGTGGAAAGTTAGCTCTAAAGAGGAGATCAAAAAAGAGATCAAGGATGCTTTGAAAGAGTTTTCAGGGATAAGTTTTAGCTTTTCACAACCCATTGAGATGCGTATCTCTGAAATGTTGACAGGAACACGTGGCGACTTAGCTATTAAAATATATGGAACTGATATTACAACGCTAAATGATTTGAGTCAAAAGATTGCCGATATCCTTGAAAAAATCCAAGGATCATCTGAAGTGTTTACAACACTAAATGAGGGTGTGAACTATTTGAGTGTCAAACCAAATCGTATAGAAACTGCAAAAACTGGTGTTGATTCAGCTGAGTTGGGTCTATTTTTGAAAGTTGCCCTAGAGGGAGTGACTATTGATGAACTTCCCCTAGGCAACAAGAGAATACCAGTCATGATGAGATTAGCAAATGAGTATAGTACAGATATGGAGGATTTTAAATCTTTAGAGATGCCATTATCTGATGGATATGCAATTGGGATCTCTAGTGTTGCAGATATACGTAGCGTTGAGGGTGCATTAAAAGTTGATCGTGAAAATGGAGAGCGACTTAGCAGTGTGAGATCGAATGTTGTAGATAGAGACTTAGTCGGATTTGTTGAAGAGGCAAAACAAAAGATTGCAACAGAGATTAAATTGCCACAAGGGTATCGTATTGTTTATGGCGGTCAATTTGAAAATCAACAAAGAGCTGCTGCAAAATTGATGACAGTTGTGCCATTGTCTATTGGAGTTATTTTTCTGATTCTCTTTTTCACATTTAAATCTGTCAGTAAAACTTTGTTGATCCTGCTCAATATTCCATTTGCCGTTACAGGAGGGATTATATCTTTGTATCTTTCTGGTGAATACTTGTCAGTTCCTGCATCGGTAGGATTTATAGCACTTTTTGGAATAGCGGTTTTAAATGGTGTTGTAATGGTGAGTTATTTTAATATATTGCTTAAAAATGGATGCAATATAGATGATGTTGTTCGTACTGGAGCACAAAGACGTTTACGTCCAGTTCTTATGACTGCATTTATTGCAGCACTTGGATTGCTTCCTTTACTCTTTTCAACTGGTGTGGGAAGTGAGATTCAAAAGCCATTGGCGATTGTTGTTTTAGGCGGTTTAGTTACTTCGACCATATTAACACTTTTGATATTGCCGCCTGCATTTAAAATACTCTATAAAAAGGAAGCAAAAAATGTTGAAAATGCTTGATATCTATTTTACAATGGAGAATAAAGATCTGCTGGTAGATTTTTTATTAGAAAAAGGGTATGATGATTTTTATTTCTTTACATGTAGCAGATATTCTGCAGAATCTTTTCTCATAAGTGCGCAGGAACAAGTGAGTGCACGTCGGGCTTTTGGCCTTTTTAGAATCTTTATTTTGCCTAATGATGTAGAGTCTCTTGCGCAGAGTATTAGAGAGAGTATTCGTGATAAAAATATTAAAATCTATATGCATGATGTAAGAGAGTTGTAATTGAGAATCTTGATTGTAGATGATGAAAAAGAGCTTTTGCAACTGCTGCAGATCTCTTTATCGAATGAATTGATTGTAGATATAAGTGATACTCCAGAGGAAGCTAAAAACTATCTCGATGCTTACTCTTATGGTGTTGTGATTTTTGATCGAACATTTTATGGCATTGATAGAGTAAAAGAGCTTATAGAATACACTAAGAAAAAAAATCCGCAAACGGCTGTTCTTGTTTTAAGTGCATTGAGCAATGTCGAAGATAAAGTTGAAGGGTTTGAATATGGTGGCGATGATTATTTAGAAAAGCCATTTGATATCAAAGAACTTCGTGCGAGAATTAACGCACTCTCTCGACGTTTTATGCCAAAAAAAATCAATTTAGAGTCCCATATTATAGACATTGAAAATAAGACAATTGAATATAATGGCTCTATTTTAAAATTGAGTAAAAATGAGCACAACCTCTTTTTTTATCTTCTTAAAAGATCACCCAATATTGTCTCAAGAGAGGAGATTATTGATGCAATTTATGACCATCCAGAATCTTTAAGTTCAAATGTTATCGATGAACTTGTCGCTAGATTGCGAAAAAAAATTGATACAAATATCATTAAAACTATTAAAACAAGAGGATATGTGATTGAACTTCCATCTGCTTAAATCCCTAAAAGTTAAAATCCTAGTTTTAACCTCTTTATTTATTGCTGTCACATTTGCAATCAACTGGAATTTAGCGGTGAATACTATTGAAAAAGAGAAAAAAGAGGATTTAAAAAATATTCTTGCTCATGTTTTGGTAGAGAGTGTGGATGAGTATATGGTTTCTAATCTTACCCTTTCTTCGGATGTAACATATTTACAAACGATTCCTCATAATGTGATGATATTGAAAAACTCAGAAGTGCATAATCTTCATTTTACTCTCACGCAAACTCCTGCACAATTTTCAGATGATGTGATAGGAGTTTCCACTAGAACTCACGATTACTATCTTAATATCAGCAGTGATACAAAAAAAATAGATCAAGCAGTGAGCAAATATGCCAATCAGCTTTTTGAACAATACTTTATAACTTTACTGATCTTTTTGGGGACGAGTTGGTTTTTTTTACAACGCTATCTTACACCGCTTTCAAAGCTTGCAAATCAGATATCGGCATGGAAAGATGATGATCCTTTTGCATTTAGCGTTAAAAATGTTGGTTCAGAGATTCAGGAACTCTCCTTTGCTTTTTCAAATCTTATTAAGCGTTTGGATGGATTCAGAAAAAAGGAAAAAGAGCTTTTCAAAGAGATGGCACATGAGCTTAAAACTCCTCTTGCTATTATGAAAGCTAGAATAGATGTGTATGAAAATGATGATACAGCTGATAAAAAAAAGTTTATCAGTGACTTCAACAATGATATCGCAAGATTGACATCGGAGTTAAAAAGCATACTTTTTTTCGAAAGTAGTGATTTTGATCAAAAAACAAAATTTTATGTAGATGAAATTTTGACACAAGTAATTGCAAAGACAGAGATTTTAGCACATAGCAGGGGATTGCATCTTTTTGTATGTGCAGATAATTTTGAAGTTTTTATATCAAAAAAACTCTTTAAAAAAGTTCTCATAGTACTTATAGAAAATGCTCTAACCTATGCGAAAGAAAATAGTGAAATAAAGATTGATGTAGGGGCGAATGAAAAGCGAGTGAGTATCACGAATGTGAAAAATAAAGAAAAATTTCTTTTTAGCTCAAAGATAGGGCATAAAATATTAAATAGAATCACGCAAGAGATCAATATTAAATTTGAAATTTTTGAAAATGAT
Organism: uncultured Campylobacterales bacterium; assembly: GCA_903892995.1. Taxonomy (GTDB): domain Bacteria; phylum Campylobacterota; class Campylobacteria; order Campylobacterales; family Sulfurimonadaceae; genus Hydrocurvibacter. Next base: position 32,320 of record CAITKP010000092.1, read on the forward strand.
GAGATATATTGTGTTAATATTTTTCTTGACAAACAACAAGGGAAAAGTTAAATGCTCATAAAATTCTGTATAAAAAATATCCTTCTTTTTGGTGTATTGATATTTACTGGATGCACTGCGCCAGCTATAAGTTCCCAAACAAATAAACAGATGCAACAGATCTCTTTAGAAGAGTTTCACAAAAAAATGAAGAATCAAGAAAAGTTTTCAGCACCTGTCATATTTGAAAAAACAGAACATGGATTTAGCATAAATGGTAAAGCGTATAAAGATGAAGATGGTGATATCGAAGATGTTGGCTTTAATAAAGCTACGGGATTTGTGAGTTATCTAATCCATATTAAAGATGATGAATATGCAATAAAGAGTTTACAAGTTTTATCTAATGAAAAAGCCTTTACAGTTGCACAAGTGAAACAGATGAATAATATTTGGTACATCACGAGTTGCATGAATGAAACCTTGCATGGTAAAAGATTGATTTTAGGTTCGAAAGGTTTTGTGCTTGTTCAAGAAAATGAAGATGTTCTCCTCTATGATTACCTCAGCGAAATAAAAACCATCCATATTCAAGCTGGATATCAAATATCAAGCTATCAAAATGGTGATATTTCTGATAGCAAGATCATTCTCACACAAAGTTCAAAAATATTATCAGGTTTTAATATCTGTGATTACTTTAAAAGTACAGCAGATCTTAACTATCATCTAACAAATCTTGATACAAATCGCAGTTTTGATATGAATATTTCTCATGATGGATCACCATCAAAAATATGTACAAAATATATGGGAAGATGGAATAATCCAAAATGTGTGCAATACAAAGAGCGAAGAACACCTCTCTCTACGAGTATAGAATGGATATACTCTCCATCTGGAGTCATTGCCATTACTCTTGAAAACAGTATGCAACAGATCTACATGACAAACCTAACAACTAATAAAAAAACCCTGCTAGATAGTTGTCCATCAAAATTTAAAGGGTTTAAAATTGATGCAGATAATGAAAAAAAATTTACTATTATGGCTACATGTAAAGATACCAATAAAATAGTTTTAAAGTTTTGAACTATATTTCAACCTCATTCTTCTAGTGTTATCTTCATATAATCTTCATTTTTATTCATTATAGTTCTGATATCAAATATTTATTGGAGAAAATAATAATGAAAAAATCTGCTTTTTCGACAGCTGCTATAATGACATTTTTACTGACACTAATCGCAGTTGATAACGCTTATGCTGTACCAAGTTTTGCACGACAAACAGGACTTGATTGTATGGCGTGTCATACAGCTTTTCCTGAATTGACACAAATGGGACGCGATTTTAAACTACGCGGATATACGATGGGTGGAGGGGAGACTAAAATGCCTCTTCCTTTAGCCGCAATGGTTATGGCTGATGCGACAAATATTGCAAAAAGTAAAAATGCTAACGGTGACTATATGGCCGCTAATGGCAATGGACAAGATAGAAATAATGAACTTGTCGTACCGCAGGTTAGTCTTTTTTATGGTGGAAAGATCTATGGAAATCTTGGTATGTTTATGCAAGTGACTTATGATGGCACAAATTTGCCTCAAGATAAGGGTGTTGCGACAAACACGGCTATGGATAACACTGATATTAGATATGCAGATTCTAAGATGATTGCAGACAAAGAACTTATATATGGTGTCACACTCAATAATAATCCATCTGTGCAAGATATCTGGAACTCAACATCAGCTTGGGGCTTTCCTTATGCTTCTTCTGCAGTAGCACCAGCGCCAAGTGCGTCAACTCTTTTAGATGGTGGTTTAAGTCAAATGGTCGCAGGTTTGAGTGCTTATGCAATGTGGAATGATATGATCTATGTAGAAGCAGGCGCATATCAAACAGCACCAAAAAATGGGGTTTTAAGTTTCCTTGGATGGAATAACGGCGGAGCTAATCCTGTAGTTCATGGAAATGCACCGTATGGACGTATCGCTTTGCAACATGATTTTGGAGATCATTATCTGATGGTTGGTTCATCTATGATGACTACAAGTGTGAAACAAGATGGTACAGATAAACTTGATACACATCATGATTGGTCTGTGGATGCAGAGTACCAATACAATTATGATAAGCATTATGTCACAGCGACAGCTTCAAAAATATGGGAAAAAGCGAATCTTGATGCAAGCCAATTTTTAGGGAATGCAGATAATAGTTCTGATTCTATAACTACAACAAAAGTCAAAGCAAGCTACTATTATGATCATAAATACGGAGCTTCACTTGGGTATGTTACAACATCTGGAAATGTAGATGTAAAAAAATATACCGATAGCGCAAATGGTTCACCTGATAGCAGTTATAGTATCGCCGAGTTTGATTATCTACCGATTAGTCAAGTTAAATTTTCTTTATCATATACCATGTATGACAAATTTAACGGAGTAAAAACAAACTATGATAACGCAGGGCGCAATGCATCAGATAACAACACACTTTATCTTGTGGGGTGGTTTATGTTTTAGAGGAACACAAAACATTTAATCAGTAAAGTGCATTTTTAGAAGAAACAAATAAAATCATAGGAGAGACTCATGACAGTCAATTCAAATACGCCAGTTGCTATAAACACTTTGGCGAATATTCAAAATATCCAACAACCCACTGTTTCAGCACAAGCTACGCGTTCAATGGATAGAGCTGAGTTTAGTGAAACTGCCAAACAATTATCGCAGGAGGATATGCAAGCTCATAGTAAAAGTGGTGCGAGTGGTACTTGGTCACAACCTTCCTCACCATCTACACCAACAAACCTCAATACTCCGACTGCAAGTTCTACAAATGATCTTCAGTCTTTATTGATGAAAACAATTTTATCAGCATATGGTTCGACGTCTCAGAATGGTTCAAGCAATATGAGTTTAACGGCATAATTTGTATCTATTTGAGTTTGAGGCTTTTACTACTTTTTGCGAGGTTCAGATCGATTCGTCCGATGAAGATCTGGCAAAAAAACTCGCGAATGATATTTGGTGCAATGCAAAAAGACTAGAATCTCAATACAGTTATTTTAAAGAAGACTCACAGCTTTACAAAGTTAATCACAGAGAGTCTAAAAGCTTACATGTAAGCGATGAATTTGCAGGACTTTTATCATTAGCTCTTTTTTATAGTCAAAAGACAGATGGGGCTTTTGATGTTGCAATGGCTGGAACTTTAAAAGATAACAGAGACAATATTGAAACAGTCTATGATTTTGCCTCTGCAACATGTATTGCTCTTGAATCCAATACACTTACTTTTAGTAATGATATTACTAAAATAGATTTTGGTGGGCTCGTGAAAGAGTATGCCGTAGATCAATCTATTTTGATTTTAAAACTAGCAGGTATTAAATCGGCTTTGGTCAATTTTGGAGGTGATATTGCAGCTATTGGAAACCATCATGGTGAGATTTGGAATATCGGTATAGAGGATCCTAATGATGAGAATCTCAACATCGCATTTATTGAACTTGATGCATGCTCTTTGTGTACTTCAGGAGACTCAAAAAGATATAAAGAGGTCGATGGAAAAAAGCTCTCACATATTGTTTCTTTGCAACAAAATGATTATAAACAGATAAGTGTTATCGCTCCAACAACAGTAGATGCCGGTGTTTGGAGTACGGCTTTACTTGTAAATTCACAATTGAAACCACCTGCGCATATAAAAGTTGTAAGCAAAATTTTTAAAGACAATAGCTTATTAGGATAGAATATTAGAATGAATGTATTAGTTGTAGAAGATGATTTTTTAAATGCTGATCTTATCGAAAAGTTGCTCTCTAAAGAGGGGTTTGAAGTAGATATTGCCAGATCGTTTGTTGAGGCAATATCATGTATCGATAAAAGTATATATCATCTTATTATTCTAGATTGGAACTTGCCAGATAAGAGTGGGTATGAGTTTTTAAAAGAGCTTCGGACTCTTTTAATCGATGTACAAGTATTGATGCTTTCTGCAAATGATGGAGTAGAATATAGAGTGAAAGCATTAAATGGCGGTGCGGATGATTATCTTTGTAAACCATACTCGCACATAGAGCTTTTAGCGCGTGTCAATTCACTGCTTCGACGTACAAATTCAAACAAAAACAGTACTATACAAATAGGTGCTATAAATATTTATAAAAATTCAAAAGAGGTTAAACTTGATGATGAACTTATAAATCTAACACCTGCTGAGTATGATATTTTAGAAATTTTAGCTTCAAATCCAAAAAAAACTTTTACTAAATATGAACTTTTAACACTTATTCAAAACGATTTTGCGTCATTTTCAATGAGTAATATTATTGAGGTTCACATTAAAAACATAAGAAAAAAACTTCAAGATAAAGAGATTATTAAAACTGTACGAAGTATAGGCTATAAGATCGCTTCATAAAGGTTCATGTATGCGTAGATTTTTAGGGATATTTATAATATTTTTTGCCTTGCATGCTCATGCCGAATATGAACTTGGTAATGGAATACAAGTGGGGAGTTTGCCTTTATACCTTGGTGGATATTTTTCACTTAATTATGAAAATAGGGCAGATGTAAAAAAATATAGTATAGATGATCTTTCAATGCTTGGATATGGAACATATGAGAAGTTCTCATACATGGCGGAGTTTGAGTTTCATGATCTTTATTCAGAAACATCAGTAGGGGACATTTCAACAATTAAAAGAGATACACAGCTTCATACTGAAAGAGTTTACTTTGATTATAGTTATAATGAAAATTATACACTTAGAGTCGGACGGTATAACTCTTCTATTGGTATTTGGAACCTTTTACCGATCAATGTGCTCAGACAGACCACATCAAATCCAAAGACACAAAATCTTTTTCCAAATTTCACGACAGGGGCTGATCTGACGTATGCATCTTTTGATGACAATGAGCTGAAAATCAACCTTATGTTAGAGAACAACAAAGATATTGATCCGACTTATGATAATTACAATATAGATAAACTTTATGGATTAGGAGTTTCTTATGAGAAGGATGAATATTCACTAAAAGTTAATACAGGTTACTTCCATACAACAAATAGTTTTGATTCTAATTTATACTATTTTTTAATCTCTGGAAAATATGATACTGAAATGTATGAGTTTTCAAGTGAAATAGGCAGACAGGAATCAAAAAACAAAACGACAATTCCATATACAGCGTATATTCAAGGTTTATACCGTTTTACTCCAAAACATACAGCTATTTTACGTTTAGAAACATATGATGATAAACTCAAAGATAAAACAGATAGTTTTTCAGTTATAGGATATAGCTATAGACCCTCTTATCCAATTGCCCTGAAGTCAGAATATCAGTTTCATACTCTTAATAAAGATAATCAATTTCTCTTTTCTATCTCGGTACTTTTTTAATGAAACTGATTTTTATCATTCTTCTTTTATCGCAATTTGCTTTTGGTCATGAATATGTAGTTGTTGCTAACAAACATATGGAGGATCTTTCACCCTCGCAAATCAGAGCAATTTTTTTAAAAAGACTGCTATTTATAGGTGATATGAAAGCGGTTCCTTTAAATCTTGATGCAAGAGATCCTCTTCGTGAAAAATTTGAGCAACACATACTAGAAATAAGTTTTGATCGCTTGCAATCCTACTGGACAAAAGAGCATTATCTCGGACACCGGCCGCCTATTAGTTTGAAATCTCAAGAGAGTGTGAAGGCCTTTGTAAAAAAAGTAGATGGTTCTATTGGTTATATTAATATAGATAGTATGGATGATAGTTTAAAAATATTGTATAGATGGAGTGAATGATGGTAACGATTCTATTATGTGATGATGACTTGATGAATAGAAAAGTTGCTTCGAAAATATTAGTGAAAGAGGGCTTTTATATCCTAGAAGCACAAAATGGACAAGAAGCTCTTGATATTTTAAAAAAAAATAGGGTAGATTTGATTCTTATGGATCTTATGATGCCTGTCATGGATGGTTTTGAAGCGACAAAACGTATAAAAAATGATGATGAACTTAGAGCTATTCCACTGATTATTATCTCTGCACTTTGTGATCAAGAAGCTGTTATAAAAGGCTTAGAAATAGGTGCTGATGAGTATCTTGCAAAACCTTTTGATCTTATGGATTTTAGACTAAAAATAAAAAATACACTTCTAAGGTTTTATGGTGTTTAATTTCTTTCAAGGCTCTTTGAGAAATAAACTTCTTGTTATCTTGATGGCAGTGGGATTTTTGCCATTTATAACTCTTCTTATTTATATGCTTTTCTTAAGTGAGACAAAAATAGTTAATAAGATCATTGTCGAGCAGTTTGATCGTGCTCAAGTAGTTATGAAACTCATAAATAATAATCTGCTTTCTTTAAATAATGAAGTAAATTTTATTAGTTCTTTAGATTTGATGGATGATATATTAGCCGATGATATTGATAAAAGGATCGCGCATCTCTTAACACGAAAATCACGTGATTTAGGGAATAATAATCTGCTGTTTGTCACTGACATTGAGGGAAATATTATCTCATCTTCTAGTAAAAATAGTAGTGAAAATAAAAAAATTGATATCCGATCTCTTTTGAGCAAAAGCAACGGAGAGTTTATCAAAGAAAATAGTCTCTATATATATTCAAAAATAGATTCCTCCTTTGATAAAAAAAGGAGAATTGGCTTTTTGATTTTAAAGTATGACTTAAATAATTTAGATATCTATTTAACCCATCAAAATAGTATTCATTCCTATATTATTAACCCTCAAAACAATTCACATATGGGAGAAGAGTTATTACTTCCTTTTGATTTTAAACAAACAAGTGGGAGTATCATCAATCAGAAATATGTCGTTGTGTATCAAAAAATACCATCTATTATGAAGGGTTGGTATATTGTTTATGCTGTTGATAAAAATGTTGCATTGGCATTTTTATATGACTTTATTCGATTTATGCTTTATATCTCTGTTCCAATATTTTTTGTGATACTTTATCTCTCATTTAAAGTATCAAAGGGGATAGTCAAACCTATAGAAGAGCTTACTTTGATCACCGATAATATTATCTATACTCGCAACTATACAACCCAACTTGAAATACAAACCCAAGATGAGATCGCAATTTTGAGTCACTCCTTTAACAATATGCTCAAAACAACCTCTTTGGCATTAAATAAACTTGAAGAAGAGAGCCGAGCAAGGTTACAAAGGTTTATACAGCTTATAGAGACATTTAATCTAATCATTCAAACAAAGACTGAAGAAGATTGTATAGAAACTTCTATAGAACAGATTAAACTTTTGACCCATAAAGTTGATCTTCATTTTCAAAAAGAGAGTTTAAAGCGAACAGAAAATGAGCATATATTTTTACATGTAAGCAATTTTGAAAATAATTCTATACTTTACTTTGGTGCTATTGATCTTGGCTTTGAAAACTATGCTGATGAAAATGAGAAAAAGTTTTATAATTCAATTGCAAATATGATCACTCTTCAACTAGATAGAATTGGTCTTATCAATAGAACGATGTCCGCATCTCGTGCAAAATCTGCATTTATATCAAATATGTCGCATGAACTTCGAACGCCGCTCAATGCGATTATAGGTTTTTCTCAATATATGATCACTTATGAAGAGCTTCAAGATGACCAAAAAGAGGTTATGCTCAATATAGAATCATCCGCACACTATCTTCTTGAGATGATAAATGAGATCCTTGATATTGCTAAAATAGAAGCTGGAAAAATGGAAGCACATCCCCAAATGACAGATATCGTAGAATTGGTGGAGAGTTGTTATAAGATGCTTCAGCCTTTAGCTGAAGATAAAGAATTGGCTTTTACCCTCAATATTGATAAATTTAAGAAACAATTATATATGACTGATCCAAAAATGTTTAAACAAGTCCTTTTAAATCTTATCTCTAATGCTATTAAATTTACGCAAGAGGGCTATGTAAATATAGAGCTTTTAAGTGATGCGAAGAATATTATTGTTATTGTCACAGATAGTGGAATCGGTATATCTGCGGAAAATATGGATTGGCTCTTCAATGATTTTACTCAAGTTGAAAATGTGATGCAAAAGCAGCATAAAGGAACGGGTCTTGGATTGTCACTTAGTAAAAAATTATCTCAAATATTAGGCGGAGATGTCACCTTGATAAGTGAAGGAATTGGACATGGCACAAGCTCGAAGTTTTGTATTGCAATGGCTTGAAAAATTATATTTTTAAGACCAAGCATTACGCTTGATCAATCTATATAGTTCTTTTTATGAGAAAATTTTTGCATTGCAGGATATTCATCATCAAAATCATCGTCATCATCTTCATAGTCTAGCGCAAAAAGTGGTTCGTAACCTCTTTTTTGAAGCTCTTCATCAACTGCTTGTGTATCGTAAGCTTTTGGTTTACAAATCTCTAAGATTTCAGTTATATCCTCAAAATCAACGCCGTTTAGTTCCATTTCTAATCTAATATCAGAAACTTTCATCTATTCCTCTTTTTCCAATTTTTGCGCGAAAATTATACAATATTTATGAAGAGTTTATAGTAGCTCTTAATTTTTTAAATGTTAAAATCCCCTAAAATAAATGGGAGAATCAAGTGAAAGAAAACTCAGAAGTCTTAGCATTAAAATACCGTCCAAATAGTTTTGAAGAGCTTATAGGACAGGATGCGATTTCTCAGACTCTTTCACTTGCGCTTGATTCAAACCGACTCTCTCATGCATATCTCTTTTCGGGTCTTAGAGGAAGTGGAAAGACTTCTACTGCGCGTATTTTTGCAAAAGCGCTCATCTGTGATAATGGCCCAACTTCCCATCCTTGTGGCGTGTGTACCCACTGTGTTATGGCAGCTCAAAACCGCCATATGGATATTATCGAGATGGATGCTGCTTCCAATCGCGGGATCGATGATATTCGCGATCTTGTCGAGCAGACAAAGTATAAACCAGCGTCTGCAGCTTTTAAGATCTTTATCATCGATGAGGTTCATATGCTCACTCCTCAAGCTTTTAATGCTCTGCTTAAAACACTTGAAGAACCGCCTGCTTTTGTAAAGTTTATTTTAGCTACAACCGATCCGCTCAAACTTCCAGCAACTATCCTCTCAAGAACTCAGCATTTTCGTTTTAAACGTATCTCAGGAGTAAAAGTTGTCAATCATCTCTCCCATATTTTGCATCTTGAAAACATCGAGTATGAACCTCTGGCTTTGGATATCTTGGCTAGAAGTGGCAATGGAAGCTTGCGTGATACGCTCACACTCTTAGATCAAGCGATTATCTATTCTAAAAAATATGTAGATGTAAAAACGGTTACAGATATGCTCGGTCTTGTTGATCCAAACTTTATAGCAAATATTTTCAAAGCGGTTTTTGCAAAAGATTACACAAGCTTAGTGCGTATCACAAAACAGCTAGAAGAGTATGAAGCGGAGATGGTAGTTGATGAGCTTATCATCTACCTAAAAGAGAGGATGTTTGAACAAGACGCTCTTTTTTCTACATTGATTTTAGAGCGTTTTTTTAGGATTTTGAGTGATTCAAAAACGCTTTTTTATATGAACGCCGATGGCAGTTTTGTCCTCTCTTTGGTACTTTTTAAAATGGTCGAAGCGCTTCGTGTTAAAGAGATAGATCAGATGATTGAGTCTTTACAAAAAGAGGTAAAACGCCCTGATATCGTCAATGTAGCGATCCAAGAACCTCAGGTAAAAGTGCAAGAGGAACCAAAAGAACCTCTACTTCCGATGGATACTTTAGATGTAAATGATTCTTTACATGTAGAAGCATTGAAAGAGGAAGAATCCTTAGAAGATGAAACGCAAGAAGAGGAGTATTTTGAAGAGGAAGATGCGCTTTGGCAAGATACAAGCCCTGTAGCAGTTGATCCAGCTCTTGAACTCTATGAAACTCTTGTTGGAGCTATTATGGATAGAAATATGGAGCTAGGTGAGTGCTTTACAGCGCATATCCGTTTCGTTTCTTTTGCTGATGGTGTTTTGACGTGGGAAAGTTGTGTGGATGAAGAGTGCAGAAAAGCGCTTATTCATGGATTTAGCGTTATTAAACAGCTTGTGCGTGAGATATTTGGTTTTGATACGGTGATGAAAAATCTTCCTTGTGCAAAAGTGGAGGAGCCAAGCCTCCCAAAGTATGAAGAGCCTGAGAAATTTGAAAAGATTTCTGAGGCTTCTTCAATGGTTGAAGAGAGTGAAGTAGGAACTGGAAGCTGTGTGAGCAATTGCAGTGAGGGAGATAGCTCAGTAAAAGAGTTTGATGGTGCTTCTATTTTGGAAGAGCCGATGATTCAAAAGGCGATGGAGCTTTTTGAAGCAACAAAGATCACAGTACAGTCTAAGATTTGAGATCACTTTTTTCTGCAAAAACAAAGTACGCCATTCACGGTTTTTTTATCTCCATCGCCACTACAATCGCCGAACCATCGACGATTTTACCGCTTATGGTGAGCTTTTTTGGAGGCTCACATCTACTCATAGGCTTTTTTACTTCGCTGATTAAAGGCGGTTCTATTTTAGTACAGCTTATTGGCGCTTTTTATGCGCAAAGCTACCCTCGGATGATGCCCTATTTACATCGTGTTTTTGCCGCTCGCTTTTTATCATGGTTTGGAATCGGTTTTGTCATCTTTTTTTTTGGTGAGAATCATCCAAATGTCGCACTTGCAAGTATAGGAATCGGACTTTTTATCTTCTCTTTTTCCGCTGGATTTGGCACGGTCTATTTTAATGAAGTCGTTGCTAAAGTGTTTGCACATAAAGAGCGCGGCCGTGTGATCGCCAATAGGCAATTTTTTATGGGGCTTGGTTCTATCATCAGCGGAGGAATCGCTGGATATGTGATCTCAATCGTCGATGCACCCGATTCTTTTGGGATTTTATATATGCTTAGCGCACTGCTGATGCTCTTTGGTATCTATGCATTTGCGACTATCAAAGAGCCTATCAAAAATGAACTCTCTCAAAAAGAGGAGAAGTTTCGTCATTTTTTAAAAAATAGTTTGCATACACTCAAAGCAGATAAAGCACTCCAACGTCAAATAATCGTTTATCTGATTTCATACACCTATCTTCTCTCTTTGCCTTTTATCATCCTCGATGCAAAAGAGCATATAAAGCTCAGTGGTTTTGTGATTGGCGGACTCATTAGCGCACAGATGGCGGGTGGGATGCTTAGCAATATTTTGTGGGGCGTGATCTCCTCAAATCGAGTCATTGTCTGGAGTGGATTTGGCTTACATGTAAGCGCAATCTTACTGCTACTTTATAGCAAAGATCCTTGGATCTATTTTGTGGTATTTTTTCTTATTGGAGGCGCAATTGATGGGCTTCGTCTGGCTTTTTCAAATATGATTTTGATCCTAGCTCCTCAACATAAACGCCCCGTTTACATAGCTTTGCAATCAAATCTCACATCTATTGGACTTTTTTTCCCTATACTGGGCGCTTTAATTGTAGATGGTTTTGGATATGAGACTCTTTATGGAGTGACGATTTTTACTCTGTGCGTGGGATTTTTGTTCTCTTTAAAGATGGAGAACTAGGGGAAAAACTTGTTTGCTTCTTGGCGATAATATAGTAAAATCACGCCATGAAAAAATTAAAAATATTGATTACAAATGATGATGGGTATGAGGCAAAAGGGTTGCGCGCTTTGATAGATGCGCTTTTCGATATCGCAGAGTTGACAATAGTCGCTCCTGCGACTGAAAAATCAGCATGTGCGCACTCACTCACGCTTACTCGTCCTTTGCGTTTTATAGGTGTTGATGATGGCTTTTATAAGCTCGATGATGGAACGCCAGCGGATTGTATCTACTTGGCTTTGAACTCTTTGTTTGAGGGAAACAAACCCGATCTTGTGATAAGTGGCATCAACCGTGGATCAAATATGGGCGAGGATATCACATACTCTGGAACATGCGCAGGAGCTATGGAAGCGGTGTTGCACGATGTTCCAGCCATTGCTATCTCTCAAGTTGTGGATTTTGCAGTTTCAAACAACGACTATACCCTTGCGGCAAAAACGATCCGCTCCCTTGTTTTAAAGATCACGAATGGAGATTTTCCACTTCCGCATAGAGAGTTTTTAAATGTCAATATTCCATCAGGCGTGCTTGAAGCAAAGATGGTTGTGACCTATGCTGGATATAGATTTTATGCAAATGACGCCCATTTGCATCGCAATCCAAGAGGTGAAGAGTATTTTTGGCTTGGGTTGCATCCGCTTGCTTTTAAGCCTCGCGCAGAGAAAGAGGGCTTGTGTGATTATGATGCCATAGAGTTGGGACATATTTCGCTTACTCCCATCCATCTTGACCTCAGTGCTTATCATTCTATGAAAAGAGTCCAAGAATGGCTTTGAAATTTCAAAGAAGCGAACTACTTTTTGGCGAGAGTTTCAAGAAACTTCAAGATGCAAAGATCCTGCTTTTAGGCGTTGGCGGGGTTGGAAGTGTGTGTTTGGATTGTTTAGTGCGCACGGGCATTACTGATATTACAATAGTTGATTGCGACACCTATGATGAGACAAATCAAAACCGTCAGATGTGGTCAGAACTCCATCTTAGTGAGTCAAAAGTAGAAGCCCTCAAACAGCATTATCCAAGCGTAAAAGCCCTACATGTAAGGGTTGATAAAGAGTGGATTGACAGTGTGGATTTTGATGCGTATGATCTGGTTTTGGATGCCATTGATGATATCCACGCCAAGCTCTATTTGGCACAAAAAACATATAAAAAGCTCATCTCTGCTGTGGGAAGTGCAAAGAGACTTGATCCAACAAAAATAGAAGTGGCGACCATCTGGAAAACACACGGAGATAGATTTGGCGCAAAGATACGGTATGAACTTAAAAAAAGAAAGTTCGATAAAAACTATACTGTTATCTTCTCAAGCGAGCCAGCTCTTATCAAAGAGAAGGGGAGTTTTATGGGTGTAACAGGCGCATTTGGCTTTGCGATGTGTTCTCAAGCTGTCCTTAAACTCACAGGAAAAAAATAGTGGATTTTAAAGAATTAGAGCCTTTTGGTGCCACAAGCTGGTGCGAGGGTATCATTGGTGATGGTTGTGGCGGAGGCAGAATTTTCTTTACATGTAAGGATGCGCTAAAAACTTATGATCCACTTACAAAAGAGGTGATGACACTTGAGGCCAATCTCCAAGAGCCACAAAATATCTCAAAAAAAGGGTGCCATCTTTTCTTTACATGTAAGCTTCAAGAGATGGTCTTTGATCTCTCAAAGATGGAACGAGTATAGGATTTTTTGCTATAATCCTAAGATAATAAAATAAATAATAAAAGAGAAAAGATGCAAGTTCAAGAACCGATGACAAAATATGGATATGAAAAACTCCAAGCTGAGATGACTTATCTCAAGATGGTTGAACGTCCACAAACAGTAAAAGATATAGAAGAGGCACTAGAACATGGTGACCTCAAAGAAAATGCAGAATACCATGCAGCAAAAGAGAAACAAAGACTCATCGATGGCAGAATGATCGAGCTTTCTGACCTTATCTCAAATGCACAGATCGTTGATCCAAGCGCACTAGAGCACGCAAAAGTAAGCTTTGGCTCAACAGTTGTTTTAAGTGATATGGAGAGTGGAGAAGAGAAAACATACACAATCGTTGGTGGATGTGAGAGCAATCCAGATATCGGTCTTATCTCTTTTAACTCTCCACTTGCAAAACAGCTTTTAGGACGCCAAGAGGGTGATGAAGTGAAAGTCAGACTGCCTAATGGAGAAAAAGAGTTTGAGATTGAGAGTATCACATATCAGGAGATTGTCTTTGAATGTCACTAATGTTGCGATTATTGGAGCGAGCGGATATACAGGTTTAGAACTTTTAAAAATCCTTATTTCTCATCCAAATTTTAATATTACTTATGTTGCAAATAGCGAAGGAAGTATGCGTTTAAAAGATCTGCATCCTTGTCTTGATGGCGTGTATGAGTGTGATGTACAAAAAGCAGATATTGATGAAATAGCAAAAAACAGTGAACTGGTATTTTTAGCACTTCCTCATAAAACAGCGATGGCTTATGTCAAACCTTTACTACAAAAGGGGCTTAAAGTGGTTGATCTCTCAGCAGATTATAGACTCAAGCTCGATGTGTATGAAGAGCATTATTGTGAACATACAGATAAAGAGAATTTAACGCACGCTGTATATGGTTTACCTGAACTTTTTCGCCAGAAGATAAAATCTGCAAAACTTATCGCAAATCCAGGATGTTATCCCACAACTGCTATTTTAGGCGCATTGCCTTTTATGAAGTATAAAAAAGAGGATTCTGCTTTTATTGTTGATGCAAAAAGCGGAGTGAGCGGAGCTGGAAAAAAACTCAGCGATGTGACACATTTTGTCAATGTAAATGATAACTTTTTTGCCTACAATCCTTTAGGTCATCGTCACGCTCCCGAGATTGCAGAAAAGTTGGGCATTGATTTTGAAAATGTAAGCTTTGTTCCTCATTTAGTTTCAGCAACACGAGGGATGGTTTCATCTATTTATATGCAAGTGAACGGGGATTTTGATCCTTTGGCTGTTTTAAAAGAGTATTATAAAGATGAAAAGTTTGTACGTATTAGAGAAAATCCTGTTGATATGAAAAACGTTGCAGGAACCCATTTTTGCGATATCTTTGCTAAAAGAAAAGGGGATACACTTTTTATCTCGTGTGCAATCGATAACCTTTTAAAAGGTGCGTCTTCAGCCGCTGTTGCCAATGCGAATTTGATGATGGGATATGATGAGCACACTGCATTGCCAATAATTGCGTATGTCCCATAGTTTTGAGATAAAAGAGGGCGCATTTATCCTTAGTGATGCGCATTATTCCCCACACCGCCCAGAGTTAAGGACTCTTTTACAAGAGATCGATTTAGGGCACCTTCACCCTTCTCAGCTTATTTTGATGGGTGATATTTTTGATACACTTTTTGCTCCTATTGCTTATACTTTAGATGCTAATGCATCGATGATTGAACTCATAAACTCTATTGCGCAAAAAATGGAAGTGATCTATCTTGAGGGGAATCATGATTTTTGTTTAGAGGGTGTTTTTGAGAATGTCAAAACTATTCCTCTCTCATCTCAACCGCTTACATGTAAATATCAAAATAAAAAAGTGTTGCTTGCTCATGGAGATTTTAGTGAGGGTCTGGGATATAAGATATACACCTCGCTTATACGAAGTAAAACTCTATTGACACTGCTTGGATTTATCGACACTCTTGGAAACCATTTTATTTTAAAAAAACTAGATAGATATCTACAAAAAAAAGAGGATTGTAACCATTTTGAAAATTTTGAGAGATATATTATCGCTCGATTAGAGCAGAGATTTTCGCACAGTTGCGATATTTTTATAGAGGGACATTTTCATCAAAACAGAAGTTTTTTAGTGGGTGATTTTACTTACATCAACCTTGCTGCTTTTGCTTGTAATCAAAGATACTTTATTGTACAATCTTCACAAGAAGAACAATTATTAGAGGTTAAAACCTCTGCGGAGTCAGGTGAATGAAAGAAGATTCAACATTAAAAGTTGGCAGTAATGAAATGGAACTTGTTGATTTTCGCATCTTCAAACAAGAAGATGAGGAGATTTATGAGGGCATTTATGGTGTCAATGTCGCAAAAGTCAGAGAGATAATTCGTGTCCCATCTTTAACAGAACTTCCAGGTGTCCCTGAGTTCATTGAAGGGATTTTCGATCTTCGGGGTGTTGTAATCCCTGTTGTGAATTTAGCGAATTGGATGGGCGTAAAAGTTCCTGAAGGCTCAGAACAAAATGCACGCGTTATCATCGCTGAATTTAACAATGTTCTTATAGGATTTATTGTTCATGAAGCAAGACGTATTCGCCGTATCAATTGGAAAGATATTGAACCAGCCTCTTTTGTCGCAAATGCAGATGGTTTTGATGGCAGTAAAATAACAGGTGTGACACGTATTGAGGGTGATGCAGTTCTTTTAATCCTTGACTTAGAGGCAGTTGTACAAGATTTAGGTCTTTATAGACCAAATACTGGTGAAATTCCTCAAGATCTTGATATGTTTGAGGGTCTTGTTTTGCTTTTAGATGATAGTGCTACAGCTAGAAAAATTGTCAAAGATGCGATTGAAAAAATGGGATTTCATGTTGTAGAAGCAACTGATGGCAAAGATGGTCTTGAAAAACTTGATGATCTTTATGCTATGTATGAAGATGGGATTGCTAATCGTTTAAAATTGATTATATCCGATGTTGAGATGCCTTTAATGGATGGTTTTCATTTTGCTGCGAATGTTAAAGAGGATGGAAGATTTAAAGATATTCCTATTGTATTTAACTCATCAATCAGTGACCATTTTAGTGAAATACGTGGAAAAGATGCTGGCGCGGAAGCCTATTTGGTCAAGTTTGATGCTAATTTGTTTTATGCAGAAGTCGCACGTGTTGTTCGTGCACATATGAAGTAGGAGAGTAGTTTATGGATGAATTTCAAGAGATATTACAAGATTTTTTAATTGAATCTTTCGAGCTTTTAGAGCAACTAGATCAAGACCTTGTGGAGTTAGAAACAAACCCACAGGATTTGGAACTTTTAAATCGTATTTTTCGCGTTGCGCATACAGTAAAGGGTGCATCATCATTTCTAAATTTTGATGTTTTAACACATCTTACTCACCATATGGAAGATATTTTAAATAAAGCCAGACATGGAGATCTAGTCCTTACGCCAGATGTTATGGATGTCGTTTTAGAATCTATCGACTTAATGAAAGAACTTCTAAATACGATCCGAGATACTGGAGTAGATGCTGGTGTTGATGTTTCTGCATGTGTTATGAAACTTGATGCAAAATCAAATGGCACGGCTATGCCTACTGACGTGAGCATGAACGAGGTAGAAGTGGAGCCAGAAATGGTTGAGGAAGATGAAGAGGAAGAAGAGATTGCTGCTTCTTCATCTGATGAACCAAATTATGAAAGTATGAGTGATGCTGAAGTTGAAGCAGAGATAGAGAGACTTCTTGCACAAAGACAAGAAGAGGATCAAAGAAAGAGAAAAGCAAAACAAGCAGCAGGTGAAGTTGTGCCACATATACCTGATGTACAAGAGGAAGAGGTGCCAAAAGCAGCTCCTGTATCGAGTGCAAATGTTGTAGTTGCTAAGCAACCCCAACCAATGCCAAAAAAATCTTTTGATGAGCCTTCTGAAGATGCAAAAGCAGCAGCTCCTGCAAAAGCAAATGCTACAGCAGTTGAACAGACTATTCGTGTTGATGTAAAAAGACTTGACCACCTTATGAATCTTATCGGAGAGCTTGTTCTTGCGAAAAATAGACTTATTAAGATAAATGTGGATGTTGAAGAGCGCTATGAGGGAGAAGAGTTTCTCGAAGAGCTTAATCAAGTCGTTTCTATAGTTTCACTTGTAACGACAGATTTACAGATCGCAGTTATGAAAACAAGGATGCTTCCTATTGGAAAAGTATTCAATAAATTCCCTCGTATGATTCGTGATCTTTCTCGTGAATTAAACAAAAAGATAGATTTAGAGATCTATGGCGAAGAAACAGAGCTTGATAAATCAATCGTTGAAGAGATAGGTGATCCGCTTGTTCACATTATCCGTAACTCTTGTGATCATGGTATTGAAGCGATTGCAGATCGTATAGCTCAAGGAAAATCTGAAACAGGAAGAATCGTATTAAAAGCATACAATGAAGGAAACCATATTGTCGTGCAGATCGATGATGATGGAAAAGGTCTTGATCCTGTAATGCTTAAAAATAAATCTCTTGAAAAAGGGGTCATTACAGAAAAAGAAGCTGATTCTATGACAGATAAAGAAGCGTATGCTCTTATCTTTAGACCAGGTTTTTCAACTGCAGCACAAGTGACAAGCGTTTCTGGACGTGGTGTTGGGATGGATGTTGTTAAAACAAATATCGAAAAGCTCAACGGTATTATCGATATTGACAGTGAAGTGGGTCGTGGAACTTCGATTAAATTGAAAATTCCATTGACTTTAGCGATTATTCAAGCGCTTCTTGTTGGTGTACAAGAGGAGTATTACGCGATACCACTAGCATCTGTATTAGAAACAGTTCGTATCTCAAAAGATGAGATTTATACTGTTGATAACCGTTCGGTTATGAGATTGAGAAATGATGTTCTTTCTCTTGTTCATATTGGCGATATCTTTGAAGTTGAACGTATTATTGATGCAGCAGAACATGCTTATGTTGTTGTTCTTGGACTCGCTGAGAGTAAACTTGGTCTTATTGTAGATTCTCTAGTTGGACAAGAAGAGATCGTTATTAAGTCACTTGGAGAGTATCTCAAAGGGATGGAAGGGATCGCTGGAGCGACTATTCGCGGTGATGGTGGTGTAACTCTTATCGTTGATGTTGCCGCACTTATGCAGATGGCAAAAGGTGTAAAAGCAAAACCTATGATCGAATCAAAAGCAACAAGTGGAGTGAAAGAGAAAAACAAAGCGAGTGATTATCATGTTATGATCGTTGATGATTCAAAAACAGATAGGATCATTATGAGAAAATCTTTAGAGGGCTTAGGTATAACCCTCACAGAAGCAGCTGATGGACAAGAAGCATTAAATATTCTCAAACAGGGTGATGCAACTTTTGATGCGATGCTTATCGATATCGAAATGCCAAGAATGGATGGCTATACACTCGCAAATGAGATCAAAAAATATAACAAATATAAAAACCTTCCTCTTATAGCGGTGACATCACGTTCAAGTAAATCTGACCGTATGCGTGGCGTTGAATCTGGAATGGTTGAATATATCACAAAACCATACTCTTCTGATTATTTAGCAAGTGTGGTTCAAAGAAATATCAAGTTTAAAGCGGAGTTGGCATAATGAGTGATAAACTAAAAAGCATAATTAGTAAACAAAATGAGCAGCAAAATCGTGGAGTAGTGAGTCAGCTTGAAGATGCTGTACAATTAGTTGGATTTATTATAGGTGATGAAGAGTACAGTGTGCCTATTTTAAATATTCAAGAGATTATAAAACCTATCTCTTGGACGAGAGTTCCTCAGACTCCTCCATATGTTTTGGGTGTTTTCAATCTTCGTGGTTCAGTTATTCCACTTATTGATTTGAGACTTAAATTTGGTCTTCAATCAAAAAAACATACAGATGAAACACGTTTTATCGTTATGAAAGATGGAAATGAAGTTGCAGGATTTGTGATCGATCGTTTAACAGAAGCGCTTCGTATCAGAAAATCAGATATTGGTCCAGCACCTGATACGATGCAAGAGGATGAATCTATGATCGATGGTGTTGGAAAACAATCAGATAGAATCATTACAATCCTAAAAGTCAATAAACTTCTTGAGAGAGATTTCTAGAAACTTTTTTATGTCTAAAGAGCTATCTTGTCAATCCTCTTTTTCTTCAAATCAGCTAGAGCTCTCTCTTGCTGGTACCCTTAATCTTTACACTCTTGTAACTTTCCAAAATGAGATTGAAAAATATCTAGTAAATCTTACAACACTTCATCTCAACTTGGATGGACTGCTATCTTTGGATACTGCCTCAGCCATTTATATCAATAGTCTCAAACAATTATGTGATGATAAAAAGATCGATTTTTTGCTTACATGTAAGGATGAAAAGCTCTTAAAAACTTTAGATACCGTACATGTAATGCATCTTGATTTAGAAATGTTAGTTTATAAAGAACCATCTTTCTTATATAAATTGGGTGAAAATTTTGTACTTCGAATGAAAAAATTTAGTGAATTCCTACATTTTTTTGGTCAGATATCTTATGGTTTTTTCTATCTTTTAAAGCATCTAAAATCATTTCGTTACAAAGAGGTTTTTTTCGAAATAAATGAAAATGCTATCAAAGCTTTTGCCATTGTTGCGGTTACAAGCTTTTTGGTAGGAGTTGTAACAGCATATCAATCCTCCGTACAGCTAAAAATCTATGGTGCAAATATTTTTATTGTCGATATGCTTGGAATCTCCATTTTTCGTGAACTCGCTCCCCTATTAACAGCTATCGTCATAGCAGGGCGCAGCGGTTCCTCATTTACGGCACAGATTGGTGCTATGAAAATCACCGAAGAGCTTGATGCCATGCATACAATGGGTTTTGATCCGATGCGCTTTTTGGTGCTTCCACGCATTATCGCGTTGATGTTGATGATGCCTTTGCTTATTTTTGTCTCAGATATTGCAGGTGTGCTTGGCGGTATGCTCGTTGCAAAGCTTGATCTAGGGATTTCCGTATCGCTCTTTTTAGATCGCCTCAATGAAGTTGTCGCTGCAAAACATTTTTTTGTGGGCATCGCAAAGGGGCCATTTTTTGCATTTTTAATCGCTTCTATTGGGATTTTTAGAGGTTTGATGGTAAGAGATGACACACAAAGTATCGGTACAAATACGACAAAAAGTGTGGTTGAATCTATTTTTTCTGTAATCGTTTGCGATGCAGTATTTTCCATTATTTTTACAAATTTGGGCATTTAGATGAAAAAAATTATAGAAGTAAAAGATCTTTATACCCAGTTTGACAATAAAATTGTCCACGCAGGACTTAATTTTCATATCAACGAGGGTGAGATATATGGGATTTTAGGCCCAAGTGGATGCGGAAAAAGCACAGTTTTAAGAGAGATGGTAATGCTTCAAGAGTTCAAACAAGGCTCGATTAATATTTTAGGGCATGATATCTCAGATATCTCTTATGATGAAGCGCAAGAGCTTCGAAAAAATTGGGGTGTGCTTTTTCAAGGCGGAGCACTTTTTTCCTCTTTGACACTCTATGAAAATATTGCACTTCCCTTGCTCGAATACACAAAATTGGATAAAAATCTCATCTCCGAGATAGTTGCATATAAGATAGATATTGTAGGTTTAAAAGCTCAAGACGCTTATCTCTATCCTTCACAAATCAGTGGAGGGATGAAGAAAAAAGCAGCTTTAGCACGCGCTCTAGCACTTGATCCAAAACTGCTCTTTTTAGATGAACCCACCTCTGGGCTCGATCCGATTTCAGCTAGAGAGTTTGATCGGCTTATTTTAAAGCTTAGAGAGCTTTTGAACCTCAGTGTTGTGATGGTTTCACATGATCTAAAATCG
Organism: uncultured Campylobacterales bacterium; assembly: GCA_903892995.1. Taxonomy (GTDB): domain Bacteria; phylum Campylobacterota; class Campylobacteria; order Campylobacterales; family Sulfurimonadaceae; genus Hydrocurvibacter. The sequence goes on from CAITKP010000092.1 coordinate 53,479, forward strand.
ATTTATGATACACTTGATCGAGCAGCTGTTATTGACAATAAAATCATCACAGCAGAGGGTAAAATCGAAGAGATTATTGTGATGGAAAATCCTTTTATACAAACATTTTTTAAGGCAGAGATATGAATAACAAAGTCAATTACACTTTTGTAGGTTCCATAGTTTTAGCTATTTTAGTGGCGATGATTTTTGCTATTTACTGGTTGATGAAACCCTCCGATGAGAGTAAGCAAAAAAACTATCTTATCTATTTCAATGAGTCAGTTTCAGGGCTTAATATTAACTCCCCTGTAAAATATAGAGGTGTCAATGTCGGAAAAGTTGAAGAGATCCATATCAGCAGTAAAAACACTCAAGAGATTGAAGTTTTAGTCTCTATCATTGCAACGACACCTATTAAAGAGTCCACAGTTGCAACTCTCAACGCTCAGGGAATTACAGGGCTTGTTTTTATTGATCTTTCACTTGGAGATCAAAACTCGGCTGATCTTGTGCAAGGTGCAAATGATAAATATCCAGTGATTCACTCAAAACCCTCACTCTTTCAAAGGTTTGAAAACTCTGTTGGAAGTATGACGGAAAAGCTCTCAGGTACGCTTGATGGAACAAATGCACTTTTAAAAGAGCAAAATCAAAAAAGTATTACGATGACTTTGCAAGAATCACAAGAGTTTATGCGTAAAATGAATCTTTTGTTGGATGAAAAAAGCATTGCACATCTGCATAGTACAATGGAACATCTCGATAATATCACAACAAAGATGGATACACAGATGATGCCAAAAATGGATCAATTGATGGATAAAAGTGGGCATTTTGCAGATACTGTATCTGTTTCTATGGCTTCAGTCGCAAGCAGTTATCAGGTGATTCAAGGCTCTATGGCTGAGTTTCGCAGGGCTATAAAAGATGGAGAGTTCAATGTCAAAGATATCTCAAAAGGCACCGTGAGCAATCTCAACACCTCTCTTGGTGCTTTGCAAGATGTGATGCTGCAACTTGAGGGTATCCTCAAAAAATATGAGGATAGTCCAAACGATATGCTCTTTAAAAAGCAGGAGATTAAAAAAGGTCCAGGAGAAAAATGATGAAAAAGATACTATTTTATACTTTGATTTTACTATTTGTGTCTGGGTGTTCACTTCAAACAAAAGTAGCAGCTCATACGCAATATAGGCTTCAAACCACAAAACAAACACAAATTTTTGCGGCGAATACTTGCAAGGAAGATCTCCTCGGACTTAAAAATATCATCAGCTATGATCCAATCGCGACACGATCCATCTACTATCAAGTCGGGGAAAATGAGCTCGCTTCATATTCTGAATCAAACTGGGAATCTCCACTTTTTAAAACAGTAGAATCATCACTCATTAGCAATCTCAGAGATGCAAATATTTTTAAAGATGTTGTTGTTTCACGCTCATTTGCAAAGCCAGATTATATTTTAGAGTATAGCGTTGGTGAGTTTATCCAACATTTTAGCGAGGATATGAAAAGCTCTTATGTCTTGGTTAATATTCACTTTACTCTGCTTGATAACAAAACCTCAAAACTTCTTTACACAACAACTATAGAGAAGAAAATTCCTGCAAAAACACTTGATGCAAAAGGCGGCGTCATCGCACTGCAAGAAGCGCTAGGCGAAGTAATGAAGGATACAAATATTTGGCTCAATACCCAATGTGAAAAAGGGCTTTAAAGATGGATGAACAGCTCTATAAATCTCGCAGAACTACATATCTAGCAAGGATGAAAAAGAGGAGCATTGCGCTCTTTTTTAGTGCGCCATTAAAGACAAGATCCAATGATACAGAGTATCCATACAGACAAGACAGTGACTTTTATTATCTTACTGGTTTTAAAGAGGATAACTCTGTATTACTCTTAATAAAAGAGAAAAATTCTACTCAAGAGATTTTATTTGTTCAAAAAAAGGATCCTACTTTAGAGCTTTGGACTGGCAAACGTCTTGGAGAAAAAGAGGCAAAAAAGAGATTTCTGGTAGATAAAGTTTATACGACAGAGGAGTTACATGTAAGGGTAAATAACTCTCTTTTGGGTAAGAAAAAGTTCTATCTTGATCTCGTTTGTGAAGAGAAAAATCTTTTACATGTAAGGAAATTGATAAAAAAAAGAGTAAAAAAATCTTTATACAAAAAGAGCACGTTACATGTAAGAGATATTTCACAAAAGATGAGAGCTATAAAAACCTCACATGAGATTGAACTTATCAAAAAAGCACTTATGATTACAAAAGATGCCCACCATAAAGTGATGGCGATGCCAAAGATAGGGAGATTTGAGTATGAACTCCAAGCTGAATTTGAGTATGAGTTTAAGAAAAATGGAGCGTATAGTGATGCTTATACAACAATCATCGCAGGTGGAGATAATGGCAATACTCTGCACTATATCAACAACTCACAAAAGCTCATTGACACAGAGCTGATTTTAATCGATGCAGGATGCGAATATGAGATGTACGCAAGCGATATCACACGGACAATTCCTGTAAATGGCAAGTTTAGTGAAGCACAAAAAGAGGTTTATGAACTTGTGCTTGCTACTGAGATGAAAGTAATAGAAACGATTCAAGAGGGTGTTTTAAGAAGTGATTTACAGCTGATGGCAAGAGAGCTTTTGTGCGAGGGCATGGTTGCACTTGGCATTTTAGAGGGTGATGTCGCAGAGCTAATCAAAGAGGAAAAAGATAGAAAATATTTTCCTCATGGAATAGGGCATTGGATGGGACTTGACGTTCACGATCCCTGTCCATATAAAGATAAAAAAGGCAGAGAGATTCCCCTTGCTGATGGGATGGTGATGACAATAGAACCAGGGCTTTATCTGCCTTTGGATGATGCAAATTTGCCAGAGAAATATAGAGGGATTGCGGTGAGAATCGAGGATAATATCTTAGTGACAAAAGAGGGTTATGAAAACCTCTCTTTTGGTATTGCTAAAACTGTAGAGGAGATTGAAGCGCTCTATTCGCGCACATAACTCCAGCCAGTTAAAGACTCTTTAGTTACCTCTTCAAAAGCATCAGAAGCAGCTAAAAAATCGATTACATGTAAAGCAATATAGGGAATAGAATTTTGATCCGCAGCTTTTACTAAAAGCATCGGCATTGGCGTGTCGTGGGTTGTATTTGCAAAACCTACAGGCATGATTTGGCTCATCACTTCAGCAGATGTACTGATTTTATAATCTTGACAAAATTTATCAAAAATCATCTCTTTTATCTCTTGTGAAAAATGCTCTTGCGTATTTAAAAATATGCTTACATGTACAGGTGTTTTGGCAAAATGCTCAGGTGCGGGAGTTGCCATGATAATATATTCAACTCCCTCAAGAAGTGCCTCAATCTCGTTGATTTCTAAATAATGATTTGTTTTAATAGCGTGATGTTGTTGCATAATAGACTCCTTTATAAAAGCGATTTTACAACATTTTTAACGCCTTGATGCACGTTATAGTTTGCAATTGGAAAATCTAAATCCTCATTTTGCATATTGACATTGTATTTTGCAAGGTAAGTCGCTAAAAGAGTAACATCTATTGTTTTATATGCCTCACACTGCTCTTTGGTTAATGAAGTGCGCATAAGAGCGGCGTTTTCATTTGATTTTTGGATTGTAAAGGCGAGCATTTTTAGACTTACAAAATCCATCCACTCTAAAAAAAGTTCAGGAGTAAGAGAATCTTTAAATTTTCCTTGTGGATCAAAAAGCAGATTTTGATCGCGCAGAGGCACTAAAATGGAGAGAGTGGCTTGTGAAAAAGGGATCACCTTGTCAAGCCAAAAAGGTGATTCGTTTCTACCTTGAAGAGTAATATCAAGAGCGGTTGCAATATCATCAGCCGATTTTGTACTAAAAAGTTCCAATGTTGCTTGATTCATAGGGTATTGCCTTATTTTTTTGCGCAAATATAGCATATTGTTTAAAATTTAATCATAAAAAAATTTCTTATAGGAGATAATAAAGTTACAATAAACCCATTTTATTTTTGGAGAAGAGGAATGAAAAAAGTAGAAGCGATTATCAAGCCATTTAAGCTTGAGGATGTAAAGGACGCACTCGCAGATATCGGTATAACTGGTATGACAGTGAGTGAAGTGAAGGGTTATGGCCGTCAAAAAGGACATAGTGAGTTGTATCGCGGTGCTGAGTATGTTGTGGATTTTATTCCTAAAGTCAAAATGGAGATGATCGTTGCAAGCGAACAAGTCGATACGGTTGTCAATACTATTGTAGAAGCTGCACGTACAGGCAAAATCGGTGATGGAAAAATATTTGTTAGTGATATAGACAAGATTATCCGTATTCGTACTGGTGAAACAGATAACGAGGCTATCTAAATATGGCAGCTATGGATTTTAAATATATAATAGATACTTTTTTTATGCTTTTTTCCATGGTGCTTATTATTTTTATGGTGCCAGGTTTTGCGATGCTTGAAGCAGGGCTTGTCCGTACTAAAAATGTCACAGCAGTCTTAACGACAAATGTAATGATTTATGCGGTTGCATCAACCGCTTTTTTACTTGTCGGATATGAGCTTGCATTTGGAACATGGGTAAAAGTAGAGTACAGTATGTGGGCGGCATTTTTGTTTCAGATGGCCTTTGTTGGTAAGACGATCAACATCATGAGCGGCGGTGTGAGCGAGCGTGTTCGTATGATCCCACTTGCTATTTTTGCTGTGGTAATGGGTGGCGTGATTTATCCCTTAGCGGTCAATATTAGCTGGGGTGCGGATTTTCTAAAAGGCACAGCTTTAGATATCCATGCAATGCACGATCTTGCAGGGTCGAGTGTTATTCACTCAACAGGTGGCTGGGCGCTTTTAGCTGCAATCTTAATTATTGGTTCTCGTAAGGGCAGATATAAAAACGATCTCATTAAAGTTATCCCTGCATCAAATATCCCTTTAGTTGTTCTTGGCGGGCTTCTTTTATGGATTGGTTGGTTTGGATTTAATGGCGGTTCGGTAGGCTCTATTTCAAGTAAAGAGATGGCTGACAGCGTTGCTTTGACTATCCTCAATACAAACACAGCAGGTCTTGCTGGTGCGATTGTAGCGGGTGTCATTATGTATGTGAGATACCGACTTTTTGATATTACGATGATTTTAAATGGTGCACTTGGTGGACTTGTAGCTATCACCGCGGGTGCTGATCTTTTTGATATCTATACTCCTATCTTAATCGGTACGATTGGGGGAGCATTAGTCGTTTTTGCGATTCCTCTTTTTGATAAATTCAGATTAGATGATCCTGTTGGTGCGCTTTCTGTACACCTTGTCAATGGGATTTGGGGAACGGTTGCTGTTGGGATTTTTGTAGATAAAATCTCTCTGCTAGATCAACTCAAAGGTGTGGCAGTTATAGCAGTTTTTACTTTTAGTGTTTCTTATATGGTGCTTTATAGTATCAACAAACTTGTACCATTCCGTGCTGAAGATGATATGCAACTTCAAGGTATGGATGTCGTTGAGTGCGGTGTGGAAGCCTATCCAGAATTTAAACGTGCTATTTAGCATAACTTAACAAATGTGTAACAATTGCTACGGTATCATTGCAAAATGAACCGTCGCAACTCTTTTCTTATATCTTTTTTTATTCATCTACTTCTTTTAATACTTGTTTTCGTTGTATATAAGTCAATAACCCCCTCAAAAAAAGAGCAGATAAGAGTTCCTATCAAACTCTCACAATGTATGGTTTCAAACTCTACATGTAAGGCAAAAGAGAGCCTCAAAGAGGAGCCAAAAAAAGTAGAAAAAGAGTTCAAATCTCAACCGATACAAAAGAGTATAAAAGAGCAGCCAAAACTTCCACAAGAGCAAAAAAGCTCTCCTGTACAAAACAGCTCTGTCCCTCCAATGATAGAAGAAAAAACGCTCAAAGATGTTCCAAAAGAGCAAGTTGTAGTTACTCAAAAAACGCTACAAAAACCTCCTCAATCAGAGATAAAAAATACCACTCCAAAAGAGCAAGCTCCAAAGTCAACCGGACAAGAGTATATGAAAACAAATATTTCTGCGATTATTGCGATGCTTCATGAGAATTTTTACTATCCTTCAAATGCGAGGAAGAGAGGTATTCAAGGGGAAGTTGTGGTAAAATTTACGCTTTGTAAAAATAGGGAGATCAAAGATATCAAAGTATCTAAAGATGCACCAGAGATTTTAAGTAAAGCTGCTATAAACACCATAGAAAGTTTAAACCAAAAACTCCCAGCGCCAGCAGAAGAGTTGGTTTTGGAGCTTCCTATCGATTATAAATTACACTAAGGATTCGTATGAAAAAAATAGTATTAATGCTCTTTTTGGCTCTCTCATTGTGGGCAAATGAAGCAAGTAAAGCGGCAATGGAATTGGGCTATATTAACTCGTATGCAGAGGGAATAGCAAAAGCAAAAAAAGAGCATAAAATGATGATGCTTGTGCTTGTAAGAGATGGATGCCATTGGTGCAAAAAATTTGAAGCCCAGACACTCAAAGATAACAATATCAAAAGTGCTTTAGATGGTTTTGTAAAAGTTTTAATGGATAGAAGTGAAGCTATGCCTGAGCGATTTCATACAAACTTTATTCCAACGACCTACTTTATAGATCCAAAAACAGAAAAAAGTGTTTGGGAGCTCGCAGGATTTAAAGAGCCAAAAGAGTTTGGCGAGGATATCAACGCAGCGCGCACAGAGTATAAAACTAAAAAATAGTTTTATGTAAGAGGGATTTGCACTCTAAAGGTCGCTCCCTCGTACTGATTGAGAAAGTCAATCTTCCCTCCGATATGGCTCTCTATGATCATTTTACTCATATATAAACCGATGCCCGTTCCATTTTTCCCTTTTGTGCTAAAGTAGGGTTCAAAAATTTTCTCTTTGATCTCCTCGTCAACACCTCCTGCATAATCTTTTACGATAATTAGAAGATACTTATCATCCTTATAATATTCTACTTCAATCTCTATAAGGGCATTTTTGGCTTGAGTGATTATGTTTGCATCTATGGCATTGTTGATGAGATTTATAAGTACTTGTACAAGTTCATTGGCATGCGTATTGATAACAATATCATCGCTACATGTAAGGCTAATCTCTATGTGATATGCCTGCGCTTTTGGCATGCTAAAGCTTAACGCTCTTTTGATGATCTTATCAACTTCAATACTCTCTTTCTTTTTATTTGGCTCAAAGAAGCTTTGAAAATCATCGATAGTTTCAGAAAGATAGAGAATCGTGTCTGAGATAGTTTCTAATTTTTTCAAAACCTCACTTGGCTCTATCTCTCTTAACATTGAATTGATCTTAAGATTGGAGATGCCTAGCGTGATATTTGAAAGTGGCTGTCTCCATTGGTGGGCGATCATACTGATCATTTCGCCCATCGCTGCATGGCGTGACTGCGAGAGAATGATTCTGTCTTTTTTTAAAAGTTCATTTACCTTTTGTTCAACCTGAATCTCAAGATTTTGGTTCATCACTAAAAGCTCTCTTGTCTTTTGATCTACCTCTGCTTGAAGCAGGTTTGAAAAGTTTTCAAGTTCATTATTTTGAATTCGGATGGTTTCTTCATACTCATCGATCTTATTGCGATAAAGTTGGATGATGATGGAGATAATGATGAGATCAAGTGAAAGATAAGAGATCTGAAACAAACTGTAATAAGTGGGGATAAAAGGCTGAAAATTAACTATAAACATCGTTGCTAAAAATGCACTTATCCAATAAAATCCATGCTTATCTGTAAAGTACAATAAAACTATCGGATAGGTAAATATCCAGATATGTTTGAGTTCACTTGGTACATGAAAAAGGATGAGAAGATTGAAAAAAATGAGATATTCAAGACATAAAACAGTTGTAATGGTCTCAAAATATTTTCTATCTATTCGAAGGATAAAGGTTGAAAATATATTAAATAGGACAATCCCCAGTTCAGCATAAGCAAGAGCAACATCATTTGAGATTAGGTTGTGAAAAGCAGCATAAAGGAGTGCAAAGGAAGAGAGTACAAAAGAGATATTGACCATACTGTAACGGCTTTGTATCTTATGCTCACCTTCATCAAAAACAAGGCCGCTTGTTAAAAAATTATTTAGCTTCATCTGATTTCTATCTCCTTACTTAAGGTATGTAAATTTTATCTAAAAGCTCATTGTACTCATCACGCGCATCACTGTCAAGCGTGATACCGCCACCGCTTTTATAAACAATCGTGCCATTTTGATTTTCCATAAAACGGATCATCACCGCACTTTGAAAAGAACTTCCATCAAACACGCCAAAAACACCGCTAAAATAGCCTCGCTCATAATTTTCTATCTCTTGGATAAGTTCAACTGTTTTTCGTTTTGGTGTTCCGCTTATACTTCCAGCAGGAAGAAGCTTTTTTAGGATGTATGAAAGATTTTCTCTCCAATCATCTGAAAGTTTTGCGACTATTTTTGAGCTTACATGTAAGAGTTTTTTCTCTCCCGCATTGATGAGTTGCGTATAGCGAAATTTCTCTACCTGTACATCATTTGCGACTATGCCTAGATCATTTCTCAAAAGATCCACGATCATCACATGCTCTGCCATCTCTTTTTCATTTTCTAAAATAATCTCTTTAGCATTGTTGATAGAAGCGTCGATAGTGCCTTTCATTGGATAGGTTTCAATGATATTGTCTTTGATTGTGATAAATCGCTCGGGAGAAAAACAGAGAAACTCCTCTTTGTAACGCAACTTAAATGGTGCGTTTGCATAGGTGAAAATCTCTTTAAAACTATGCTTACATGTAAGCTTTGTAGGTGCTGTGAGATTGAAAAGATAGCTGTTTCCGCTTTTGATATTTTCTATCACTTTATCAAATTTTTTTTTATACTCTTCAAATGAGAGAGGAAATTTTAAAAGCGAAAGATTGTGTTTTTTATAAGTAAAATTTTCATCGAAACTAAATTCTATATCATGTTCTGCAAGAGAGTTTAGTTCAAAAACATGAAAGTGGGAAGCTTTAAAATCGGTAAAAAAGAGAAAGGGTTCTCCAGCAGATGCCAGAGAATCAAGTTTATCAAGCATTATGTATCAGTTTTTTCAGCACGGCCATACGGATATTGACCCCATTTGCAACCTGTTGGAGCACTTTACATCGCTCATCAGCTAAAAGTGCATCATCAATATCGATGTTTCTGTGTACAGGGCCAGGGTGCAGAACGATAATATTTTTCTCTCCTAAAAGCTCTTTTGTAATACAAAAATCGCTTGCATAATCTTTGAGTGAAGCATAGTTTTGAGAAGAATGGCGCTCTGTTTGTGTGCGAAGAGACATAATCGCATCCACATTTTCTATCGCTTCTTTAAGATTGTGCGTTGTATGCAGAGATGTTTTTGGCAAAAATTGCGGCGGAGCGACTAAAATCACTTCCATACCAAAACGAGTGAGGAGTTCGATATTTGAGTTTGCTACGCGTGAGTTTTTGATATCTCCGACAATCGCGATACGTTTGCCTCTCACATCACCAAAATGCTCTTTTAAAGTGTAAAGATCTAAAAGTGCCTGCGTTGGGTGCGCATGAGCGCCATCGCCTGCGTTGATGATAGAGGCTTTTGTATGGTTTGAGAGAATCTTTGGAACTCCCGCATTTTCATGGCGTACGATGATGGCATGAGGGCCCATCGCATCGAGGTTCATCGCCGTATCTACAAGCGTTTCGCCTTTTTTTGTCGAGCTTTTTGAAACATCAAGATGCACCATCTCAGCGCCAAGACGTTTTGCAGCGATCTCAAAAGAGCTGCGTGTTCGCGTGGAGTTCTCAAAAAAGAGAGTGATAATGATTTTATCTTGGAGTATTCTATCAAATCTACCATCGCTAAAGCGTTTTGCATCTGCTAAAATAGCCTCTACTTCTTGTGTAGAAAAGTCATCAGTACGGATTAAATGTTGCATTATTGTCTTCTTTATATCTATTTTATTTTCGAGATTTACATTAAAGATTATACAAGAGTTCACATATCAAATCAATATCATCATCCACTTTTAGCACTTGTTGTTTTGTGTGCTCAAAATAGGGCAGAGAAACAGTAGAAAAATTTTCATCATTTTCACGGCAGTTAAAGGCTACTAAATGCTCTACATGTAAGCCCTCAAGCGCTTTTTTGCTGAGTAAAGTATCGTTGATGCAGCCAAGTGAGCAGTGCGTAACCAAGAGCACTTTTGCATCTAGCATCTTTATGAGATCGATCATCATCGTATTTGCATCGATGGGGACATATAAACCTCCAGCGCCTTCGATAAGTACGATATCACAAGAAGCTTCCATCGCTTCAATCGCACGCAAAACAGATTTGAGATCAAAAGCGGTGTTTGAAGAAGCGACAAAAGGAGCCGCAGGGAGCTCATAGGTAATGGGCACGATATCTTCCACTTCAAGCGACCAAAGTTTTGGATTGAGAGCCTTAGCACACTCTAGGAGCTCTTCGCCATCTGGTGCATAGCCATCGCTTACTCCAGTTTCAATGGGTTTGATAACTCCAACTGCCAATCCACGGGCTGCAAAAGCCTTTAAAAGTCGTTTTGTTGTGTAAGTTTTTCCAATATTTGTATTCGTTGCAGTTATAAATATTCTCTTTTTCATCTATCAACTTTTTGTTATAATGTTGCAATTTTATACTAGGTTTACTTATGAATCGTTTTGAGAGTTTTTGTACAAAGTTTGTGCAGTCAGTGGGAAAAAAAGAGGGTGCAATAAGCCCCTCGATCACAGGTTCTGCTTCATTTGCTTATGGCGATAGTGAGAGCGCTGAGGGGATTTTTGATGGAAGTGTGAAAAAACCTCTTTATGCACGCGTAGGCAATCCTACTTCAGCGCAGTTAGAGTCTATCTTAGCAGATATGGATGGCGGAGTGGGCGCTGTTGTGACAAGCTCTGGAATGGCTGCGACAAGTTTAGCCTGTATGTCACTTTTAAAAACGGGTGATGAGATCGTAAGCATCGGCGGGCTTTTTGGCGGGACTTACTCTTTTTTTAGTGAAACTTTGAGCCGTTTTGGTATTACAACTACTTTTTTTGATGTTGATGAACTGGAAAATATTAAAAATGCACTTACAGACAAAACAAAGATTATCTTTTTAGAGAGTGTCGGTAATCCAAATATGCGCCTTCCAGATATCAAAGCGCTTGCAGATATTGCCAATGAAGCGGGTATTGTTTTGATGGTAGATAACACGATCACGCCACTGAGTGTTGCGCCACTTGCATTGGGAGCGGATATTGTCGTGTATTCTACGACAAAAATCATCAGTGGAAACGCTTCAGCACTTGGTGGCGCGGCGGTGTTTCGTGCTATAAATGAAGGCGAAGATAAGTTTAAAACTCCGCGTTATGAAGAGGTGCATAAGTTTATAAAAGGGATGGGCAAGATGGCGCTCATTGGCAATGCAAAAAAACGTGCAATGCGTGATTTTGGTATGAGTGCAAGTGCCTATAATAGCTACCTTACAATGCTTGGACTAGAAACTTTACCGCTGAGAATGGATAGAATCGTAGAGAGTGTAGAAAAAATTGTCAAAGGACTCAACGAAAGAGGCTACCATGTAAACCATCCATGCCTCTCATTTCATCCTCATCATGCACGTTATGTAAGTGATTTTTCCAATGGATGCGGGACACTTTTTACCATCGATATGGGAACAAAAGAGAGAGCTTTTAAATTTTTAAATACTACAAAACTAGCCACAATTACAGCAAATATCGGCGATAGCAGAACACTGGCTTTGCATATGGCTTCTACGATTTATAGAGATTTTGATGAAAAAACAAGAGAGTTTTTAGGGATCACCGAGGGACTTATCCGTGTTTCTGTTGGACTTGAAAATCCGCAAGATATTATTGATGATTTTTTAAACGCGGCGAAATAGCCAAAGAGTTTAAGCCAAGAAATACAAAAAAATAGGTAAAGTCGATTTTCAAAAGCTATTTTAGGAACTATTTTGAATACCAAAAACGATCAACAAAGCGCCCTAGAGCTTTCTGTGGCGCTTCCAAAAAAATATAAAGTTTTTCTCTTAAATGATGATTACACCTCAATGGATTTTGTCATCGATATTTTGATGAATGTTTTTCATAAAAACTACCAACAAGCCGAGATTATTATGCTTGCTATTCACAAAGAGGGGCAGGGATTGTGTGGCGTTTACAGCCATGAGATCGCTGAGACAAAAGTGATGCAGGTGCAAAAACTCTCACGAGAGCAGGGTTTTCCGCTTAAAGCTATTATGGAAGAGGAGTAAAAAATGATTAGTGCAGAACTTAATTCCATTTTCCAACAATCTCTTACTTATGCAAAAGATCAACGACACGAATATCTCACAATTGAGCATGTTTTTTTTGCGCTTCTTGGTTCTGAGGAGGGCATATCTATCATAAAAGAGTGTGGAGGTGATCCGCACCATATGCGCCAAGAGTTAGCAGAGTATATTTTAACAAGTATGGATAAACTTCCCGAAGATATTATCTCCGATCCTTATGAAACAGTTGCGCTCTCACGCCTTATAGATAAGATGATACGCCATATTCAAAGCGCACAAAAACAAGCTGCTGATGTTGGTGACTTGCTTGCTGCGATCTATGAGGAACCCTCCTCATATGCATGTGCACTTTTAGAATCTTATGAGATTGAGCGAGTCGATATTTTAGCGGCAATTTCGCATCGTGATACTCCAAGTGCAACTGAAGAGACCCAAGAAAGCGCACTTGAAAAATATACGGTCAATCTTTTAGAAAAAGCGCGTGCTGGTATGATTGACCCAATTATTGGAAGAGATAACGAGATAGAGCGAGTGATCCAAACACTCTGCCGCAGAAAGAAAAACAATCCTTTACTTGTGGGTGAGCCAGGAGTTGGAAAAACTGCCATTGCAGAGGGGCTTGCTCTTCGTATCAGCGAAGATAATGTTCCAGATATTATCAAAGGTGCGCCTGTTTTTGGACTTGATCTTGGATCTTTGCTTGCTGGCACAAAATATAGAGGCGACTTTGAAAAGCGTCTCAAAGCGGTGATAGATGAGTTAAAGAGCATAAAAAATGCGATCCTTTTCATCGATGAGATTCATACTATTGTTGGTGCAGGCTCTGTTAATGGCGGTGGGATGGATGCTTCCAATCAGCTCAAACCCGCTCTTGCATCAGGTGAGCTTAAATGTATGGGAGCGACCACATACAGTGAGTTTAGAAATGGTTTTGAAAAAGATAAAGCACTCGCACGCCGTTTTGCAAAGATCGATGTAGAAGAGCCGAGTTTAGAAGACAGCTATCTTATTTTAAAAGGTTTAGCGCCAAAATATGAGAAGCATCATGGGATCAAATACACAGATAAAGCGCTCCGCGTGGCAGTTGATCTCTCCAAAAAATATATTACAGACCGTTTTTTACCTGATGTGGCGATTGATCTTATGGATGAAGCTGGTGCTTCTTTTCATCTGCATAAACGAAAACGTCAAACTGTAACCCCACATGATATTGAAGCAATTATCTCTAAAATTACGGGTATGCCGACTTCAAAAATAGGCGAGGGCGATAGTGAAAAGTTACGTTCTTTAGAAGAGGATTTAAAAGCTCTTGTTGTCGGTCAAGATGAAGCGGTTAAAAAAGTAAGTGAAGCAGTAAAACGCTCACGTGCTGGCTTAAGCGGGGAAAATAAACCTATTGCATCATTTTTATTTTCAGGGCCTACGGGTGTTGGAAAAACAGAACTTTCCCGCGCTCTTGCTGATGTTTTGGGTGTGCATTTTGAGCGTTTTGATATGAGTGAATATATGGAAAAACACGCCCTCTCACGTTTAGTGGGTGCACCTCCTGGATATGTGGGATTTGAACAGGGCGGGCTTTTAACTGAAGTTGCACGAAAGCATCCATATATGGTTTTGTTGCTTGATGAGATAGAAAAAGCGCATCCTGATCTTATAAATATTTTGCTTCAAGTTATGGACTTTGCAACACTCACAGATAACAATGGTTTTAAGGCAAATTTTAAAAATGTTATTGTGATTATGACCTCCAATGTTGGAGCGACAGAGCGCAATGTTATGGGCTTTAATGCAGATAGTTCTCTCTCTCGCGGCGAAGCATTAAAATCATTTTTTACACCTGAATTTAGAAACCGTCTTGATGCTCTTATAGAGTTTAAACCTCTTGGAAGTGAGATCGTAGAGCGCATCGTAGAGAAGTTTATAAACAATATCAATAAAGAGTTAAGCAAGAAAAAAATAACCTTACATGTAAGCCAAAAAGCGGTTGGTTATATTGCTGTGATGGGTTATGATAAAGCCATGGGCGCGCGTCCTTTGGTGCGTTTTATCCAAGAGAATGTCAAAAATCCTCTTACAGATGAGATGCTTTTTGGAAAACTAAAATATGGCGGGCGTGTTGAGATCGATTTTGATCAAAAACTTACCTTTGAGTTTTTTGAGAAATAATCTTTGCAGATTCCACATCTTAGTTATCAGCTGATTTTCCCTGATCCAAGAGATGCAAATGAAGATGGCATCGTCGCTTATGGCGGCGATCTCTCTCCTTCTCGTCTTCTTCGTGCGTATCAAAATGGTATATTTCCTTGGTATGCCAAGGGTGACCCAATCCTTTGGTGGTCGCCTGATCCACGACTTATTTTAGAACTCAAAGATTTTAAACTCCGACCTTCACTTAAAAAGCGGATGAAACATTTTACATATAAGTTTGACACTGCTTTTTTAGAAGTGATTACGGAGTGTTCCAAAGTTCCAAGAGAGGGACAAAACGGAACTTGGATACAGCCTGAGATTATAGAAGCTTATAGCGTTTTACATGATATGGGAAAGGCACACAGTGTGGAAGCTTACCTTGATGGAAAACTAGTCGGCGGAGCGTATGGCGTGGTCGTTGGTGGCGTGTTTTGCGGAGAGAGTATGTTTGCGCGCGTCAGTGATGCTTCAAAAGCCGCCTTTGCCGTTTTGGTAGAGCACTTAAAAATGTGGGGATATGATTTTATTGACTGCCAAGTTCCAACTCCTCATTTAAAAAGTTTAGGTGCAAAAGAGGTGTATAGAGATTACTTTTTGATGCGCTTAGAAAAAAGTGTGTTTGATAAAAAAGCGCATGAGTGGAGAGTTGAGTAAAATTTCAAGAAATCTCGTCAAAAAAATCACAAATATTGACATCTAAAGCTTTAGAAATTTTGTAAAGATGTTCGATGTTGAAGTGTTTTTTGTTATGGTAGAGTTCTGCGACAGAAATAAGTCCTACCGATTTCAACCCAATAGACAAGGCAAGTTCGAGCTGTGTCATCCCCTTTTCTTTACGAATACGCATAACATTTAATCCGACAATTTTATGAAGCGCATCAATATCTTGAGATGTTATATCCTGCAAAAAAACTACCTATAGTTAAACTTTATGTAAGTTTAATAGTAATAAAATCTGATATCAACTAACTATAAATAACTTACAAAAATTGCTTTTGATACAATAAAAGAATTTGAAGTTTCTAAATTGGTAAAATTTAATATATAAAGGTTAAACATGAAGAAAATGAGCATTGCTATTGCAAGTATTGTAATAGTTTTATTAAGTGGTTGTAGTGTAAAAAATAATTTTGATGTAAGTTTCCCTTCTAATTTTCAAGTTCTTCAAAAGAATTATAAATTATCAGCAGTAAATGCCCAATTAGCTTCAGAAAACAAAAAAACTGGTGATTTAGATGTTTTTGATCCTGAATATACACAAAAATTTGAAATTTCACTCTTGAAGGCATTAAAAGATACAAAATTATTTGATGATACTTCACACAGCTCTTTACAAATTAAAGCGGTAATATTACAAAATGATACCCCATCTCTGGGATTAAATATGACTGTTTATACTGATATCTTATATGAAATAAAAAATCAAGAAGGAAAAGTTTTATATAGTAAATCGATTCAAGCTGAAGGTCTAGCAACAATAGGAGATGAATTTGTTGCATTTAAGCGCATGGTACTTGCAAATGATCGATCTGTGCAAAATAATATTAAACTATTTATAGATGATATCAAATCTAAAAAATTCTAAGGACTTAAAATATGAAAATAAATACATTAATCATTAAAGTGGCTCTTACATTTATACCAGTTTTCGTTATGACTGGCTGTACTAAATATTATTCTAGCGCACCAGTGACCTACAATACACAATCGATAGATAAAAAGATTCCCGTGAACGTGGAATTAACTCAAAAAGATTGGAGCATAGTTATTAAGCTTCCAGATGCAACTGTTCAAAAGAATGTAACAGATGTATTGTTTGATAATCCTGTATTTGTTGAGGAAACTAATGCTACAAAAAAGATGAAAATCGATATATTGCATCATAATGATAATGGTAGTGTTGAAATCGTAGGTGCTATGTTAACTGGAGCATCTTTTTATGTGATTCCTAGTCGTACAGATAGTGATGTAGATATTACAATTAGTATGGATGATATTACTACAAAGTACACTGGAGAAATGGGTGTAGTGGGTGGATTGGTAGCTAGCAGTCTGATTGATGAAAAAAAATACACTAAAGATAACCCCATGAATTTAATGAAAAATTTAATTAAAAATGCGGTAGGGCAATTTACAGAAAATTATTTAAAACAGCATAAGTTGTAGTAATCCATTAAATGTTTTGATAGATACAATTGACTGGTCTTTAATTGAAACTATTTTATCTAAGTTTAATTCTGACAATATAGATCGTCCTGTGAAGTGGTATTAGCGTTTCAAATTTTATTTTTTTAGAGCGATAATTAATAAAATAAATTCCTTTTGATTTCTTACTTCCTTTGGAATAAATGCTATAATCTACAAAACTAGATTGTAGGGTATTTACATGTATATTGAAGAATTAAAATTTTCTTTGTGGGCTGATTTTATAGAACGTGATTATTTGGATAATGAGTTTAAAGAGTTGATAGATAAGGGCATCATCAATGGTGCGACGAGTAATCCTGCTATTTTTAAAAGCGCTATTCTTACTTCACCTGCTTATAAAGAACAGCTTGCATCTTTGAGTCATCTTGGAGCAAAAGAGAAATATGAAGTGTTAGCGATTTTTGATATCCAAAAAGCAGCTGATATTTTAAGACCCTTATATGACGCGGGTGACGATGGCTATGTCAGCATCGAAGTTGATCCCTTTTTATGTGATGACGCCGAGGCGACTATTGCAGAGGGAAAACGCTTACATGTAAGCATAAATAGACCAAATGTTATGATAAAAGTTCCAGCAACACAAGCGGGATATGAGGCGATGGAAGAGCTTGTAGCATCAGGCATTGCAGTCAATGCAACGCTAATATTTAGCAAAGAGCAAGCCCTTTCTTGCGCTAAAGCCTTTGAGAGAGGAATGGCACGTTCAAACAACAGTGTGGACACGGTTATAAGTGTTTTTGTTAGTCGAATCGATAGAGCGCTTGATGCAGTTTTGGAGTCTAAAGGTATAGCTTCTGCGCTTGCTGGAAACTATAACGCTGCTTCTATTTATAACGCAATTGAAGCCTTAAATGTAAAGAGATGCCGCACGCTTTTTGCAAGTACAGGAGTTAAAGGGGATACGCTTAGAGCCTCATACTATGTGGATGAACTTTTAGCCCCTCATAGTGTCAATACTGCTCCAGTAGAAACTATAAAAGCCTATGTCTCAGGTGGCGATAAAAGTGCAAAACTTCCTATTGCAGAGGAAAAAATAGCTGCTTTTTTTCAAGAGATAAAAACAGCCGGAATCGATTTTGAAGCGCTAATAGATACGCAGATCAAAGATGGATTAGAAGCATTTAAAGTCGCATTTACGGAGATATTGGAGAGTTTATGAGTTCAGGACCGATGGATAAAACTATAGATATATCACTGCTGACTTTTGAGACTCTTAAAAAAATAAGAGCTTATCTCAAAAGAATGATCGATGCGGGTGGGAGTGACTTACATGTAAAGGCAAACTCTGTGATTCGCGCTCGTATCAATGGAGAGATTATTCCTCTTTCTGGTGAAATATTTTCTCATGAAGACTCTTTAACTTTTGCAAAAGAGCTTTTACGTGGAAGATTTGGAGAGTTTGTTGAGAATAAAGAGTTAGATCTTGTTTATCCTTTTGATGATAGAAATCGTTTTCGTGTCAATATTTTCTTTCAAATGGATGGAGTTTCTGCTGTTTTTCGTCTCATCCCTATTCAAATTTTAACTGTTGAAGAGCTGCTACTCCCAAATGTAGTACACCGTTTTACAGAAGCAGAACGGGGGCTTATATTGGTCACCGGAGTAACAGGAAGTGGAAAATCAACGACACTTGCTGCTCTTATCAATGAGATTAACTGGTCAAAACGCAAACATATTATTTCTATTGAAGATCCAATCGAGTTTGTGCATAAAGATAGAAAATGTATTGTCAATCAAAGAAGTGTAGGACAAGATACAAAATCTTTTGCTTCAGCTCTTCGCGCGGCACTTCGTGAAGATCCAGATATTATCCTAGTTGGAGAGATGCGTGATAGAGAGACCATAGAAATCGCACTCCATGCTGCTGATACTGGACACCTTGTTTTTTCAACTCTGCACACACTTGATGCTAAAGAAACAGTAAATCGTATTATTTCCACTTTCCCTACAAATGAGCAAAATAGAATCCGTTTAACACTTAGCGGGGTTCTCAAGGGCGTCATCTCTCAGCGTCTTATTCAAACTGTGGACAACAAGCGTATTGCTGCACTTGAAGTTTTGGTGCGTACACCGCGTATTGAGCAGCTTATCAAAGAAAATCGTGATGATGAGATCGTAGATACGATGGCAGAAGGAAAAGAGATTTACGGCTCTCAAACTTTTGATCAGGCTATTTTGGATCTTTATAAAGCGGGTAAGATAACGCAAGAAAAGGCATTTGAAAATGCAACATCCGCCGCAGACTTAAAACTTAAAATGGAGGGTTTGAATGATAAAATCCTTGTTCCAGCTTCAAATAATAGTGCAAAAATGAAAAATGAGTATAGGGATGATGAAATATTTGCATTAAAAGAGTGAATTTTATATTTTTTTGCTATAATTCCACCCATTTTTAAAAACAAGGATTTAGTATGTTAGAAGGCATTGTTAGAGAGAGTATCGGTAAACGTGGTACAAACGCGTTGCGTCGTGATGGATATCTAATTGCAAACATTTACGGAAGAGGATTAGAAAATATCCACGCTGCATTTAAACAAAATGAGTATATCCGTACTGTTCGCAACAAAGAAACTATCGCATTCCCAGTAAAAGTTGGCGGAAATGAGATGAATGTTGTTGTTCAATCATACGAATCTCACCCAGTAACAGGTGAACTATTACATGTAGATTTAATGGTAGCTCAGGCTGGTATTAAAGCGCATTATTTCATCCCTGTAAAAACTACAGGTATAGCGTTTGGTCTTAAAAACAAAGGTATGGTAAATATCTCTAAAAGACGTTTACGTGTTAAAGCTGCTGTTGAAGATCTTCCAGCTGCAATCGTTGTTGATGTTACAAAAATGGATGTTGGCGATTCAAAAATGATTCGTGACCTTGATCCAATCGCAAATGTAACTTTCACAGACTCTGATCGCGTTGCTGTAGTATCTGTAATTAAAGCGAAATAATTATGCTTATCGTCGGACTTGGAAACCCAGGTTCGACATATGCACATACACGCCATAACATCGGTTTTATGGTGATTGACGAACTTGTTCGTAGAACCTCTGCAACTCCTATTTCAAAAGCCTCATTTGAGGGTGAACTTTTCAAACACAAAGAAAATTACTATTTAAAACCTATGACTTTTATGAATCTCTCTGGTCGCTCTATTATTGCGGTTAAAAATTTTTATAAAATTGATAAAGTTTTAGTAATTCATGATGATCTCGATCTGCCTTTTGGTGCACTTCGATTTAAGTTTGCAGGCGGTCACGGCGGTCATAATGGACTCAAATCGACTGATGAAGCGATATCAAAAGAGTACGCACGTGTGAGAATGGGAATCGGAAAACCTTTCCATAAAGGCGAAGTTTCTTCTTTTGTTTTGGCTCCTTTTTCGTCTGATGAAACAAAGCATTTAGAAAAATGGATCGCCCATGCAGCAGATGCTATCATGAAACTTGAAACGATGAACTTTGATGATGTTTCATCACAATACTCTATAAAACAAATTTAGATACAATACCAAGATGTTGGCATTTAAATATATCTCTTTTCATTATCTTAAATATTTTTTCATTATTATGACTGCGCTCATTATGTTTTTAGTCGGTTTTGATTATCTTCAAAATGTAAATGATCTTCCAAAATCTGCAAATATACTTTTGATCTATCTTGTTTATAGAGTGTTTTTTGCAATAGATATGCTCCTTCCACTGGCTCTTGTTTTTGCGATGATAAGTACAAAAATCCATCTTATCCGAAGCAACGCACTTGTGTCATTTTATTCTCTTGGATACTCTAGAATCGATGTATTAAAGCCATTTATAGCTGTTTCTACAATCATAGTTATTCTTTTTATTACAGCACACTCGACAAACTTTGCAAGAGCTGATGAATTTGCAAATAATATTCGTAAAACACAACAATATCTCAATCCTACAAAAGATCTTTTTTTCACCTATGAAGATAAATATATCTATTTTGCTGAGCTTTCTCCCCTGCAAAAAAAAGCGACAGATGTTCGAGTTTTTTCGATGAATGATAGAAATTTAGTTGAGATGATAAGCTCAAAAGAGGCTTTTTATAGAGATGGAGAGTGGCATTTAAAAGATGCTTATATTATGAAAAAACCAAAAAATATAGTGGGTGCCAATAATGGTTTAGAGATGTTACATGTAAGCGATTTGGCAATGCTGCGTGATTTTAAACCAAAGATATTAGATCAGGTATATGAGGGTAAAGTCAATTTTACCATCGGAGATGCAGTTGATGCTTTGTATCTTTTTCATAATCAAAAGATAAATATTTCGCAAATAAAAAGCTCACTTTATAAAATATTTATCTATCCATTTTTTGTGCCAGCTTTGATTGTTATCATCTTTTTCTTTGTCCCAACAAGTGGAAGATTTTTAAATGTATCACTCTTTAGTTTTGCGGCGATACTTTCTACGCTTGTTGTCTGGGGAATAATCTTTATGATGATTGAGTATGCAAATAATAAAACAGTCTCAAGTGAAATTGGAATTATTCTACCTGTTTTTATTCTCTTTTTGGTTTCAATACTTCAGTACAAACGTTTTAATATCCGCTAAAACCTTAGAGATGCTCTTAAGCAAATTTTGGATAAAATCAAAAAAAAATTAGGAATTTTTAGTGATTAATTTTCAAGAATTGGCAGATAAATATAAAACTCCTTTGTATGTTTATGATTTTGATTATATGAAGGCGCAGTTTGAAGGACTAAAAGAGGCTTTTAGAGGGCGTAAATCTCTTTTGGCATATGCTGTAAAAGCAAATTCAAATCTTAGCGTAGTGCAGCATTTTGCATCTCTTGGCAGTGGCGCTGATTGTGTTTCTATTGGCGAAGTGAGACGCGCATTGATGGCTGGTGTCCCATCATACAAAATTCTTTTTAGCGGTGTTGGTAAGCAAGATGATGAGATACAAGAAGCAATTGAGCATGATATTTTATATATCAACGCAGAGAGCATCGCAGAGCTAGAACGCATCGATCTTATCGCAAAAAAAATCGATAAAGTGTGTCGTATTAGTGTTCGCGTCAACCCAAATATCGATCCAAAAACACACCCATATATCTCAACAGGGCTTAGTGCTAACAAGTTTGGTGTGGATATAGATAGTGCAAAACGCATGTATATTTTTGCAAAAAACTCTTCTCATCTTGATCCTGTTGGAATCCATTTTCACATAGGAAGCCAACTTACAGAGTTAGAGCCTATTCGTGAATCAGCTGTCATTGTTGCTGACTTGGTTCGTTCTTTACATGTAATCGATATTGATCTGAAATTTTTTGATATCGGTGGCGGGATAGGCGTTGTGTACAATGATGAAGTTACAATTACACCTTATGATTACGCACAGGCGATTTTATCTACTTTAACTGGATTGGATATGACGATAGTGTGTGAACCGGGGCGATATTTGAGTGCAAATGCTGGCTACTTTTTGACACGAGTTTTATATGAAAAAACAAATAAAGAGAAGCGTTTTGTTATCGTAGATGGGGCTATGAATGATCTTATTCGTCCAAGTCTTTATAATGCATATCATAAGATTGAAACACTTAAAAAAGATGGCGAGATATCAAAAGCTGATGTTGTTGGTCCTGTGTGTGAAAGTGGTGATTTTTTAGCAAAAGATTATGAACTTCCTTCACTTGAACATAATGATCTCTTAATCGTGCATAGTGCAGGTTCATATGGTTTTGGAATGGGAAGCAATTACAACACACGCGGACGTAGTGCTGAAATCGCTGTTGAGCAGGGTGAAGACAGAATCATTCGTAAACGTGAAACTTTTGAAGATATTATCGCTTTAGAAAAAGATTATTTAAAAGAAGTAAAATAACAAATATGAGCAGCCTTCTTATGCAAAAAGCCTATTTTATTGATGTTCAAGGTACTTTGATCTGTGATGAGCAGAGACTTCCTATCCGTGGAAGCAAAGAGTTTATTGCTCAGCTTAATGAGCAAAAAACTCCCTATATGATCATCACAAATAATACAAAACATGCAAGTTCAAGTTTTTTAAAATATCTTCAAAGTATCGGCTTGGATATTAAGAAAGAGCACTATTTAGACCCTTTGATGCTCTTAGAAAGTAAGCTTGATAAGCTTGAAGGTTTAGCAGCATATGGGACACAAGAGTTTTTGGATGTACTTGTTACAATGGGGTATAGTTTAGATTATAACAATCCAAAAACGGTTTTAATTTCGATAAAAAATGATTATACTTCAGAAGAGTATGCGCATATCATCGATCTTTTACTCGCAGGTGCAAAACTTGTCGGGATGCATGAAACAACGCTTTATGCTAAAAATAAAAAAAGATATCCAGGTGTTGGTGCAATTCTTCAAATGTTATCATTTGCCACATCCACTCCTTATGAAGTTGTTGGAAAACCAAGTGATAATTTTTACAAAGAAGCCTTAAAACAGATCCAAAAACAAGACGCTACAATAGCTTTTGAAGATATCGTGATTATTAGCGATGATGTCAAAGGTGATTTAAATGGAGCAGCCATTTTTGGTATGAAAACAGTGTTTGTATTGAGCGGAAAATACAAAAAAGCTGATGAAATTATCCCTTTGCTCAAAGAGAGTGAAAAACCAGATTTTGTATTTATGGATATGCAAGAAGTGATGGAGCAGTTATGAAGACACTAGAAGAGTGCAGAGCACGTATTGACACGATTGATGATGAGATATTAGAACTTTTAAACAGCCGTATGAAAGTTGTTGAACGTGTAGGAGAGATCAAGCATCAAACAGGCGGGGCAATATATAGACCTGAACGTGAAAAAGCGATCATTAAGCGTCTAAGTATAAAAAATAAAAAAGAGAATGGACTCTTAAACGATTCCGCAATCGAAGCAATCTATCTTGAAATATTTGCAGTTGCACGCAATCTTGAACTTCCAGAGCGTATCGCATATCTTGGCCCTGAGGGGAGTTTTACTCATCAAGCAGCAGAGAGCCGTTTTGGAGCGATGAGCAACTACCTTTCTCTTAGCTCAATAGACTCAGTGTTTAAAACGCTTGAAGCAGGACGCGCAAAATTTGGTGTTGTTCCTATTGAAAACTCTCGTGATGGCGTTGTGGGTGAAACACTTGACAGACTTGCAAAATCGCCAATAAAGATTGTTGCTGAGCTTTATATGCCTATTCATATGGCATTTGCAACCAAAGCAAAAGAGCTAAAAGATATCAAGCGCATCTATTCAAAAGATAAGGGCTTTGGGCAGTGTAGAGAGTTTTTGCAAGAACATGAACTCAACAATATGGAACTTATCCCAGTTGAATCAACTGCAAAAGCAGCGATTTTAGCTTCAAATGATCCTGAATCTGCAGCTATTTGTAGTCATATTGCCGCAAAACTTTATGGTGTTCCTACCCTATTTGAAAATGTGCAAGATACTGTGGATAATACGACGCGCTTTATCGTTTTAAGTGATTTTAAAAACGGCGTAAGCAAGGATGATAAAACATCGATTTTAGTAAAATTGAAAGATACATTAAAAGCGGGTGCGCTTATGAACTTTCTTAAAGATTTTGATGATGAAAAGATCAATCTTTCTAAAATTGAATCACGCCCTTCAAAAGAGAAAGGGAAAATGGGATATTGGTTTTTTATCGATTTCTTTGGACATATTGATGAAGAAGCGGTACAAAGAGTCATAGCAAAACATCCAAAAGAGGTCACATG
Organism: uncultured Campylobacterales bacterium; assembly: GCA_903892995.1. Taxonomy (GTDB): domain Bacteria; phylum Campylobacterota; class Campylobacteria; order Campylobacterales; family Sulfurimonadaceae; genus Hydrocurvibacter. Next base: position 77,893 of record CAITKP010000092.1, read on the forward strand.
GCTTGGAAGTTATGTAAAGGAAAAGTATGGAATTTAATAAACATTTAGCAGATATCAAAAGTTATGAAGCTGGAAAGCCAATAGAATTAGTTGTTAGAGAGTTTGGAATCGATCCAAAAGATATAGTCAAACTAGCAAGTAATGAAAACCCTTTTGGTTGTTCACAAAAAGTTCAAGATGCTGTCACTCAAATTGTAAAAAATATGGCTTTGTATCCAGATGATTCAATGCTTAAGCTCAAAAATGCTCTTGCAAAAAAATATGAAGTAGAGACAAAAAATATCATTATCGGTTCTGGAAGTGATCAAGTTATTGAGTTTTTAATTCATGCAAAAGCTATAGATAATGCTACGGTGCTTATGAATAGTGTAACTTTTGCGATGTATGAGATCTATGCAAAACAAGTTGGCGCAAAGATTGTTAGAACAGCTTCTCAAGAGCATAATATGGATGAGTTTTATGAGCTTTATAAAGAGCATAAACCTTCAGTTATTTTTTTATGTACTCCAAACAATCCAACAGGTGATGCTATTGATGCTGCTGCACTTAAAGAGTTTCTTGCAAAGATAGATGATGATACTTTAGTGGTGATTGATGGGGCGTATATGGAGTATGCGATCGGCAAAGATATCTCTAAAAAGTTCACTCCAAAAGAGGTGTTAGAGGGTTTTAATAACACGATTTACTTAGGTACGTTTTCAAAAGCTTATGGTCTTGGTGGTATGCGTGTTGGTTATGGAATCGCACCTGAACATATTATAGAAGCACTCTATAAACTGCGTCCACCATTTAACATCACAACGCTTTCTCTTGAAGCTGCAAGTATCGCTCTTGAAGATGAAGCATTCGTCACGATGAGTATAGAAAATAATTTTAAAGAGATGAAAAGATATGAAGAGTTTGCACAAAAGCACTCTTTAAAAATAATAGATAGCTATACAAATTTTGTGACATTGTGTTTAAATGAGGGGCAAAATTCTACGCTCTTAGCTGATTCTCTGCTTAAAAAGGGTATGATAGTAAGAAATTTAAGTGGGTATGGTCTCAATGCTATCCGTGTAACAGTCGGGACACCTTCTCAAAATGATAAATTTTTCGAATTGACATCACAACTCATATAATGGGCAGATATGGATTTTAAGGTACTTTTTTCGCAGCTTGCATTAGTTTATACCAAATTAACTAAAACTCAGCGTATTATTATTGGTAGTGCAATTGCAGGTATTATCGCTTTTTTTGCTTTTTTGATTGTTTTTAGTGCAAAGACAGAAGTAAAAGATAAGAACTACGATATTTTGTTTGAAAAACTTAGTAGTGAAGACGCTTCAAAAGTTTTACAACAACTTGATAAAGAGAAAATACCATACACAGTTGGTGAAAATAATACCATTAAAGTTCCAAAAGAGATGGTTTATAAACAGCGTATCTCAATAGCTTCAATGGGAATTCCTTCAAATAAGGGTGTTGGTTTTGAGCTCTTTGATACACAGGAGTTTGGAGCAACAAGCTTTGATCAAAATGTAAAATATCTCCGAGCTCTAGAAGGAGAACTTTCACGAACAATCTCCGCACTTGATCCAGTAGAGGGAGCGAGTGTTTCGCTTGCAATTCCAAAAGAGACTCTTTTTGTCGCAAAACAGACAGATCCAACAGCATCTGTGGTCATAAAACTCAAAGAGGACAGAACACTGACTCCTCAACAAATTCGTGGGATTAAAAATCTTGTTGCTTCGGCAGTTCCTAAACTTAACATTGAAAATGTTGCGATGATTGATGGTAATGGAGATATTTTAGGTGATAATGATGAATCAGCACAACTTGGTGAACTTTCTGCAGTAGAGCAGAAGTACAAGGCAAAAGAGGAGAAAAAAAGTGAGCAAAAGATCGTTGAGGTTTTAGCTCCCTTTTTAGGCGGCGATAATCACGTCGTTGCAAAAGTAACTATCGAGTATGATTTCTCACAAAAAAGTTCAACCTCTGAGACTTTTGATCCTGAAAATGTCGTAAGAAGCGAACAAACTTCAGAAGAGAAACGTGAGGGAAGTACTCCAGTGGCTGATGCAGGTGGTGTTCCTGGAACGGTGAGTAATATCGGTCCTGTTCAGGGTATAGATGCTAATAAAACAAGTACAGAAAAGTATCAAAAAACTACAGGTACGACAAACTATGAGATATCAAAGACAGTTTCTACTGCTAAAGATCAGTTTGCTAGAATTAAAAGAATCACAGCCGCAGTTGTTGTAGATGGAAAATACCAACATAAAATGGATAAAAATGGTATTCCAACAGATGAGATGGAATATGTAGCGCTCGACCAAGCTCAGATAGATTCAATTAACCAACTTGTAACACAAGCGATAGGTGTCTCTGCTGAAAGAGGGGATCAAGTTTCTATTAAAAACTTTGAGTTTAAAAGCTCAAGTGATGCTATGAACAAAGATGGAGCAGCGAAAATCTCAGGATTTATGGATAAGTACATTACTCCTTTTGGAGAAATATTTAAATATCTTTTTGTAGTGATTACACTTTTTATTCTTTACAAAAAAGTTATTGCTCCATTTGCACAAAAGATGCTCGAAGTTTCCAAAGAAGAGGATGAGATCGAAAAACCTATTCTCCATATTGAAGGTGATGAAGATGATGACCTCGTAGAAAGAGTTCAGGAGATGCGTAAGCGTGTCGAAGATCAGCTTGGTGTTGGAGAAAATTTCAATGAAGATGCATTGAAATATGATGTCTTATTGGAAAAACTCCGCGCTATGGCAGATGATCACCCTGATGATATAGCATTGCTGATTCAAAGTTTAGTTTCTGAAGAGGCAAGCGGAATTGTACAAAAACCATCGGAAGGCTAAAATATGAATATGTCAACAAGTCAAAGAGCACAGTTTGAAGAGATGTCGATGGCAGAAAAGATTGCGATTTTATTGCTTCAGCTTGGAGAAGATATAACGACGAATATATTTTCGCATTTGAGTGTTGATGCCATTACAGAAATTTCAAAATATATAGCTTCAAGCAGAAGTATAGATAAAGCTGTTGCTGCAAATATTTTAGAAGAGTTTCATGCAATTGTACAATCAAGTCAATATTTGACCGCTGGAGGTATGGAGTATGCAAGAGAGTTGCTATACCGTACTTTAGGACCAGAAGAAGCGAAAAAAGTTTTAGATAAACTCTCAAAAAGTATGCAAAACTCTCAAAATTTTGCATATCTTTCAAAAATTAAGCCGCAGCAGCTTTCTGACTTTATTGTCAATGAACATCCACAGACTATTGCGCTCATCTTAGCACACATGGACCCATCTAATGCCGCGGATGTCCTCGTGTTTTTTTCTGATGATCTTCGTGCTGAAGTCGCTATGAGGATGGCAAAGTTAGGAGATATATCTCCATCAGTTATTAAACGCGTTAGTGCTGTACTTGAATCTAAACTTGAATCACTTGCAAGTTATAAAGTTGAAGTGGGTGGACCTCGTGCGGTTGCTGATGTATTTAATAGACTTGGTGCAAAAGCATCTAAAGCAACACTTACTTCTATTGAGCAGATCGATGAAGAGTTGGCAAGTGCAATTAAAGAGATGATGTTTACATTCGAAGATATTGCAAAACTTGATGGCAATGCAGTCAGAGAGATTCTCAAAGTATCTGATAAACAGGATCTTATGCTTGCGCTTAAAAATGCTCCTGAGGATCTTAAAGAGAAATTTTTCACAAATATGTCTCAGCGTGCGAGAGAAACATTTGAAGAAGAGATGCAGTTTATGGGTGCAGTGAAAATGAAAGATGTCGAAAATGCACAGCGTAAAGTTGTTGAAGTCGTAACACAACTATCTGAACAAGGACTTGTGCAGATGGGTGAATCTGAAGAGATGATCGGTTAAGGATGAAGACATTAATCACGACAGATAATCTCGTGAACCACTCTGTAGATAAATATAGATTTAAAGTCTTTTCTAGCAATGGCATCGATGAGATTATGAGTTTAGAAGAATCGACAGAACCTCTTCATGAACATTTTCAGCCTTCTAGTATGGAGTTTGAAAATGAAACGCCCATCGAGATGAGCAATAAAGATGAACTCGTAGAATCATTACTCAAAAAAACAGATGAGATGACATCCAACTTTATAAAACTTCAAATGAAGCTTGAAGCGCAAGAAGATGAGTTTAAAGCTAAGGTGGAAGTGGAAAAAAAAGAGGCTTATGAAAAGGGAATGCAAGATGCAAAAGAGCAGGGTCTTGAAAAACTAGATAGCGATAAAGTTGTTGCAATCGCTCAATTCGCAGATTCGATTAAAGCTCTTGAAAATAGTGCAAACGAGTATAAAACAGCTTTAGAAAGTATAAAAAAAGAGCTTTTAGAAGCAGCTTTGGATATTGCAAAAGAGGTTATTGAGGTGGAACTCAGTTCCAACTCTTCAAAAGTTGCATATACCTTGGCCTATGAATTGATTAAAGATTTGCAAAGTGCGAGTAAGATCAAACTTAAAGTTAACCCAAATGATCATGGCTGGCTTTCTGAAAAAATCGGGTCTTTAGGAAATATAGAGATAATATCAGATAGAGCTGTCAGTCCTGGCGGAGTTGTGGCCATTAGTGACGCTGGAAATATCGACGCACAGATACTTAACCGTTATGAGAGAGTAAAACAAGCTGCATTGCAAGAAGATTAGGAAGTTATGAAAAAAGATATAAAGTCATATAGTATTGAACAATTAAACCAATTATGCCAAGATATTCGTGGAAGAATCTTAGAAGTCGTGAGTAAAAATGGCGGACATTTAAGTTCTACTCTTGGTGCGACAGAGCTTATCGTTGCTATGCATAGGGTGTTCGATTCTTCAAAAGACCCTTTTATTTTTGATGTTTCTCACCAAGCATATGCTCATAAACTTTTAACAGGGCGCTGGGATGAGTTTGACACGCTTCGAGAGTTTGGCGGGCTTAGTGGTTATACAAAACCATCCGAGAGCGAAGATGATTATTTTGTAGCAGGGCATAGCTCAACCTCTATATCTTTAGGTGTTGGTGCTGCAAAAGCGATTGCGCTCAAAGGCGAGCAAGACTCAAGAGTGCCAGTTATCATGATAGGCGATGGTTCTATGACTGCTGGAATGGTGTATGAAGCGCTTAACGAACTTGGTGATAGAAAATATCCGATGATTATTATTTTAAATGACAACGAGATGAGTATCGCTGCGCCAATAGGTGCACTCAGTCGAATGCTGAGTTCTGCAATGGCATCCCCTTTTTATCAGAAGTTTAAAAAAAGAACAGAAAACTTTGTCGATAACTTCGGTGAAGGTGCGAGATATATCGCAAAAAGGTTAGAGGAATCTTTAAAACTGATTACTCCGGGTATTATTTTTGAAGAGATGGGTGTTGATTATATCGGCCCAGTAGATGGGCATGATATAAAATCACTCATAGAGGTCTTAGAACTTGCCAAGGGGATGAAAAAACCAGTTATCATCCACGCTCAAACCCTTAAAGGTAAAGGGTATGAGATCGCTGAGGGAAAACATGAAAAATGGCATGGAGTCGGTCCATTTGATCTGCAAAGCGGGGAAGGTTTTAAAAAATCTCCCGCAAAATCAGCAACACAAATCTATACAGAAGCACTCTTACATGTAGCCGATAAAAATGAAAAAATAGTAGGTGTTACAGCAGCGATGCCAAGCGGTACGGGATTAAGCAAACTGATGGAAAAATATCCAACTCGCTTTTGGGATGTTGCAATCGCAGAACAGCACGCTGTTACCTCTATGGCTGCTATGGCAAAAGAGGGATTTAAACCATTTTGTACGATCTATTCTACCTTTTTACAACGCGGGTATGACCAAGTGATTCATGATGTTTGTTTGATGGATCTGCCTGTTGTTTTTGCACTTGATCGCGCTGGAATTGTGGGTGAAGACGGAGAAACGCATCAAGGAACATTTGATATCAGCTTTTTAAGAGCCATACCAAATATGACACTTTTAGCACCACACGATGAAAAGTCATTTCATCAAGCTGTAGGCTTTGCCTCAACATATACGCATCCATGTGCGATTCGTTATCCTCGAGGTTCTTTTATAGAAACAGCGCTTCCAGAATCACTTCCATTTAAAGCTGGTAAATCTCAGCTAATGATCTCAAACGCAAGCGATATTTTATTTATTGGTTATGGAAATGGTGTTGGTCGTGCCTACGAAACGATGCAAGAACTTGATTTTGAAGTCTCACTTTTGGATCTAAGATTTGTAAAACCTCTTGATGAAGAGATGCTTCAAGCGCTTACATGTAAGCATAAAAAGTGGTTTGTCTTTAGTGATAGTGCAAAAGCAGGCGGAGTTGCAAGTGCGATTTTAGAGTTTTTGGCGGAACAAAGTATCTTACATGTAAGTGTTGTGAGTTTTGAATATGAAGATAGTTTTATCAAACATGGCAATACCACTCTTGTTGAAGAGAGTTTAGGTATAGGCCCAAAACAGCTTGCTGCAAGAGTAAAAAAACTCCTTGGCAAACTCTAATCAGTGAAAAAATGAGCTTGCAGTTGCATCCTTTTAGGCCTTTATAGATGACATATAGTGTAAAACTCTATCTCTCTATCTTTTTGGGCGTTTTCTTTATGATCTTCCCACTCTATTTGAGTTTGCAAAGTATGGCAACTACCCAAAGGAGTATAGATTTTATCGCTTACGATCAGATGAAAATCTCTGCATTTGCAAGCAAACTTGATAATGATATCAAGATAAATAATTCTGATGTTTTAGCAGCTCTTGTGCTAAACAACGAAAGCTCACACACTGCTATGAACTTCTCTTTTTATAATATTAAAAAAGATGTGGTGCAAATAGATGATCTTTTAGAAACTTTAAAACTCCAAAGTCCCGAGTTAAAAGAGCGTTTAAATATTATTAAACGAAGAGTAGTAGCGTATGAAACTCTCAACAATTCTCTAGGTGCCGTCTTACAAAGAGGAGATAAAGAGGAGATTAAAGATGCTTTACTGGAATTTAACAGTATCAACAAAAAGTTTACACAAGATACGGGAGCGCTTGTAGATTTAGTAAAACAGGAGCTTATAAAAGAGATAGAGGAGCTCAAAAGTTTTAGTGATGATATGAAGGTGAGAATACTTCTCTCGTTTTTTACATCATTTATTATTATTCTTTTTACACTTTATAAGCTTGTTTCTTTAAACAGAAAAGTAAATATTCAGCTCAAACGTGCAGAAGATGCTCAAAAAGAGCAGGGCTATTTAAGGGCTGAGCTTGCCAAATATAATGAAGATCTCGAAGCAGAGATAGAGAAAAAAACAGCACAACTTCACTCTAAAATCTATACAAACCATATCAGTTCACTTCCAAATCGTAATCAACTGCTTTTGGATATGCATAAACATAAATTTTCAACTTTAGCGATTCTTGATATCGATAAGTTTCAGCAATTTAACGATATTTACGGCGAAGAGATGGGAAATAATGTTTTACGTTTAAGTGCTGACTTTATTAAGAGATTTGTGCTGGAATATGGATGTGAAGTGTACCATATCAGTGGCGATGAGTTTGTTGTTGCGCAAAAGGAGCAAATAGGTTCCAAGACAGATTTTATAACAATGATCGAAGATCTTCTTGAAAGATATAAGCAAAATGTGTTTCGATATGAAGAGAAAAGTTTTAATATCAATATAAGTGCTGGACTCTCATTTTCGGGAGATGCAAAGATGTTGGCGTATGCTGATATGGCACTCAAAGATGCTAAAAAACGCAACATTTCCATAGAAGTTTTTGCAGAAGATAAGAAGATAGAAGAGGAACATATCAAGATACTTGATTGTTATAACACGCTTTTGCGCTCTTTTGAAAACAACGGTGTTATCTCCTATTTTCAGCCTATAGTTCCACTACAAGAGGGTGCAAAAGCTACGAAATATGAGTCTTTGGTGAGACTCTTCGATAGGGATGAGATTATTGCACCATCTCTTTTTATTGATGTGGCAAAAAAACATAGACTCTATGAAAAACTGACCCGTAAAGTTATAGAAAACACCTTACATGTAATCAAAAATTATCAAGTTCCATCTTCGATCAACATCTCTGTCGATGACATCACAAACAAATCGACTCTCGATTTTATCTATAAACAGCTTGAACTTTTTTCCTATAACCATCTTTTAACCATCGAACTTTTGGAGACAGAGGATTTTAAAGATTATGAAGAGGTGGTAAACTTTTGTAAAAAAGTACGCTCTTATGGTGCAAAGATTGCACTTGATGACTTTGGAAGCGGATATTCAAACTTTTCACACGCACTCAACCTTCCAATCGATTACATCAAAATAGATGCTTCACTTATTTCAAATATCGATAGAGATAAAAATTCGCAGATTATGGTGCAAACCATTGTAGAATTGGCAAAGAAGATGAATGTTCAAACCATTGCAGAGTTTGTTTCCTCTGTTAAGATATACGAGACAGTAAAATCCCTTGGCGTTGATTATGGACAGGGGTTTTATATCGGCAAGCCTGAGCCAATAACATTTTATATAAAGTAGTCCCATGTTAGATAGATATCATACTGTTTCTCCGCTTTTAAGTGGAGAGGATGTGCAAAGCAAACGCGAAGAGATTCGTAAATATTTTCACAATAGTTTCTCTCTTTTTGAGAGAGTTTTTGATCTTTTAAAAGATGATGAGGTCTTTTATAGGCAGTCAGAACCAACCCGCCATCCGATGATCTTTTATTTTGGTCATACGGCTACTTTTTTTATCAATAAACTTATTTTAGCCGGTCTTATACAAGAGCGGATCAATCCAGAGTTTGAGTCAATATTTGCAATCGGTGTTGATGAAATGGCTTGGGATGACCTAGAGAGTGTTGCAAAAAGATGGCCTAAAGTAGATGAAGTAAGAGCGTACAGAGCAAAAGTGAGAAGCGTTGTGGATCAGCTGATTATGACACTTCCGCTGAAACTTCCTATCGCTTGGGAAGACCCTTTTTGGATTATCTTAATGGGGATCGAGCATGAACGTATTCATATAGAAACCTCTTCTGTTTTACACCGCCAAATGCCCTTAGAGTTTATCAAAGAGGTAAGTGAGTTTGATATCTTTGATGATGCGAGTGAGAGCTTTGCACCTAACTCTCTTGTTAAAATAACAGGCGCTACACTCACTTTAGGAAAAGATCATACCCACCATCTTTATGGCTGGGATAATGAGTATGGAACGCTTACATGTAAGCTCGAAGATTTTGAAGTTTCAAAATTTTTAGTGAGTAATGGCGAGTTTATGGAGTTTGTCCAAAATGGCGGTTATGAAGATGAGCGTTTTTGGGACGCGGAGGGCAGAAAATTTCTTCAACTCACAGGCGCAAAGCATCCGACTTTTTGGGTGAAAAATGCAGCAGCGTTCAGTTACAGAACACTGAGTCGTGAAATAGAGATGCCACTGAACTGGCCTGTGGATGTCAATGTATTAGAAGCGCAGGCGTTTTGTCGCTATATCTCTTTGCGTGATGGTGTGAGTTATACACTTCCAAGTGAAGCGCAGTGGTATAGGCTTTATGAATATGCAGGACTTGAAGATGTGCCAAACTTTGATGATACAGCGGCAAATATCAATCTTTGCCATCATATGAGCGCTTGTAGCGTAGATCGATTTGCATTTGGGGAAGTTTATGATGTTGTTGGCAATGTTTGGCAGTGGACAAAAACCCCAATCGACGGATTTGATGGGTTTCGTGTGCATGATGCGTATGATGATTTTTCAACCCCAACCTTTGATACAAAGCACAATATCTTAAAAGGCGGTTCATTCATAAGCACTGGAAATGAGATGACAAAACACGCTCGTTACGCATTTAGAAGACATTTTTATCAGCATGCAGGATTTCGTTATGTGATCGATTCACAAGAGCCTCCGTTGCAAAAGAGTGATATTTATGAGAGTGATGAGCTTGTTTCTCAGTATTGTGAGTTTCAGTATGGCGATGAGTATTTTGGTGTGAAAAATTTTGCCATAGAGTGTGCGACAAAGGCGGCATCTTTTGCTGTGCATACTACAAAAGCACTCGATTTGGGATGTGCGACAGGACGAGCCTCTTTTGAGTTGGCAAAATATTTTGATGCTGTTGAGGGAGTTGATTTTTCAGCACGTTTTATCTCTGTCGCAACGCGTCTCAAAGAAGAGGGCTACATCGCTTATCACTCAAAAGAGGAGGGTGAACTCTATAGTTTAAAAAGAGTTACACTAGAGGAGTTGGGCTATAAAGAGCTTACACCCACAGGGGATTTCACATCTAAGGTTGATTTTTGGCAGGGTGATGCGTGCAATCTCAAATCAAACCTGAGTGGATACGATCTTATTATGGCAACAAATCTCATAGATAGACTCTATAATCCGCTCCTGTTTTTACAAGATATTGCCCATCGTTTAAATGAAAATGGAACACTTGTTTTAACCTCTCCATACACTTGGCAAGAGAGCTCTACAAAAAAAGAGTTATGGCTTGGTGGCTATAGAGATGAAAATGGCAAAGAAGTGAGAACTCTCGAAAAATTACAAGAGATACTGAGCGAGCAGTTTGAACTCTTACATGTAAGCGATATTCCTTTTGTCATCAAAGAGAGTGCTAGAAAATATCAACACACCATTGCACAGATGAGTATTTGGAGAAAAAAATGAGTTATGATTTTTCTCGCAGTGCAAGCAGAGAAAAATCAAACGCAGAGAAATATCAACTCAAAGAAAAGCTGTTTCACACAACAGATCTGCTTCCGATGTGGGTTGCTGATATGGATATTGACACTCCAGATTTTGTGATAGAGGCGGTGCAAAAAAGATTAGAGCATCCAAACTTTGGCTATGAAGAGATGCCATCTTCTGCTTTTTTAGCGCAAATAGCGTGGCTCAAACGCCATCATGATATTGTGTTTAAAGAGGAAGAACTTTTATACTCTCACTCGGTTGTAGCAAGTATGAATGTCGCTATCGAAGCTTTTAGCGAGGTCGGCGATAAGATTATTGTGCAATCACCTGTGTATCCGCCATTTTTTAAAAGTGTGACGCAGCATAACAGAAAAGTTTTGTTCAATCCTCTCAAAAAAGATGTCTCAGGGGAGTATAGATTTGACTTTGATGATCTGCGCTCAAAGATAGATAAGGACACAAAACTTCTTCTTCTTTGCTCACCGCACAATCCCCTTGGGCGTGTTTGGAGAAGAGAGGAGCTCTTGGAATTAGCCGATATCTGTTTGGAGCATAATATCGTTGTTTTCTCAGATGAGGTTCATAGTGATCTTGTTTTTGCACCAAATAAACATATCCCGTTTGCATCTTTGAGTGAAGCGGTTCGCGAAAACACTCTCACTGCTTTTGGTGTGGGAAAAAGTTTTAATCTCGCTTCATTTGCTATAAGTACAGTCGCAATTTCAAATAAACTGCTTCGAGAAAAGTACCAAAAAGTCTATGATAAGATCCATTTTGCTCAAGGCACAGCTTTAGGTCATGTGGCATTTGAAAATGCTTACATGTACGGCGATGTTTGGCTTTGTGAGCTAAAAGAGCATTTGCAAAAAAATATCGTTATGCTTGAAGAAGTTTGTAAAAAACATAATGATAAAATCTCATTTATTGCGCCGCAGGGAACATATCTTGCATGGCTTGATTGTTCAAATATGCATCTTCATGAGAGAGAGTTGAGAGATTTTTTTGTAAAAGAGGCAAAACTTGGACTCTCTGCTGGCATCTCATTTTCAAAAGAGGGCAGCGGCTATATGCGTCTAAACTTTGCAGTCTCTACGGAGATTATGAAAGAAGCGATGGCGAGATTGGAACTTGCATTACAAAGGTTGAAAAGATGATTGAGATCGATTGGGAAGAGTATAAATTTTATAAAAAGACAAGACACCAAAAGCTCCAATCCAAAGATAATTTTGATATTTTGATAGAGTTTTTAAAATATCACTATAAATTAACCGCCGCACAAGAGATTTTTGAAACCATAAAAGCGGATGAAACGGGAGCGATGATGCTCAAAAAAAGAGAACTCGCAGAGAATGAACTTTTTGAAAAATATCTTTTTAAAGATATAAAATTTGATGACTGATAATTTAGAAAAAATAGAGAAGTTTTTAGCAAAACACCATACTCTTTCGCTCTCTACATGTAAGGATAATATCTGCTCCACTTGCACGCTTTTTTATGCGTATGATAAGGAAGAAAACTGCTTTATCGTCGCATCAGATGAAAAAACAGAGCATGTCCAAAATCTTTTTTTCAATCCAAATGTCTCTGGAACTATTCATCTAGAAACTGAGCTTGTAGGAAAGATTCAAGGTGTTCAATTTAAGGGAAAAATGCTTACATGTAAGGATGAAAAGCGAATCTATTTAAAGCGATTTCCTTACGCTTTAGCTATGAATCCTACACTTTGGAAAATAGAAGTGGAGTTTTTTAAGTTTACAGACAACCGTCTTGGATTTGGAAAAAAGCTTATTTGGCAGCGGGAAGCGGTTTCTCACTAAAATAAGCACACTCGATGCCTGAACTTTGTTTTACAACCATAGAAGGAATCATCTTAGACTTAAAACCGTATGCTTTGCAACCATGAGGCTGTGAAGCATTCCATGTCACAAAATAATATAAGCATCTTCTACAGTTTATACGTTGCATAAATTGAACTTCTTTTAGTGGATTTTTGCAAAATTTTAGCATAATAAAGTTATACAAAGTTCAATTAATCCAACATACACTAAATAAAAAAGAAGCTATTAGATACAAGGCAAATCTTTGTAGGACTAGCTTTAGCTAATCCAAAAAGATTTAACGAAGCTAGATGATAGCTTCTTTTTTACCCTTTGGGCGAGCATATTGCATCATCTTACTTCGTTGAAAATACTTGAAGCTACGAGTAGCGACTGCGTTTTTTCGCCTTGCAATCTGACGCAATATACTCGTTTAGAGTATGTTGGATTAATTGAACTTTGTATAAAATACACCACTAGTTTTTATAAAGGTTTTTCATGGATAAAATAGTATTGATGTTAGAGCTTCAGCAACAGTTAAATGATGCTACAAATGGTGCCCAGTGGACCAGTGGAGTGACAAAAAATGGTAAAGAGATCAACTGGAAACGATGCATTTATATGGAATGCGCAGAGATGATCGACTCGTTTGCATGGAAACACTGGAAAAATATCGCCGCAGAGCCTGATTGGGACAATCTCAAAATCGAAGTTGTAGATGTCTGGCATTTTATCTTGAGTCAAGCGATTGAAGAAAATGCAAAAGTTGGCAAGCTTAGTTTTGAAGATTTGGCAAATCAAAGTTGTGCAGTTTCTTCTTATGCGGGCATTACAAAACAAAACACCCTTTACGCATCTCAAAAAGAGATTATTGAACAAGTAGAACTTTTAATGCTTGATGCACTCGAGCGTGATGGCTTTCATCTTTCTAAAATGATGGAACATTTTTTCACTTTAGTGAAAATGAGCGGGCTTGATATAGGTACGCTTTATCGTCTATATGTTGGAAAAAATATTCTCAATCAGTTCCGTCAAGATCATGGATATAAAGATGGTTCTTATATAAAAATATGGAATGGAGTTGAAGATAATGTTGTGATGAAGGGGATTTGGGAGGAAAATGGCGATATCGCTCCTGAATTTTTATATGAAAAACTTGAAGCACATTATGAGATTTTAGAGGCGTAAATATGGAAAACTTTTTAAAAGAAGCAAAGCACTCTAGCCGTGTTTTAAATGAACTCAGCGGTGCGCAAAAAAATAAAATCTTGCATCAAATGGCGGCATCCCTGCGCTCAAACACTATGAATATCATAGAAGCAAATGCCCTTGATATGAGAGATGCTGAGGCGAATGATCTTTCATCCGCACTAAAAGATAGACTCTATTTGGATGAGAAACGTATCGAGGCGATGGCTGTGGCTTTAGAAGAGATCGCAGCTTTAAAAGAGCCTGTAGGACGTGTCTTGGATGGCTGGGTCACAGAAGATGGTCTTAAAATCGAGAAGGTTTCTATTCCTATTGGCGTGATTGGTATCATCTATGAATCTCGCCCAAATGTTACAAGTGACACAGCAGCTCTTTGTTTTAAAAGCTCAAATGTATGCGTACTCAAAGGCGGCAAAGAAGCTGAAAATTCAAACGTGGCAATTGCAGATGTTTTACGTTCTGTCTTGCTTCAAAATAATCTTCCAGCCTCTATGATCTCTTTGTTGCCAGACTCTTCGCGTGAGGGTGTCGCAAAGCTTATCAAAATGGATAAATATGTGGATCTTATCGTACCTCGTGGCGGAGAGGGTTTGATCCGCTATGTGTGTGATAATGCAAGCGTTCCTGTGGTCAAACATGATAAAGGACAATGCCACACCTACATCGATAAAGATGCCATTATGGAAGACGCGATCAAAATAGCGATCAATGCAAAAGTCTCTCGTCCAGGAGTTTGTAACGCAATGGAAACTCTGCTTGTGGATAGAGCGATAGCAAAAGAGACGCTGCCAACACTAAAAACAGCTTTTGATGAAGCGGGAACATCACTCAAAGGGTGTAGCGCAACACAAGAGATCATCACTGTTGCAGATGCAAGTGATGAGGATTTTGATACAGAGTACTTGGCAAATATTCTCAATATTAAGATCGTTGATGGCGTGGATGGTGCGATTGAGCATATCGTGCGATTTGGTTCTGGACACTCAGAGGCGATCATTACGCAAAATATCAGTGTGGCTGAGAAGTTCTTAAACGCTATTGATGCCGCAGCTGTCTATCTCAACGCTTCTACTCGCTTTACTGATGGCGGAGCTTTTGGTTTTGGCGCGGAGGTTGGCATTAGCACCAACAAACTTCACGCTCGTGGACCGATGGGCATAGAGGGACTCACAACATATAAATATAAAATTTATGGTTCAGGTCAGATTCGTTGAGAGAAAAAGTCTTACATGTAGAGGCACTTAGCTTTGGATATACAAAGCAAAAAATGCTCTATAAAGATTTCAATCTTTCCCTGCATGCTGGAGAAATTAAAGCGATTGTTGGAGAGAGCGGGGTTGGCAAATCGACTCTCTTTGAGCTTATTTTAAAGAACTTAAAACCCATCAAGGGAACGCTTACATGTAAGAGAGTTTCGCAGGTTTTTCAAGATCCTTACAGCTCTTTTCATCCAAGTTATAAAATAATCGAGCAGATAAAAGATGTTGCAGAAATAGCTGAGATTGATAAATATTTAGAGAGTATGAATCTAGATGGCTCGCTTTTAGAGAAATATTCACATGAACTCTCAGGCGGACAACTACAACGTGCTTCTATACTGCGTGCACTGCTGATGAAGCCCCAACTGCTTCTTTTGGATGAGCCGACATCCGCTCTTGATAATATTATCGCACTTGATGTGATGAGGATGCTTTTAACGCATTTGGATCAGATGGGGATGCTTCTTATCACGCACGATAAAGATCTAGCCTCTTGGTGCAGTGATGAAGTGATAGAGATCAGCTAAGAGAGGGTTTTATAAGATACTTTGCAAGATAAAAACCACTTCCTGCCATAAACACTGCTCCTATTGCACTCAAGCTGATATTTAAAAGAGCC
Organism: uncultured Campylobacterales bacterium; assembly: GCA_903892995.1. Classification (GTDB taxonomy): domain Bacteria; phylum Campylobacterota; class Campylobacteria; order Campylobacterales; family Sulfurimonadaceae; genus Hydrocurvibacter. The sequence continues at coordinate 93,496 of CAITKP010000092.1, forward strand.
AAACCAATACTGCCACTTTCTAAAAGAAGAAAGCTCTCTATCGCAAAAGTAGAGTAGGTAGTAAATCCACCAAGAATCCCAGTTGTAAGAAAACTCTTTACATGTAAAGGAAAAAGAGTCGTGTACATGAAGTAAGCGATTAAAATTCCCATGATAAAACTACCAAAGAGGTTGACTCCAAGTGTTCCAAAAGGGAGATCATGAGGTAGCTTGTTGGAAATAAGTCCATTGACGTAAGAGCGAAGCACAGCGCCTATGAAACCGCCGCTACCTATTGCGAGTATTGTTTGCCAACTCATCGTCATACACCTTTTGCATTTTTACTCGCAAGTTGTCCATCCATGCTGGATCCTCTTTATCTGCGATAAAAGAGTCTAAGAAAATAACTTTTATTTTGCGTGGTCTATAGTAATATTTTTTTATGTTGTAACATGAAGCAGTAGCTATAAGCACGATTGGCTGGACACGCAGGGCGTATTTGTCCGCGACGATCTTTGCTCCAGGTTTAAAAGGAAGCATTTTACCGCTTGTACTTCTTGTGCCCTCAGGGAAGATCGTGATAACACGACCCTCATCAAGTCTCTCTTTACTCGCTTTTAGAAGTTTTACAAGAGAAGTTTTACTCTCTCGCTCAATTGGTATATCGTTTGGTAAGCGTAGTGTGAGTCCAAAGAAAGGGATATCAAAAAGCTCTTTTTTTGCGACCCATGCGAGATCACGCTTGGAGACAAGCTCCATCACGCCAATATCAAGATCACTTTGGTGGTTGATTAAAAACATCTGTGCATTTGGGTCCTCTTGACCTATTTTTTCAAAAGACCAAAAAGTGAGGAGCTGTATAAATTTTGAAGCTATTTTTTGTGCATGAGGCTTTGGTACGAACTTGAAGATAAGTATCATCAAGCTCATGCCGCTAAAGATTATAAATGTTGCGTATGCCCAACTAATTCGAGCAAGCATCTGCATTTTTTATCCATCCAATTTTATCAGTGCTGAGTTTTACTTTTTTAAACTCACCGCTTTCACCCTCGATTTCAAGCTTCTCTTCTGTGACCGTTTTGTAAAAGATCGTTCCATTGTTCAAAGGAAGTAGATATACATTTGAACCCTGTTTTACACACATAAGTTCTGATGGTTTCATGATAGAAACAATATATCCAATTGGAAGGATTAGGATGATAAGCAGTTTGTATTTTTTCTTCCACATTATCAAAGCAAACATTACAATTAAAAATATAATTGCCACTGTGAGTTTTAATCCAGTGAGTTGTTGATCTTTTGGTGAAAGATCGCTTTGAGTAACAACGCTATCATCATCGATAATAATAGGAATAGATATTTTTTCAAACTCTTGATTTTTGAGATTGAAATAAGTAAAATCAAAGCTCTCAACACCCTTTTTTATAATCGCATAATAGGTGATTTTTGGACTCATAAAACTATTGTCGATAGACTCTATACCTTGTTTTTCGACGTTTTGCATCTTCATACGACTTAGATCAGATCTTGTTGCTGTTGCTGTAAATAAGACAATATTATTATTTTTATCGTAGCTTGTGATCTTGTGTGTGAGAAGATTAAAATCCTCTGCAACAATATTAGAAAAATCAGCTCTTGGGTTAAGTGTAATAACATTGAGTCTCTGACCACTTAGTCTAGTTGGTACAGGATAAGCATTTTCTGAATCATCGGATGCGGTTGCTACGACATCAGGAAGTGAAGCATTTGAGCCTGTCACTTGAAAGTAGAAGGTATCAATAAAATAGTTACCCTCTTTTGTTTGTGTCGTTTTATCATCGATAAGGATGATGTGATACCCTTTTTCAAAATTAAAAGAGATATCTTGATAGTTTGGATCAGTTGAGAGTGATTTTATTGTGACCGAAAATATCTCACCATTGACAACTCTATGTGGCACACTGCTGTATGCAAGCTGTACGATTTGAGGTCCAGAAGGTGCTTGTGATCCCGCTGTATCAGCGACTACATCTGTAGGGGTTGATTCTACAGATGCATTGTTTTCTTCAGCAAAAGAGGTGTGGAAAATGAGCAAAAATGCAAGGAGTAAACGTATCACGCGCTTAAAAAGCCCTCAAGCATTTTGACACCGTCATCACTTCCTAAAATCAGCTCCATAGCACGTTCAGGATGTGGCATAAGACCAAACACATTTTTTTCTTTATTGCAAATTCCTGCAATAGAATCGATTGAACCGTTTGGATTTGATTCATTTCCATTTTCATCTGTATATTTTAGTAAAACTTGATTGTTCGCATAAAGATCTTTAAGACCTACTGGATCAATAAAATAGTTTCCATCATGATGCGCAATTGGAATATTGACAACGTCGTTAAGAGTTAGTTTCTCTAAAAATATATTGTCATTATTGATTACTTTCAAGTTATGGTGGCGAGAGATAAAGTGAAGTGACTCATTTCTCTTTAGTGCTCCTGGAAGTAATCCAGCTTCTGTTAAAACTTGAAAACCATTACAGATACCAAGTACTTTTCCACCACTGTTTGCATACTCTTTAACAGCTTTCATAATAGGTGAAAATTTTGCGATAGCACCACTTCTAAGATAATCTCCATAACTAAATCCACCTGCTACGACAACAAGGTCGATATCAGTTGGAAGAGCTGTTTCTTTATGCCAGATTATTTGAGTCTGGGCTCCGAGTTTTTTAAAGGCATAAACTGTATCATATTCACAGTTTGTGCCTGGAAATTGAAGTATTGCTACTTTCATTTGATCAACTCGATATCGTAATCTTCAATAACTGTGTTTGCAAGAAGATCTTCACACATTTGTGTTACATCCGCACGAACTTTGTCATGGTCATCATTGTCAATTTTCAGAATGATCTGTTTACCGACTCTAACATCTTTGATCCCTTCAAAATGAAGAGAATCTAGAGCGTGATGTACTGCTTTTCCTTGTGAATCAAGAACGCCGTTTTTAAGTGATATATTTACTATTGCTGTCATTGTTATTTTCCTAATATTCTATTTAAAACTTCTTCATAAGCCATTTTAAGACCGCCTAAACCTTGACGAAAACGGTCTTTATCCATTTTTTCGCCTGTATTCATATCCCAAAAACGACAGTTATCTGGAGAAATTTCATCAATTAAGATGATATTGCCATTACTGTCTTTTCCAAATTCAAGCTTGAAATCTACAAGATTTAATCCTTTATCTGCAAAATATGGACGTAAAATATCATTGATTTGGCGAGCCATACGACGGATTTTGTCCAACTCATCTTGATACTCTACAAGCCCTAAAATAAGTGCATGTTGGTCATTGAGTTTTGGATCTCCAAGATCATCGTTTTTATAATCAAATTCGACTAAAGTAAATGGAAGTACTTTTCCATCCTCAATACCAAGGTTTTTGCTCAAACTTCCTGTTGCGATGTTGCGAACGATTACTTCAATCAAAATAACTTCAGCTTTTTTATGTAGCATATGATTGTCATCTATCATTTTAACAAAGTGCGTCGGAATCCCTTTTTCGCTAAGCATTTTAAATAGTTCAGTAGAGATTTTATTATTTAATGCGCCTTTGCCTGCTTCACTTGCTTTTTTAAGTCCGTTAAATGCAGTAAGGTCATCTTTAAATTCAGAGATCACCAAATCTTTATCATCTGTCAAATAAAGTTTTTTAGCTTTTCCTTCATAAAGAAGTTCACGTTTTTCCATTTTTTATCCTTTTGTTATGATGAGAGCTTTGAGTATTCCAAAAGCTTCTTTGAGTTGTATATCTTTATACATTTGCTCTTTAGTGATGATTGTGTCATCTTTTTGTTTTTCTTTTGTTTCTTCTGCTTTTCCAGAATCTTTTTGAAGCTCTTTTTCAAGATGTTGCTTGAGGTCAGCCTCTTTTATTGCAAAGTCATTATTATCATTTGCTTTAATCTCACCCTCGTTCACTTCAATATCTGGAGTTACTCCAACAGCTTGAATCGTGCGTCCACTTGGGAGGTAATATCTTGCAATTGTCAGTTTAATTGCTTCCTCTTCTGAAATTGGAAGCACTACTTGAACACTTCCTTTTCCAAAACTTTTTGTGCCTACTAAAACTGCACGTTTATGATCTTGAAGCGCTCCTGAAACTATCTCGGATGCACTTGCACTTCCAGCATTTATAAGAACGACCATAGGCATTTTTGTAATTGTAGAGCTTGAACTTGCATTATAAGTTTTATTTTCAGACTCAGAGCGTCCTTTTTGAGAGACGATGACACCTTTATCTACAAAAAGATCTACAAGACCAACAGCTTGATCTAAAAGCCCACCTGGATTATTTCTAAGATCTAAGATGATTCCCTTATCTTTGTTTTTGTATTGATTGATCGCTTTTTTAACGCCTTCAACTACTTTTTTATCAAAGCTAGTGACTCTTATATAGAGAATAGAATCATCTATTTGTTTTGTATAAACAGATTGAATGTCAATTTTTCCGCGGATGATGTGAAAGTGAAGAGGTTTTGTTTCGCTTTTTCGAACAACTGTGATGTCAATAGGTGTTCCAACATCGCCTCGCATAATCGATACAGCATCATCAATAGTCATATTAAGTGTAGATTTATCGTTAATTTTTAAGATAATATCTTCTGCTTTTATCCCGACTTTATCAGCAGGCGTTCCCTCCATAGGAGCAATAACTGTCAGTGCGCCATCTTTCATTCCAACCGTAATACCAAGTCCGCCAAATTCACCATCTGTTTGAACTTTTAAACTGTCAAAACTTTTTTTGTTCATGAAAGCAGAATGCGCATCAAGGTTTGTCATAAGACCTTGCAGTGATTTATCGACAAGCTCATTAAGTGTGACATCATCTACATTGTATTGCTCGACTATATCTAAAACTTTTGTAAACTTTGCAAGGGCTTCAAGTCTTGAAGCTTCAGTTGCAGGTTTTTTTACAGTTTTAAGTGTCGGTGTACCCGCAAATAGTGATGGTGAAAGGAGTAGACCAATGGCAGTTGCAGTTGAAAGAAAGCCTAAGGTCATGAATTTTTTATTGAGCATTATTTACCTAGTTTCAGAGTTGAATTTTAAAGTTGGATATTATACTTAAAACTCATTTATATAACAATAGATTTTAAAATGCATTTGAAATATTTTAAAATAGTTATGCATAATGACTAAATTAACTTGACAACAAGTGACTCAAATTGATATAATTATTCTATCTTTAAAACAAAGGAAAAACAATGAATAATATTTTTGAAAAACTAACACACAATATGACAGAAGCGATAGAGTCATCTTTCTCTTTGGCACTGCACAATAAAAACATGGAGGTTGATCCTATCCACTTTTTATGGGCACAATTAACAAATACAAACTCTGTTCTAAATCAAGCATTGAACAAAATGAATGTGGATAAAACAGCGATTGAACTTGATATAAAAAGTATGGCAAACAAGTTTTCTACCTCTTCATCTGTAAATAGAGAAAATATCAAAATTTCTAAAAAGTTTGTAGATTTTTTACAGCGTGGTGCAGGCGAGATGACAAAAAATGGGGATTCATTTTTAGCAGTCGATAGTTTTATTATTGCAAACTTAAAAGAATCTCCATTTAGTGAGATTATAGGAAAATATGTAAATATCATCGATTTGATAAAAACTTTGGAATCATTTCGTGCAGGACAAAAGATAGATTCTCAAACAGGTGACGAAAACCTTGAAGCACTCTCAAAATATGGGATTGATCTTACAAAACTAGCAGCTGAGGGAAAACTTTCTCCTGTCATCGGGCGAGATGAAGAGATCAACCGTGCAATGCAGATACTTATCCGTAAAACGAAAAATAATCCTATACTTTTAGGTGAACCGGGGGTTGGAAAGACTGCATTAGTTGAAGGATTGGCGCAGCGAATTTTCAATAAAGAAGTACCACTTTCACTGCAAAATAAACGACTTATCGCTCTTGATATGAGTGCGCTTATAGCTGGAGCAAAATATCGTGGGGAGTTTGAAGACAGACTAAAAGCAGTGATTGATGAAGTGAAAAAAAATACAAATATCATTCTTTTTATAGATGAGATTCACACAATTATCGGTGCTGGTGCAAGTGAGGGAAGTATGGATGCGGCAAATATCCTCAAACCTGCTCTTGCACGTGGTGAACTTCGAACAATAGGTGCGACGACTTTAAAAGAGTATAGAAAATATTTTGAAAAAGATGCAGCACTTCAAAGACGTTTTCAACCGATTCGTGTGGATGAACCAAGTATAAATCAAGCCTTACAGATACTTCGCGGTATAAAAGAGAATCTTGAAGCGTACCATAATATTACCATCACTGATTCTGCGTTGGTAGCGGCTGCAAAGCTAAGTGAGCGTTATATTACAGATAGATTTTTGCCAGACAAAGCGATAGATTTGATCGATGAAGCAGCGGCAGAACTGAAAATGCAAATCGAAAGTGAACCAAATGCATTAGCTGCTATAAAAAGAAAGCTCCAAGAGTTACATGTAGAGCGTGAAGCCCTTAAAATGGAGGAGTCAGCAAGTAATACAAAAAGAATCGAAGAGATAGTAAAAGAGCTTGCAGATGCTGAGGAACAAAGAAGAACATTGGAGTCTCAGTTTAACCATGAAAAAGGAATTTTCGAGCAAATTGCAACGATAAAATCTGAAGCTGAAAATAAAAAGAGAGAAGCTGAACTTGCAAAAAATAGCGGAGATTATAATAAAGCTGCAGAGATCGAGTATGGAACAGTTCCAAAACTTTTAAATGATGAAAAAGAGTTGCAAGAGAAATGGAAAGAGATGCAACGCGAGGGAACACTGCTTAAAAATAGTGTGGATGAAGATGCTATTGCTTCAATTGTGAGCAGATGGACAGGAATTCCTATTAATAAAATGCTTCAAAGTGAGAAGGAAAAGATCTTACATGTAGAGAATGAACTCAATCTCTCAGTCATAGGTCAAGAGCGCGCTGTACATGCAGTGGCTCGAGCGATTAAACGCAATAAAGCGGGACTAAGTGATAAAAATAGACCGATAGGAAGCTTTTTATTTCTTGGACCAACGGGTGTTGGAAAAACGCAAACTGCTAAGACTTTGGCGAAGTTCTTGTTTGACACAGAAGAAGCGATGGTGCGAATCGATATGAGTGAATATATGGAAAAACACGCTGTTTCACGCCTTGTTGGTGCACCTCCAGGATATGTGGGTTACGATGAAGGCGGACAACTTACAGAAGCGGTGCGTCGCAAACCATATAGCGTTGTACTTTTAGATGAGGTCGAAAAAGCACATCCAGATGTGTTTAACATCCTGCTTCAAGTGCTTGATGATGGTCGTTTGACGGACAATAAGGGTGTGACAGTAGATTTCACAAATACGATTATCATTATGACAAGCAATATCGCAAGCGATAAGATTATGTCTCTAAATAGTGAATATGACAAGATGCGTGATGCGGTAATGGGTGAGCTAAAACTCTCTTTTAAACCTGAATTTTTAAACAGACTCGATGATATTATCATTTTTAATCCGCTTGGAAGTGATCAGATCAAAGGAATTGTGGATCTTTTCTTTAGTGAAATCGTCAAAAAAGTACAAGAGCGCGATATTACGATTACTCTTAGCGATGCTGCAAAAGAGCTTATTGCTGAGGCTGGATTTGATCCCATTTATGGAGCAAGACCACTAAAACGTGCACTCTATGAGATCGTTGAAGATAGATTAGCTGATTTGATACTAGGTGGCGAAATAGAAGAGGGTTCAAGTGTGTTATTTGATGCAGATGGCGATGAGATCAAAGTCACTGTATCGTAAATAAAAATAAAGTTATAATTTTTACATGAAAATAGTAACTTTAATTCTTCTAACTTATAGTTTTTTGGTGGCGTGTACGGGTGATTGCCTTACATGTCATCCAAAACTTCTTCCAACTATCAACACTGATACTAGGCATAAACCGATGCTTACATGTATAAAATGTCACTCCGCAGATCCACAAAAAATGGCTGATTGTGGAAGTGATTGTTTTGCTTGTCACAGTATAGAAAAAATAGAAAAGCCAAAAGTGCAGGAGCACAAAGTGATTCGTGGCTGTAGAGATTGTCATATGAAACTCAGTCAAGAACTTCTCAGTGCACCTCCACAGCAGTCATACGAACAATCTTTGAGAAACTTTTTAAACCTTTAAGCGTAGAGCTCTTTTGTAAGTTTGTTGAACTCAGAGAGTGTTTTATCTAGAAGTGCTTGCATTTGATCGATCACTTTTGGTGCTTCAGTCACCGTTTTTAAGCTCTGATCGAACATATCGACGATACTATTTTTTGTAAAATTCTTTGTATTTTGATCTTTGCTTTGCATTGGTTCAAAAATATCAGCAATCTTTTTTGCGACCTGATTTATAGGTGAACTATTTTTTTGATCTTCTAACTCTTTTGTAAATTTATCAAGATAGGGTTGCGCCAATTTCATAAAACCAGCTATCTCTTTTTTATCTTGTTCATCAATACCATTACTTTGCACAGAAAATTTAAATGATTGCATAGATGAAAATGAGAGTTCAGTTTTACTCTCCTTTTGATTTTGTTCATTTGAGAGTGAGATAGATTCCTTGTTGGAGAGATCAAGATTGATGATATCTCCGCTAGAAGTTTTCATCATAATGCTTAAATCATGTGATCTGTATGCATCCATTGAAAGTGAACTACTCATTTTATAATCCTTTTGAGTTTAAAAAGTTTTAACATTATCGGCAGAGGAATGAATTTCTTTATAGTAGAGTATACTTAACCCTTGTTTAAGTAAGCTTTTTGTACTATTGCGGACTTAAAATTTTAAAAGAGGATTTGGCATGAAAAGAACATACCAACCGCATAAGACACCAAGAGCACGTACTCATGGTTTCAGAGCTCGTATGGCTACAAAAAACGGCCGTAAAATAATTAACGCTCGTCGCGCTAAAGGTCGTAAATCATTGACTGTTTAAGTCAATTTTCATTATTGAAACGTCATAAAGAGTTTCAATATATTTATAATAAAGGTAAAAATGCACACTCTAACAGTGTTGTGCTTTTCTATCTTCCAGCTAATGGAGTCAAGAGAGTAGGGTTTACAGCAACCAAGAAGATTGGTAATGCAGTGGTTCGAAATCGATCTAAACGAAGATTTAGAGCTCTTTTTAGTGAATTTTCTTCTCTATTAAATGATGGCACATATATCTTTGTTGCCAAAGTCGCTCTAGCAGAGACTTCTTATCTTTCCCTACAAAATGATTTCAAAAAAGTTTTAAAAAAAGCTGGTTCGCTTCGTAATGATTAAAAAAATTCTTCTCTCTTTTTTAGCTTACTATCAAAGGTTTTTTACACTTTTGGGGTATGGAAGTTGTAGATATTACCCAACTTGTAGTGAATATGCGAAATGGGAGTTTGAAAATAACAAAATTTCAAGTGCTTTTTACCACACTTTGATTAGAATACTTCGTTGTAATCAACTTTTTGAGGGGGGAATAGATTATCCATTATTGGATAAACTCTCTTTGAATCCCAAAAAAATGGGAGTTGATGATATAAAATTTTGGTTGGTTCCAAATAAAAAAAACCGTTTTTATATAATTAAAAATTTTGCTTTTAAAGGGTAAATGTGTTTGATAAATTGACTTCAAATCAGAGATTGTTGGTAGCTGTTGGGCTATCGTTTGTATTTTTTATAGGTTATACCACAATATTTCCACCAAAACCTGTCAGTAGTGAAAACAATGCCACAAAACAAACAAGCTCGGCATCTGTTGGTGTAAAAGAAAAAACTGTTGTTGTTGCAGATCCATCTGCAAAACTTGACAATACGCTTACAACAGGCGCAAAAGAGGGACTTGTTACAGTTAAATCAGCTGATTTTATTTTAACACTTGACACCTTGGGCCGTATATCGTCAAACATACTTTTAGAGAAAAAGTATGACAAAGCTGAAGGACAACATGCAGAGCTTATTGATGCAAATAGTGTAAAACCTCTTCTTGTTAGGTTTGCTGATAGTGCGCTCAATGATGAAGCGACAAAAGTTCCTTATACTGCAAATGTTTCATCTATTATTTTGGATGAAAAGCCACAAACTATAGTTTTGACACAGCAACTTTCAAAATTAACAGTAACAAAAACTTTTACTTTTTACAAAGATGGTCATTATGATATGAAAGTCGGCTTGTCAAATGAAGCACGCTACTATTTAGACTTGGGTCAGCGTCCAAAGATTGAGACAAAAATGATGACTGTAGCTGGAGCTATGGTTTATTATGGAGAGGGCAAGACTACGATTTTTCAAGATGGTGATGTAGAAGGACGTTCTACCTTTACTGATGTACACCTGATCTCTGCGTTTGATCAATATTTTGCAAATATTCTTTATGGATTTGATAAAAATCTTAATGTTTTAGTAGATCGCGATACAAACGGTGACGCTCGTACATATATTGATGCTCCTAAAGAGATGATACTTCATGGATATAGTGGGCCAAAAACATTCGCAACACTAAAATCGATTGATCCAGTGTTGGTTAATGCTATTGAATATGGTTGGTTTACATTTGCGTCCCGTCCACTTTTTGCAGTGTTAGCATGGTTGAATTCAATCTTTGGAAACTGGGGATGGGCTATTATTGGTCTAACTGCACTGGTACGTTTTGTTTTATACCCTTTGACACACAAGGGTATGGTTTCTATGCAAAAGATTAAGCAAATCTCTCCAAAAATCAAAGAACTTCAAACAAAATATAAAGGCGATCCACAGCGCATGAATGCAGCTGTAATGGAAATGTATAAAAAACATGGTGCAAACCCACTTGGTGGATGTTTGCCTATGCTTTTACAAATTCCTGTATTTTTTGCAATGTATCGTGTGTTTTTAAATGCTCCAGAACTTCAAGGTGCTCCATGGATACTTTGGGTACAGGATCTTTCACGTATGGATCACCTCTTTATACTACCATTGTTAATGGGTGCTACGATGTATTATCAACAAAAAATTACTCCAAGTAATTTTACAGATCCATTACAAGAAAAAGTGTTTAAATTCCTGCCTGTGATCTTTACATTTTTCTTTGTAACTTTCCCAGCTGGACTTGTTCTATACTGGTTTGTAAATAACCTTTTCTCAATCGCTCAGCAGTTTCTTGTAAATAAACAGTTTGCAGCAGCAGAAGCTATCGTTGCAAAGAGTGAATTGGAGAAAAAAGATGATTAAGATTGAATCAGCTACTCTGCAGGATGCTTATGAAAAAGCAGCTATGCATTATAGTTGCTCTGTCACCGAACTTCAAGTTGAAGTTTTACAACATCCAAGCTCTGGTTTTTTAGGGTTTTTCAAAAAATCTGCAATTATTGTAGCTTCATGTAAAAAAATCTTTACACAAGCAGAAGCTCAACCTGAGGTTAAAGTTAAAGCAAGCGTAGAAGTTAAGCCTCCTCTCAAAGAAGAGAGTGTTCAAGAAAAAGTAGAAGAGGTCGATTCGCCTCAAGAAGTAAAAACTGAAAATACTCATGTTCCTAAGAAAAAAAGCTATATCAGTGAACAAAAAATTCTCAATGACACGATTTTACCAACGTCATTTGTAAGCGATCAAGATGAAGAATATTTAGAAGAGGAACTCTCAGCAGACCAATACAAAAATAGATATACAAATGAGTTAGATAAAAATTATTTTCAAGATGAGGATGAGAATGAAGTTATTCATGAATACTCTGCAGATGAGATAGTTAAGAGTGTTAAAGAAGATATCAATAAATTATTTGAGCTAATTTGTTTTGATATTGATACTATTGATGTGAAACTTTATGATGATGTTACCCTTTTAGTGGAGATATCTGGCGAGGATTCAGCTTTGTTGATCGGTAAAGAAGGTTACAGATACAAGGCACTCTCTTATATGATTTTTAATTGGATTAATTCCAAATATCAACTGCAACTTCGTTTAGAAATAGCAGAGTTTTTGAAAAATCAAGAGGAGTCAGTCTCTCGTTATCTTGTTGGAGTTTGTGAAACAATAGAAAGAGAAGGGCGTGCCCAAACGAAAATACTTGATGGTGTTCTTGTTCAAATCGCTCTTAAACAGCTTCGTGAGACCTACCCAGATAAATATGTTGCTATCCGTTCAACAAGAGATGGACTGAAGTTTATCATTATTAACGATTATAACGGATATTAAGATGCAAGACACCATTAGTGCCGTTGCTACGGCACATGGGATAGGTTCTATTGCCATTGTCAGAATCAGTGGCGATAAAGCCTTGGAAATCGCAAAAGCACTTTCTCATAGATCTGATTTTAAAGTCAGATATGCAACCCTCACACCAATATACAATCAAAAAAATGAGCTCTTAGATGAAGCACTTGTTATATATTTTAGGGCTCCTCAAAGTTTTACCGCTGAAGATGTAATAGAGATACAGTGTCACGGTGGTATTATCGTCGCAGAACTTATTTTAAGGGCGACTCTTGAAGCGGGTGCAAGACTTGCAAATCCAGGAGAGTTTAGTAAACGTGCATTTTTTAATGGTCGTATCGATCTAAGCAAAGCAGAAGCGATCTCAAAACTCATAGAAGCAAAGAGTGAAGATGCGGCAAAGATACTTGCGACGCAGATGATGGGCTCTTTAAAAGATTATGTCGAAGAGGTTCGTGATGAGATGCTTCATATTTTGGCTTATTCGGAAGTGAGTATCGATTATGCTGAAGAGGATCTGCCTCAAGATTTAGTGGATCAAATTATTGCTAAGCTTGATGCCTTACATGTAAGACTTTTTGCTACACTCAAAGCGAGTGAATCAAGACAGGGTTTGATGCAGGGATTTAAAGTTTCCATTATCGGAAAACCAAATGTCGGTAAGAGTTCACTTTTAAATATGCTCCTTAATTATAATCGTGCAATTGTCAGTGAGATAGCCGGCACAACGCGTGATACCATAGAGGAACAAGTCAGAATCGGCACACATCTAATCCGTATTATCGATACAGCAGGTATCCGTGATGCGAGCGATGAGATTGAACGTATTGGAATAGAGCGATCCATTGAAGCGATAGAAAAAAGTGATATCGTTGTAGCACTTTTTGACAATTCAAGGGAAGTTGACGCAGAGGATGGCGTGATCCTAGATTGGCTTGATAAGTATAAAGAGAGTAAGGAAATTATTGTTATTCTCAATAAAACAGACCTGCCATGTAAGTTCGAAAACTCTAAACTTTTGGCTTATGATTATATTGAGCAAAACTCTAAAAAAAGTGCAGATAAATTGCTCGAGAATTTAGAAAAAATCATTGATAAAAATAACTCATCAGATGAGATTATGTTGATATCTCTGCGTCAAAGTGAAGCGGTAAAAAAAACTTTAAATGCTATTGTTGAAGCAAAAGAGCCTCTTGTGGATGGAGAGTTGGAAATATTTTCATTTCATATGATAGAAGCGATTAATGCGATGAGCTCTATTACAAGAGTATTTGAAACCGATGAGATGCTTGACAAGATGTTTGGTAGCTTTTGTTTGGGCAAATAGTTTGAAATATATTGCAATCGATCTTGGACTTAAGCGTATAGGTGTTGCGTACTCTCCAGATGGTAAAATGGTTTCTCCGCTTGATGCAGTAGAACGTAAAAATCGTGACCAAGCTTCTAAAGCCGTAAAAGCAATTATTGACGAATGGGACGCTGATGCAGTTGTGGTTGGCATTCCAATGGGTGGAAGTTCCGAAGATGAGATGCGCCGTCGTGTAGCGCATTTTATGAATCTTGTGGATTTTAAAGGGGAACTTTTTTACCAAGATGAGAGCAACTCCTCACTTGAAGCAGAAGCTCTTATGCGGGGACAAATAAAATATAAAAGAGATGGAAGGATCGATTCCATCTCGGCGATGATTATTTTAGAGCGTTTTTTGGCAAGAAAGATTAAAGAACTTTAAAATACTCTGCTGCTTCGAGTTCATCTTCATTGAGTGATTCTTTGGCATAATCTTCATCTTTTTCAATAAGGTTTTTTATCTTCTCTTGGCAATAAGCGTAAAGAAGATCATACGCAAGCTTATCATCATCAATAAATCCGAGTCCGCTAAATTGATAAGGTTCAAGTTGCTCAATACATAGCAGCTTTCCATCGCATTTCTCTTCGATAAGTTCTACAAGTTCTCTATAGCTGATGTTAAACTCAGTCGCATGCCAGCCTAGATCTTCAAGCTCTTTGTTTGAAAATTCTGAGATTCCATCGCCTGTTGTATCATCATATGAAGCTCTTAAAACATTGAGTTTTATGATACTTTGCCATGCGGGAGAGGCTTTTATAAGAATTCTATCATCATCAATGACAACTCTTAGATCTTTACCTAAAACAGTTTCTAAGTTAAGTGGTTTTGCCACTACAATAGCACTGTTTTGCGCTTGATGTTGCCCTTCATAGATAAGCATCTCATGATTTGAATAGGGTGGATATATGACTTTACCATCTGTGTTGATTCCAAAACTCTTTGAAGAATTAAGTGCCTTGAGTAACTCGGATTTGTCCACTACTATGATTTCGTTAAAAAGATTAAATTTTTTCATAAAACTATCTCCTAAATTTATTGGCATTATAAAAGTTTTTGCTTTATTTGAGTATAATTGCACAAATTTTTTTTAGGCTTAAGCTTAATATTATGCAAGGATTTAGTATGGGATTAAATGTTTATTATGACAAAGATTGTGATATCAATATCATCAAAAGTAAAAAAGTTGCAATGATCGGTTTTGGTTCTCAAGGTCACGCGCACGCAGAAAACTTACGTGACAGTGGTGTTGAAGTGATCGTTGGTCTAAGAAAAGATGGATCAAGCTGGGCAAAAGCTGAAGCAAAAGGTTTCACTGTAATGACAGTTGCTGCTGCATCTGCTGCTGCTGATGTTGTTATGATTCTTCTTCCAGATGAAGATCAATCTTACATCTACAAACATGAGATCGAGCCAAACCTAAAACAAGGTGCTACAATCGCATTTGGACATGGTTTTAACATCCATTACGGACGTATCCACCCAAGAGCAGATATCAATGTTACTATGATCGCTCCAAAGGCTCCAGGTCACACAGTTCGTTCAGAATTTGTTCGTGGTGGCGGGATTCCTGACCTTATCGCTGTTGGACAAAATCCAAGCGGTACGACAAAAGAACTTGCACTTTCTTATGCATCTGCAATCGGTGGTGGAAGAACTGCAATTATCGAAACAAATTTCAAAGATGAAACAGAAACTGACCTTTTTGGAGAGCAAGCTGTTCTTTGTGGTGGAGCTACTGCTCTAGTTCAAGCTGGTTTTGAGACATTAACTGAAGCTGGATATGCTCCTGAGCTTGCATACTTTGAGTGTTTACATGAGCTAAAACTTATCGTTGATCTTATGTTCCAAGGCGGGATCGCTGATATGAGATATTCTATCTCTAACACTGCTGAGTATGGTGATTATGTTTCTGGTAAACGTGTTATCAATGCTGAGAGTAAAGCGGCTATGAAAGAGATCTTAAAAGAGATCCAAGATGGTAGATTTGCAAAAGATTTTATCCTTGAAGGACAAGCAGGTTACCCTCGTATGAACGCTGAGCGTACAAATGCAAGAGCATCTTTGATAGAGCAAACAGGTGTGAAACTTCGTTCTATGATGCCGTGGATTTCTGCAAACAAAATCGTAGATACTGCTAAAAACTAAAATAGCGGCGCACTTGTTGCGTTGCTTTTCCCCAAAGGCACTTCCTTTGGGCATACTCGTAGCGTAAAAAACCGCTTCCACATTATGCACCTTGCAACTACACCACTCTTTTAGCTTTTATGATTGTAACTCTTACATGTAAGGAACTGTTTTGGATAATCTTTTTATTTTGAAAAAAATCGTCTCATTTTTTGTTGAACCTCTTGGGTTTACTCTCCTGCTTCTTTTTATGGGAATTTTTGCTCTTTACAGAGGTCGTGTATCCAAAGCAAAACTCTATCTTTCTTTTACATTTATATTTATTCTTCTTTTTTCATACCCACCGTTTTCAAATATTTTAGTCAATAATCTAGAATATGTTTATCCGAAATTTGATGAAAAGGATGCAAATATATCCTATATTCATGTTCTAGGAAATGCAAATAATGATGACATGACGCAGCCGATTTCGAGTATGTTGAGTGAAGCAAGTATGAAGCGAGTAGTTGAGGGCGTATTAATCCATAAAAAATATCCAAATACAAAATTGATATTTACGGGTTATGCAGGTGAGACAGATTTGGCAAATGCACAAGCAAATGCTGCTTTAGCGCGCGCTCTTGGCGTTGATGAGAAAGATATGATTATCAACCCTGCACCAAAAGATACAAAAGAGGAGGTTCTTTTTGCCAAATCAATTGTAGGCGAGAAACCTTTTGTAGTTGTAAGTTCTGCATCACATCTATTGCGTGTAATTAAGCTTTATAAAGATCAAGGCCTCGATCCTTTTCCCGCTCCAACAGATTATAAAAAGCGAAATATCGAGTCATATCTGATGAAACCTGATATGGAGAGTTTTAAAAACTCTCAAGTAGCAATTCATGAATATATCGGCCTTCTTTGGGCCGCTTTTGTGCACTAGATATTATTTGCACCATACTCTTTGAGCAGACCTATAATTTGCTCATTCTTTTTTTGCATAGCTATTTGTAAAATGCTCTGTCCGCTGTGTGTGATGATTGATATATCACTATTTGCATCAAGTAGCACTTTTACAACCTCCTCATGTGAGTAATAAATTGCAAAGATAAGAGCGCTCCATCCAAAATTATCCACCAAATCAACATCTGCATAGTTTTCGATAAGTCTTTGTATATAGGTTTTATTTGCAACAGAAGCCGCAAGCATTAAAGCTGTTCTACCGTTGAGATCTGCTTTATTTGGGTTTGCTCCAAGTTGGATCAAAACTTCAAAATGATCTTTGATGATAGGCAGCTCTTTTTGGGTGACACAATGCATTAGAGGAGTCCATTTTAGTTTATTGATTGGTATCTCAACAGTTGCTCCTTTTGCAATCAGTTTTGTTTGAATAGCTCTAAATTTATCCACAACATCTTCAAACGTATGAATAGCAAAGTGGCAGAGTGTTAAAGAGGTGTTAATATTTTCTGTCGTATTGACATTAGCACCAAAATCAATGAGAAAATCGGCGATTTCATGCAGACCAAGTTTGAGACTTGTGAGTAAAGGAGATTCTCCATACGTATTTTTTACTTCAATACTTGCACCTTTATGGCATAAAAATTTGATTACATGTAAGGGCGCAGATGTATGAATTGCATATAAAAGAGGTGTATTTCCTTTGCGATCAAGACCATCAATTTCAAGCCCTTTATTGAGAAGATAGTTGATAAGCTTGCTGTTGCCTGTTAAAATAGCAGTGTAAATATAAGATTGATTGAGTGGATTTTTTTGAAATAGGTCACTTTTTTGTTTGAGATTTGATGAAAGTTCATAAAGTTTTGCATGCTGGATCGACTCCGCAACAGTATGGTATATAAGAGGGATGCTTAGGGTTGTGTCTAAAAGTTTGATGCTTTTTTTATCTTGATACTTATGTGCATAATCAAGAGGGGAAAGGTCATTATGATCTTTGATTGAACTATCTGCGCCATATTTTAAAAGAAGATAGATAAGCTCATAAAGACAAAGATTGATCGCATAATGCAGTGCTGTAAGTCCATTTTTATCACAGATATTTATATTGGCACCATTTTCTAAAAAGAGCTTGATACAATCAACACGGTTATGAATAGTCGCATAGATGATAGCTGGAATATGGTGTGAACTGACAAGGTCAACATCATATCCATTGTATATTTTTTCTTGAATTCGTAGCGTGTTGTTTTGTTCGATCGCTTTATAGATTTTTTTCTCTGGATGCTCGATGATATTTGTTTCATAAGTATGGTGCAGTGATGTTTTTAAAATAAGAGCACTTTGAACTCTTTGCATAAATGGCATTAAAAATCCTTACATGTAAGCCTATGTAATAGTATCGGAATTTTTTTAAATAAAATGAAAAAAGGAGAGATAAAAAAAGGGGGGGGGTAAAGATTAGAGTGCAAAAGCACTCTAAAAAATCTGCTTAACGAAGATTTTCGAAAGGTGCAGTTACAACTGTTTTACGAGTTACAGTATATGGCACTAATGCAGCAGCACGAGCACGTTTGATTACTGTAGAGATCATATCTTGGTGACGTTTACAGTTACCTGTTAAACGACGTGGCATAATTTTGTAACGCTCTGAAAGAGAGAAACGTAGAGATGCAACATCTTTATAGTCCATGAAGTCTGTTTTTGCTTCACAATATTTACAAAATCTTTTTTTGTATTTTCTTTTTTCTGCCATTGTTTTTTCCTTCTGTTATTTTCTAAAATGGAATTTCATCTTCATCGATATCGATGACTGGAATATTTGGCTCAGGCATCATTTTTCTTGGCTGTTGAGCAGGCTGCTGGCGAACTGGTTCAGCATATTTTTGCTGAGGCGCGCTAGACGGGTATGCTTGAGTTGGTTGAGAATAACTTTGTGGCTGAGCATAATCTTGTTCAAAATCATTATTTGAAAAAGATCCTCCCGCTGCGCTGTTATCTCCTTTGCTATCAAGCATCTGCATTGTTTCTACAGTCACTGAATGCTTTGAGCGTTTCTGTCCGTTTTGATCTACCCATTGCTCCAATGTTAGTCTTCCCTCTACTAGGATTTTACTCCCTTTGCGAAGGTACTGGTTTGCAACTTCAGCACTACGTCCAAAGAAAGTGATATCAACAAAACAAACTTCCTCTTTTTTCTCTCCGTTAGTTGAGAATTTACGAGATGTAGCAAGAGCTGCTTTTGCAATGCCCATTCCTGTTTGTGAATATCTAAGCTCGATGTCGCGAGTTAGGTTGCCTACCAGTATGACTTTATTAAACATGGATATATCCTTTTAATTACGCTTGTGTTTCTTCTGTAACAGCTGCTACTTCTTCTTTAGCTGGAGCTTTTTTAGGGTTGTTAACTTTGTCAACAAGTTGGTTCCATGCTGTAACTTCACGTTTTGTGTCATATTTGATTGTAACGAAACGTAAAAGTTCTTCGTTAATTCTAAAACGTCTTTCGATTTCGCTGATTGCAGCTGGTTGGATTGTGTAGTAGATTACATAAAAGTATCCACGCTCATTTTTAGCGATTGGGTATGCAAGTTTGCGAATTCCCATTGCGTCACGTGCAGAAATCTCTCCGCCGTTTGATGTGATCACTTCTTCAACAGCTGCAATAGTGTTTTTGATCTCTTCTTCAGTTAGTGTTGGTTTTACGATTACTAGGTTTTCGTAATGTCTCATAGAGTATGGTCTCCCCTTGGAATTTAGGCCTTAATTAGGCTTTTGTTTCCCTTTCGGATATCAATACATCGCATCATATGTGCAATACAAAGAGAAAGGAACTCGGAATTCTACCAAAATTTCTCTTAATTCTACTTTTACTCAATCTATCTCTAATATAAGTTGCAAGATGAAATAATAAGTGGTTTCTAATCTCTATTTTGCTCTAATACTGCTCATGAAAAAGAAACAAACACATAAAAGTAAAAATACTACCAATAAAATGTTAAAAAGATGGACGTGGGGATTTATCGCTTTTTTGGCACTGATCGGATTTGTTGGTGTTGGATACTACATCGGATATGTAGAAGCGTCAAAATATACGACACCAAAAACTCCCGCTCCTAAAAAAACTCCTACTCAAGAAGTAGTTCCAAAAGAGGTGCCTACAAAAGAGGTGCCAAAAAAAGAGGAACCAGATAAAGAGCCTGTTTTAAAAGAACAAATGTTGCCAGAAGTACCAAAACAGACACTTTCCCTAAAAAAAGATGAAGATAATATAAAAGAGAGATTAAAATCTATATTAGATGCGGAGCAAAACAAGTACGCGCAAAAGGGTGCTTCGCATGAATATGAGGGCGATCCGAAACTGTTAAATAAATCTCTTAAAGAGGAGACAGTAAAAAAGGTAGAACCAGCTTCTAAAATAAAAGAGAAAACATCTAAAAAAACTGAAGAAAATGCTGAAAAAGAGGAATCTGATGTAGTCCCTAAAAAGAGTGAAACAGTTCAAAAGAGTGGCAGCGCAAAATTAGCGATTATTATTGATGATGTCTCTTTTGATAATGAGGTGAGCGCGATTAAAAAATTAAATTTGAATCTTACAATGTCCTTTTTACCTCCAAATAAGATACATCCAGATTCTGCTGTTTTAGCTGCTAAAGAGTCTTTTTATATGGTTCACCTCCCTATGCAAGCGGTAAGTTTTACAGGCAATGAACCACTCACTTTAAATGTAGATGATTCTCAAGCTGTAATCTCACAAAGAGTAGATGATGTCGTAAAACTTTTTCCAAGAGTTAAATATATCAACAACCATACAGGAAGTAAATTTACATCTGATGAAAGTGCGATGAACAAGCTTATCTTTTCACTCAAAGCACATAATATAGAGTTTATAGATAGCCGTACAATCGCACAAACAAAAGTGCCAAAAGTGATGCGGGCGTTTGGAGAAAGATATGTTAGCAGAGATATATTTTTGGATCATGTCATGGATATTGCATCTGTGAAAAAACAGATTAAAGAAGCTGTCAAACTTGCAAAAAAACGTGGATATGCCGTGGCAATTGGTCACCCGCATCCAAATACACTTGCTGCTCTTCGAGAATCAAAAGATATTCTCAAAGATGTTGAATTGGTTCAAATCAACAGGATATAGGTGATGCGCGGTTTTTTGAAGGAAAAAATAGATTCTCTTGATATTATGAAAAAGTATCCAGAAAAACTTATGTATAGTGGAAACTTAGAACTTTTAAAGAGAAAGAAAATCTCCATCGTCGGCACACGAAAACCTATTCAATATACGAAAACCCTAACGCATAATCTAAGCAGTGCGCTCTCTAAAGTTGGTGTTTGCATTGTTAGTGGCGGTGCAATGGGCGTTGATGCGATTGCACACAATGGAGCAAAAAGTTCAAACACAATCGCAGTTTTGCCAAACGGACTAGATCATAAATATCCCGCAATCAATAAAAATCTCCTTACCTCAATCGAGCAAGAGGGTTTGCTTTTGAGTCAGTTTGAAGAGGATTTTAAAGCAACGCCATGGAGTTTTGTGGTTAGAAATGAGTTAGTAGTCGCTCTTGGAGATGCTTTGATCGTCACAGAAGCTGATCTTGGGAGTGGGAGTATGAGAAGCATAGAGTTTGCACTTGCAATGGAGAAAAAAATTTATGTTTTACCCCATCGTTTGGGTGAGAGCAGTGCTACAAACTGGCTTTTACAAGAGAATAAAGCCCAAGCAATTTTTGATATAGAAAAATTTATCGTACAAATCACGGGAGATGTTTTACAAGAGAAAGTCGAAGATGAATTTATCGATTTTTGCAAATCCTCTCCAACATATGATGAAGCGTTAAATCGATATGGTGAAAAGGTTTTTGAGTATGAACTCGAGGGTGAAATTGAAATTCTTAATGGACGCGTTATAGTAGTAAAGTGAGATTATAAAATCAACATCGCATCGCCGTACGAGTAGAATCTATATTTGTTTTCAATAGCTTCGCTATAGAGAGAAAGAGCTTTTTCTACTCCTACAAATGAGGCAACAAGCATTAAGAGTGTTGATTTTGGTAGGTGAAAATTGGTCAAGAGATGATTCACTCTTTTGGGTGGATTGTTTGGATGTAAAAAAAGATTCGCTTCACCGCTAAGATGTTTACCGTGTTGCACAAAGTACTCGACTGTTCGTGTCGAGGTAGTTCCAACACAAAGAATAGCTCTGTCTGAGTCTAGTATCTGCTGAGCCTCTTTTGAAATATTGTAGTATTCAGAGTGCATTGGATGGTTTAGTATTGCCTCTGTATCGACTGGTTTAAAGGTGCCAGCGCCTACATGTAATGTTATATAAGCATGTTTAAACTCTTTGCAGATTCTCTCATGTTGCTCATTTGTAAAGTGAAGTGAAGCTGTTGGTGCTGCAACTGCACCCTCATATGAGGCAAAAACACTCTGATAATCTTGTGCGTCTGCATCATCATCTTCACGTGCTAGATAGGGTGGAAGAGGGATGTGACCTATTTTTTCAATGATAGGTAAAAGCTCCTCAAAGCGTAATTTTTTCTCATTTTGGAAAAAAAAGATATCGCGTGAACCATCTTCATGTAGCGCAAAAACTTTTGCACTCAGCTCATCATCAAAATCGATTTGAGTGTCAACTTTGACTTTTCCTCTTATATAAACATTGATTAACGAGGCATCTAGTGGACGATTGATAAGAAGTTCTATTTTACCGCCACTCTCTTTTTTCCCATAAAGCCGAGCTTTTATCACTTTCGTATCATTGAAGATGAGCGCACAATCTTTTGGAATAAACTTTTCAAGATCATAAAAATGGGCATGAGTTATTTTATCTGTTGCTCGTTCATACACAAGCATTTTTGCATGATCTCTGGGTTCTACTGGATGAGTTGCTATGAGTTCATCTGGAAGGATAAAATCATAGCTGGAGGTTAAAAAGGGATCGAGATTATTCACTCAAAACTTCATTTTTTGGTTCTAGCTCTTTTTCCTCTTCCAATTTTGAAGCAGGATTAACAAACTTTACTATCAAGATAGAGATACCATACAAGATTACAAGAGGAATAGCCATTAAAAGCTGTGTCATAACATCTGGAGGTGTCAGGATTGCTGCGATTATAAAGATTAAAACGACTGCATATCTGAAAAAATCTATCAATGTTCTATCTGTAATAAGACCTAAAAGTGCCAAGAAATAGGCAAAGATAGGAAGTTCAAAAGCTATACCAAAACCAAACATGATCTTTGTGAAAAATCCAACATAATCTTCAATATTTATCATCGGTGTAAAAGTTAAACTTCCAAAAGTGATAAGAAAAGTAAATCCAAAAGGGGTGACGACATAGTAGGCAAACGCAACACCTACAAGAAACATAAATGTCCCACCAACGACAAAAGGAATCAGCATTTTTTTCTCATTTTCATATAAACCTGGAGCTACAAAAAGCCAAATTTGTGAAAGTATAATAGGCAAAGATGCAACAATAGTAGCAAAAAATGCTACTTTCATAGCAACAAAAAAAGCTCCTCCGACTTGATTGGTTGTCATCATTCCCTTTGCAGCCAAAGGAGCTATCTTGCCAACATCCACAAGAGCAGTTTGTAGGGGCGCACTCATCCACTCTAAAAGAGGATGATTATAAGCAAACATTACCATAAAAATAATGACGAATGAAAGTACAGAAATAGTGAGTCTTTTTCGAAGTTCTATAAGGTGGGGTCTTAAATCATCTAACATTAAATACTCTCAACTTTAGGTTTAATTTCTTGTTTTGTGAAACTTATCTCTTCACTTTTTGGATATTCTATTTTTGGAAGCTCTGCTGTTGTTTGTACCTCTTTTGGTACATGTTTTTCAACGCTTACTTCATAAAGATCTTTTTGGATATTTGTAATCGGATTGACACTTTTTATCTCATCTGCTGTGTCCATGAGCTCTTTTTTATACGCAAGGGCTTCATTTTTTATTTCAGCGAGATGGAGTTCACTTTCGATGGAATCTTTCGCATCTGCAATCGTACTTTTTACCTTTTTAAATGTTTTTGCAATCTGTACCATTGCCTCAGGCAATTTATCAGGTCCCAAAAATATTATTGCCACAATAGCAATTAAAATTAATTCACCAAGCCCCATACCAAACATTCTAATTCCTCATAAAAAATTTCGCTATTCTATCTTAAAACAGTTTTTGTTCAACTTATGGGATTTTATCAGTTTAAGATAAACAGGGCTATTTCGTCGCTTAAAAGATAGTTGGGATTAAAAAATCTGCTATCTTTCTTTGTCAATTTTCTCTCGTTTGTTAGGAGTTCTGCTCTTTGGAGTTCCTCACAGTTTAAAACATTTTCATCGACTCCGACTCTACTTCTTAGACCTAAAAAGAGCTTTTCAGCTTTTTGTTCCTCTGCGCTGAGGTTTTCTTCGCTTACATGTAAAGGGTTTTGGATATAAAAATCGATATCTGTTGCTGGATAATAGCGAACGCCATCTTTGCATCCAACAGCTCCGCTTCCAGCACCGATGTAGTTTTTATACTGCCAGTATCCAAGGTTATGGGCACTTTGGTAGGTTCCAAAATTAGAGATCTCATATTGAGTAAATCCATATTTTTTTATTTGCCCAAATACAAAATTTGTAAGTGAAAGTTTCTCCTTGGCGACCTCTGGAGTTTTTTGAAATGCGGTTCCCTCTTCAATTGTCAAAGCATAAGCGCTGATATGGTTGATCGGCAAAGCAAAAGCTTGTTTTAAATCTTTATCTAAAAGCTCTTTTGTATCCATCGCAGTTGCATAAATAAGATCAAGAGAGATATTTTTAATCCCAATATGGTAAGCATCGTTGATGGCACGAATGGCATCTTGACTATTATGCGCGCGATTAAGAAATTTGAGCTTTTTATCATCGAAACTTTGCACTCCGAAGCTGATGCGATTGACACCGAGATTTTTCATACCCTCCAACCAAGCAAGCGTAGCACTGTTTGGATTTGCTTCAGTGGTGATCTCTGCATTATCTATGAGATAGGGATATAAAAGTTTAAAAATGGGCTTGTAAAGCTCTGGTGAAACTGTTGAGGGAGTTCCCCCACCGATAAAAAGTGTTTCAATGCTTTTTGCTTTAGCATCAAATCTTTTAAGTTCAAATTTGAGTTGCTCTAAAAGAGATTGCATATAATTTTCTCGAAGTTGAAACTTGTCAACATAGGAGTTAAAAGAGCAATATGAGCACTTAGAGTCACAAAATGGGATATGTATATAGATTAGCATAAAGGAAGTATATCAGTTATAGAATTTTTAAACCCTTTTTTACTATAATCACGAAATTAACTTTAGGATGTTTTATGACAAACACAAAACCGTATCGTCCAAATGTCTGTGCGATCATCGTGTCCAATGCTTATCCTGAGAAAACTGAAATTTTTATCGCTGAGCGTTCGGATATAAAAGATGTTTGGCAGTTTCCTCAAGGTGGTATCGATAGAGGTGAATCACCAGAAGAAGCGCTTTTTAGAGAGCTTGAAGAGGAGATCGGTACAGATAAAGTAAAAATCATTGCAGAACATCCAGAGTGGATAGCGTATGATTTTCCAAAACATGTCAAAGAGTCGATGAAACCTTTTTATGGTCAAACTCAAAGATACTATCTGGTACGTTTAAAGAAAAAAGCAGTGATCAATCTTGACACAAAACATCCTGAGTTTGTTCAATATAAATTTGTCTCGTTGGATGAAGCTATGGAGATGATGGCGGAGTTCAAAAAACCTGTTTACACGAAAGTGATTGAATATTTTAAAGCAGAGGGTTACTTATAATGTTAATTGTACAAAAATTTGGAGGCACAAGCGTTGGGGATTTAGAGAGAATCCAAAATGTGGCAAATCGTGTCAGTAAAACTGTAAAAGAGGGACATCAAGTTGTTGTTGTCGTTTCAGCGATGAGTGGAGAGACAAATAAACTTGTAGCGTATGCGGAACATTTTAGTCAAAATCCTGCGCGTAATGAAGTAGATATGCTTTTGAGCTCAGGTGAGCGAGTTACAGCAGCACTTCTTTCAATCGCTTTAAATGAGATGGGCTTACCAGCAGTCTCCATGAGTGGTCGCCGTGCGGGAATAGTTACTGACAATATCCATACAAAAGCGAGAATTGAGAGTATCGATCCCACAGGTATGTTTGATGAGTTAAACAGCGGTAAAGTTGTAGTTATTGCAGGTTTTCAAGGTGTTGATGATAATGGCAATGTAACGACGCTAGGACGCGGTGGAAGTGATCTCTCTGCAGTTGCAATCGCTGGAGCTCTCGAGGCTGATCTTTGTGAGATTTATACTGATGTAAGTGGAATTTATACAACTGATCCACGCATTGAACCAAAAGCGAAAAAACTTGACCGTATCTCTTATGATGAGATGCTTGAACTCGCAAGTCTTGGGGCAAAAGTACTTCAAAACCGTTCAGTAGAACTTGCAAAAAAACTCAATGTCAATCTTGTCACTCGTACAAGTTTTACAGATGAAGAGGGAACATTAATCACAAAGGAAGAAAACATTATGGAAAAACCACTTGTAAGCGGAATCGCATTAGATAAAAATCAGTCTCGTATCTCTTTAATGGGTGTAAAAGATCGTCCAGGAATCGCGTCTGATATCTTCAATAAACTTGCAGAAAACAATGTAAACATCGATATGATTATCCAAACTGTTGGACACGATGGAATGACAAATCTTGATTTTACAGTTCCAAAAAATGAAGTTTTAGATGCAAAAGAGGTAATGGATAAATTCTTAGAAGCGCATGAAATCCAAGATATCTCTTATGATGACAGTATCTGTAAAGTATCTATTGTTGGTGTTGGAATGAAGTCTCACACAGGTGTTGCGGCAAAAGCATTCTCAACAATGGCAGCAGAAAATATCAATATCCTCATGATCTCAACTTCGGAGATTAAAGTTTCTATGGTTATCAGTGAAAAGTATGCTGAACTCGCAGTTCGTTCACTCCATAGTGCGTACGCTTTAGACAAGTAAATCGATTATGCAAAGTTTTGAGAAATGGACACTTGATGCTATTAGAAGTGATGGCGCAAGTCTGAGTTGGCTTGAAGAACACAGATTTGACTGGACAACCGTGGCTGAACTCGCTATTTCTCAAATAATGGAGGGCAAAACCATTGTTCTTATCACAGATCGTGAGAGAAAATGGTTTGAATCCTATATTAGAGCTTCTTTAAATAAACTTAACGCTGATCGTCCTATTATTCCTATTGTCAGTATAGACAGTGCTTTTTCTTACTATGATGATATTTCAGGTGCAAAGATGATCGATATGATCGATGATATGCTCTCTATCTCCTATAAAGATGACTACTTTTTTTGGTACATAGGCAAAGGCGAAGATAAGCGAGTTGATATTGCAAAGCGTAAAGATAATAGTTTTTTATGGATTCTTGATGAGGAGTTTCATAATGCATTTACGATGAAATCGTATGATCCTCAACTTGATATAAAACTATTACAACTCTTTACTCTTTTTAATATCTCTTTGAGTGCCGTACTCTTTGGAGAGGTAGATGCCCAGTAGCATAGGCTCGCATATTATTATTGATGCCCAGCTTGAGACAAGAGTTGCCACCCTTTTAAACGATTTAGAGGGTTCAAGAGTCGTTACTTTTATAGAAGATGATTTTAAGATTGAGCATGCAAAGGCTGTGATTGGCGAAGCCTATATAAGTGAAGAAAATCTCAAAACTCTTATCATCGCAACAAAAAATTTTAGTCCTATCTCGCAAAATACTCTGCTAAAGATCTTTGAAGAACCTCCAAGAAATATTGTATTTATCCTTGTTGTTCCAACAAAATCGCTTCTGCTCCCAACTATCCGCTCACGTTTGCCAATACTTAAAAAACTAGAACACCATCAATCTAAAGTATTAGATTTTAATTTTTTAGAGATCGATAATGCGGCGATATTCTCTTTTTTAAAAGAGCATGAAAGAGCAAGTAGGCATGAGGCAAAAGAGTTGCTCGAAGCTCTTTTCGCTAGAGCGATAGTAGTTGATAGGCTTATCTTAAGTGCTTATCAGCTTGAGTGTTTTGATAAAGCGTATCGACTTTTAGAAGTCAACTCTAGGCCTTTGAGTGTACTTGCTTTGGTGCTTATGAGTTTTATGGGAGGCAAAGATGGAGATTTTTAAACTCTCAAACGATATCGATTTTAAAAAAACTCTTCAAACTTTGGGTGTTGATGGAGGCGGTGTAGATATCTTAGCTTCAAAGATGCAACACCATCTTTTTTATATAAAAGATTTACATGTAGGCGCTGCAAATATCCTCAAACAAGACGCGCTCTCTATCGGTGGCGATTTAGCAGTTCCAAGAGGTACGGTCATTGCACAGCATAAAAGTGTGGACGCAATTTTGATCGTAACGCAACAACAACTTCTTGAGTTAAGTCGTAAAGAACTAGCTCAGCCTTTTGGACTTAAAGAACTAGCGCATCAGCTCAAACTCTTTTCTAAAATTGCAAAGCCAAAAAAAGTCGAGATTATGGGGATCATCAATGCAAACGATGATAGTTTTTTTCAAGAGAGCCGATTTTGTGACACAAACGCGGTTACAAAGATAGAGCAAATGATACAAGAGGGTGCTTCTATCATCGATATCGGTGGCGTTTCTTCTCGTCCAGGAAGCTACCAAGTAAGTGCAGATGAGGAACTCTCTCGTATAAAACCTATTGTTGATGCACTCTATGAGCAAAAAATCTATGAAAAAACTGTTTTAAGTATCGATAGCTATGAGCCAAGTGTGATCTCCTACGTGCTAGAACACGGATTTAAAATCGTCAATGATATTACAGGTTTAAAAAACGATGAGGTGTGCAAACTTTGTGCTGAGTACAATGCAAAAGCTGTGATTATGCATATGAAGGGCACTCCAAAAGATATGCAAAATGATCCTAGTTATGAAAATGTACTCTTACATGTAGAGGATTTTTTCAAAGAAAGAGTTGCAAAGGCAAAGGGTTTTGGAGTCAAAGATATAGTTTTGGATGTGGGTATTGGATTTGGTAAAACGCTTGAACATAATCTTCAATTGATTAAAAATTTAGAACATTTCCTTTCTCTTGGATATCCACTTTTAGTCGGGGCAAGTAGAAAATCATTGATAGATCAAATCACTCCATCCTCTGTACAACAAAGAATCGCTGGAACTTTGGCTCTTCATCTCAAAGCAGCCGATAACGGAGCTTCAATTTTGAGAGTTCATGACGTTTATGAACATATTCAAGCCTTACATGTAAGAGATGCACTGCTCAATTAATCGCATCTAAGGCTGCTCTTGGAAGCAGAGCTATATGTTTTTCAAGAAACTCTAAAAGATTGAGAAGATCATTTGAAATCTCTTGGAGATTTTGAAATGAGCGTTTTGCAAGTTGTTCGTCACTATAAAATATGGTAGGTTTTGTATTGAAAAGCTTTCCAAAAAAAGATCTATCATCGTGTGCAAAGTAGATGTTGTATATTTTTCTATACTCTTCGTGGAGCTCTTGGTGTTTCTTATCAATTTGCTCAATATAATTGAGTTTATCAAGCTGAGCTAGTTTCACTCCATCGCTATAAAACCAGCGTCCAAAATTACACTCTGTATGTTTGACTGGAATATCATTTTTTTCTACTTTCATACCACCAACAATGGAACGCGCACTTTCAACCCATTTTTGATGAGCATGTCTTGCACCTTTAATATGATCTAAAATATCTGTTCTATCCACTTAAACTCCTTTGTAAACTTTAGTAATTCTTCTTATGTAAATCGGTAACTTTGAAAAAAAACTATATAATTTTTTGCAGTTTTAAAAGTGTAGAAAAAAGAATAGATTCTTTATCGATATTACTAGATTTGAGCTTGAGTTCCGCGCTAAGAAGGAGATCGAGCATATTTTTATAGATAAGCGGTTTAAATTTTAGAGAAAAAGTTGCTCTCTCTGTAAGCACGAATTGTGGAAGGTTATAGCCCAAAATCTCCACAGAATTTGGTGCTCCATTGACACGAATATAGATATTAAAAAGATAGAGTTGTGTCACAAAATTGCTAAGAGCTGTGATGATTTTGATCTCATCCTCTCCACTTTGTAGAACTTGCTCCAAACTTTTTTTAAAATCCTGCTTTAAAAGAATCTTGTTGATGAGCTGTTCAAGTGTTATTTGCGCTAAGCCATACACAAGAATATCTATATCTTTTGTTGTGATCTCTCGGTTGAAGAGTTGGAGTTTTTGGAGTTCAGAAGTGGCAAGTGAAAGATCATTGTTTTGCGCTTGCAAAAGATGGATGAGTGCATATTTATCGATTTTTAGCCCAATACGCTGTGCTTCTTCTACTAAAAAACTGATCGCTTCATTTTGGTTTGGTGAAAAAAATCGTACACTCATTGCTGTGTTTTTAATATTAAAAGATTTATCGCTTGTTTTAAAATCACTTCCATAATAAGCGTAGATAAAGCGGTTTGTAGGATTTTTTTTGCAGAGTTCTACAAGCTTATCCAAATCGACTTTAGGAATTTTTTTTTCACTTTTAATGATAAGCAGATTCGCATCACCAAAGAGTGAAGCTTGGGAAAGATGTGCAAAAGCTGCTGAAAAGTTATACTCATCATGATAGAGAGTGAGTTTTGAAGCATCTTCAATCTCGCTCAAAAGTGCTGTATAGCGATCGATGAAGAAGTGGCTCTCTCCAAAAAACATCAGAGCGTTAGAAAAACTGTTTTTTGCAAGATACTGATCAAACTCTCTTTTATACATAAAATTTATTTCTCAAGTTTTTGTACGACATTGACATTGATTTTTGTAGTGGCTAGATCAACCTCTTGGATAATCACTTCCACGTCATCAAAAAGAATAATTGGAATTTGAGACTTTACATGTAGGGTTGCGCCCACGATCTCATCGCTCAGTTTCGCTATGATATGAGGATCAGTTGCTTCGATGCGTGCTTTGAACTTTTTGCCAATATTTTTCTTTGCCCAGCGCGCATATTTTCTATCCATAAAGCGAAACTCAACATCCGCACTTTCTCGCTCTTTTTCACTCACTGCAATCGTTAAAGATTCAATATTGCGAAGAACATAAGAGCCTTCCTCTGTATTATTTGCTTTGATCGCTTTGATGAGTCTATGCACGATAAGATCTGAATATCTGCGAATAGGCGAAGTGAAATGGGTATATTTTTCAAATCCAAGTCCAAAGTGTCCATAGTTATCAGGCGAATAGCGTGCACGGCGTTGCGCTTGGATGATGAGGGTATCTACATCTGATTCTATGCCCATTTCACGTGCTTTTTGCTGGATAAAACTGATTGTTTCTTTCATATTTTCTTGCGGTTCGACAAAGATGCCGATTCCTGCGAGCTCATTGTAAAGTGCTTGAATTTTTGTTTGAGATGGTGGTTCATGGATACGAAAAACACCACGTTCATACATATTTGCCGCGGCTTTGTTAGCTAGAAGCATACAATCTTCAATAAGAGAATGCGATGGTGTTTCGACAGAAAT
Source organism: uncultured Campylobacterales bacterium (assembly GCA_903892995.1). GTDB lineage: Bacteria > Campylobacterota > Campylobacteria > Campylobacterales > Sulfurimonadaceae > Hydrocurvibacter. The sequence continues at coordinate 124,655 of CAITKP010000092.1, forward strand.
AGTCGTTGCAACAATCTCGCCATTAGCATCGAGCTCCATATCAATCTCATCAGAGCGAAAATCAAATCCCGTTTTGAGTCTTTTTTCTCTTAGACGGTCGGTGATCTTACGAAGAGGATTGATAGTAGCTAAAACCTCTTTTTCATCATCATTTTTTGCTTGCAATTTACCCTCAAAAAACTCATCGATCTCTTCGTAATTGAATCTTCTTTTTGAATGGATAATCGCTTCATAGACATCACTGTGTGTTACTTCTAAAGTATCTCTATCTAAATGGAGTTCAAAGGTATAACTGAGCCTATCAACATGAGGCTGCAAAGAACAAAGCGTTTCACTGAGTTGGCGAGGCAACATCGGAATAGAGCGGTGTGGCAAGTAGATAGAAAAACCTCGGTATATCGCTTCAGCATCGATTGGACCAAAGGGTTTTACATACTCACTCACATCTGCGATGGCGACATAGAGAATATAGTTTTCATCATCCCAGCAGACCGCATCATCATAATCTTTTGCAGTCACAGGATCGATAGTACAAAAAGGAAGATGGCGCAGATCTTTTCTTGTCGGATAATAAGCTGCATCCACCTCTTCAAAAGAGGTGGCAAGTTGGAGCACTTCATCGCTAAAGGCATCATGTTTGTTGTATTGCGCTAAAACGATCTTTTCATCCACAAGCGGGTCTTCGAGATTTCCAAGCACTTCCATAATGGTCGCTGTGAGATTATCTACTTTAAATACTGTGCCTATTTCATAGCTATTGAGTTCATCTAAACTCATAACAACGCCAGCTGGATGGAGAGTTTTGATGTCAAGCAGGGCTTTATGGTTCTCTTTTAAGGCGATGAAAGCCACGCTATAAGTTTGCGCACGTCCGACGACTTCGACTACTTTAGCACTTGGATTGCCACGTTTTGCAAGTAGGCGTTTAGCGATGACAAGATCACCGTTTTTAGCTTCGCCAAGATCTCCAGTATCGATAAAAAGATCTTTGATATTGAGACCGATGTTATTTAGATATGCTGTTTGATTTTGAGCAAGCGTGATCTCGCCAGCACGATATTTGGAATGAAATCTATAAAGATTTCCTTCTTGAAGCAGATACCCTTTTTCAAGCCACTGCTCTACATGTAAGCGTTCATCGGAAGTGATGTCTTGGTCATGAAGACCAAGTGTGAGGCGAATAAGAAGAGATTTCAAAATTTACGCAAGTACGTTTTCGACAGCTTTAAGAAAGCTATCCATATCAAGAGCATATTGGTTAACAAGTAGTTTTGCTTGTGCGATACTTTCTTGCGTTATGCTGCCATTGAGTGCTACTGCTACACGAGCTACATGTAAGCTTTGTGCAGCCTTTTTAATATCATCTGGAGCATTCTGAGGATCGAGACAATAACGGATAGTTTCTATAAGTTTTTCATCAAATTTCCAGTGAGTAAAAATCGTTGCACTTACTTCAGGGGCGCCAACTGCAACGACTTTCATTTCTGCGGCTTCAATATCTTGCAACTCATGGAGTGCTTGTGTAAACTCTTCTTGTAGCTTTTCTTGGACAAGATATTGGGAGATTAATACTTTTCCTATTTCGACTAAAAATGCAGCAGGAGACAAGATACCTAAAATCTTAGGATCTTTTTTGATATACCAAGATGTGACAAGTGCATGTTGTTTTTTAGAAAGCTCTGCAAACTGAGAGTTTGTAATTCCATAAGAGGAAAGATCAAGGGGAAAGCTTTTTTTGACAATACTCGCAAGTGCAAATCCACGCACAGTTCCCATCCCAAAGAGGCCAACAGCTTGGCTGATAGCATTGATTTCACGAGAAAATCCATAAAGGGGAGAATTGGCAGCTTTTAAGATATCGGCAGTTAAAAGAGGATCTTTTTCTAAAATTTTTACCATATCATTGAAAGTAGAATTTGGATTTTGATATACGGCTTCTATCTGCATTGCAGATTCTGGAAGGGGTGGAAGCTGTCTTATCTGCTGAAGTAATTTGTCATTCATTCAATATCCCTGATTTTTTTATTTGTCTAGCATTATATTACAGCAAACGTAAAGTAAAATTAAAATTAAAAAAAAGTATGTTAGAATCCTCGCAAAAAAGGAATGATATGCAATCAAGCGCAATGTTAAATCAATTAGGATATACACCAAATGAGACCTTGGTAGAGCAGTTTAAAAAAATAAAATCAAACACATTGGGATATGAGAAAATTGAAAAGCATATTATGGATTTACATGATGCCCTAAAGCCTTTAAACTCTTATGTTGCGATGTCAAATTCAAACGATTTTTTAAAAATTAAAATTGATGCAACTGTGCCGGCTCTCAAAGAGGAAGCATATGAAAAGATAGAACATTTTTCTCATAAATTTAAAGTCGAACTTAAAAAAGTAGATGGCAAAGATACTTTTTATATTGTAGGTTTTAGCAAGGAACTTTAAGTGCAAGAGCCGATGACGTTAGAGGGATATGATCTACTTTTAGAGGAGTTTAAATACCTCAGAGAAGTAGAAAAACCTCGCGTGACTCATGAAAAACAGGTTGCTGCAGCTCAAGGTGATAGAAGTGAAAATGCTGAATATCATGCTGCAAAAGAGCAACTTCGCCACATTGATAAAAGACTTTTTTATTTGAACTCTATGATTGAAAAAGCACATGTCATAAATCCCGCACTTTTAAATCATGATCGTGTGCATTTTGGCTCTACTGTGGAGATAGAAAATATAGTAACAGGTGAGAGTGAAAATTACACGATTTGCGGTGTTTTAGAAGCTGAACCTGAAAATGGACTCATCTCTGTACATTCACCTTTGGCAAAACATCTGCTTGGCAAATGTGAAGAGGATCAATTCTTTATCAACCTTCCAAATGGCAAAAAAGAGTATGAGGTTTTGAGTATCTCATATACTCCAATTTTTGAACTTAAAAAAAATATTCGTACAAAAAAAGATTTTGGTTTTCACTAAAATTTTATTGCTATTTAGATATAATTTGCACTCAAAAACCAAAAAATTAGGAATATTCCGTGAGCCAACAACTTCCAGATATAGATAAATTACTCTCTCAACACAAGCTTTCTCAGCTTGATTATGCAAATATTAAAAATATTTTAGGTCGTGAACCAAACCTTGTAGAACTAGGCATTTTTTCTGCAATGTGGAGTGAACACTGTAGTTATAAATCTTCTAAAAAACATCTTAGTGGTTTCCCTACAAAAGCGCCGTGGGTTATTCAAGGTCCAGGAGAAAATGCTGGTGTTATTGATATCGGCGGCGGATACGCGGCTGTGTTTAAGATGGAGTCACATAACCATCCAAGTTTTATTGAGCCGTATCAAGGTGCTGCAACAGGCGTTGGCGGGATTATGCGTGATATTTTTACGATGGGCGCTCGTCCTATCGCAAACTTAAATGCACTTCGTTTTGGAAATGTACAACGCGATGATAAAATCAGTGCACACCAACGTTTTTTGGTTCGTGGTGTTGTAGCTGGAATCGGTGGATATGGGAACTGTATGGGTGTACCTACTATCGGTGGTGAGACAAGTTTTGATGATTGTTACAATGGAAATATTCTTGTTAACGCATTTACTTTAGGTCTTGCAAAAAGTGATGAGATATTTTATGGAAAAGCTGAGGGAATCGGCAATCCTGTTATCTATGTAGGAAGTAAAACTGGGCGTGATGGACTTGGTGGAGCTGTTATGAGTAGTGACTCTTTTACAGAAGAGTCAAAATCTCTACGTCCAACTGTTCAAGTAGGTGATCCATTTACTGAAAAACTACTTTTAGAAGCGTGTTTAGAACTTTTCAAAACTGACTACGTCGTTGGTATCCAAGATATGGGTGCGGCGGGGCTAACATCTAGTTCATTTGAGATGGCAGGGCGTTCAGGTTCTGGAATGATTATGCATCTTGATAAAGTTCCAGCGCGTGAAGAGGGGATGACTCCGTATGAGTTTATGCTCTCAGAATCTCAAGAACGTATGCTTCTTTGTGCGAAAAAAGGAAGTGAACAAGCGATCATCGATATCTTTGAAAAATGGGATCTTGATGCGGCTGTTGTGGGCGAGGTAACAAATACTGGCAGAATGGAACTTTTCTGGCATGGTGAAAAGTGTGCGGATGTACCAGTTGATCCTGTAAGTGAAGAAGCACCGGTACTTGATCGTCCAACTGCGCGTCCAAGCTATTTGGATGAGATTCGTGATGTCACTTTAAATGATTTTGACAAAGTAAGCAACCAAGACGCATTTGCTAAACTTATCAAATCTATGGAAGTTGTAGATAAATCATGGATCTATGAGCAATATGACTCAATGGTTCAAACAAATACGATCAAAAAAGGCGGAAGTTTAGATGCTTCTGTAATCCGTGTCAAAGAGAATGGAAAAGCACTTGCTATGAGTGCTGATTGTAATGTGCGTTACTGTTATGTAGATCCTCGCAATGGTGCTGCAGCTGCTGTTATCGAGAGTGGACGTAATGTTGCTATGAGTGGTGCGAGACCTTTAGCGATTACAGATTGTCTCAACTACGGAAACCCTGAAAATCCTGAAGTTATGTGGCAGTTTGCACAAGGGTGTTTAGGTATCAAAGAAGCGTGTGCAGAGCTTACAACGCCGGTTATTGGTGGAAATGTTTCTCTTTACAATGAAACAGATAAAATCTCAGTTTTTCCAACTCCATCAATCGCAACTGTGGGTGTTAATGATGATGAGAATAAAGTTTTAATGTCAAGCTTTCAAAAAGATGGAAATCTTCTTTATCTTGTAGGTGATACTGCAACAGAGTTTGGTGGATCACTTTATATGAAAGAACTTTACGGAAAAGTTGCAGGAAAGATGCCTGAGATTAACTATGTAAAAGAGCTTGCTTTATGGGATCTTGTTATTGAAGCAAACAAAAAATGTCTTTTAGCGTGTGCAAAAGATTGTAGTGCAGGTGGAGCGGCTATTGCTTTAGCAAAAATGAGTGCAGTAAGTGGACTTGGATGTAACACAGGTATGGATGTGAATGATGAAAGAGATATCTTCTCGGAGAGTTTTTCACGTGCTATCGTTGAAGTAGCTCCAGAAAATGCAAAAGCATTTGAAGAGATGGCAGGCAAGCTGACTCTTCAAAAAATTGGTACAGTAGGTGGTGAACACTTTACATGTAATAATCTATTTATGTCAATGAAAGAGCTTCAAGAGAGCTATTACAATACTTTTGCAAGCGTGATAAATCAAGAAGTATAATCGCTTACATGTAAGTATATTTGAAGAGGTTCATTTTGCTCGATTTTTTAAAAAAGAAGACCAACGAAACTGTTGCAGTTGAGATTGTAGAACCTCCTAGAGATTTTATAAATTCAATTGGAATGGAGTTTCTTTATATTGATGGTGGAGAGTTCACAATGGGACGCAATCCACAATATAATGAAGGGGGAGAGGTTGAATCTCCCGATCATACAGTAAAAATCAAGGGATTTTGGGTCGCAAAATACCCTGTGACTCAAGAGCAATATTTTAAACTCACTCGTGTTAATCCATCCTATTTTAAAAATGATAAAGTCGAAGAGGAAAGCTCCCGCCGCCATCCAGTTGAGCAGATAAGCTGGTTTGATGCTAAAGCTTACGTTGAATTGATCAATAGATATGAAGGGAAAACGAGATTGTATGCCCTGCCGAGTGAATCACAGTGGGAGTATATTGCCAAAGCTGGCGGAAATACCCGCTTTACATTTGGTGATTCAGAAGCGATGCTTGATGATTATGCAATCTATGAGTACACTGCAAACATAAAAACAGCAGAAGTAGGAACAAAGCAACCAAATCGCTTAGGGATATACGATCTTATGGGAAATGTTTGGGAGTGGTGTGAAGATGACTTTTTTGCCAACTACAATGGCGCTCCAGATGATGGAAGACCTCGCATCGGCGGAGTCGCAGGAGAGTCATTTAAAGTACGTCGAGGCGGGAGTTATAAAACAGGATATATGTGTTTGCGCAGTTCATTTCGTGGATATTCCCGCCCTGATTTTGCCTCAAATGAGACGGGATTTCGCCTAGTGATAAATGGCGGCTTGGGATAAAATAAGCTTATCCGTATAAAACAATTGGTAAAATTTCAATTAAATTTTTAGCTTTCAAGGAAAAGAATGAAACGTGCATTACTCAGTGTTAGTGACAAAAGCAATATCGTCGAATTTGCAAAGTCGCTAGTCAACAACGGTTTTGAGATAATCTCTACAGGTGGAACATATAAGATTTTAGTTGAAAATGGCATTAAAGCTATCGAAATCGATGAAGTGACAAAGTTTCCTGAGTGTTTTGAAGGGCGTGTCAAAACTCTAAATCCATACGTTCATGGTGGGATTTTGCACCGTCGTGACAAACAGTCTCACTTGGATCAGGCAAAAGAACTTGGTGTTGAGGCGATTGATCTTGTATGTGTGAATCTTTATCCTTTTAAAGCGACAATAGAGCGAACTGATGACTTTGAAGAGATCATCGAAAACATCGACATCGGTGGACCAGCGATGGTTAGAAGCGCTGCGAAAAACTTTGATAGTGTTATTATCGTGACTGATCCGAGTGATTACTCTTTAGTTTTAAACGCATTTGAAAATGATACTAACAGTGTAGAGTTTCGCCGTTCTTTGATGATTAAAGCGTATGAACATACTGCGGCATATGATTCTATGATTGCAAACTATATGAACTCACGTTTTAACGATGGTATGGGTGAAAAGCAGTTTATCGTCGGAAATAAAGTAATGGATACTCGTTATGGAGAAAATCCACACCAAAAAGGTGCACTTTATGAGTTTGACAAATATTTTTCTAAAAACTTTACAACGCTTAAAGGTGAAGCGAGTTTTAACAACCTTACAGATATCAACGGTGCGGTGAAAATTGCTGCAGCATTTGGTGATGAGAACGCTGTTTGTATCGTAAAACATGGCAATCCTTGTGGTTTTGCTATCAAAGATGATTTAGTTGAAGCTTACAATGAAGCACTCAAATGTGATCCTGTTTCGGCATTTGGCGGCGTTGTTGCGGTTAATGGTGTTGTAACAAAAGAATTAGCGCAAAAGATGAATGAAATCTTCCTTGAAGTGATCATCGCTGGACGTATTACGCCAGAAGCACAAGCTGTATTTGAAAGCAAAAAACGTATTAAACTTTTTGAGTATGGAAGTGATAAGTTGGTACTTGCAAATGATGCTTATGATTTTAAACATATTGATGGTGGATTTGTATTCCAAGACGCTGATTATGTTAAAGAGGATGAAGTGAAAAACTCTAAACTTGTGAGTGAAAAAACAGCATCAGCACAAGAACTAAAAGATATGGAGATCGCTTACAAAGTAGCTTCTCTTACAAAATCAAACTGTGTTGTTTATGTTAAAAATTCAGCGATGGTCGCAGTTGGTATGGGTATGACATCTCGCGTTGATGCAAGCCAATGTGCGCTTAAAAAAGCAAAAGAGATGGGGCTTGATGTGAGCGGAGCTGCACTTGCATCAGAAGCGTTTTTCCCTTTCCGTGATAGTATTGACGCCGCTGCTGCTGCGGGGGTAAAAAGTGTGATAGAACCAGGTGGCTCAATTCGTGATGATGAGGTTATAGCCGCTGCAAACGAGCATGGCATGGCACTTTACTTTTCTCAAACAAGACATTTTCTTCATTAGAAAAAAGCTTACATGTAAGTGCTCCTTGTGGGTATAAAGTAAAAAAACTCTTACATGTAAGTATAAAATCTCCTCTTTCTTTCCACAAATATTTCGCAAAAACTTGATTGACATAGACTCAAGCATTATGATATACTCTTGCATAATTAATCTATTTTAGGATAAATAAAAATGAGTAAATCTTTATATGATACTTTGGGTGTTCCTCAAAGTGCTACAGAAGCAGAGATAAAAAAAGCGTATAGAAAATTAGCAAGACAGTTCCATCCAGATATAAATAAAGAAGCAGACGCAGAGGAAAAATTTAAAGAGGTGAATGCAGCCTATGAGATACTCAGCGATAAGAAAAAACGCACGCAGTATGATCAGTATGGCGATAGTATGTTCGGTGGACAGAACTTTCATGACTTTGCAAGTTCACGCGGTGGGAATGTCGATCTTGATGAGATTCTTCGCAATATGTTCAGTGGCGGTGGTTTTGGAGGCTTTGGAGGCAGTTCTCGCGGAGGCGGCTTTGGTGGAGGCGGCTTTCAAGGAACTTCGTTTGGTGGAGGTTTCCATCAAGAACCAAATCTCGATATTGAATCGAATGTAACAATTCCATTTGTCGTTTCCATCCTTGGTGGCTCACACTCAGTGGCTGTTAATGGTGAACGCTTTGATATCAAAGTCCCAGCGGGAGTCAAAAGTGGTGAAAAACTTAGAGTACGTGGCAAAGGTCATGCTCAAGGCGGGCGTGCTGGAGATCTCTTTTTAAAGATCAATGTCGCAACTTCAACAGAGTACGAAAGAGATGGAGATAACTTAATAAAAACTATCGATGTTCCTTTGCATGCTGCACTCTTTGGGGATAAGATAACCGTACAAACCCTTGATAAAGAGATCAAACTTAAAGTCCCTCAAAATACGAAAAACGGTCAAAGTTTTCGTGTCAAAGAGATGGGGGTTTTAAATCGTAAAACTTCTAGTCGAGGCGATCTTTTCTTAAAAGCAAATATAGTATTACCACAAGTTGAAACTCTTGATGAATCATTGGTCAAAATGATGCAAGAAAAATTACCACAGGAGTAGGGCATGCCGCACCATTATGATGAGCCAGTTTATCTCATAAGTGTCGTTTCTAAAATTTTGGAGATCCATCCACAGACACTTCGTCAGTATGAAAGAGAGAATCTCATCATTCCTTCACGCTCGGATGGGCGTATTCGTATGTATTCTCAAAGAGATATCGATAAGATCAAGATGATATTACGTCTAACCCGTGAGCTAGGTGTAAACTTGGCAGGTGTGGATGTAGCGATACGATTAAAAGATAAGATTGATGATATGGAGCTTGAGATTGCAGAGCTGCGTCATGAGATATCACGTTTGAGAAATTCAGGTTCAGTTGCGCCTGATAAATCTTTAGTGACGAAAAAAAGTATTTATGAGATGATTATTTTTAAAGAGTAGAAATATTCTACTCTTTTAATCTCTCTATTTTTGCCCCGACAGCTTCAAGTTTTTTCTCCAGTTTTTCATATCCGCGGTCAAGATGATAGATACGGTGGATACTTGTTTCTCCATCTGCTACCATTGCAGCGAGTACAAGTGCGCTAGATGCACGAAGATCTGTTGCCATCACATCTGTACCTGAGAGTTTTGTCGCACCCTTGATCGTTGCTGTATGGCCATTGACCTTGATATCTGCACCGAGGCGTTGGAGTTCGCTTACATGCATAAATCTATTTTCAAACAAACGCTCTTCGATAGTAGAAACACCCTCAGCCTGCGTTGCAAGTGCTAAAAATTGCGCTTGCATATCTGTTGGGAATCCAGGATACTCTTGAGTTACAATATCTACCGCTTTGATAGTTGCTGCTGGATGAATTGTAAGTGAATCTTCACCTTTTGTAAAAGTACATCCCATCTCTTCAAGTTTAGAGATGATTGCTCCAAGATGATCGAGTCTTATATTGTTGAGTGTAAGTTCTGATTTTGTGATCGCTGCAGCACATAAATATGTTCCGATCTCGATGCGGTCAGGGATAACGCTAAATGATTTCATATCGACAAGCTCTGTATCAGAACCTTTTATCTTGAGTACAGCTGTTCCAATACCATCGATTTGGACTCCGCTGTCTCTTAAAATCTCACAAAGTTGTACAACTTCTGGTTCACGAGCAGCATTGATAATAGTCGTTGTGCCACGAGCAAGAGCCGCAGCCATAACAATATTAGCTGTTCCTGTAACTGTTATTTTATCGAAGATAATGTCACAGCCAACGAGACCACTTGGTGCTTCTGCTCTTACGTATCCAGCTTCAATAGTGATTTTTGCACCCATATGTTCTAGTGCTTTTAAATGAAGATCGATTGGACGTTGACCGATCGCACAACCTCCTGGAAGAGAGACTTCACAATGCCCAAAACGTGCTAAAAGCGGTCCAAGAACAAGGATAGAAGCACGCATTGTTTTGACGATATCGTAAGTCGCTTTTGTGTGGTGTACTCCAGATGTATTAATCTGTAAAACATTATTTTCAAATGTATATTCAGCACCTAGATTTCCAAGGAGTTTGAGAAGTGTTTTGATATCAACCACTTCGGGAAGATTTGTTATTGTTAGATCACCTTTTGCTAAAATTGTCATAGCAATAAGTGGTAAAGCCGCGTTTTTTGCACCTGAAATGTTGATCGCACCACCGAGTTTTGTGTTGCCCTGTATCTTTAAGTAATCCATGTTTATCTTTATCTTTTTTGAGATATTATATCTTTTTAAAGTTTGTTTTTGCATAAAAGGAAGTTATAAAATCATGAGTAGTGCATTAGATAGATTGAAAAATCTCACTTCTAAGATCTCTCTTTATGAGATGGCGAGAAAAGAGAATTTAAAAACGCTCCAAGAGCTCTTTATAAGCTTACATGTAAACGATAAAATTACAGATTTTTCAGATCTTTTTTTGTTTAAAGCGATCAACCTTTCAGGAGCCTCACTCAAAAGCGAGGAGCTTGGCGTTATACAAAAAGGGAAGTATTTACAGATTTTGGCCATAGCCTATGACAAAGAGGCAAAAGTAAAGAGTAAAAATATCTCTCTTGCTTATTTTGGACGGGTTGAAAATGTGGATGAAAAACTCAAAAATGATGTTGTGTCTTTTATTTTAAGGTGGAGATTTGAAAAAAGTTTTATGACCTTAGAGCATTATAATAATCTCTTGGAAACACACAGTGCTCATTTACATTGATGTAGAAACAACAGGTTTAGAGGCTAATGACAGAGCCTGTGCTATTGGTTTGATCGTTTTTGATGAGACTGTTTTGTGCTATAAAGAGCTTATCAAAGCTCCTAAAAAAGTGCGTTCAGAAGCTTGCGCACTTCATCATATAACAGATGAGATGTTAAAAGATAAAAAAGATTTTGAGAACTCATCTATAAAGACAGTTCTGCAAAAATATAATAATACAGAGACTATTCTGGTAGGACACAATATCAGTTTTGATCTTTCTATGCTTAAAAAAGAGGGTTTTGTTTTTGTGGGCAGTATCATCGATACACTTAAATGCACTCGAGCACTGATAGAGGAGTGTGAGCAGTTTTCGTTGCAGTACCTTCGCTATGAACTCAAACTTTATAGAGATGAAAAAAAGTTAGCAGATGAACTTGGGGTGGAACTTCAAGCTCATGAAGTACTCAGCGATGCCTTACATGTAAAGCTTTTGCATCACTATTTAAATGAGATGGCAGATGATGAAAAACTCCAAGAACTTAGCACAAATCCTGTATTGTTGCAAAAATTAAATTTTGGAAAATATAAGGGTCAGTTTATAGAAGAGATAGTTATAAATGATAACGCCTATCTCCAGTGGCTGCTAAAGAGTGTGGAAACTCTTGATGAGGATATGCGATATTCCATTGAGTATCATATGAAAATGCTATAATGCGCGTTTTAAAAATCAGAAAAAGAGAAAAGATGACAATTTCAAAAGAGAATAAAAAAGTATTGTTACTCATAACAATAGCCTATCTATTTAGTGTTGCAGTTCGTTTGATCTGGGTATATCAGTTTCATGGATATGAGCCATTTATATTTAATAGTCAATTTATGATAAACACAAATGATGGCTATGGTTTTGCAGAGGGCGCAAGAGACCTTTTAGCTGGTTTTCACCAAAATGGCGATCTCTCTCCGATGGAGACTGCAATTTCACAGTTGACTTATTTCTTTGCAAAAATTTTGCCTCTCTCTTTAGAAACTATCATTTTTTATATGCCTGTTGCTCTTGGATCGCTTATTGTAGTGCCGATTATTTTGATCTCTTATAGTCTTAAACGTCTTGATGTAGGTTTTATTGCTGCACTTTTAGCATCTATTGCTTGGAGTTATTATAATAGAACGATGGCTGGATATTATGATACGGATATGCTCAATATTGTTTTACCGATCTTCTTGTTGTGGTCTTTGGTGTGGGCAATCAATACAAACCACGACAAATTTCTTTTGATAACAGCCCTAGATATCTTAGCTTATAGATGGTGGTACCCGCAAAGTATTGCGCTTGAATCTGCTTTTTTTGGCTTGATCTTGGCGTATGCTCTGATTTTTGACAGAAAGAATCTATTTAATTTTAAACTTTTAGCAATCATGCTTTTTGCGATGCTAATGACAAGTGAACTGATCCGTTTGCCAATCGTTATGGCTCTTTATTTTATCTTTAAAAATAAAAATCTCGATAAATATGTTTACTATATTTTAGCTGCAGCCGTAGTTACATTTTTCGTGACTGGTGGTTTAGACCCGATTGTACTTCGATTGAAACTTTATATATTTAAAGATAGTGTCAATGCAACTCAAGCGGGATTAGGTCTTCACTTTTTTACAGTTATGCAAACAGTCAGAGAAGCTGGACATGTTGAATTTAGTGAGTTTGCAAGTAGAATTAGTGGATCAGTACCTGCATTTATTCTCTCAGTTGGGGGTTATATTTGGCTTTCCTATAGATATAGGGTGATGCTACTGGCTCTTCCACTTATCGGGCTTGGGTTTTTAGCAGAGAGTGGAGGACTTCGTTTTACTATCTATGCAGTCGTTCCTCTTGCATTTGGCGCGGCTTTTGTTATCGCTGAACTTGCAAATAAAATGCCGAGTCACGTTACACAGTATGCGACTCTTTTTATTGGTAGTTTTTTAGTTTTATTTCCAAATATCTTACATGTAAAGGAGTATCAGGTTCCAACTGTCTTTAACAAAGAAGAGGTTGTGATGCTTGATGATTTAAAGAAAAAAACTTCTAGAGGGGATTATGTTGTTAGTTGGTGGGATTATGGATATCCACTACGCTATTATAGCGATGTATTTACGCTCATTGATGGTGCAAAACATGAGGGTGATGTGAACTTTCCTGTGAGTTATATCTTGAGTAAACCTCAAGATGCTGCAGCAAAAATGGCAAGACTTGATGTCGAGTATGATGCAAAAGGGATAAAAATCTCAGAGGAAAACAGCAAAAAAAGTGAAGCAAATAGAACAAAAGTTTCTAGCAATATAGAAGAGATGACAAAAGCCTCTGGTTTTAAAGATACAAATGATTTTTTAACAGCTCTTGAGAGTGGGGCAAAGATCAATATGGCGAAAAAAACGAAAGATATCTATCTTTATCTGCCATACAGAATGCTCAGTATCTATCCAACGATTACACTTTTTTCAAATCTTGATCTTATGAGTGGAAGCAGATACGCAGACCCTCTCTTTTTAATGGCGCAAGCAACAAATGAAGATGAACATTCTATCTATCTTCAAAATGGTATTGCTATCAATAAAGCCTCTGCAAAAGTAAAGTTTGGGGATAAAGAGTTGCCAATTAACAGATTTATAAAAACTGGCTATTTACAAAATGGAAAGCTAAGTATTGAGACAAAACAGTTGAGCTCTATGGGCGGTGTTAATGTTATTTATATGGCAAGTTATGGGCAGTTTTTGATTCTTGATGAGGCGACTTACAACTCTACTTTTATCCAGCTTTTTGTGCTTGAAAACTATGACAAAAATCTTTTTGAAGCGGTACAACTCTCGCCGTATGCGAAGATTTATAAACTTAAGATTTAGATATGAAAGTAGCTGTTAAATGTGAATCTCCTCTTTTGCAAAGAAGTTTGGAGATGTTTTTAGAAAAAGATCTCAGTCCTATAAAGAGTTGCGATATTGTTGTGAGTGATCAAAAACTTGATATCGATCAAAAAACAGTTTATATCTCAAATGAGAGTGATGCAGATTTAAGTAAACCTTTTTCAAGATCTCAACTGATTTTAGTGCTAGAAAAAGTGATGAAAGATGAAAAACAGAGTAAAAGTTTTCTTTCTATGATGGAGGAGTTAGACTCACCTGATGGTTCAAGTACACATGGTTTGGAGTTTAAATTTTTACAAGATAGGATAGAGAAATTAACACAAGAGTATCAAGAAAATCTTATCAAGACAATACGAGCATTTTATGAAAAATAATCAAAACCTTACAAAAAAAATAATCGCAGGAAAATACAAGGGCAAAACGCTCAAACTTCCCTCAAAAGTGACAACGCGTAGTTCCAAAGCGATCGTTTTAGAATCTTTTTTTAACACTATCCAGTTTGGGGTGATTGATGCTGTTTTTGTTGAAGTTTTTTCAGGTAGCGGATCTGTTGGACTTGAAGCTTTGAGTAGAGGTGCAAAAAAGATTATTTTTATGGAAAAAGATAGAGAGGCTTTAAAAATCTTACATGAAAATATCGCACAAACTGATCCATCTGCATGTGAAGTGATAAGCGGTGACAGTTTTATAAATATTAAAACAGCTATTTCAAAGGTAAAAAGCTTACATGTAAAGGGTTCTTCTGATGGAAACACGTATCTTTACATAGACCCACCTTTTTCTGTTCGTGAGGGGATGGAAGATATCTACGATAAGATGATTGCGCTCATCGCAGAGTTTCCTCACGAGCTTTGTGAGATGCTTATTATTGAACATATGAGCACACTTGAACTACCAGAGACTATCAACCTCTTTACAAAAACAAAAACAAAAAAATTTGGAAACACCTCTTTAAGCTATTACAACTGATTTTGGAACACATCTTGCTACTTTGCTCTTAAGAAGCAAGGATGGCAGATGAGATCACTTTTAATACTTTTAACTCTATCACTCACACTCAGCGCTACTAAAATCAAAGATATCTCTTCTATTGTAGGAGTCAGAGAAAATCAGGTGATTGGTTACTCTTTGGTCGTTGGTTTGAAAAAGACTGGAGATGGTACAACTTCAAAATTTACTCTTCAATCGATCGCAAATATGTTAAAAGCGATGAATATCGATATGAATCCTGCAGATATTAAATCTAAAAATGTCGCTGCTGTTGTAGTGACTGCAAATCTAGGTGCTTTTACAAGACAAGGCGATAAGCTTGATGTAACAGTTTCTTCTATTGGAGATGCACAATCCCTTCAAGGCGGAACACTTTTAATGACACCTCTAAAAGGAGTCGATGGCAAGATCTATGCACTTGCACAAGGCCCTATCAGTATTGGCGGAAAAAATGAGCGTGGTGCAGGTGCAGACTCGCATCCAACTGCTGGTCTTGTTTATGGCGGCGGTATGATTGAGCGTGAGATCGATACAGATATTTATCACCAACAATCAGCGACACTTTCTTTAAAAGAATCAAATTTTGAAAATGCAATAGCCGTACAAAAAGCGATCAATGCAACATATAATGCCAAAGTGGCAGTAGCACTTGATCCAAGAACGATAAAACTACAATGCCCTAAAAATCAATCGATGGTTGAGTTTCTTTCTCAAGTTGAAAACTTGAATATGGATTACACGCCTGAGAGTAAAATCGTCATTAATGAAAGAACTGGAACGATTATCGCTGGAGTTGATATAGAAGTAAAACCTGTTGTGATCACTCAAGGGGATATCACGATTAAGATTAAGCCATCACAGCAGCCTCAAACACCAGATGGGGGCATAAAAGTTGATAATGATCTTATTGTTGGTGTCAAAGAGAATGAGGTTTATACAAAAAATGGAACAACGACAGTGGCAAATATAGTGAGATCATTGCAAAAGCTTGGTGCAACTCCAAAAGCGATTATTTCAATCCTAGAAGCGATGAAAAGTGCGGGTTCTATTTCAGCCCAACTGGAGGTAATTTAATGAGTAGTATTTTGGGTTCTGCATCTATGCAGCAGGCTTTAGTAGCAAATGATCTTAATTCCACACCAAAGATCACTGCAACTAAAGATGATAAAAAGTTACGAGAGCAGACGGATGCGTTTGAATCAGTTATTATCAAAATGATGATGGATGATGCGATGAAAGATGAAAAATCACTTTTTAGTTCTCAAAATGATCCAGGAGATAAGATGTACCAATCGATGTATCGTGATGAATTAAGCAAACAAAGTGCGGGAAGTTTTGGCTTTTCACAAATGCTATATGATTTTCTTTCACAAAAGCAGTTGAAGGCTAATTAAAAGAAAGTTTATCTTTGCCGATCTTGGGGTATAGATCATAAACTTAAAATAACTCTTATAAAAGAGACGAGGAATAGCGATGATATCCCAATTAAACAGTTCAGTTGGTAGAGCAGCTTATTTAGATACCAACAATGAAGTAAAAGAAAACACAAAAAAAACCCAGAAAATGAACCAAAACGCTGATATGAGTCGTGTAGATCAGTTGAAAAGTTCTATTGCATCTGGAGAGTATAAAATCGACCTCTCTACGCTTTCAAAGCGTATTGCCGATGAGTTAATGTAAGAAATTATTAGGAGTTTATGATGCTGTTACACCATTTAAAAAGTGCGATCGGGGATTTAAAAGATCTTATTAGTATTACACAAACAGATATTGAAGATATTAAAGAAGCAAAACAGACACCACAGTTTGATCGACTTCCTTTAAAAGATGAAAAGATCAAAAGTTTCGAGTCGAAAAAAGCGATGATAGATCATGAAATATCAAAACTAATGAGTTTAAATCCACAAAAGGATCTTGCAACTTTACTCGATGGTGAACAGCATGAAGCACTAGATCAGATGCGATTAGAGCTTTCAAACCTTAGAGTTATTAATCAGCAGTATGCAAAAATGGTTTTAACTGTAAGTTCATTTTACAATACTTTATTAGAGCGCATTGTTCCTACAGAGATGAATGGATATCAAAGAGTAGCATCTAAAAATCCATCATTTTTGGAAATTAGAGCATAACATGGCGTCAATATTTAACTCTCTGGCTGTTGGTTACTCTGGATTAAATGCCGCACAAGTTGGTATTGATACAACAGGTCATAATATTAGCAATGCAAACACCGACGGATATACTCGCCAGCGTGTAATGACTCAAGCTGCTCCACCAATCAATACAACTCCTGGTGCTGTGGGTAATGGTACACAGATTCAAGTCATAGAGCGTATTTTTAATCAATATACTTTTGATAGCTACAGTGCTGCATCAGCAGATAAACAATCTTCTGATTTTTCAAAAAATATTTTACAGCAGGTCGCTACTTATTTTCCAGAGATGGATGGTGTCGGGATTAAATCAGATTTAAGTGAATATTATAATATGTGGCAATCTCTAGCAGATAATCCTGATAATAATGCGGTAAAAGTAGCACTTGCACAACAAGCTCAGGTTTTAACACAGCATATACAAAGTACACAGGCACAAGTGGGTTCTCTCCAAGGTCAGCTCAATGATCAATTAAAAACAAATATTGATGAAGTTAATAGAGTCGCAAAACAGATAGCAGATCTCAATGTTGCGATCGGGCAAACTGAAGCGGGTGGGATCAATAATGCAAATGATTTGAAGGATCAAAGAAATACACTAGAACTCTCACTTTCAAATCTTGTTGGTGCAAATGTATTTTCTGGTCAAATCGAATCAAACAATCATATTGATCCAAAGCTTGCAGTGCAAAATGGAAGTTACAGCATTAGCATCAATGGATTTAATATCGTTGATGGAGCTGGATACCATCCTATTACTTACGATAATAAACAGAGTAAAAATGGTATGTATGCTCTTTATTATCAGCGTCAAGATGGTGCTCAAATACCATTTACCGAAGAGATAAAAGGTGGAAGTGTCGGTGCTCTTTTAAACCTTCGAGGTTCTGCTCTTAGTTCAGCAGATGGCAAACCTACCAATGGAGTCCTTCAAGAGGTAAGTGATCAGTTAGATATGTTTGCAACTGGATTGATCCAGATGACAAATAATGTTTATGCTCAAAGTCCTGCAAGCAGTATGGAATCAAATCAAGTGATCTCAAATCCTGCTGATACATTGACAAATTCTGGACTGGGAATTAAAAAGGGAAGTTTTGATCTTATTGTGTATGATACAAATGGGCAAGAGGTCTCAAAACGCACTATCAATATAGATGATCTCACGACATTTACATCAGGAACAAACTCTATAAAAAGTCAGATAGAAGCAAGTGTAGATGATAATAAAGATAATAATGCCAACAATGACATTAATAGTTATTTAACACTCAGCTATGCGAATAATTCGCTTGGTATATCTCTGAAAAATTCAGGTTTAACGTCACAAGGTTATACCTTTGCTATAAAAGATAATTTAGATTCAAACAATAGTTTCAATTCTGGAACAAACTTCGCCGGTGCGATGGGTATGAACAGATTTTTTGAGGGAACAGATGCAAGCGATATAAGTTTAGCAAGCAAACTCGCACAAGATCCTACAAAAATTTCAGCGAATACTGCGCCAACTTCAGGAAACAATGCTATTGCAATGGATATGGTGCAGTCTCAATTTGAAAAAATAGATTTCATTCAAAAAAATAGTTATGCAACATATAATGATACTGTGTATGGTATGTTTGATACGGTAGCAACAAATGTTGGAACAAAAGCAAATGCTGCAATGGCTGTAAGTGCCACATATACTGCACGTTTTAGTGCTGCGCAACAGGAGTATGATTCTGTTTCAAAAGTAAGTATGGATGAAGAGATGACGAATCTCATCAAATACCAAACATCTTATGGTGCGTGTGCAAAGATTATAACAACAATAGATCAGATGATGAATACACTTCTTGGCATTAAACAATAAAGTGATCTCTATTTGATTCCCTATTTTAGTATTGCAATTTTAATTTTTGTGGTGCTTTTTAGTTTTCTTGGATCTTTTTTTTATACAGTCTCTCCAACAAGCTTACATGTAAGCGCAATTTTAATGCCTCCTTCTTTAGAATACCCGCTTGGAACAGACAGGTTGGGTAGAGATCTTTTAGCTCGCCTTATCGAAGGTGGAGAGGTCTCTTTAGTGATTGGAATATTTAGCGCACTTATATCTAGTTTTATTGGTGTAATTATTGGAGCGACTGCGGGATATTTTAGAGGAAAAACAGATAGTTTTTTTGTCTTAGTCGTAGATCTTTTTTTGACCTTTCCAACCTTTTTTTTACTTTTGGCACTTGTGAGCTATATCAACGCATCAGTATGGATTTTAGTCTTAATAATCTCCATCACAGGTTGGATGACAACAGCGAGACTTGTGCGCAGCGAGAGCTATTCTATAAGTTCACAGCCATTTATTAAAATACTGCGTATTGCAAATATCTCAAGAGCAAAAATTCTTTTAAAATATTATCTTCCGCTTTTAGCTCCTATCTTTTTAGTTAGTTTTACTTTTGGTGTGGGTGGTGCAATTCTTTCAGAATCTGCTTTGAGCTTTTTGGGGCTTGGGATTACTCCGCCTCAAATGAGCTGGGGAACTATTATGAGTGATGGAAAAGAGGTGATACAGATCGCTTGGTGGGTGAGTTTTTTCCCTGGACTTTTGATCTTTTTGATCACTTTTGCACTTATAAATATCTCCAATTATCTTCAAAAATTGACAAATAAAAAAGAGATTCGAGAGTGATAAACATTCGGTATAATAAAAATAGTTACTTAAAGGAAGTTATAGATGTTAGATATTATAGAAAATGAGTTAGATAAGTTTACACACTCAAATTGTGCTGATGATATGATTTTTTTTCAAGCGATGAGAGAAGTGATAGTCTCTATCGCTCCTTTGCTTGAATCAGATGTAAGGTATAAGAGATTTGCCATCTTAGATCGTCTTACAATTCCTGAGAGAATCATCAAATTTAAAGTCACTTGGATGGATGATAATCAAAATATTCAAGTAAATACTGGGTATAGAGTTCAGTATAACAACTCTCTTGGGCCATACAAAGGCGGACTTCGTTTCCATCCAACAGTCAATGAGGGAATTTTGAAGTTTTTGGGCTTTGAACAGGTGTTTAAAAATGCGCTTACAGGTTTACCAATTGGTGGAGCAAAAGGTGGAAGTGATTTTGATCCAAAGGGTAAAAGTGACTTTGAAATTATGAAGTTTTGCTCTGCATTTATGAGTGAACTTCACAAATATATAGGTCCTCGTATTGATGTTCCTGCAGGTGATATCGGTGTTGGTGCTCGTGAGATAGGCTATCTTTTTGGAGAATATAAAAAAATAACCTCTTCTTATGATGGCGTTTTAACTGGAAAACCTTTTATTTTTGGCGGCTCATTGATGCGTCCTGAAGCAACAGGATATGGTGTTGTCTATTTTACCCAAGCGATGCTAGAACTTGAGAAAAAAGAGCCACTTCAAGGGAAAATCTGTACAGTAAGCGGTGCTGGAAATGTTGCGATTTATACGATAGAAAAGTTGCAAATGATTGGTGCAGTTGTTGTTAGTTGTTCTGATTCTGAGGGAACTATTTATGATTGTAGAGGGATCGATTTAAAACTGATTAAAGAGATAAAATTTGCTAAACGTGGCTCTCTTAAAGAGTATGTAGATGTCCATATAGAGGCAAAGTATATTCCAGTTGCTTCCTATCCTGATGGTGGGCATGCTGTTTGGAATATCCCATGTTATGCAGCATTTCCATGTGCGACGCAAAATGAGCTAACAAAAGTGGACGCGCAAAATCTCATAAATAATGGTTGTATCTCTGTGAGCGAGGGCGCAAATATGCCATCAACTCCTGAAGCCGCAGAGCTTTTATTATCCCAAAAAATATGTTTTGCACCAGCGAAGGCTTGTAATGCAGGGGGAGTTTCTGTGAGTGAGTTTGAGATGAGTCAAAACGCTTCTATGCAAAAATGGTCATTTGAACAAGTAGATCAAAAACTCAAAGAAACAATGCAACAGATATGCAAGCGCGTTGCTCTAACGGCTAGGGATTATGGAGTTGAAGGAAACTATATTGATGGTGCTAATATCGCAGGCTTTAAACGTGTCGCTGATGCGATGATAGCAGAGGGGATATAAAGCTCTTTATACTTAAAAGCCTTACATGTAAAATGCTTACATGTAAGGCTTTTTTATCTAAAACTCTATAAAAAAGATGGTAAAAATTTTAAAGCCATTTGCCACAAAAATGCAGCTGAGATTCCAGCGGCAAACCCTGCAACAACATCATCAAGCATAACACCAAGACCGCCACTCATATTTTTGTCAATTCTGCCTATGATAGAGGGTTTTGTGATGTCAAAATAGCGAAAGAGCGCAAACGCTAAAAGTGATTGGATCAAAAATCCATTGGAAAGATCAAAAATATCTGTAAAATCAAGCATCACACCTGGAGCGATGGAGAGCGCAAACCACATTCCAGCCAGCTCATCTATGACGATACTTTTATCATCATGTGTACCGCTTTTTGCTTCGTAGCGATTGATCTCTTTGACAGCAATAGCAGTGATAAGAAGTGTGAGCGTAAACATAAGCTGATTTCCAAGATATGCCAAAACGGGGATTCCAATGAGAAGTGCGACAAAAGAACCCACAGTTCCTGGAGCTTTTGGAGAGAGTCCACTATAAAATAGAGTTATAAAAAAACGGTTCATCATAGTCCTAAGTAAGAGAAGTAGTTTGGTAAAGATTCATCAACTCTTTGTAAAACTCCTCTTCTGTATGGCTCTCTAAAAGTCCACCGATAGGAAGGAGGTTGTAATACATCTTTTCAAGATTTTTAAATCTGTTTTTAAACATTTTTGAAAGAAGGAGTGCTGATATCTCTTTTCTAACCAAAACAGCAGGTGGAACAATACCAAGCTTTAGAAGTTCCAAAATCGATTCTGCATGGTAAGAGATATGATGATGCTGTCCATGAGGACATGTGTTTGTGCTTACAAGTGTTTTACATACATTACAGTAAACATATTCACTAGCCACGGAGATGTGGATACCGATATCAGTTACACGGTCTAGGATTGATTTATTTGTATTGCTGTCATAATACATTCCAAGACCAGCATGATTTTGCCCGATTGTGAGTTTTGTACATCCATAGTTTTTAGCAACAATCGCATCGATAATGATCTCATTGATCCCTGCAAAAATATAGTTTGACTCCAAGGGAACAATTAGGACTCTATTTTTTGGAAGATAGTTGTCGATAAAATATTTTAAAGCTTCATATCGAAGGTTATATTGCAGATCTGCAGTTTCATAGGGTTTGAGTAAAAATATAACAGTTAAATCACTATTTTCCAAGGATTGTCTTATAAGTTTTTCATGTGCTCTGTGCAGAGGATTTGCAGCCATCATGATCGCTGTAATATTCTTAGCATTTAAAAGTTCTATAGCGTTTTTTATCTCATTTCTGTGCAGATTTGGAACATCATGAGCGAGTGTGTATTCACCATATACTGCCAGTTTTCCAAGTCTTTTGCTTGTTTGTCTCACGCCTGGATGCATCTCATCATCTGTTCCATAAATATGGCGAAGTCTCTCTTTTGGGTCAATTTCAAAAACTTCATCTACACACAAGGTTCCAAAAATTTTACCATTGCATACAAGGTTGAGTGTTTCTTTTGATTGAATATCTTGCAAGACTGCTTCATTGCGTTTGCCTGAAGGTGCAAGAATAAAAGGAAATGGAAATATTTTTTTATTGATCGTTGAATTAGAAAGGACCTCTGAAACTTCTGCTTTATTCATTAAAGAGGTGACTGGATATAAAAGTCCCGCTTTTAAAAACTCTAAAGCAGATGCTGCTTCATGGTCGATAAAAAGAGATCTATTTTTTCTTTGCGATGCCATATTTCTTTCTCTTTTCCCACAAACTTTTTCTTGAAATTCCAAGCTTTTTAGAAAGCTCTGTATCTGGAAATTTGTGTTGGTAGTTTAGCACAATATATTTCACATAATCCTCAATTGGGAGGATATCACTTTGATCAAAAATATTATTGTCATTTTTGATATCGATAATATTGTAATCAACATCATCAATCTTATCGGTACTTGATACTATGACATTTCTACCTTTGATTAGTTCTAAAAACTCTCTTTTTTCAGATTTTTTTATAATCTGAAAATCTGTCACATAGATGATAGTGCTAATTGGCAGCATAGAGATCTCACTCGCTGCTTTTGGGTTCGTCAATGAAACAAAATAGAGTGGTTTGTTTTGTTTGTTTGCATATTTAAAAGCAAAAGAGTCAGAATATTTTTGAAAATTACAAGAGATAAAGATCGGAAGTTCCATATTATCGATATTTGGTTCATTTGATATAGAAGCAAAATTATGATTGAGATATCTTTCATAAGATTCAGATTGGTGTTTGAGACGCTCATAATCTTGAAAATGATTGATTTTACGGATAAGTTCTTCTATCATAAAAGGCTTGAGAATATAGTCTTTAGCACCAATAGAAAGTGGTTTTGAAACAGTATCGTTGCTGATATAAGAGACCATTAAGATAACGATTGATTTTTTGAAAGATTCGATGATAGGATTGAAATCTTGCCCATTAATGTTGGTAGAGAGAAGTACGACATCATAAAGATTGCTTTTTAGCGCATCTTTTGTTGAGGTACACATATCACAGATATGACCGAGTTCACCGAGTTTTGTTGCAATACTTTGTGCTAAATAGATCTCATTTTCGATAATTAATATTTTCACTTATTTGTCCAATTGTAGTAATTTAATGATGCACTTGAAAGAACGCCAACACCCTCTTTGCGTCCTATAAATCCAAGTTTTTCCGTTGTAGTTGCTTTTACATTTACACAAAATACAGGAATTTGGAGGATTTGAGCAAGAGTTTTTCTCATCTGCTCTTTATATTTTCCAATACGCGGAGTTTGTGCAATGATAGTTATATCAACATTGACGATGTTGTATCCAAAACTATAAAGTTTTTTGACGACCTCGCTTAGAAGCAGTTTTGAATCGATTCCTTTATAGGTATCATCATTATCGGGGAAAAGCATCCCAATATCGCCCATGCCAGCAGCTCCTAAAAGAGCGTCTATGAGTGAGTGGATAGCAACATCGCCATCGCTATGTGCTAAAAATCCAAAATCACTTTCGATTTTGACTCCGCATAAAAACATCTCGCCCTTATCATCAAAAGCGTGAACGTCAAAACCATTGCCAACAAGTGTTACATTTGATGGTGCTTCTAAACAGCCAAGTTCTTTGATATCTCCCGAAAATGTGAGCTTGAAAGCTTCATCTTCGCCATCTACAAACAATCTTGTACCACCATTTGCGACAATGGCGCTGCTTTCATCTGTGTATTCTACTTGAGTATCAAGAGAGCGCTTGAGTACATCTGTTCTTGAAAGTTGTGGTGTTTGAACACGAAGTATTTGATCTCTATCTACAGTTTCATTTGCATAAACGATTGTATCGCTTACATGTAAGCATGGAACTATACAGTCTGCTTGATCTCTTTGCTCTAAAATTCTCTCCAGCATCGCATCACTAATACATGCGCGTGCAACATCAGTTACAAGAACATAAGGAGTGCTTACATGTAAGAGTGCATTTTGGAGTGATTCTTGACGAGTTGAGCCACCTTGGACGATAATATTATTTGTATAGCTGTGCATAAAAGTAACATCATTGTGAGATGCTGTGATAATGATTTTAGAAAACTTTTTCGTATTTTCAAATCTTGAAGCTACAAAATTCCATAAAGGTTCCATGCCGATTCTTAACCATTGCTTCTTAACAGGGGTATTAAAGCGGGTTGAATCGCCAGCAGCAAGTATAATGAGCGTTAAATCAGACAAAAAGTCTCCTGTTTTGGTAAAACTGTTACGAAATTATACATATAAAAAGCTTTTTTTTATCTTGTTTGTGTAAAATTCTGTAACTTTAAAATTAGTTGAAATATTTTGTATTATTGATTATGCAGATGGTAATTTTCTGTGCAGTCTTGTATAAGTTCAAAAGAGTTTGAAAAGAGGAGAATCCAATGAGAAGTGAATGGCTAAAAAAACGCCAAAATGATCCAGTTCGCACTCAAATGTATTATGCAAAGCAGGGCATAATCACAGAAGAGATGGAATACGTTGCAAAGATAGAGGATCTCTCACCTGAGCTTGTCCGTAGTGAAATAGCTCGCGGAAGATTAATCATTCCAGCCAATGTAAACCATACTTCACTTGAACCAATGGCAATAGGTCTTGCATCTAAATGTAAGATCAATGCAAATATTGGTTCATCAGCAATTGCGAGTGACGTACAAGGAGAGATCGAAAAAGTTCAGGTGTCTCAACACTATAAAGCAGATACTGCTATGGACCTTTCAACTGGCGGAGATTTGGATGAGATACGCAAAGCCGTTATCGAAAACTCTAAAATTCCAATAGGTACAGTGCCAATTTATCAAATATTGCATGATGTTGGAAACAAAATAGAAGCGCTTAGTATTGAAGTTATGCTTGAAGTTTTAGAGCGTCAAGCGCGTCAAGGTGTGAGTTATTTTACGATTCATGCGGGTTTTTTGCTTGAAACGATGCCAAAAGTTGCAAAACGTAAAATGGGAATCGTAAGTCGTGGTGGAAGTTTGATGGCTGCTTGGATGATGCATTACCATAAAGAGAACCCATTTTTTACAGCATTTGATGATATTTTGGATATTTGTGCGAAATATGATGTTTCTCTCTCTTTGGGAGACTCTCTTCGTCCCGGTTGTCTAGCAGATGCATCTGATGATGCTCAGCTTGGCGAGTTGAAAATTCTTGGTGAACTTACCCTTCGTGCTTGGGAAAAAAATGTTCAAGTTATGATCGAGGGTCCAGGACATGTTCCGCTTAACCAAATCGAGCGAAATATGAAGATCCAACGTGAACTTTGTCATGAAGCACCCTTTTATATCTTAGGGCCTTTAGTCACAGATATCGCAGCAGGATATGATCATATCTCTTCAGCAATCGGCGCTGCAGTTGGCGGATGGCATGGAGCGAGTATGCTTTGTTATGTTACACCAAAAGAGCATCTTGGTCTTCCAAATGCACAAGATGTGCGAGAGGGAATCATCGCGTATAAAATCGCTGCACACGCTGCGGATATTGCTCGTGGTCGTAAAGGTGCAAGAGATGTGGATGATGAGATGAGTGATGCACGTTATGCGTTTAACTGGGAGAGACAATTTGAACTAGCCCTCGATAGTGAACGCGCTCGTGAATACCATGATGAAACACTGCCTCAAGATGTTTTTAAAGAAGCAGAGTTTTGTTCAATGTGTGGACCAAAATTTTGTAGTTATAAGATAACTCAAAGTATTATGGAAAACACTGAAGAACTTGACCGTATCATCGCAGAAAACAAAGCCGCTGAAGCGGTAAATTAATTTTATAAAGGAACTATTTTAATGACTCAAGAAAATGTAAAATTAGCACTTTCAAAAGTTATGTATCCAGGTTTTACTAAGGATATTGTTACTTTTGGATTTGTAAATAATATCAATATTAATGGAACTGCTGTGAGTTTCTCAGTAGATATCACATCAAGTGCGCCTGAAGTGGCTGCACAGATCAGAGATGAAGCAACAGTTGAGCTGAAAGCTATCGGTGCAACAGATATTAATATTGCAGTTAACGCACCAAAAATGCCGCGCGAAAGCTCTTCAAAAGGCAAAAATATCGCTCCTCAAGTGAAAAACTTTTTGATGGTGAGCTCAGGAAAAGGCGGCGTTGGTAAATCGACAACATCAGTAAATATTGCTATTGCTTTAGCGATGCAAGGGAAAAAAGTAGGTCTTTTGGATGCTGATATCTATGGACCAAATATCCCTCGTATGTTAGGCGTTGATGGTATCAAACCAGAAGTAAACGGTAATAAAGTTTTGCCTATTAAAGCGTATGGAATAGAGATGATGTCTATGGGTTCACTCATGGAGCAGGGGCAATCACTGATCTGGCGTGGTTCTATGATCATGAAAGCGATCGAGCAGTTTTTACGTGATATTTTATGGTCAGAGCTTGATGTGCTTGTTATCGATATGCCTCCAGGAACTGGTGATGCTCAGCTTACTTTGGCGCAAAGCGTTCCTGTAACTGCAGGTTTAACGGTTACAACACCTCAAATGGTTTCACTTGATGATTCAAGACGTTCACTTGATATGTTCAAAAAACTTCATATTCCAATCGCTGGAATCGTTGAAAATATGAGTGGTTTTATCGCACCAGATACGGGTGTTGAGTATGATATCTTTGGAAAAGGTACAACAGAGCCTATGGCTAAAGAGTTTGATACTACTATCATCGCTGAGATCCCAATAGAGCCAGCTGTTAGAACTGGTGGAGATGAGGGCAAACCTATCACTTATGTTGCACCTACAAGTGAGACAGCAAAACGCTATATGGCTGCTGCTGAGAAAGTATGGGCAATGATTGAAAAAGTAAATGAAGAGGGCGGGGTGGATAACCAAGCTATCCAACCAACAACACCTCCCGGCGTAAGTGCATGTTCAACCGCAGCAGCAGCGCCAAAAGCACCAGAACAAAGTTCAGGAAGTTGTGGCACAGGATGTGGTTGTCACTAAATTTTATCCCTTACATGTAAAGTGCCCCTTGTGGGCATAATGCTTTACATGTAAGTTTTTTTATCTTTATATCTTGGCTTAAAAATCTTCACCCTCGAACATATCAGCTTCAAATTGAATAACTTGATTTCTTCCATGCTCTTTTGCATAATAGAGTGCTGTATCTGCAAATTTGATACATTTCCAAATAGAGTTGGCATCACTTGGAAATTGAGAAACTCCTATACTGATTGTTTTTTGAATTAGTTCCCCGCCTGCATTAAATTTCTGTATATTAAAATCTTTATGAATCTTTTTAGCAACTTCGAGTGAACCCTCAAGAGTAGAGTTGTGTAGTAAGATTAAAAACTCTTCACCTCCATAGCGAATCGCCAAATCAGAGTCTCTAATATTTTTTGAGATAACATCAGAAAGACCTTTAATAACAATGTCTCCAACATCATGCCCATAGGTATCATTGACCATTTTAAAGTAGTCGATATCAAGCATCATAACACTGTAATTTGTGTTATCTCTGAGAGCCTGTTTCCCTAATTTATCAATAAACTGTTCCAAAAATCTTCTATTATAAAGACCTGTCATACCATCTCTTAGACTTGTGTCTCTAAGCTTATCTGTTAGAATTTTTGATTCTATTACAGGTTTTGCAGCTTCAAGATAGTTTTTAATACTTTGGACTTTTGAATTTATTATGTCAAAGTCAGCTAACTCTATAATTATAATGTTAAGGGTCAAAGAGACTTCATCATTGATATCAAACGGTACACAAATGTAATCGTGACCTAAATCTTTACAGCTTTCACAAAGATTTGGAAAATCAGTGGAAATAATATCTGTGTTTGTTCTGTATGCACGACAAAGTTCTGCATTTTTATTGACAATAGGTGTACAGCTTATCTGCTCAGCTACATAGATTACGTGTCGTAGTTTAGTAAGCTTATCGATTTCATGTAAAGAGAAGTTTGTGATTTTGTATTTATCTTGCAATACACTAATAAGTCTATCATATACAAGCTCTTTGCTGTTATCAAGCTCAATCGTTTTTTTGAATTTATAAATATCTGACAACTCTTTAATGATGATTTTTGCTTCATATAGAGGATCAGAACAAGTAAGATTCGATCTTGTTACAAAAGTAGCAAGGCTCTGTTTGATCTCTCCAAACGTCTCTTCCATTTTATGGAAAAGTGTATTGATCTGTTCTGTAACCTCTTTTCCCTCTCCAGTTACCCTTGTTTCAAATCTGTATGAAAAGTTCCCGCTATGCGCTTTTTTGATCCCATCTCTGAGATTTGCAAAAAGATCCATGTAGGGTTTGATGTAATGATTAAGAACTAAAAGAGCAATAAAGATGAAAACAACATTTATGCCAAAGATCTTTAAAATAGTTATTGTGCTTGCATTTCTGACACCATTGATATCAAACTCCATACTAATAGCACCCAATGTATCACCATTATTGACATTATGACAATCCATACAACTTATTTTTGAAGTACTTTCAGCTTTATATGGAATAGTAATACGGAGCTTTACAGAATCTGCACTCTCGGTAATCTCCTTTATCATCTTTCCAGAAGTAAGCACTTTCTTGTCTATATTATCGCGAGCATTTTCGTAGCTATATCCTGCTCCATACTGGTTGATGACTTTTTGACTTCTTACTATCCATAATTTTTTAACTTCACCATTTTGAGTGATAGTATCAAGAAAATATTTTCTTTTATCCATCATCTCGTTGACCATATGAGCAGTCAATCCATCCTTGACAATATTTGCAGTTAAACTTGCTTTGTCAAGAGCTGAATTGATTGCAAAATCTCTAAAATTAAGTCCTACATTGATAATCGTAGCCGTTGCAAGAGCAGCAAGCATCAATGTTACGATTAAAAGAAATTTATTTTTTGTATTCATAATAGTCCTAGTTTTTTATTGTGAAACAAAGGGTGTATAGTTAATTGTTAAATATTTATAAATCCTATTCTACAGTTACACTTTTTGCTAGGTTTCGAGGCATATCAACATCATTGCCAAGTCTTACAGCGATCTCTAGTGAAAGAAGTTGTAAGACAACCATCATCTCAAAAAATTCAATCATATAATGGTGCGCACTTGATGTTTGAATATAATCATCAGCTTTGTCGAACTCAATTGGACTGATTGCACAGATCGTTGAATCTCTTGCACTGAGTTCTTCTACATTGCTTTTGCTTTTTTCATAGAGTATATGTTGTGGAAGCAGGGCAATAGTAAAAAGTTCAGGATCGGCTAGTGCGATAGGACCATGTTTCATCTCACCCGATGGATAGCCCTCAGCATGGAGATAACTTATCTCTTTGAGTTTGAGTGCTCCCTCTAGTGCGAGAGGAAAAAATACATCTCGTCCAATAAAGAAAAATCCATGACCATGAAGATATCTTTTTGAGAGTCTTGTGATCTTTTCATGTAAGCCATTTGGTATCTCTACTGCTCTTGGGATCTCGCGTAAAAGAGCGATTTGATCTTCGATTTGTTTACATGTAAGCGAATTTTTGAGTTTTGCGATGTAAAGGGAAAGCATCCAAAATACAGCTACTTGTGTAGCAAAAGCTTTTGTTGATGCAACCCCTTTTTCTATGCCTGCACGTGTGAGGATAGAAGCATCTGCAAGGCGAACCATAGAGGAGTTGTCAACATTACAGATAACAAGAGTTTTTAGTCCCGCAACTTTGGCCATTTTGAGTGTTTCTAGAGTATCAGCAGTCTCTCCACTTTGAGAAATCGCCACAAAAAGAGTATCTTTACAAAGTAAAGGTTCTTTATATCTAAACTCACTTGCGATCTCGACAGAGACTCTTGTTTTTGCATATCTTTCGATGAGATAACTCGCAGTCAAAGCTGAGTGATAAGAGGTTCCACATGCGCAAAGTTTGATCTCATTGATACCATCAAAAAGTGTTGGATCAAGCTCTTCAAAGATGATTTCACTATCTGAAAGTCTCCCTAAAAGCGTATCTGTGATGACATCTGATTGCTCATATATCTCTTTTTCCATAAAAAATCTGTAACCATTTTTTTGTGCTGAGAGTTTATTTGTCGAGAGTTTTGAAAAGTGTGGGATCTTTTTATTGCCACCTTTATCTAAAAGCATGATTTCGTTTGGTTTGACAAAACCAAAATCACCATCTTCAAGGTAAATAACTTCGCTACATTTTCCAATAAGTGGAGTGTCTGATGAAGCAAAATGTTTTTCTCCCTCTTCATCACGTCCAAGTATCATCGGTGAGCCCTGTTTTGCAAAGAAGATTGTTTCATCTTCACTTTTTGTAACAAGCAAAACTGCAAATGCGCCATGAAGTTGAGAGATAGTCTTTGAAAAAGCTTCAAATGCAGAAGCTGAACCTCTAAGTTCCTTTTCAAAAAGCCATACGATCACTTCAGTATCTGTTTGACTCAAAAAGTTTACGCCCTCATTTTGTAGCTCACGTTTAAGCTGTGCATAATTTTCGATGATCCCATTATGTACGACATACGAACTTTCACCAAGGTGTGGATGGGCATTGAGTTCTGTTGGTTTGCCATGTGTTGCCCAGCGTGTATGGCCAATACCAACTGCAAAACCCTTTGGCTCGAAATCATGAGCTTTTTCTTGAAGGTTTACAAGTTTACCCACAGCTTTATAAACTGAAAAATTATTATTTTGTAAAACAGCTATACCAGCTGAATCATATCCTCGGTACTCTAATTCACCAAGCCCATCAAGTAAAATCTCTTTTGTTTTTTTTGAGCCTATATATCCGACAATTCCGCACATTTGATATATTATCCTTCGCTTAATGATTTAAAAATATTTTCGGCATTATCGCACAGATTGTTTTGTTTTTCGATTAAAAAGTTGTCCCTTGCTTTTGTCTTTGTGGAGTCAACTTTAGCTGTTGCGATTTCGACACTATTTTTTTCAAAAATATCCATGATATATGCAAGTAAGCCTCGCTGATTTTTTGTGTTAATGCTTAGTTGTGCATAGGCTTGAGAGTGATCACAATCGATACTGAGCTCTTCGCGTTTGATAATAGGTTTGTTGATATGGATCGTTTTGCTCATATCAAAAGAGTCCTCTATAATCTGCTCAATCTGCTCTTTTGTGTCATCTTCAATATTTTGTGAGAATTCGATTTTGAAATATTTGATTCCATCAAAGAGTGTAAAAATATCCATAGAACCTACATCAAGATAGCTGAGATTTGCAAGTAAATAGGAGATATTGAGTGGAACACGTCTGTAAATCTCTATGCTAAGTCTTGTGGTATTTGTTACACTGTAGCTGTATTGAATGGTTTGTTTGGCTTGCGAAGCGATTTTTATGATCTCTTCTGGTGTATGCTTGAAGTAAAAAAGATTGGACTCAACGCCCAAGACTTTTTTCTGCTCAATTGTAGAAAGTGTTGCAAAAAGTTCGGAGTTTTTGATCTTTTTTTCTATGACGAGACGCTTCGTCGCATCACTGATTCTGTCACTTTGTTTGACAACTTCAAGTCCACCAAGATAAAGCTCTTTGAGTAGTTTTGCGCTATAAGAGGTGTACACGCCATTGCCAACTCCGTTGATATCTGCGTAGGTCAGCACATAAAGGAGCTTGAGATTTTTCTCATCTTTGATATTTGAGAGAAATTTATAGAGTGTTTTTTCATTGTGGATATTTTCGCGAAATGCAACACTGCTCATAAGTACATGGTGTCTTATAAGCAAAGAAGCTCTCTCTATCATCTCCTCTTTAAATTTTAATTGTGTAGCAAATTGTACAATGATCTTCGCACCGATCTCGCTATGGTCTTGTCGTCTGCCTTTGCCTGTATCGTGGATTAAAACAGCCACTTTTAAAAGTAGTTTCTCTTCAACACTCAAGCTCTCATAAATGGAATGTATAAATGGTTCTTTAATACTCTCTAAAGCCTGAATACATTTGATAGAGTGGATATCAACAGGATAGTGATGGTATCCATCAAACTGCGGTAAAAACATCACTTTTCTAAAACTGATGATGAGTTGGTGTAGTATCCCCGCATCATAAAAAAGTTTCAAAAAGCAGTAACTATTTGCACGTTTGAAAAGTTCTCGAAGCGCAGTATAAACTTTTGTACGGAATGGATGTTTGATGATTGAGTAGGTAAAAAGATTCAAAAAACCAGAATCATATCGGTAGTGTTGATCGGGGAGTGTTAAAAGCAACTCTAAAAGCTTCTCAATTGCTTGGGGTTGGAGATGGTAAGAAGCGTATAATCTTCCATCCATCACATAGATCCCTTTTTCTATTCTAGATTCTTTTATCTTTGAAAAATGCTTTAAATCTACAAGGTAGGTTCGTACCATTTTTTTGACAAAAATTTGAGAAAAGTTATTGATCCTCCAAAGAGCGTTAAATATTTTAGTTGTCATAACTTTTTCATTTTTAAATCCGAGCATTCGGCTTATTTGTGGCATCTGTCCAAGGGTGAGTCTATCCTCTTGTTTGTTGCTGACAAGGTGCAGGGCACTTCTGACTCGAAAAAGAAGCTCTAAAGAGATGCGGTATTCGTTGTACTCCTCATCGCTAAAAATCGTTCCGCTGAGGTCTTTGAGACTTTGCACATCATAAATAGTTTTGGCAATCCAAAAAAGAAGTTGTGAATCGCGAAGTCCGCCGATACTCTCTTTGATATTTGGTTGCATGGAAGTTGGGTATTTTTTGCGTCTTGCAGTAGCTTCATCTATCTTGGCAAGAATGAACTCTTTTTGGTTTGTAAGTCTGGCTTTGTTGAGCTCTTTTTGAACCCCTTGCCATGTGAAAGTAGAACCTGTGATATAGCGTGATTCCATCATTGCCGTTTTGATGGTAATATCTTCGCTAGAAGCTTTTTTCAAATCGCGTAGTTCATGGACTCTGTGACCGAGTTTAAGCCCTGCATCCCATGCAAGATAGAGAAATTTTTCTATGATGAGATCGGTATTGTATCCTTCACATTTAGCAAAAACTATCATCAAATCGATATCGCTGTGAACACAAAGCTGTTCACGTCCATAGCTTCCCAAAGCAACGATGCTAATGGGTACTGAAGTGCTCATAGGAACATAGATCCCAAAGATGCGGCGAAGAACTGTTTTGTACATAAGAGCGATGATCTTATCAAGCTCTTTGGTGTGTTTGACTAAAAAATCTTTGCCCTGATTTTTCTCAAAAAGGACAGGGAGAGAGTCCTTGTACTCTTTTATATACTGTTTAAAAACCTTGGATAGTTCAAAGTCCGAGCCATTGCGCTCAATTGTGTCTTCTATTTGAAGTATGATGTCCATCTTAAAATCTTCTTTTAGTTTGATTATCTTTAAGATATTATAGACTATTTGCTATAATTGCGCTCCATTTAATCAATTAAATTTTAATCAATTTTTATAAAAGGCAAGATATGAGCAGAATCTCTTTTGAGGAAGCATTGAAGATGTACGATATGGAGTTTTTTGATCTGGCACAATTAGCAGATGAAAAACGCAAAGAGCTTCATGGTAAAAAAACCTATTTTAATATCAACCGCCATATCAATCCAACAAATGTCTGTAAAGATGTCTGCAAATTTTGTGCATACAGCGCAAGTAGAAAAAATCCAAACCAATACACGATGAGCCATGATGAGATTATGAATATTGTAAAAGATATCGATTCTCGCGGGATTAAAGAGGTGCATATCGTCTCCGCGCACAATCCAAACACGGGTTTAGAGTGGTATTTAGAGATTTTTAAAAGAATAAAAACAGAATATCCTCACTTACATGTAAAGGCGCTTACAGCTGCTGAGGTGCATTTTCTCTCAGAAGAATACAACAAAAGTTATGACGAAATACTCGATCTCATGGTCGAAAATGGCGTGGATTCTATGCCCGGTGGCGGTGCTGAGATCTTTGATGAGAAGGTAAGAGATTTTATCTGTAAAGGCAAAGTGACCTCTGCGCAGTGGCTGGAGATACATAAAAAATGGCATCAAAGAGGTAAAAAAAGCAATGTCACGATGCTTTTTGGACATATAGAAAGCCGTGAAAACCGCATCGATCACATGATGCGTATCCGTGATTTGCAAGATGAAACGGGTGGGTTTAACTGCTTCATCCCACTTGTGTATCAGACTGAAAATAATTATCTCAATATTAAAAAAGATATTACAGCAAATGAGATTTTACGCACAATGGCGATTAGCCGTTTGGTGCTTGATAATGTCCCAAATCTCAAAGCTTACTGGGTGACTTCAACGGTAAATCTCGCTCTCATTGCTCAAGAGTTTGGTGCAAATGATCTCGATGGAACTATAGAAAAAGAGTCTATTAACTCAGCAGCAGGAGCTGCAAGTGCCAATGGTGTTGTTTTAGAGGATTTTGTACAGCTCATCAAAAACAGCGGTTTTATCGCAGTTGAGCGAGATAGTATCTATAACGAAATCAAAGTCTGGTGAAAATCTCTGTCGTCATCCCCACGTACAACCGTTATGAAGTTTTAAAACGCGCACTTAGTTCTGTCTTTGCGCAGAGTTATCTGCCCTCAGAAGTCATTGTCATCGATGATGGCTCAACTGATGCAACTGCAAACATAATCCATGATTTCCCCTCAATCATCTACCGTTATCAAAACAACGCTGGTGTCTCCTCTGCTCGTAATCTTGGGATCTCACTTTGTTCTCATGAATGGATCGCATTTTTGGACTCAGATGATGCATGGAAAGAGGAGAAACTAGCCTTACATGTAAGCCTTCATCAAGCAGATAAAGAGTTGCTGTTTTCCTATACCAATGAGCATTGGATTCGTGATGGCAAGCAAGTGAAAATCCCAAAAAAGTTTCAAAAGTATGGTGGAGATATTTTCACGCAATGTTTATCACACTGCATCATCGCGCCATCTTCTGCATTTGTGCATAAAAAACTCTTTGAAGAGATAGGGCTTTTTGATGAAAATCTCGAAGTGTGTGAGGATTATGATCTTTGGCTGAGGGTTACATGTAAGCATAAAGCGGGACTTATCGAACAAGCAGTGACTATAAAATATGGCGGTCATGAAGACCAACTCTCCACAAAACACTGGGGCATGGATAGATTTAGAGTCGTAGCACTAGAGAAACTTTTAGCCTTGCATGGAAAGGGGAGTTTACACCCAAGGGGCACTTCGCATGTAAGAGAAGATGAGGTCAAAAATGAGCTTGTTAAAAAATATACACTTTTGCTAAAAGGCGCAAAAAAACATCAAAGATTAGAAGATATACAAGAGTATGAAAAATGTTTAAACGCTCACTCTACTGAGTATTAAGAGTAAATTTGATAAAATTGTAGTTACAACAATAGTTACTAACTTTTAGATAAATATATCAATACAGATGACAAATAGAGGGAATAATCTTAGATGAAAAAAATATGTATAATCGGTCTTGGATATGTTGGTTTACCTTTGGCTCATGCATTTAGTGAAAAGTATGAAGTGGTTGGATTTGATATCAACAAGCCAAGAATTGATGAGTTAAATAATGGTTTTGACAGAACATTAGAACTTACTCAAGAACAAGTTACTCAATCAATTAAAAATGGAATGTTATTTACAACAAATTTAGAGGATATAAAAAATAGTAACATCTATATAGTGACTGTTCCTACGCCAATAGATGAAAGCAATGAACCTGATTTGACACCTATTATAAAATCTACACAAACTGTTGGAAAAGTTTTAAAAAAAGATGACATCGTTATTTATGAATCTACAGTTTATCCAGGAGTCACGGAAGAGGTTTGTGTTCCTATCCTTGAAGAGGAAAGCGGATTAAAGTTTAATGAAACATTTTTTTGTGGATACTCTCCAGAGCGTATCAATCCCGGAGATAAAGAACATACTGTTACAAAAATTTTAAAAATCACATCTGGAAGCACTCCTGAGATAGCAAAAAAAGTGGATGATTTGTATAAGTCAATAATCACGGCAGGAACGCACATGGCACCAACTATTAAGGTTGCTGAAGCTGCAAAAGTGATAGAAAATACGCAAAGAGATGTAAATATTGCTCTTATGAACGAGCTTGCTTTGATATTTGATCTTATGAACATCAATACACACGATGTCTTAGCAGCAGCTGGCACAAAGTGGAACTTCATAAAGCTTACACCAGGCCTTGTCGGAGGGCATTGTATAGGTGTAGATCCATATTATCTTACTCATAAAGCACAAACTCTAGGCTATATGCCAAATCTTATTT
Source organism: uncultured Campylobacterales bacterium (assembly GCA_903892995.1). Lineage (GTDB taxonomy): Bacteria > Campylobacterota > Campylobacteria > Campylobacterales > Sulfurimonadaceae > Hydrocurvibacter. The sequence continues at coordinate 161,399 of CAITKP010000092.1, forward strand.
TAGGCGCACGTCAGATCAATAATGGAATGAGTAAACTAATCGCAGATAAGGCGATTAAAAATATGGTAAAAGAGGATAAAAAACTCAAAAATGCAAATATTTTAGTGATGGGCGTGACCTTTAAAGAGAACTGCCCAGATATGAGAAATTCTAAAGTGTTAGATATTATCAAAGAGCTAGAAGAGTTTGAGTGTCATGTAGAAGTGTATGATTATTGGGTAGATCAAAGTGATAAAGAGACAAAAAATCTTAATTTTATTGAAGAACTTCCATTAGATTCTAAAAAATATGATTCTATTGTTGTTGCTGTAGGACATGATGAATTTAAAGAGCTTACAACGGCTCAGTACGCTTCAATGTCCAATGGCAAACCGATTATTATCGATGTCAAAGGAATCGTAGAAAAACCAACATGGAGATTATAACAATGCGTGAGAAGAAAAATTTTGCACTTATTGGAGCGAGTGGATATATAGCTCCAAGACACATGAAAGCGATTAAAGAAACAGGGAATGAACTTATTGCTGCACTTGATCCTTATGATGGGATAGGAATTATGGATAGCCATTTTCCCCAAGCGAGTTTTTTTACAGAGTTTGAAAGATTTGATAGATTTGTAGATAAATGGCATAGAGATGGAAATAAAAAGATTGAATATGTGGCAATTGCAACGCCAAACTATCTTCATGACAGTCATATAAGATTTGCTCTCAAAAGCGGTGCTCACGCGATTTGTGAAAAACCACTTGTTCTCAATCCTCACAATATTGATCAGTTAAAAGTGATCGAAGAAGAAACAGGAAAAAAAGTTTACACGATTTTACAGCTTAGACTCCATGATTCTATTATCGCACTAAAAGAGAAGATAGCAAAAGAGTTACAAAAAGATCCAGATAAAGTGTTTGATATCGATCTTACATACTTAACAAGTCGAGGAAAATGGTACTTTGTAAGCTGGAAGGGTGATGAAGCAAAATCTGGTGGTATCGCTTCAAATATAGGTGTTCACTTCTTTGATATGTTATCTTGGATCTTTGGAGCTGTTGAAGAAAATGTCGTACATGTAAAGCAAGCCGATGCCAATGCAGGTTTTATGAAACTAAAAAATGCAAATGTAAGATGGTTTTTGAGCGTCAACTATAATTATATTCCAGAAGAGATTAAGCTTACAGGTAAAACTACTTATAGAAGCATCAAAGTTGATGGTGAAGAGTTCGAGTTTTCTGAGGGCTTTACTGACTTGCACACAAAAAGTTATGAACATATCTTAAATGGTGGTGGGTTTGGGCTTGATGAAGCTAAAAACTCAATCAATATTGTTTCAGAAATCAGGAAATTACCTGCACTTGGTTTAGAGGGTAATTATCATCCATTTTGTAAAAAAGTTCTTAGTTAATGTCCTACTTTGCACATGAATCAGCTTATATAGATAGCAATGTTTCAATTGGTGAAAATAGCAAAATATGGCACTTTTCTCATATTTTAAGTGGGTCAAATATCGGAGAAAACTGCTCATTTGGGCAAAACTGCGTGGTTGGACCAAAGGTCAATATCGGTAATGGCGTTAAAGTGCAAAACAATGTTTCTGTTTATGAGGGTGTTGAGGTAGAAGATGATGTTTTCTTGGGTCCATCGATGGTTTTTACCAATGTAGTAAATCCAAGAGCTTTTATCGTGCGCCGTGAAGAGTTTAAAAAAACAGTGCTTAAAAAAGGGTGTTCCATAGGAGCAAATGCAACGATTGTGTGCGGTGTGACCATTGGAGAGTATGCACTCATCGGAAGTGGAGCAGTTGTTAGTAAAGATGTGAAACCTTATGCTCTGATGGTCGGAGTTCCAGCAAAGCAGATCGGTTGGGTAAGTAAAGCTGGAAATACGCTTCAATTTGATGAGAATGGTATTGGCTTTGATTCGTTTGATGGCAGTCGGTATAAAATGGTCGATGCTCAACTAGAAGTAATAAGCTAAATAGTTGAGCATAGGAACTTATTTATAATGATTGGTAAATTCAAGCCAAAATCTGAGTTTAGTCGTAATGTCTTGACTTTAATGACTGGCACAACTATAGCTCAAGCTATACCAATAGCCATAAGTCCAATACTTACGAGGATTTATACTCCAAAAGACTTTGGCATATTTGCGCTTTATATGAGCATAGCTTCTATTATGTCTGTGATTGCTACAGGTCGATATGAGTTAGCCATAATGCTTCCAAAAAAAGATGAAGACGCTATCAATATAGTTGCTTTATCTCTTATGATATCTTTTTTTATAAGCTTAGTATCCCTTATGATTGTTTTTATTTTTAACTCTCAAATTACAAACTTATTAGGCAATCAAGAAATATCAAATTGGTTATATTTTATTCCAATAACCGTACTTTTAACAGGAATATACCAAAGTTTTAACTATTGGAACAATAGAAAAAAACATTACAAAAGATTAGCAATAAATAGAGTTTTACAAAGTGGAACAACATCATCTGCAAATCTTGGTATGGGTTATTATGGATTTGGTAGTAGTGGTCTTATTCTTGGTGGTGTGTTCGGACAAGGGATAGCTGTGACTATGCTTGGTAGAATGATTTGGAAAGAAGATAATAAGTTATTGATATATATAAAAAAAAATAAAATGTTAGCTTTGATTAAAAGACATATAGATTTTCCAAAGATAAATATGTTTCATGCATTTTTAAATGAAGCTAAAAATTCAATTACAAATATATTTCTTGTTAAATTTTACAGTAGCTTTATTTTAGGTCAATTTTATATGATAAATAGAATTTTACTTTTACCCAGTGGCTTAATAGGTGGCTCAATATCGCAAGTACTATTTAACGTGTATAGTGAAAAATATAATAAAAAAGAAGATTTTTCAAATGAAGTTTTAAAAACAATGATAAAGTTATTTTTGCTTGCATTAATTCCATTCCTTGTTATAGTATTATTCGGAAAAGAAATGTTTAGCTTTATGCTTGGTGAAAATTGGGCAATTGGAGGTGAATTGGCAAGTTCATATGCACTTTACATATTATTTCATTTTGTGGCATCACCAATTTCGATAGTTCCATTAATAGTAAAGAAACAAGAAATTGCATTTTATTGGAATTTAGTCGGGAGTGCACTATATATTTTATTAATTATTGTAGGATATTTTTTATTTGATAATTTATCTAAAACATTAATATTTTTATCTATCATGATGTCAATC
>CAITKP010000093.1 GCA_903892995.1 uncultured Campylobacterales bacterium
ATCGATATAACCACGATCCATAATGTAGAAAGAGCCCGGTTCAATCATCAGCATATCAAGGATATTTACATCATGAACCTTGCCATCAGTAATGGCTATGAATGACGGAATATTACCCCTTAAGTCTAATAATGTATGCATCTTAACAGCTCCTTTGTGTGTGCGGAACTTTGCCCATGGAAACAATGCGAGACATAAATCAATTGTTGTCGAATCTAAAGCATAAACGGTATTTTCCAGTGTTACACCAAAAGGATCTTTACTGTACAGTTCTCGTGCATGATGAATTAAAATATGTGCAAAATCCTGGTAAATTCGCCAGTCTCGATTTTCGTTGGCATCGGCCAATGTACTTCGCGCAATCGTTCCTCGTATGCCCATGTGATAGAGTTTATTCTGCATACCAAGCAAACAAGTTGTGATATCACGAAGACTTTCTCTATACGTCAATTGTGCGAAGAACAAACAAAGATATTGATCAAGACAAGTAAACGATTGCACTTTATAATTGCCATCATAACGCTTCACACAACGACGAAATTGATGAAGAGGTAAATGTTCCTGAAGCTGAGCAAAAACAGTTTTTCCTGTGTTCATCAATCATTCCTTTTTGAAGAGTTATGAAATGATGAAAGATAACAGGTATTTTCAAATCGATTACGGCTTAAAAAGCCTCTTAAATCACTATATTATTAAACGTTAAATAGTGTTAACTTTTTCAACAACCGGACACCAGTGAAATATTACAAAAAATTCTTTTACTAGAAGGAAGATTGGAGGAAGACATATTCAATTTTGATATTTCTTTGTAAAATAACGCTGCATTAGCATTGAGATAAAAAATTATTATTGTGTCCAGATCTCACGATTTAGTAGTCGTTCATCAATTTCAGGCGGATTACTCTTCACCAAAGGATGGTTACCAAAAATCTGTCGAAGTATCCAAATGGCATTGCACACACGTAGAACAATTTCCCTCTGTTTTATAAAAAAGTCTTGGTTAAAACTATCACAGTTAACATCATGTGCTTCTGGATTCCGCAAAGCTCTAATCTCTCTGAAGGTTTGAAACATCTCTTTTATCGGTTCAACATCAGCAGGAGTATACTTTTTGTTAATCCAAATTTCCAGCAATTGAATAGTTCCCCTTTGATTTACAACTGTCTTTCCGTCTTTCCGTTTCGCTTCATCAACCAAAGGAATGTCTCCTTTAAAAAACTTCTTATTGATGTTATCGGAAAGAACTTTGTCTAGCAACAACATAAACTTGTTAAACTCAGATTGTGTTGGTCGTATCAAGAAACTAAATTCTTTGGGGCGATTTTTTTTGTAACTTTTTTTAAATAGGTTTGGTTTTTTTATCAATTCACACATACGATTAATGATTTCTATCTCCATTAAGATAGCTTCAAAAATCGGTAACCTTGAATCCCAAGAGCCTAAAAGATTTGCGGCATAATACTGTGGGTGAAGTTTTATCTTTCCTAATACTTCTCTTGCACTCCACAATTTTTGATGCTCCAAAGTTAATTTTGAAAGGTATCTTAGAAATACACCGACATAACGATTAAAATCGTCATCATACGAATACCCAAAAGTCTTAAGAACAATTTTGTGACGATCTGGCATATTTTTTGAGAGAAAGTACTCATCTGAAATGCATATTTCGCCACCGACATCGTTAGATGTAAAAGTATAACGTGGGTCATTTCGATATTGCTCTAGCACATCTAACTCAAATGCCCTATATTCGAATTGACCGCAACCTCTCGCTAGTTCCAATTTGTAAGGGTAATCATGATAATCTTTTAGATATTTCGATGATGCAAGCGTCTTTTGACTAGGATATAGACATATGAACTCTGGATGGGTTGATTGTTCAATACTTTTCAAAACTTGCGCAATAGAATGGTGGGAAAATCCTTTGATATGGGGATTTCCGCCTACACATGCTGATATCTGCTCTTCAACAATTAAACGATTTATCAAATCCCAAAACTGCTTGCTTTCAATATCAAATTTACTTTTCAACTGATAAACCGCTACCCCATTGAAGTCACCAGATGAGAAGTAAAATTCTTCAACTAAATTTGTTAATTCTTCTATCATCTATTGTAACGACTTTGCATGTTGAATCAGACAGTACATCAGTTGCTAACGTAGAATTAACCGGTCTGCATGGTTTTTTGCACAGCGTCCCGTAGGATAATGGGTTAAGCATCATTACTTTACCTTTAAGGATTGCCGAACCACCTAGTGTCACGTCACTTCTCAATTGTCGG
>CAITKP010000094.1 GCA_903892995.1 uncultured Campylobacterales bacterium
GAAAGGTTATTCTATGTCAAATAGTAAAATGTCTAAAAATGAAGCTTTTAAAGTAGATTTTGATAATTTACAAAAAATCAGCAGAAGATTTGTTATTCTTCCAGAAACATTGAAAGCATTAAAGAAAATGGTAATCGAACTAGATATGGATAATGACGGAAAAATATCGAACGATATGCTTGGCGCATGCATTGACATGCTCGTGCAAGAGAAAGAAAACAAAACTCCCTGTAAGCGTACATAGTAAAACAAAAAAACAAATCAAAGGAAGCAAAAGTGAACAAAGCGCAGTTTATAGAATTGATTCAGAAAAATGGGAAATATAATACAAAAGTTGAGGCAGAAAATGCACTACAGGCATTCATTGAGTCTGCAACAGAGGTAATGGTAGCCAAAGATGAGATTAATATCCCAGGATTCGGAATTTTTGAAACGGCAGAACAAAAAGGAAAGACAGGAAAAGTTCCTAATAAAGACACAACATATACAACTGAAGATAAAACAATACCTAAATTCCGTGCAGGTAAAAATCTTAAAGAAAGAGTAAGCGAAGGCAAATAATTTTCCATCGCATTTGATCAATAGCAGAGTTGCGCCACTACACAATTGTTTAATAAACTTTTGTGGCGCCAATAAATATCATAATCAAAAGGACTGAAAATGGACAACCACATTACATTAGAATCAAACAATATTGGCTTTAGAATTGATAGAAACAGCAAGTCGATATTCGTTTATGATTTAGAACCTATAACAAAAGAACCAACAAACGAAGGGTTGCTTACAATAACGAGCGAGAAAATCGGCAATATTTTAGAATCAAACTATGGAATATTACTATCAGACTTTAATGTTACAATTGATCGAAGCAGAATAAACTTGGTTCAAGATGGCTGTAATTATTAACAATTATCTAAAATATATTCATTAATAAGCACAGAGCAAAAAAATCCTCACTTGGAGGAAAAGACAAATCGGCCCAGTAAAATAAAATTTTATTACGCCGATTACATAAAACCCAGTGTTGCAAATAGAAATAGCCATAAAGATTATCTTCTAATACATCTTTGATTGTTTTATTATTAATACACATTGCCGCCTCCTTCCTATTGATCTACAAAGGTTTTTGAAGCTGTTGTTATTTTTTGACTGTGGAACTCCAAAGAATTTACAATCTTATAAAAAGCTCCAACTTCCGAGTAAGCAAATGTGCTTAAAGCGGCAATAGTTAAAATTGTTCTCATAATACACCTCACTGCATTAATATGATCTGGGTAATCATTTAAACAACGAGTGAGAAAATGACTCCCTTGACCATATTAATAACAGGGAGGAGCAGCCAATATACACAAAAACGCATATATTCTCTGCTGCTTATCTATCTTATAAATCCAGCCATTGCCATCATTGTTGCAAGTACCATAACAAAAGCTAATAACTTGAAAACTCTACTTACACTCTCGATATCGCTATCGCTAGTATATTTATATGTTTTTAAAGGTTTTGTCTCTTTTTGGTAACTGCCATATGAACGTGCGTCTATTGTTTTCATTATATTTCCTTATTATGTAAGGAAGACATACCAATCCCTCTAGGGGAAAGTATATATCCCCCAGTGGGTTGGCCTCTAATGAAGCAACTAATGAATAAATCTATAAAAAAAGATTTTTTATAGAAAACAAATTTCATCTTTCAGCATCAACCACTGCTTTATTGTGCACCTTTCGGTTTTGTTAGGAAAGTGGTTGAGTGAAATTCTTGTGGAAATAGATTCCCGCCAAGAAGTTTATTGACATAGATATCCCTTTAAGGAAGTCAAGAAACTCCCTCGTGGGAATATATTTTTTAAAAAGTTTTAACCTTTGTGTTCAAAGCAATTCGCAACAAATGCTTTCGACAACATAAGCCAAGAGCACAAACCACGAATCTTCTTTTGGAAAAGTTTAAGAAAGGCTTGTGAAGGGATGAACAAGGAAGATTTGTACTCTTGATTATATTGTCAGCTTACACTTTCATGTAAGAACAGACTATATCTTATGTGGCAATGAAGCAAAATTGGGTTACCACATCCCCCCGTTTCGACCGCCATTAAATTTGTTTGAATTAAAGAAAGGATACCATGAATCTTTTTTGGCTTGCGGTCTACTCTACTCGGTTCTGCTAATGCAGCCTTTCGATAGTCGTTGAAGGCATCACTACGTGAGTGACTTTCTTGCGGATTATCCATTTCGAGATCTCTCTCTCATCTATTGCATTTTTACCATACCAAACGAATTACCGTTTGCCCTACTCTATGTCGCCATGAATAGTTGGTAGCAATAGCTTTAGGCCAGCGATGCTGGTGGAACTATTTCCCGCAGTTAGGGGGGTTTGAATTCGGCATAAGTGTTTACCGAATGGACACCTCGACATTTAATCTTATTCA
>CAITKP010000095.1 GCA_903892995.1 uncultured Campylobacterales bacterium
AACCTTCTTTAACAACTGTTGCAAAGTTATTGATACCGCCTGTGATTTTTCCAAAGTCACCTTGATATTTTGCTGTTTCGATTTGTGCTTCAAAGTTCCCTTTGAGTCCCTCTTCATTCATCATATTGCTATCGATGATTAAGTTGTTTAGGTTTGTTCCAAGAGCATTGACTGCTACTTTAGTCACATTGAATGCACCTTTGTAATCATTTGTGATTTGTGCTGTGAAGTCTCCGTTTGCAAGACGATCTACGTTATTGTTGATATCTAAGAATGTTGTTCTCATCTGCTCTGCAAATGCGTTGATTCCGTTTGCAATCGTCGTAAAATCACCTTCAAATTCAGCAACATTGATACTTACATCTAAGTTACCTTGAAGAGCAGCTTCATTCATCATATTAGAATCACGAAGTAACAACGCTATTTGACGTTTTAGTGAAGCATTTTCAGCACGAAGTGCATCATTGCTCGTTCCTAATTCAGGTTTTGTGATTGTATTGTCTGTAATTGTTTCCATTTTTTTATCCTTTTAGATTTGATTTATTTATTGAAATTATTTAAGATACTGTCTCTTTCACTTCATTCAATACGATCCTTTCTCGCCGCTATGATTAAGCGCACCGATAACATTAATCAAAATTGGAACATCTATAATAAGAGCGACTTCTCCACTACCTAAAATAGTAGATCCACCTATCCCACGAACACCTCTATAGATTTTTCCAAGAGGCTTGATAACTGTTTGAAATTCACCCAAAAGTTCTTCTACAATCAAGCCAAACTTATTTTCACCACTTTTTACGATAACTACGTTTTCTACAGTATCTTCTCGTACAGGTTCTTGCTCAACAAAAAAGTCTCTCAAACTTAGTATTGGAAGGATTGTCCCTCGAAGATTTATATATTGGTTTCCACACATTACTTCATTATTATTTTGCAGAAGCTCCACACATTCCAAAACACTCTCAAGCGGGATAACATAGTATGTTTTACCTACACGAACTAAAAAGCCATCAATGATTGCAAGAGTAAGTGGAAGTCGAATAGTAAATGTACTCCCTTTTCCTAATACACTTTTTATATCAACACTACCTCGTAAGGCATGAATATTTCGTCTTACAACATCCATTCCCACGCCACGTCCAGAGAGATCAGTGATCTGTGCAGCCGTAGAAAATCCTGGTTCAAAGATAAGATTAAAAATCTCTTTTTGTGTTAGTTTTGCATGAGGATCAATTAAACCTTTATCCACAGCTTTGGCAAAAAGTTTCTCTTCATCAAGTCCGCGACCATCATCACTAATCTCAATAGCAATTGTTCCAGCATCATGGAATGCATTGAGAGATAAACGACCTTTTGATTTTTTATTTATATTTAAACGTTCTTCAGTATTTTCAAGACCATGATCCATTGCATTTCTAACAATATGGACAAGAGGATCGCTTATTTTTTCAACAATTGTCTTATCCATCTCTGTCTCGCCACCAGTAATCACAAGCTCCACATCTTTACCTAGCTTTTGACTTACATCATGAACAATTCTTTTGAATTTGTTGAAAGTCTCACCAATCTGTACCATACGAATTTTCATCGCACTCTCGCGAATCTCTTCAAGCATATGAGAGACTATAGAAACTGATTCTATAAGATCATCATTATCAATCTCAGATGACTTTTGAACAACATTCGCATTTGCAATAACCATCTCACCAATAAGGTTAATCAGTGTATCAATCTTCTCACTATCAACACGAAGCGTATGAGAAGCCATAGATACAGTAGGCTCTTCTGATGAAGATGTGTTAGTTACAACAACCGGTTTTGAATCGTTCTCTACCACTTGTGTTATAACTTCCTCTTCAATAGAATTGCTTTGTTCACTCTCTTCTTGAACACTTTCCCAAGCAGTAAGGTTAAGCATAATATCATCTTTAATAAATTCAAAAACATCTTCTATCTTTTCTCTGGATGCAGATGATTCAAGTTTAATAAAACAGTTGATATAACATTGTGTAGCATCGATTATACTCAGTGGTGGAATAGCTGAGAAATCACTTTCAAAAAGAATAACATCTCCAAGTGTTGAAAGAAAGCGTAAAAAATGAGCTGGTTCCATCCCATCTTTAAGAACTTCTGAACCAAACTTGATGTCAATATCCCATCCTGAAAGCACAGCTTCTACGGGCTCTTGTTTGGGAACTACCTGTGTTGTGGGTGCAGGAGTTTTTCCACTATACTTTTCTAGCTCATCCATTATAGAACGACTGATCGCTTTTAGCGTCTCGCTAGGTTCTTGTCCAATATTTGTAGTATATGAAAAAATAAGATTCGTCATATGATCTTTTGAACGTAAAAAAGTATCGATCATCTCATTTGCGAAGGTTATCTTATCGTTACGAATATCATCAAGAAGATTCTCTGCAATATGTGTGAATTCAACCAAATGATCGAGTTTGAGCATTCCACTAGAGCCCTTAATCGTATGTGCCGCACGAAAAATAGCATTTATACGTTCAAGTGTTATACCATTTTCTTGAATTTCAAGAAGAGCAACCTCCATATCATTTAATAACTCAATGGATTCATCTTTATATTCTAACATCGCTTCATGAATTTGTTCATCTGAAAAAAACATTGTATTCCTTTTAACTGTTTAAGTACGTATCAGCTTGATAAAGAGAGACCAACTCATCCACATCCATAGACATACCAATAATACTAAAGTTTTTTTTCTGCTCTAAAGTCTCATTCTTAAGCGCTATAATAGTTTGAAATCCGGCAGAATCGATCTCTATGACACCGACCAAATTAATTAAGAGTGTTTCATAGTCTTGAAGTTCTGGTTTAATCGCTTCAACAAAATCACAAACCGTTCGAATCGTTAGCTCTTCTGGTGGATTTATAATAAGCGAATTATTTTCTCGAATAAACATCATAAAACCTTAAGCAATAAGTTTGCTAACTGCAGCCAT
>CAITKP010000096.1 GCA_903892995.1 uncultured Campylobacterales bacterium
AAATGCAAAAGTGCTATATACAATATGATTGTTGCATAGATCCAATAGTATCCCCAGTTATTTACATAACTCGGATGATCTTTTCCCCAGAGATTAAGATATAAAATTGAACCTGAGATAAGAGCTCCAAGATAGACCAACAATATTGCAAAAAAACTTAATCTATGAGCTGGTTTATTTTGAGTTTTTTTCACATTTGATTCAAGCGAATCAATTATGTTATCAAGGATTTTTTCTTCTTTGACATAAATTGGCACAACGGTAAGATTATCTATTTGTTGAGCGAAAAGTAGGCGAAATGTTTTGATGTAACTTCTGTATCCTTTCATTTCTTCTATTGAATTTTTGGATTTTATTTCTCCATAACAGCGGTCCAAATGTTTAATATCATGTTCAACTCGCTTAATATGACGTATCATATTTTGAACAATATATTCAGGTTGGAATTGATTTGGATTGACAGCAATTGCCGTATCTATTTTTTGATGATGATGGTTATCTCCATGAATTAAACCTTTTATGATAATGAAAATGACTTGGGCTAAATAATTTGAGAAATGATTATAATCTCCAAATTCTGACCAAAGATCTTCTTCGTATGAATTAACGTCCAAATTTGATATTTTAATTTTTCCATTTAATTCTATTTCAATTGTTGCTTTTGCTAAAAAATTCTCTGGGTATGAAAGTCGTATGGTGCCATAAAATGTAAAGGTATTTTTAGTCAAAAATACGTCTGCATAGCCAAAAATTTCTTCTTGAAAAGAAGGTAAAAAAGGAGACAATAACAGATCCACTAAAGCATCATTAGGAGTGTAGGTATCAGAAATATAGCTAATATCTAGTTTTTTAATATAAAAAGAATTATTTCTTTTTCGTATTTGCTGATAGTTGTTCTCAATAATCTTTGATTTGCCAATAAAATCAAAATTTAGTTCACCTAGATTAGTTGGAATCCAACTATACCAACATGCAGTAGACACCTTGCTAGAGTCTTTGAGCTACATATTGATTAAGAATAAAGGAGTGCAGTATCACACATTTTTGCTTGTTTTTTAAACTTATAAGTTCCAGAATTTTTATCTTTTACAAGCGCAAGACCATGTGTATATGTTCGTTCTTTAAAATGTTCATTTTTGTCAACAATTGAACCATTAAAATAACGTTCTGCTTCTTTTAATCGAGAAGTGCTATATGTTTTTATACTTGTAACAACAAACGAAATAACTGTGATGATAGAGAAGACAAGTAAAACCCAGTCTATGAATTGCACGGTAATGACCCTTGTTTTAAGTTAAAGTTAAGCATATAATTTGTGTACGAAAATTATACAGAAAAATTTCATTATTGACATGCCAAAATAGTAAATACTTCTAAATTCACTCTAAAAACGCTACAAAGCGTAGCATTTCACTTAAAATAGGTGCATACAATATGTATCTTAAACAAAAAGAATACAAATTTGCTTATTATAAAATTGTATTAGATAAAAGACTTACAGCTTATAAACTATCAATGCACTCAGGCTCTCTTTTATAGATAATTTAGATCAAAAGGTATATCACGATATATTTAGTGATAAAACTTATTATGAAGAATATTTAATATCGATTGGGAAGAAAAATCCCTTTGTTGGTTTGCACTTTATTCGATACCCTTGTCTTTTTTGTAATCCTTTACGCATTTAGATACCATGTAATTCATGTTTTCTTCCGTTTTCTTGTGATCTCTCAATGGATATTTTTTTAACTCTTGTCTACAATATTCTTCGACTTTGCTCGTATCGCTTTCAAATCCTTGATAAGAAGCAGCGAATGCGGCCCCACTCGGGAGCGTATCAAGCTCTGTTTGTTTGTCTGAAGCATAAGCAGAGGCCACTACTAGCGCACTAATTGCAAGTATCTTTACCAATTTTTTCATATTTTTTCTCCATTTTTTTAAATTTTCTCCGTCTTGTTGTTCCACCATATAGACTATAACGAAACATCGCAGCAAGTCTATCAGAAAAGAAAAAATTCTGTTTGTTTTTTTGAAAGATTTTGTATCTTTTCCACGGGCTGTATTATTAATTGTTTTACTAAGTACTAACCATTAACTTTACTATATATTAATCTCAACTATATAATTAAATTCTTTTTTTAAGTTTAAATTTTCAATATGCTCGATAGAGTATTTTGTACCTCCCTTATTTTTAATTAATTCGATTTTCTCATACATTCTATTGCGTCTTATTTTATTATCTTCATCCAATTCATCTACTGGGGAGAGAGATAAGCATAATGAAGCTTTTGGAAAATATTCTATGAAAACATTCAATACGCTGTGAAAAATAAAACTACCAATACCAAAAGATTTAAGTCCATTGGCAATTTCTATACTATCATAGAATGTACATCTATTTTTATTTGCGCGTACATCCCACTTGCTACCAGCATTACAAACAAATTTTACATCTTCTTCCCACTGCTCTCCGTCGTAAATAATCGTAACTATAGGCCTTATGAAAACTGTAATTTCAATATATGCGATATGGTCTTGCGGATCAGAGGCGGTCTGATGCCATTCAATACTGAAAATTGCTTTTCTTTTCGGATCTGTTCTATACTCTGATATGTAATGTTTAATCCAATGCATTCAAAACAAATCCCTCGTTTTCTTAATCCGCTCATTATCGATGTGCGTATATATCTGTGTAGTTTTTGAGTCCGCGTGTCCCAGCAGCTCTTGAACGAGCCTTAAATCTCTTGTTTGATTATAAACAAATGTCGCGTAAGAGTGGCGGAGTAGGTGGGCACCATTTTTTTGCTTATTTATTTTCGCATGATCGAGTACCTGTTCTACTGCTTTTGATATTTGTCTCGTGTTGAGGTCTATCTTGTGGTTCATTATTCCGCAAAACAATCTGCCATTTTCACAAAGAGGGTGTATGTACTTTAAATAAAGGTCAAGATCTGTTTTTATATTTCTATTGGCAATTGCAACAACCCTCTCTTTTTTACCTTTCCCTTTCAATTTAATGACTATTCCATCATCTTCAAAAGAGATATCCTTGTAGTTGAGTGATGCAATTTCATTCACTCTTGCGCCTGTAAATAGAATCAGTTTAATGGCAACTCGAAATACTATTTGAGCATCTGCATTTCTTCCAAACTCATATTCGTCAAGCACCTTTAAAAATTTATCCATCTCTTTTTTTGTCATAAACTCTGGTATCTTTTTTGTGTTATTTGAAACTCCATTAATCTTTTTTATTTTAATGGAAAATACATACCCATTTCCGCTGTTTGGCTCATTTTCATTATAGGCAGATACATAGTTTAAAAAATTGATAATCGCATTTTTATAATTAGTTAAAGTCGCATCGCTTTTGTCATACATGTCACTTGAAAGAAACGATTGTACAAAATCTTCATCTATCTCTCTGAGTGATTCAAATCTGCTTTTTATGATTGCTCTAGCAAACAAGAGCAGGGGTTTAATATAGACGGATGGGCCGTTTAATCCTGCACGTTTCATGTCATTGATGATTTTATGTATCTCTTCAAGTGTTCTTGGGGAAGCGGCGAGGGCATCTTTGCATTCTTCGTATAATGTGCCGTTCTTGACTCCCTCTTTTGTGAGGGTGCTTATTTTGCTAATAAAATATCTTGTGTACCAAAAAATTAATGACTCTTCGACTGTATCACCAATATCAAGAGGAAATTTAGCCATTGGAGTCCTCTGGGGTATTGCTCTCTTTTATTTCATATTCAATCTCATCAATGATCTCTAAGAAAAAACGTATTGTTTTGGGTTCCAAATTATCTGTTAGCGGACTCAAAAGTATCTTTTGTTTTGCTTCTTGTTTTGTCATTGTTTCTCTTTGCCTGGTATTTCTCTTTTTACCTCTTCAGAGAAAAACCAACGAGGATCGATGTCTAGTTTGTCAAACAACGCTTTCGCAAATTCAACACTAGGGATTCTTTGGCCTTTGCAATATTTACTAATTGTCGATTGCGTACAGCCTCCTATTTTTGCAAGATCTTTTTGTGTAAGCTTTTTTACATGTAAAATTTCATTGATTTTTTCAGCCCAATTCATTGAGGCTTGTTCTATTTTTGACATTATCGAGTCCTTCTCGAAGTTGTTCCATTGACCACTGGAACAAAATATTCATCTGGATTAATATCTTTCCAGAATTTTAAATAACTATAATCATTTTTGTGCACCTCACCAGAGATAAAACATATCTGAGGAGAATTTTGTAGCAATGCAGCGCATTCAATATCATTAAAATAGTAATCTATCCCTGCGAGGCATTCTTTCACATCACCATATTTATTTGGGTTGCCTTTGCCATTAATGAAATAGTTTGCCAACTCAATAAAATATCGTTTATTGGTTCCAGCTCCAAGTGGCCGTATTGAGATATTATTTTTTTCTACAAATTTTCCTAAAATCATTAAAAAGTTAAGACCTCTTAGTCCAGTGCTCACACTTAGATTTACAAACTTTTCTAGCACTACTTTAAAATCTATCATTGATACCTTTAGCTCATCAATCATGACTTTTAACTCATCATCGCTGCCATCATTAAACAATTGCAGATATTTATTATTGCTTTCCCGTAGAGCCTTATCATCATATCCAAGATGTTTAATTTCTAAAATCGCATCATTGCTTAAGCTGTAATCTGCAAAAAAAGCTATTGATTGTTGGTAAGTCATATAGGAGATCAAAAGAAGTTCTCTTGCAACAAGAAAAGGCTTATTGTGCATTTCTCCAAATTCTTCTAACATAGACTCTTTTATTTCAGAATAACCACTATTTTGCTCACTGATATATGATTCAAAAATGATGTATTCAGCATCTTTTATTTTATCCAGTATCGGTTTCTCAAAAAGCCCAAAAAACTCTTTAACAACAATCACTTTGTCTTTTACAAACACTTCGAGATTCTTTTCTGGCCATTCTTCCACACTATCTGAAAATTTCTCCAGTATCGCTTCTATTTCTTTTTCTGTATCCAACAATTTATTTTCCATTATTATTCCTTACGTTGGTTTGCCGACCATAAATTGATATTATTATATCACAATTATCATATTTAATCGTAAAATGACACTTTTACGATTTATTTATAATACGTTTGGTTGTATGTATATTTGTTTGTTGTAACTTCCAAGAACAAACTGGAATCTATAAGAATTTACTGCAATACACCTTTTATTAGAATCAATTTGTAATTTATTTCGCTTTGTTCCTATATTCTTTGGTAGATCCCATATAGAGGCTTTTCTGTTCCAACTTATTCTTGTGATTTGCATTCACTACTCTTCTGCAAGCGGGAATGTCGATCTTGCCTTACTCATATCATATAGCAAACTCTTTGTTTTTCAGCGGTATTATTGCACTTAGACTGTTTAATGTCAAATAGTATTTTTTCACTTTTTTAAAAAAGCGTTTCTGCTTCCTTAAAATCATTCTGAAAACGCTCAATAAGAAGACGATAATTTCTTGAACTACCCACTTTGTTGAACTTAGCATAATCAAAAGTATATAACACATAAATACCATCAACATCTGCTATCGCATAGTATCTGCCCTTAAAAGATACAAGCTCATGTGTTCCTTCTGAGTATATCTCATTATATTCATCATCCTGTATTACATCCTTATACATTTTCATGCACTTCTCGTAAAATGGTTGCATATTTGCGATGGCATTCTTTCGCTTATATGAAACATTTCTTAAATCGAAGTTCAGCTCTTTTGCAATCGAATTAGTACAGAAAACTTTTTCTTTTGGTGGCTCTAATTTAACTTGCTTTTGGGTGGTGCTTTTGTCAAGTTCACGACATATATCTTGAAGCATATTATGAAATATATCGCGCGAAAGTATAAATGTCTGTTTGGGCTTTTTAAGCTTATGTGTTAGAAGTTTTTTTGATGTGTTGCTATCAATCAATATCGCTTTTAGACGCTCTTTGTATTTATTTTCTCTTGGATTCATTTTTATGAGGTCGATTTCTAGGATCAAGTTTTGTGATCTTAAAGATTTTGTAAAATCGCATTCCCTATGAGCATCCTCTGGTGTTTTGAAACAAACATCTAGCTTACCAATCGATGTGTCTAATTCCAGAGCAAAACCATTTTTTCCTTTTTTTACATGTAAGACTCTGATCCATGTCGGATTTTTCGCATAAGGAATTTTGCTGAGATTATTTGATTTTCCAAGATCTAAATGAATGTATTTTGTTTCCAAGAGTATCTGTTTTGCCATGTCACGAACTGAAACCCAATATGAGTAATGGCATATAGTTTCTGCTTTGTGGGCATGAGCGAAATGATGTTCGTTGACTTCACCCTGTTTTGCTTGAAGTGTCATTTTACATGAAGGACAGATGCAGTAGCAACTTAAGCCTCTTGTAACTTCATCAACATCAACAAGTTTTTTTAATGTCTTTGAAAATGCAAAAGGGATTAATGTCATAATATTATTAAGGCGCTTAATCTTTAATCTTTAAAAGAAATCTCTTTGAATTCTTTTCCTTCTGTTTGTTTTCTTCTGCAAGCTCCATAAGCACTTGCACACCTTCTTCTATTTCAAGAACGCGGAGTATATCAAGAAGAAGATTTACGTTTATCTCAATGAGTACATTCATTGGCCCATAGCCATAGCCACTTGCTCCATACAAAGCTATTTCCACATTATTTAACAGCGTTTTTATTATTTTATCATACAATTTTGGATACTCATTTTCTAGCATATGCTCTATTGTTTCCAAGTAGAACTGTATATGTTTTTCTGGCATGTGATGACTCCTTTTGAATATTTATTTTTTTATCCATAACCCCAACAAGTATTTTAACGACATTTTTAACTAAAAGGATTCTCCACCATCTCTACAGGTGCAATCTCAATATGCTCTGGCAAATCTTTATTTTTAAGTTCTGCAATTGTCGAATCGATGATGCGTTTTAGCTCATAAGCGTATTGCAATCCCTCTTTATCTTTTGTGAGTTCTATGCTTCCTGAGATTGATACTCTATCTAATCTGTTTTCAACAGTAAGCTCTCCGATACTGAAAGAATTTACTTCATTTGCATAAGGGATAAATCCTTTTTTACTATTTGGCATTAATATCCTTTATTGAAATTATGGATTTTTCTCTCTAGCTTTTCCATGAAGCCATTTGATGCAGGAGCATTTTGCGTCTGTTGTGATACACCATTGTTTTGGAAAGCCACTTGTGTATCTCCTTTAACTGGTGGAAGAGAAAGTATCTGCTGTTTAGATGTTTGAGTCATTTTAGGGAATATGTTTATGCCTGTAAGTTTTTCAAGTTCTGCAATAGAGATAATACTATAGTTATCTCCTGGAGCATTATCAGTGATGTATGCAGCACCTTGATTTAATGATGGAACATAGATAGCTTTAAAAATCTTTGTAGGCACTAAAACTCTCCCACCGATACGCTGAATGTTATTGCCTTGATATATTGGTCCAGTAACAATATAAGCCTCACCACTCTTTTTCACAAGATATCTTGTAGCGCTTTCGATATGACTCCAAACACCTGCATTATTTGAATGAAGCTGTGGAATCATATTGGCCAAGGTAAAACATTCTTGATTGCTTTGTGGGTCAATAAAATCAGCACTAGGTGCCATATGACCTCTATCAAATCCTGAATGAGCGTAGTCATTTAATTCTGCTCTTTCATTGTGAGAGAGTCTCTCTTCTGCATGAAAATCATTACTTCTCTCTGCTTTACCATTTAACATATTACGTGTTAGGTGCTCTGCACTCCATAGAGGTGTCTTAGAGACTCCAGAATGCATTACAGCGAACTCTTTGTAGCAGAGCTCTTTTGTGTCCTTAGTGAGCTTTGTGTTGATGATATCTGGTGCATAATTACCAAAGTAGATGTTGTCGCATGTAGTTTGTGCACCATAAATAATTGTTGTTGCAATAGATGCAAGTAACAATGACGTTAATTGTTTCATATTTTCCTCTTGTCAATAGAGCAGAAATTTGCTCGAAAATAAGTATTTTTTACCAACAGATTCTCTAGGAAAGCTTACCCGAGAGAAGTTTCTTTTTTATACGAAGTCCAGTTTTGCTTTTTACCTTTATTTTTGGTGGTGTAAAATCGGGGAAGCATATAATATCTTTCGTTATTTGGGTTCTATCAATTTCCTCCCTTACATCCACAAAGATTATGGCAATATTTTGCAAATCCTTGACGATAAGTTTTTCTATATTGATTAGAATATAGATTGGACCATCCGTTTTGTTGCATATTTCTATCCAATGTCTTCCAAAATAAAGTGTTTTGTTATCAAATCTTGATATTATCGAGTTGTGTATTCTGTATTCATTTATTTTTTTCTTGAGACTAATTTCTTGTGCAGAGCGGTTGTAGAAAAATGTATTGTAAAACACAAACTCCCTGCAGCTATTTACCCTCTCTTCGATTGCACGCATATAGCTTGAGTGCAAAACATATTCAGTATATATTTTATTTTTTTCTTTTCCAAAAAAAGCATTTTTCACAAAATGTCTATCGCCCATTTTGTCTATAGTGATTACGGTGATTGTATAGCCGTCCTTGCTCTTTGTGACATCAAGCAGCATTCCATATTTTTCTTGTTTGTGTATAAAAATAAAGGAGACACGACCTTTGTTTGCGTAATCCAAAAGATTAAATTTCTTTATAGCGGCTGTTAATAAATCCTGATATTGAGCTCTCGTTTTGAAGATATGAGATCTGATATGCTTGTCAGTTATGCCGTTTATGGTTCTGCGAATAAATAGGTGAGATGTCAACTTAACGTCAATATCATATCCGATTTCTTTAAAATTAAATTCGCGTTCTATTAATTCTGTCTTCATGAATCTCTTCTTTGATGATGCGTTGATGGCAACATTTGCTTTGTTTGGACACTCTTACACAATATGGTACTATTTTGTTTCTTTTTGCACATAATAAATTTATTTTAAAACATTTTACATGTATAATTATATCATTATTCACAAAGAAGGTTCCAATGTTAACAGGGCACTATCTGCATCAGTACAAAAATTTCGAAGATGATTTTTTATTCTGGTGTAAAAAATTCTTATCATATAAACTTGGTATTTTTCTTGCCAAAAACAATATTGAAACATCCATGATGAATCAAATTTTAAAAGAGCTTGACGACACTATGTCGTGGGAAGATCTAAAACGCTTTACCATTTCAATTAAATCTCAAGCAAAATCATTATGGCAGCTTACTAACAGTTTGTCAAAATATCATAAATTTCTCTCCTCTCTTGATATCAAAGATATTGCAAAGATAGCAGAAAATGATTTGCAGAATGATTTTTTCACACGCTGGCTTAGTGATATTGGTAATAATACTAAGATTGTAATAAGAAGTGTCCTTAATCAATTTTTTGTATATATTTCAAAAAATCATATCAATATCGATGGAGAGATTTTTACGTTTCAGGTGATAGAGCAATTTTCGAAAAGCCATGAAGAAGTCATGCAATGGCTTACGCAAGACGAACTTCTACTGCTAAACTCATACATTAATTCTCAAGCCAATAAAACAATGGATAATCTTATAGTTAAAGTTTTAATGCATAGTGGGATTACGGTATCGGAATTATGCAATATTAAATTAACAGATATAGCTATTATCAAAAATAAATACATTGTTTTCAACATAAATAGTCATAGTAAAAGTCGCACCGTAACCGTACTTCTCAAGAATATTTCTTCGGGATTTTTGGATTTTCTTGTTTCCAGAAAAGAGCTGTCTGAAGAATATTTTTTTCACTCCGCAAGAGACCCACATAAGCAATTGGGATCTCAATATGTATTGGATATTACCAAAAGAATGGTGTTGAAAAGCGGGGTAAGCAAAATAAAAGTTACTGCAGAAATGCTTAGAAGCACCCATGCAATAATGCTTGGCAATATGGGAGTGCCACCTATTAGTATCAAAGAAAGACTTGGCCACAAATCTATTTCTACCACTATGGCTATTTTAAAAAACTGTAACAAAAAGATTGAAGTTTATGATGATTTTATGGTTGCAGACAAAACGGAAGATATCTACAATTAATATATACTCTGTGGTTCACAGAGAGCTTGCGCTAAAGAGGTTTTCGCCTAGGCAACCTCAATAGTCTTCATTGGATGCATATTTTTTTGTTTCTCTGTAATACATCTCAATTACTTTTTTTGAATATCTTCCTGTTTTATCTCCATTGTAGCAACTGAGTGCACCTACAGTATAGCCGTGCTTTGCGATGCATCCTGATAGAATCCAGGCACCAACATGAATATTGAGGTTAGCATCGAATAAATCATTTGGAGAATATCCGTATTTTGAAAGTGTCTGAAAATGGCACGAATTAATTTGCATTATGCCGACATCAACGGTGCCATTTCTATTTTTGTTGACCGCACTAGAGTTATTATTGCTCTCTACTTTTGCAATCGAATAGAGTATCCACGGATTAATATGATAATATTCTCCTGCTTTCACAAAAGGATTTTCTGCACCATATAGACTTGCAAAAAAAATAGTTATTACTACTGAGAGCTTTACAAGAAATCTACTCATTGGTTTCTGCGTATCCATAGAATCATTGCCGAAAGCATGCGGATTGTATCAGCAGGACCGCCTAGTGAATTTTTAACGATATAATGAATATTCCCAACGAGCGTCGAGTTAATCCCTGCAGAAATAGATGCATCCCCTGTGAAAAATATTACTGCTCCACAAAAATCCTTATACTGAATAAGTCTAACGATATCCAATCCCCCAAGCTTATTTATGCCAAAATCCTGATCCACAATTATAATGCCATAATAGTTTGCGCCCTTCTCTTCGATAGTTTTCAAGAAGTCATCTGGATTATCAAACAAATCCATAGTGTTCTCGCTGTTTATTATCCCGTTGTTTTGCAACATTGTCGAGGTAACTGTTAATACCGTCTTATTATCATCAATCATTGCCATTCGTAAATTATTCATCATCATTCTTACCAAATATTTTTGTCTTTAATTTCATAAACTTTTCACGGTATTGGTATGACTCAACATGAGCCTTTGAATTCTCTTCAATCTCTTTGCACAATTCATAAATATCATCAAGTCTTAAACTTCCAGCCGCACCCTTGATCGAGTGAGAGATACTTCTAGTTACTTCATGATTATGCTCTTTGATCGCCTCTCCTAAATCTTTGATTTGGACTTCTACGTTTTCATAAAAGTTCTGCACTAGATCAAGAGCGATATCCATATCAAGACCAAGTTCTTCAGAGACAATCGATGCTTTTAGAGTCATGATGCTGTTTTCATCATTTACTGGTGTCTGGCTCACTTCTTTTAAAACTAACGACTCAGCTTCATTCTTCTCTTCAGAAACACAATGTTTCAAATATCCCATTATCTTATCATTGAATTTTGCCTTGTCAATCGGTTTGGATAAAAATGAATCCATCCCAATATTTAGGTACTCCTCCTCTTTTCCCTTAATTGCATCCGCTGTAAGGGCGATAATCGGAACGTGTTTGAGATACAGATCCTCTTCAAAAGAGATAATCTCTGCTGTGGCTTCCATCCCATTCATTATTGGCATATGTATATCCATAAAGATAAGATCAAAAGGTTCTTTTGATTCATATGATTTTTTGTATTCTAGTAATGCCTCTGCTCCATTTTCAACAACTATCGGGGTTATCCCGAAGCGTTGAAGCATCGCCATTGCAAGCCTTTGATTGGTTTTATTATCTTCTGCGACCATTACTTTTGCATTATATTGAAACACATCCTCACCATCTTTGATCTCATAGATGTTCTCTATTTTACTCGCCCTGCCCTCAACTAGCGAATCAAATATTTTAGAACCGTTGATAGGCATAGAAATCGTAGAGTGTGATGAGAATCTATTATAGTCCATAGTATTTGCCGGAACAACAGACACAACCCTATGAGAGTTAAAATAGTTATCATCTATCTCGGGAACATTGTTTTTCCCTGAAGTGATTACAATAAGAGTGTGACAATGATCAAATTCTGGACCTTTTGGCTCCTGGAGAACGCTATAGTTAAATCCGAAGGATTCAAGGTATCGCTGTAATGTATATAAGCATCTGCTTTGAGACTCTTCTGCGACATATATCGAGATATCTTTTTTCTTAATATCTATTTTGTCTATAACATGATTTTTTTCATTACAAATAGGCAGAACCAACGTAAACCAAAACTTACTTCCAACGCCAAGCTCGCTTTCAAACTCTATTTGAGAGCCCATTAGCTCCGCAAGGCTTTGACAAATTGTTAGGCCAAGCCCTGTTCCTCCATAGTTTCTACTGATACTTGTGTCTGCTTGCATAAATGGAGTAAATATAATCTGCTTCGTCTCTTCTGTCATCCCCTTGCCTGTGTCTTTGACACATACTCTTAATGAAACATTATCGGCTGTCTGTATTGTTTTTTCTACGATAATACTCACCTCGCCCTTATCGGGGGTAAATTTAATTGCATTGTTTATGAGATTAGACAAAATTTGTTTTATTCTAAAAGGATCTCCGAGTGTACACGAAGGCAGAGTTGGATCAACAAACACACAAAGGTCTATATTTTTTTCAGCTGCTTTTGCAATAAAGAGATCTGCTATGCCCTCAATCTCTTTCATTGGATCAAAATCAATATTCTCTATTGTGAAGTTGCCAGTTTCTATTTTTGAAAAATCTAAAATATCATTAATAATTCCAAGAAGACTGCTTGCAGAATTTTGCACAATCCCTATGTATTCTCTTTGTTGAGAACTTAGTTTGGTTTCCGCTATTAAATCAATAAAGCCGATGATCCCGTTCATTGGAGTGCGTATTTCATGACTCATTGTTGCAAGAAAGTTTGATTTAGCAAATGATTCCCTTCTTGCATTTTCTGCTTCATTTTCTGCTTCGGTAATATCACTCAAAGAAGCAACAAAATATTTTCGTCTTTCATCTTTATTGCCACTTGTTGCAATTTTTACTGTTGCCGAAAATATACGTTTTTGACCATGCTTATCTACCATGCTCACTCTGTGCTTTTTGCTTTCAGGATTTTCGCTAGTTATGATTTCCTCAAACCACTGCTGAGAGTTTTCTGCGATAGAACACTCCTCACCACATTCAACAAATAGGTCGCAAATACAAGAGTGTTTAGATTTAAAATCCTCAACATCTTTGTAAGGAAAAATATCAAAAAAGGCTTTATTGATTGTAACAATACCCTCCTCTCTTGTGGTTACCGCAACTATGTTGGTTTGCTCATCAAGAATAAAACGATTGAGGATCTTTTGTTTTTCTGTTTCCTCTTTTTGAAGCGCAAGTTCTGTGACATCATAACGGATAGCTATATACTCTTTAACTTCTCCATTCTCGTCAAGCTTTGGATAGATTCTTGCTTCAACATAATATGGTTCTCCGTTTTTTTTACGATTTTTTACTTCGCCAGTCCAAGCCTTTTTTTCAACAGAGATCGTATTCCACATCTCCTCAAACGCTTCGCGTGGCATATCAGGATGCCTCACTATATTGTGTGGCTTGCCTAAGAGCTCTTCGCGAGTGTATTGCGATACCCAGCAAAACAAATCATTAACATATATAATTTTTCCAAGAGGGTCGGTCTTTGAAACCAAAGCAGTCGAGTCAACAATCTCTTGATACTCATCCGAGCTCATAAGCTCTGCCTCTTTTCTCGCAAGCTCTTTCTTGTACATTCTTATTGCATATACAAGATCTTGCAAATCTTCTCCTCTGGTATAACATCCAGTTATTCCGGCCTCTTTTGCATCTTTTACAAGCTGCGTATCCGCACAAAAAGAGACACCATAAATCGGTATGTCTCGCCTGTGTACTTTAACCTCTTTGATAAAATCAACACAATCACTGCTTGGATTTTCAACGCCAATAATTACAACATCTACTGTGTGTGCTTTTAATATTTCTATTGCTTTGCTTTGCTTGTTTGTCACTAACAGCTGATCTGTTGCTCTTAGGCGAGGCTTTATTGAATCCGCTAAATGCTCTTTGATAATAGATTCATCCTCTAAATAAAGCACGATCAGGTCTGAATTTTTACGCATATCTTATTTTCCTTTGTTTTATTGATAATCGTTTAATTGTTTTGGTTACTAAAATCTTGCACGCTCTATTGCTTTTGCAAGAATTGCAATAGTTGATTTTTCACCGGTACTTATGTTTTTAATTGCATAATCGATATTTGGAAGCATCATCATTTTCATCCCTAAGCCAGCTGAGTCATTTCCCGTTAGCAAGACAGCCTTTCCTGTAAAGCCTTGCTTTATCATTCCACTTATAATCTCTAGCCCCTTCATGTTGTCTGGACCAAGATCGTAATCGACGATAATCACATCGTAGTAGTTAACATTATTCTCTTTTGTGACTGCAAAAAAATCGGTTGGATTTTTATATGCGTCAAATTGATCATCTGGTGTAAGAGCGTTTGTCTTTTTTAACATTGCGAAGTTAACCGCCAGTACCGTTGGATTATCATCAATCATTGCCACTTTTATTATTTTGTTCATCTATCTTCCTTTTTGTTAGTTATTTGACTGTCGTCTAATATTTTTTAATATCTCACCAATTACAATATAAGGGTTTCTCTCTATGGATTTTGCACCCTTATAGGCATAATGAACGTTAGGTGTCGATTTCATCTTTTCTTTCATCTCTTCTGATTTATCCCCTGTCAAAAGGATACAGACACCCTTGTAGCCACTTTGTTGTAATAGGCGCAAAAGAGAATGACCATCAATCTTTCCGCTACCCAAGTCGTGATCACATATGATTGCATCGCAAGTTATTTCAATTTGTTCTGGCATCTCTATAATTCTACTAATGCCTGTGCTAGTAACTTGTATATTCGTATAGCGCTGAAAAAACGTTTCCGGCATCAAAAAAGAGTCAAAAGTATCCTGAATAGTTACTGCTCCTGCTTTATACAAAACATTGCGGTATGCATTACATACCACCTCTTGGTCATCAATAAACGCTATCTTCAATACTATCTCCTTCCTTTTTTGTTTTCATTCTCATCGTGATGTTTATATAGCTCCTCTTTATATTCTGTGAACATATTGCCAATCGTTGAAAACAACAGATTACTAGAATTCTCTATTGCTTGAAAGTTTTTAATTATCTCATCTAAATTTGCAGCAACTCTATCTTTCCCTTTTTCAATAAAAACAATATTTTTAGTTACAGAATCATGTACCGCTTTGTGGTGTGGAGCAATCAAGCCATAGGATTTTGTTTTACCCATCAGCTCTTTACCTTTATTTTCATACCATCTACCAAAACGACAATCATGGTGATTATCAAACTGCTTATCTGTTTTTTTATCCGTTAATGCCGTATATGCATTATTCTTGAATATTAAATGGTCAAGTTTTGCTAATATAATAAAGAGCATTCCGCTCATAAGGTGTGTATCTTTTGTTGTAATTTTTGTTTCTTCTGCAAACGAGTGAAGCGTTTGGGCAAACTCTTTGATTGTACGTTCAAGATTGCCTGCTAGATCACTCATACTTTTTGATGATTCATTGATCTCAACCATTTCTTGCTTTAGAGTGTTAACAGAAACAGAAATCTCCTGAGTTGCTTTTTGAGTGCGTTCTGCAAGCTTTCTTACTTCATCTGCAACAACAGCAAATCCACGTCCATGTTCACCTGCGCGCGCGGCTTCTATAGCTGCATTAAGTGCAAGAAGATTTGTTTGATCCGCAATATCATTAATAAGTGCGATTATATTTGATATATCACCTGTGCGTTCCGTTAGGATATCAACTCTCTCTTCTGTGTTTGACACGATCTGCACGATCTGAAATACATTTTCAATTGTATTTTCAATTTCACTTTGTGTTCTATTTGATTCAAGAGCTATACGATCAGAACGGCTTGTTATATCCCCAAGAGAGTCCATAGCGGAAGTGAGGTCATCTTGAATTATTTGAAAATCAGAAATTCCATTTCCTACGCTATTGATTTTAAAATTCACAGAAGACTCTGAAATATTGTTGATATTTTTTTGCATAGCCTCTATAGAGATGTTTATTATCTTTGCAGATTCGAGGTATGATCCATGCAATCCTGTCTCTATAATTCTTCTATGATATCTTCCCTCGGATGTTGCATTGAACGAGCCAAGAACCTCTTTTGTAAAAACTTCAAACTGATCCAACACGTTATTGATTGAAAAGTTTAGTTTTTTCAGTTCACCTTTCTCATAATTTTCAACTCTCTTAGTAAGAATCCCTTTCTGAGCTTCTTCTAATATTAAAGACATTGTATGGATGTTGTTTTGTACCTTTTTGATATTGACAAACATATACCAAGCCAAAAAAAAGTTAAAAATATTCAAAATCCTCATCGCATTAAAACCATATGTTATGATTTCAACAGCGAGCGCGATCATAAAAATCGCGATAGACAAAATATTTGCGTACTGTATTTTAGAAAGAGAAGATAAATTGTTCATATGTCAATCCTTTTTGTTTAAGTAAATCTTCTAGGTATCTTGCTGAAGCCGAGATTCCACCAGTTCTTTCTTGCTGAAGTAAATCTCTATACAAAGGCTCTATGAAGTTTCTGACAGTATCTTTATTTGGAGCTCTTCTTACTGAAAAATATTCAGCAAACTGTTTATTTGCACCATGACTTGGGGTTACAAAAGCAAGAACCCAATAATAATCCCCATGCTTTGTTTTATTTTTGACATAAGCAAACACCTCGTGCCCTTTTTGTAGATCATCCCACAATTTTTTAAAGATAACTTTTGGCATATCTTGATGCCTCAGTATGGAATGTGGCTTTTCGATCAACTCTTTTGTGTCATATCCTGAGACATTTATGAATAACTCATTACAATAGGTGATTTTTCCTTTTGCATCCGTTTTTGAGATAATAAATTCGTTTTCTGGGAAGAATATTTCATTATTCATCAATTTTTCCTTCTTTTTATAGTTTAATATTGTCAAGAATACCAATAAGTTTTTCTTTTAAAACGCTTGGTGTAAATGGCTTTACGATATAGTTATTAACGCCTGCTTTAAGAGCTACAATAACTTCGGGCTTGCCGGCTTCTGTTGTTATCATAATGATTGGGATTTCACTATAATGTTCATTGGCGCGAACCTTTTTTACTAGCTCTAGCCCATTCATCTCTGGCATATTCCAGTCTGTAATAAGTAGGTCGATTTTATGGTTTAAAAGATTGTTCCAAGCATCTATCCCGTTTTCTGCTTCAAGTACATTCTTAAAGCCTATTCTCATGAAGGAATTTTTAATAATCCTTCTCATTGTTGAACTGTCGTCTACTACAAGTATTGTCATATGGTACACCCTACCCCTAGCCCTATTCTTTTTGTTGGGGACTTAATAAATCTATTTGTAGTATATTTTTTTACCATGCAAACAAACTCTCCTCTCCTTAGTTGCTCTAAATTTTCTTGTGGTTCCAGAACATATTGCTGTGTTAGCTTGTTTAAAAAATATGCGGAACGAAATGATGAAAAGTTGTACAAGCCCCCAAATAAGACAGCATCAAAACAACCAATAAAGTACTTATGCTCCTCTAAATCTTCCACACTTTGAAGAGTTGTACAAAGCTTGCTTTTGGTGTCTGTGTCTATTGTTCGATTAAAATAAATTTGCATTATTTCTATTTTAACATCCAGCGGCATATCGTCAAGATAGATATCCCTTCCATCTTCAATACCATGTTTTACAGCATTTATTATTTCAGCTCTATTGGTAAAATAATAGTCTTCACTGTGTGTGACAACTTCTATATTTTCAAGAACATTCAGCTCCTTTATCTCTTGGGAGTGATAAGCTGGAAAAATAACGAGCGCCTTTTTGGATCTATTCTTAGTGTTTCGCAAATGATTGATTAGTAGTGCTGTTTTGCTTGTGTTGGAAGAACCGATAATTAACATCGATCTTGAATCCTCAAAAACATCACTATCTATTTCTTTATGTGACGCAAAACAATTTTTTATTTTTTTTATTATCTTCAAATCTAAAATCCTTAAAAAGAGCGTTTTGCTCCGCAAACCAATCAAAAAACACTTACTAAATGCTGTTTTTCTAATTCCTACAAATAATATGTCCAGAGTTATAAAATCCTGCAAGTAAATCCCTGCCAAAAAAGATTATCTTGTTATGTATAACCCGTTTTTTCAGATTTTGCATAATTTTCAAAAAAAACTTTCAACAAATTATTTAATTTCAATATGGTTGTTTTGTAGAAAAAATGGTGTCAAAAGCCTACATGACAATCTTTTCGCATCCACTCTTATTCTTATACTTCTGTACAACTTCACGGTATTTATTTTTTGGAATAATTGTAAGGCTCGGCAGCTCGTGATATAGATCACCGAATCGAAAAATGCCTGTGTAGCTCTCGTTTAATACAAGCCTTCGAACAACCTTGCCGCTCCAATTCTTGAACCGTCCTGCTTCTATTTTAGCCTCTTGAAGACTTCTTGAGATATCTGCAAAACTAGCATCATCGAGGAAATATGACACGCATAAAACAATGACCTTCGCTTCATTTTCTTTTATAATTGTCCTATGTGTTCCATTTTTCAGCTTGTAGTTTTCATAGCCGTATGTAGGGTTTGGGATACACCCATTGAGGAGGGCTTGTCTTCTGCCAAGGTACATTCTTTTTAAAAACATTTTTGCGGAATATTCTACTTGAAGACCATAGATCATCATTTTTACCAAATCATTTATGTCATACCTATCTAATGATGAATACTCTTTATTGGCGGCTTGAAACCCTTGTTGGTTGACAGAATAGATATTTATTTTTAGTTCTTGATAAATACTGATGAGAAACGAAACAAGCCCTACTGCATCACGAGCGAGTCTTGACATATCAAATATCACCAAGCTTCCTATTGGTTCTTTTGATATCTTGTTTTGTAACTTTTTGAATGCTGGACGATCAAAAGTAAAACCTGAATAATCATCAACAAACACCTCTTTTATTTTTAACTTGTTCCTTTCTGCTAAAAGCCTACATGATTCCTCTTGATATGAGAGTGAAAATCTCTCGTCTTTTTGAGCGGTTGTAGAGACTCTTAAATAAATAACTGCTTTACTAAAATTTCTTTCAAGTGTCATATTTACAGCTCCTCCGCTGCTATAACTTCCGATTCTTTGGCCTCCTGCTTAATTTGCTCTAAAAATAAGTCATAGGCTCGAATATTTGTGGTAAAGATTATCTTTACACTCTCTCTACTGTCTGTTTTTTTGGAGTTTTTTAAATGTATTGATTCGACTGTTTTTTGAAGTGTTTCTCGCATTTGTGTCACCACTAAATCATCATACACGGGTCGGTCAAGATAATTAACAAGGTCTATTGAGTTTTGCATAAAATCATAAAGATTTTGTTTCTTCTCAAATGCGAGATCTGATTCGATTATTTTTCTTGTTATTGCGTGACATTTCTCCTTGGAAGAAAAAATGTTCTTTAGTTTTGAGTAGATCCTCTTCTTGACAGTTGCTATTTTTACAGGATTTCTATTGCATCCTTTTCCTAGCGTGTTCTTATTGCACGCAGTTTTATAGTTTCCATCTTTATGAATTACTGTATGAGAAAAGCCACATTCTCCACATTTCAATATCCCTGATTTGTGAAAGATAGTATTTGAATACACGCGAGATTTTATCTTTCTCCTGGAATCAATTGAATCCTGAGCTTCGTCAAAAATCTCTCTCGTAATAATTGGATCATATATTATTGCATCAGGTTCTATAAACACCCAAGTTTCTGGTTTTTCTTTAATTGTCTTATATTCTATTTTCCCAAAATAGATCTGATTCTTTAGCATTTCCCTGATATTAGAAGAGGAAAAAGACTCTCCTGCCCTTGTTGAGTACCCGTAACTATTTAAGGTCTTAGCAATGCGAGTAAAACCATAACCCTGAATACAAAGCTCGAAACACTTTCTTATTACTTCTGCTTCGTGTTCTATTATCATTTTGCCCTTAAGATCATTTATAAACTGTGCTTTATAGCCATAAACGTCATGATGAAAAATTCCTTGTAGTGTTCGCTGTCTCATTCCATTTCTTGTTTTTTTAACGAGCTCATTGATTTCCAGCTTAGACATAAAGGTTGGTATAGAACCGGCTATCAAAAGATCATCGCTATATTTTCTGTCAAAATTGTTATCATAGATTGGCGTTGGAAAGTCAACTTGGAATATCTGAGTGTTCATCTTTCTTAATTTCTCTTCAATCATAAAGTAGTGTTTTGGATTACGAGAGATTCGAGAAGCATCTTTTGTAAGAATGATAGAGCAATTAAAGTTCTTTGCATATTCGAGCACAGATTGCAACCCTGCTCTCTCTAGGCTTTGTCCGCTTTGTTTTTCTTCTATTGTTTTCAGTATTCTCCATCCATATTGTTTTGCGGTTTGCCTGCATAGTAAGAGCTGAGAATCACAACTCTGCTCATTTGTTGATACTCTGGCATATACTATGCAGGTTTTTTGTTCCTTTAGTGATTGTTTTTTTAGCAAATTTGCTCCTTGTGTGTTTTTGGAGCCGTATCTTATTTAAAATCGAGATTTGAGGTTTTGTGGAAGAGCGGAGAAAATGGCATGGGTGTGTTTTGTGGTGGGTGGACGCTGGTTTTTTACAGCAATAGCGATTCTGTATCAAGAACATCCATTGATAATGAAGATTGGGGATCGAGTCCTAATATAAATTTTTCTATATTATGGAGTATGC
>CAITKP010000097.1 GCA_903892995.1 uncultured Campylobacterales bacterium
ACCATACCAAACGAATTACCGTTTGCCCTACTCTCTGTCGCCATGAATAGTTGGTAGCAATAGCTTTAGGCCAGCGATGCTGGTGGAACTATTTCCCGCAGTTAGGGGGGTTTGAATTCGGCATAAGTGTTTACCGAATGGACACCTCGACATTTAATATAGTGCAAAAGGACGTATCCTAGGGACTATATAGGGTATATAAATCGCACCGAGGGGTGTTGAGCTGTTACGCTCTGATGTATATATACCTAAAATAAAAAACTATATTTATTTTATCTAATATTTCAATTTTTTTCAATCTGTTTTTAAATATTTCTTGAAAATTTATCTATTAAATTCTCGAGAAATATTTAAATCCTCACTAGGAGGAAAAAGACATAAGAGATTTTTTAATATCTTCTATGGGAGCAATAAAATATGACATAGAATCTTTTGTGTTTTTATACCTAAAAAACTCTATGCTATTAAGCGCCTCCATAAAGATTACTATTTTATCTTTGCCTTCTATTTTAGCAACAATTTTGTCGCCTTTTTTAAGGTTTTTCAAAATTGCTCCTATTTTATTTTCAGAATTTCTTCTAGCCATTGCTTCAGCACTAAAGAACTTGATTCTAAGTTCAAAATTCCCTCAACATCACCAACAACAACAAAGAAGCTTTTGCCCCTTGTCATGGCAACATTGAGTAGCTTTGCAGTATTAGATACGATATCACCCTCATATGATACGGGCACCTTAGAGTCAGAAGCCAAAGGGGAATAAGTAATATCATATATTATTATTTCCTTTTCTTTGCCCTGGAAGGTGTTAATCGTTCCCGCTTGAAGATCAGCATCAGGATATTGAATACGAAGGCTTGCAAAGGAGTCATTTATAAGCTCTGCTTGCTTTTTGTAAGGAGTGATAACCCCTATACTTCTGCGACCACGCCCTAGTGCTCTTACTACTTGCTCATAAACCACTTTCATGTTGCCGTGATTTATGAAACTAGAACCTACACCAACCATCTTGGACGCGCTCTTTCTTACATAGACGGAGTTTAATCCATCTTCTTCCTTACCGCTTTGCAACATACCGCCGTAAAACAAGCGAGAAGCTAATCCTGTAATATGTGGATGATTGCGAAAGTTAATGTTTAAGAACACTGTGCGATCAACCGCTATACCAGCAAAAACGTCTTCTACATTGTATTGTGAGAAAATTGATTGCTTCATCTCTTTTGTAGCTGCGATTGGTTGCAATTGTCGCGGATCACCAACAAATACGATTTTTGATCGTAATGCCAATTCAACTGCGTCATTTTGTGCATCATAAAGTTCCTTAGATGGAACAATAAGTTGAGGTTTAATTTTTGTATTATTAAGCGACTGAGATGCAACAATAAGTTGAGGAATTAATGCCATGCTTGCCTCATCTACGATCAGCATATCAAAATCCCCTTGTTGAATCTTTTGATTTAACGCAGCATTTGTAAGCGTTGCGCCTACAATTTTCGCTGTACCAAAAAGATTATTAAACATTACGTCTTCGATCTCTTTTTGTATTCTCTTAATGTTTTCATCGATTTGAGCCATTGCTGTGTCAGCTTCGTTGATTTGAGCCGTTGCCTGCTTCATTCTCTCTGTAGCAGAAGCAGAGCTATTTTCTGCTGTGAAAAGCTTTGACTCAAGTATTTTTATTTCATTTTCAAGCATTGATATGCTCTTTTTAGTGCATACCAATTCTTCTTTAAGCTCATCCACTTTCTTATCAGTAAACATATGAGCTACTGTTCTGAGGACTACATTACCAGATAAAGCCGCTATTCGAAGCTCAATTGAGCTATTTTTTGCAAATAGATCTTTGAGGTGCTGTTCTTTTTTCTGAATATCATTTTTGAAATTATTGCAAATTGTAGATATGCTTTCTTTTTCAGCTTTTGTGTGCTGTAAAAGGGGTTGCGCGTCCCTCTTTTGTAGTAGTAGTTCTTCGCGCGCATACTTATACACCTCTAGTTCATCTTCGAGCGGTTTTGCTTTTCTTTCTTTGATATTATTAAGTAGCATCGCTTGTATGCCAGGATTTTCTGTTTTAATTGTTAAAACAACCTCACCCTCTTTGAGTCCATATTCAGAAGGGTTAAACTTCTCAAATACATTCTCTACTGCGAGGTTTGTTGGAGAAACAAGCAGAACCCTTAACCCTCTCTTGACGGCTTGTTTTAATATCTGTGTAATCACAGATGTTTTTCCCGTACCAGGAGGGCCAACTATAAAGGCTGGCTCCTCCTTGAAGTAGTCTTGTTTAATATTACTTTTAAGTGCTTGCAGTAGGGATGCTTCATCTTTTGTTAGAAATGCGCTAATCTCTACCTCTTTGCTTTCGATTTCTATTGAAACATGATCTTTATTCCATTGTATTAAGACAAGCTTGTCTATAATATTTTTAGAATTTAGAACATATTCGCCTTCTATTTTAAAAGGCAAGAACCCCTTATAACTTCCGTTTGCTTGTTTAACAAGACGGACATTGATGGGTGTGCCTTTTTTTCCGATTGCACGAATTTCTTCGTCTATCATTTGGTGGATGTTTATCATCTTTTTCTCCTAAAATATTTTTGTGTAAACAAGGTCTATGCTAACCCCTGTTTCTTTGTTTGTAATTTGCCATTTGCTTTCTTCAATTGCTTTTTCATACTCTCCATGTACAAACGTCACTACATGTCTTATGTAGGTTATTGTCATGGATTCTTTGAAAATCTTGTATGCATTGTCGTAAGTTCTGTAGCCATATTCGGCTTTTTTGAACTTTTGAGAAACGCCCATGTGCTTCAAGAATAAACCGAAGAGTTTATTTAACTCCATTGTTGTTTCCTTATAAAAATAGGCAAAGGGCGCCTCAAGAAGAGTTGGGAGCCTTTGCCACACACACATAATGTGTATAGTTAAACTCCCGATAGGAGAATCAAAAAACCTTTTTAAGGTTTGCCTTTTTTAGAAGTTCGTTGACATCTTTACCGAGTATCGGATCCCATGTCTTGATTGTTACACTTTCTACGCCGGCTTTTAGTAAATGATCTTTAAAACCATCTACTCTCCGGACTGTTATTTTTATCTTTTGAGACTCTAAAATGCGTATCATTGCATATAAGTCTTCTTCTTGACTGTTTATAACGGTCATCGTTTGATCAAGGAATGAGATCTCTGTATATCCCCAAGCAGCCTTTTGTCCAGCTTCGTCTTGATCGAAAGCAATTACAATATTTCTATTGCTTAAAACCCCGAGCTGCTTTTGTTCAAAAGATTGAACTCCAGGAGCTGCAATGAAGCATAACTCCGAAGGCAGAGATAATGCATCTACATGCCCCTCGGTGATATATATGTCACATTTGCCACTTAAAATTTTATATCCGATACCAAATGGCAACGGCTTTAAAATTGATGGGACAGAAAGTCTGCTCTCTTTTCCTTTGAACCAGGCATTTGTACCATCTATAGGTCTAAGCATAAAGCCTTCGACTAGATCGGAGTATATATCGAATGCCGGCACCAACAATGTATTTTTTAACTGCCTCCACTGTAGGGGAAACTTATGATTTGCGTCATTAATAACTGCAAACTCTATTAAATCCTCTAATGGAAATACCTCTAGTTCTCTTATTAGCTTCGTGATGTCTTCTGCGGAAAGAAAGCCTATTTTTCCAAGATGAGGATTATCAATTATTCCTCTACTTTCATAATAACTTATAAGGCTTTTTCTCTCCGTTTTTAGAGAAAACTTATATATATAAGTGTACACGAGCTTTAACTGCTGTTGCCTTGTAAGAGTCTCATATAGAGGAATATATTCCTCAATATCTATTTTTCTGAAGCCTTTGTGTTTATTAAAACACATGAACGGCTCCTCCTTTACTTGTTGTGGCTTAAGTGGCGTGTGATGCATGTTTAGCTCGCCCTCTAAAAGGGGAATATTAAATACATCATGTAGCCACTCACACCCAATCTTAAAACTCCCATGCATCGTTTTGGCAATAGAAATGGGATTTCCCCCTATTCCACAGGCGTGACACTTACATATGTTTTTCTCCACCCACACAGTCATAGAAGGATTATTGTCTCCCTCTTTATGACTTGCAGAATTGCAACACTTCATATTAAACTGTCTTCCTCCACCCTTTCTATCATTTTTATAGCTTCCACCAAGGGCTTCAACTACTTCATCGATAGGAATGAGCTCTAATCTCTGAATGTCATACTGCATTTTTTTCCTTTATTTTTTAGAGCCTTTATGGTTTTTTTGAGATATTGTTTCGCTATCGAACGAAGAAGGAATATCTCCCAGCTAGGTCAAACTATCCTCATCTTTAGTGCCTCTTTAATCTCAACCATTTTTTGGCCGTTCTCAAAGTGGCTGTCATAACAAAAAATATGTCTTTTTCCGTCAATTACTGCTCGTCTCTCAACATTATGAAAATTCCAAAGAAACTCCATCGCAAAATCAATTGCTTTAAAATTATTGGATTTTTCTGTTTTGAAGAAGAACAAACCTTTCGGAGACGCGATTTTTTTTATAAGTCCAAGTTGCTCAAGCCCCTCTGTTACCATTTTTTCGTATCTTTCGTTAGAGGACAACCCTTTTCTATAGATACTGCTCAGAACGGCCGTCAGGGTTCTTGATTCTGGATGTAATACAACAAGCTTCATCTCACACCACCTTAATAAAACTATAGCCCCGGTCATAGCATTCCACTTTTGAGTAGATGTCAGGGGCTACATTTTTTAACAAGTCGATATCAACTGCTTTTTTGCCGCGCATTGTCATTAGGGTTACTATTTTGTCCCTCACTTTCGCCTGCTTTAAGCCCACTGCCTCAAAAAAACCTTGAATAAGTTTTTTCTCTTCTTTAATCTCTTTTTCCAGCTTACTTTTTGATGCCAAACGCATAATCGCTGCTACGACATCTTTTGGCAAGTCTGTTTCACATTCCAAATTGCTTATTGCAGAGCATGTACCTTTGAAAGGACATTTACTGCAATATAGTTGTATTTCAGGTTCAGGTTCTTCATTTTTTTTCAATGCCTCTGCCAATATGTTGGCATTTTTCATTGCGATTTCAAACAAAACCTTATTTGGCAAAACTTCGAAAGTTTTGAACCACCCTGTATTAACATCAATTGCAATTACATATCCGCGCACACTTTTTCCATCGCACTGAGACTTTAAAAGCCCCATCTGCATTTGTACTTGAAGGATCCAACTATCATATGGATCTTCAACCGGAATAGATGTTGACTTAGCTTCAACCACCACACATTCTGCGCCAAAATCTACAACGAAATCGATATGCGCTTTGATGTCATAGCCATTTTCTGCTTTTCCTGTAACCTCTACTTGTGTTTTGTAGGGCGTGCCGTGTAACATCTTTGCTACAAGCTCCTCAGCAATGTGCCCTCTTTGAAATACTATGTGTTGAGCAATATCATGCTCAACATGTTGTACTTTGCCAAGATATGCTTTGCGTAAGCATGAACCAATGTCACTTGCACCTATGTATTTTGAACGATCTCCTAACGAGCTTGCCGTTTCTGCAGCTAAGACTTTCGGAAGATTTTGATTTATAAATTTTTCTAGTTTGTTCATTTTGTTTCCTTAGATTAGAAAACACCTCAATAAGATAGATATACCCCCGTAGAGGGATAAATCCCCCTATTGGAGTGCTATATTTATTGGCCCTTGTGGAGCAAACTAAATTTTGAATTAAAAGAGACCATTTGGCGCTTGTTCGCCTTCTGCTCTCGCCTTGAAAGCTTGAATTTTTTCGTCGAGATGATTTTTATCTGACAATTCATTTTCAATTCCTTCAATATCACTACTGTTGAGTTTTAGCCACTCTTTTACAAACATACCAATCTCTTCTTTTGACAAGTCATTATCCTTAAGATATTGCATTAATTCATTGACTGGTGATGGTGTTTTTGTCGGTGCTTTAATTTGTGCAGGAATTGAAATTTCATCACAAGGCATCGCCCATTCACCACTTTGAAATTCAAACCCGAGTTCTTTCAGTAATTTTTCTTTCCCGAATGTTTTTCCACTGACAATTACAGTTGTACCATGTCTCTCTATCCCAAGTCCTAGCGCCTTTACGGCCGCATCGATCTCAGAAGAAAAGATTACTTGCACAGTAGTCGAAACATCTGCTTTCTCAAGGACGCTATCATTAAGCGCTTCAATCTCTTCAAAAGCTTCGATCTTGCGATCTCTTGGGATCATAAAATCCCCATATGCTCGACGCACTGCTTTATGTCTCCATGTTTGGAGTTTCCAACGTGCATCTTTTATGGTTTTTGTTGCCTCTTGCACGTAGTTTAACTCCACAAACCTTGTTTGTGTTGGCAACTCGTGCTTCATGTCTGTTAAAACGACATCAAATCCAATAAAATGAGAATCTACCCATTTTGGATCAGCACTTCGAAGTTGTGATTGTTGCAGTCTTGATAGTTTTGATGCCGATTCGCAAGAACCATCATCAAATTTCCATACTGCATCAATTTCTAGGAAAAAGCCTTTGGCATAAGCCAGCTGCTGCATTCCATTCATAGGAATAATTGCTTGTGGCAACATTACCTTTTGTTTATTTATTGTAGTGTCAAACGGAATTATGTAAACTTCCTTAGAAGATGGAGCTATATCCAACCCTAATTTTGTAACATTTGCCGCAAAACGAAGCAACTCTTTTGTGTCCACGATACTCAATAGATAATCTTGTGTTGCCAACTCAAGAAAGTTTTTCTTGAATACATCTTGTTTGTTAACAGGGATAACATCTAAGTATTGTTTATATGTCACCAAGCCCTGAGCGAGCTCGTTTCTTTTGTCGTCCAATATTTGCAGATTTGTTCTGCGGCCGTTTGTATTTGTAGTAGTATTTTCCATGATGTCCTCCATATGGTTATTAAAAGCAAAAGCTATTTTGAACCCATGAGAAAGAATAAGAATAAGAATATCCCCAAAGAGGGCGCTTATTTTTATTCCCCCTCTTTGGGAAACGTAGTTGCGGAATTAGATTCCCAAAAAGAAATAAAATGACGCAGCACCCCCCAGAGGAGAGTCATAAAACTCCCTCTTGGGAATGTAATATATTAAAAAAATGGTATATATCAGTCCCACAAGGGGAAAGAATATATCCCCTTTGGGTAGGCTCAAATGAGCAACTGTTTTATGCGATTCTTGTTATATTATATATGTGCACCTGATATCTAATCGATACGTGAGCTTTTTGTAGAATAGCGCATACGATCTCTCGAAAGCTTTTTTCTTCATTGCTTTCATATGTTGTAGTGCGAGATTTTTCGCAAACCACATAATCTATTTCATATTTAAACATTTTAATTGTGCCTCTAAACACGTTTAGATCTCCAAGGATCTTGTTGAGAAAACACACCAATCCCGCAAGGGAAAGTATATGTTCCCTAGGGGTTGGCTTCAAATGAAGTAACTAAAATTTTGATGCAGAAATCCCTTCCTCAGTTAAGAGGCTTCGACTTTATAGTGAAGTTTTATGGGGATTTATTTGTGGATTAGCGGTGAGTTTGCTGATGTTTGTGTTGTTTTTTAGAACCATCGCCTATTCTATAAATAGCAAAAGCGATTGCAACGATAAGTACAATAATGTTAAGTGTTTCAAACATTGTTTTCCTCCCGAAGTATTATTCCAAGCATTATAGCAAAAATCGATAAAAAGATTAGTGCCATTTTGTGATCGGCATTTGAATATGCGGCATTAAGAAAAGAACCAAGACCTAAATCTTTGATAATTTCTCCTTGTATTCTCTTAATCGATATTAACCTTATTAAGCTCTTTCCTCTTTGTGTATCTAGTAATTGTTTCAATGTTTTCCACAAAAATAAAACTATTAAAAGTGGAAATAACACAAAAGCTGTGCCAAACATATTTACGCCACTAAAACCAGCTGCATAATCAAAGAGTTTATAAGCTCTCTATGATCTTCACTGCTAATAATGCCAGCATTAAGCAGGTCATCAAGAACTTCCTGCGAACCTGTATCTATAAAACAGATGCCGTCCGCAGAAGCATCGAGACTATAATTGTCCTCTGCTATTTTAATAGCTTTGTCTAAATTATCAGCTCCGATACCATCTATAATTGCGCCTTGAAATCTTGTCATTTTAAATCCTTTTTAAAGAACTCAGAACATACCAACCCTCTCACGGGATGACAAGGTATGTCTTTCCCGTGCAAGGGATTGTGTAAGTCGTAATGACAACTAATTATTTAGATTGATATAAATTAAAACGGGATATCATCTTCATCGATATCGATGACTGGAATATTTGGCTCAGGCATCATTTTTCTTGGCTGTTGAGCAGGCTGCTGGCGAACTGGTTCAGCATATTTTTGCTGAGGCGCGCTAGAAGGGTATGCTTGAGCTGGTTGAGAATAACTTTGTGGCTGAGCATAATCTTGTTCAAAATCATTATTTGAGAAAGATCCTCCCGCTGCACTGTTATCTCCTTTACTATCAAGCATCTGCATTGTTTCTACAGTCACTGAATGCTTTGAGCGTTTCTGTCCGTTTTGATCTACCCATTGCTCCAATGTTAGTCTTCCCTCTACTAGGATTTTACTCCCTTTGCG
>CAITKP010000098.1 GCA_903892995.1 uncultured Campylobacterales bacterium
GTAAAACGCGCTGCAACCTCTGCAACCCTTCCAGAACCTTTGGTGATAACCATAAAGTTGATGATGACAAGTATTGAAAAGACAATAATACCAATTACAAAGTTCCCGCCGACAACAAATTGTCCAAAGCTGGTAATAATATCACTTACCGCCTCTGGGCCTTCGTTTCCATGACTTAAGATCATTCTTGTTGTTGCGACATTGAGTGAAAGCCGAAAAAGCGTAACGATCAAGATGATGGTAGGAAAGGTTGTGAGGTCTGTTGGTTTTGGAATATAGAGTGAGATTAAAAGGATTAAAACGGCTAGGGCTATAGAGATTGTAAGCATTAAGTCCAGAATTCCACTAGGAAGTGGAACGATAATAATTGCAATAATTGCGACAACAAAAAATACAACGCTTAAATCACGTTGAGCAAGTAGAAAATTGAGAGTTTTACTAATTTGTTGTCTAAATGGTATCTGTTTTGCCAAAATTTTACTCTTCTATGAGATCTGCAATAGTGACTGTGTCTAAGAAATTATCGATTTTTCCCTGAAGTTTGTTTAAAAATGGCCAAAGTGAGCAAGATTTTGCCTTATCAGATGGACATGAATCAGTAGATGGAGAACAGTCAAAGACAGCAGGGCCTTTTCCCTCAACCGCACGCATCACTTCTAAAATAGTGATCTCATTTTTATCTTTGATAAGTTCAAACCCACCATTGACACCTTTAAAAGATTGCAGTATTTGATGTCTTGTGAGGGATTGAAGAATTTTTGATAAAAAACTTTTAGAGATATTGAGCTCTTTTGAAAGAGTGTCCGAATCCATCGAAACAGAACTCTTTGCCAATACTACCAAAGCTAAAAGAGCGTATTCGCTCGCACGTGTCATTAACATAATGTATATATTTCCTAAAACTTTATTAAAGTGGGACATTATATCTAAAATAATATTTTTCAAACTTATCTATGTATTTTGAGAGAATTTGGATACAATTTCGCCTCAGCTTTACAAAAAGCTAGATTACATACCACTCAGGAGGCTATTATGGCTTTAGATTCGGCTAAAAAATTAGAAATTGTTGCAAAATACGGACGTAGCGAGAATGATACAGGTTCAAGTGAAGTGCAAATCGCGCTTTTAACTACTCGTATCGTAGAGTTAACTGCTCACCTTAAAACTTTCAAAAAAGATCACGCATCTCGTTTAGGTCTTTTGAAACTTGTTGGTCAACGTCGTCGTTTGATGCGTTACTTCAAATCAAAAAACAGAGAAGCATACAACAAACTTGTAACTGATCTTGGTATCCGTGACAATATCTAATTAGCTCTAGCTTTTAGATCAATAGTCCGCTTCTGCGGACTATCTTAAAAATATCTCCACCGCTCTTTTTAAATCATCCTCTGTATCAATCCCAAAACCTGTACTTGAAACTTTTACCATTGATATCTTTTTTTGATGATAGATAGCACGAAGTTGCTCTAATTTTTCTATATCTTCAATTGGTGCATCAGCAAGATTACAAAACTCAAATAAGCTTTTTTTCGTAAAACCATAGATTCCGATATGTCCAAAATAGGTTGCTTCTCCGCTTCTGTTAAAGGGAATAGGGCTTCTTGAAAAGTAGATTGCATTTTGCGCATCATCTAAAACAACTTTGACAAGATTTGGATCTTGTGCAGCTTCATTGTTAATGGCATTAAAACAGCTTCCCATAATAAATTCTGCATTTTCATTTTTAAGCTTATCGAGTCGCTCAATAAGTGCCCTCACAACAGAGATTTCAATAAAAGGTTCATCCGCTTGGACGTTGATAATAAGCTCATCATCGGGGATATCAAGAAGTTGTGCACATTCATTAATACGGTCAGTCCCACTTTTATGAGTAAGAGAGGTCATTCTCGCTTCAATGCCATGAGCCTTACATGTAAGCATTATTTTTTCATCATCAGTTGCAACCACGACTCTATCGATTGCACTGACAGCTTGCGCTGTACGCACAACCATAGGAACTCCGCCAATATCTGTTAAAACTTTTTCAGGAAATCTCGTAGAAGCAAGACGCGCTGGAATAATTATCATTTAAACCCCTTATTGTATAATTGCAAAATTATATCAAAAAAGGGTGTTTATGACACTGTACCAGCCAGAATCAGGCTATTGCTACAATAGTGACTCGCTCTATCTTTACGATTTTATTAGCTCTTTTAAGCCACGAGGCAGAATGCTTGATGTTGGTGCTGGATGTGGGATAGTTGGGCAACTTGTCGCAAGAGACAATGAAAAAGTAGAACTTTATGCCGTAGAGAAACAAGAGATATTTGTAAAATATGCTACAAAAAATGCAGAAATCAATAAGATAGATTATAAAATTTATCACACCGATTTTTTAGAGTTTGAAGATGAGAGCGGGTTTGATTATATTGTTTCAAATCCTCCATTTTATCATGACGGCGCTTCGCGAAGCGAAGATGAGATTCTCTTCAATGCAAGATACAATATCAACCTTCCAATGAAAGAGTTTTTTGCAAAAGTATCTAGGCTTTTAAAGCATCAAGGACATTTTATTTTTTGTTATGATGCTAAGCAGTTTGCGCTTGTGTGTGCCGAACTAAGCCACGCAAAATTAAGAGTAGTTGATGTACAATTCGTGCATTCAAAAAGTGATAGAAAAGCTTCTTTAGTGATGCTACATGTAAGAAAAAATTCAAAATCACTTTTAAATGTTTACCCGCCTTTTATCGCTTTTGAGGGAGATGAGTTTTCCAAAGCATCGATGGCACTCTATGAAAAAGCAAGGACGAACAGTATAAAATGCCAGATTTAATGAGACAAGAGGGGTTTTCCTACGCTTTTAACCCTGCTAAATGTGAAAGCTGTGAGGGAAGATGTTGCACTGGCGAGAGTGGATATATTTATGTTTCTCAAGATGAGATCTCAGCCTTAGCTACACTTTTAAAGCTAGAAACAGATGATTTTATAGAGCAATATCTTTATAAAAAAGGGTATAAATACTCACTCAAAGAGGTAGTGCATGAGGGCTCTTATGATTGTGTTTTTTATAACAGATCAAGCAATGGCTGCGGCGTGTATGAAGCAAGACCGACTCAATGTAGAACTTTTCCATTTTGGGATTATTTCAAACAAAGAGTCGATGAGTTAAAAGATGAATGTCCAGGGATTATAAATGATTAAGAGTTTATGGAGTGCATTGATCGGCTTGCTTCTTGCAGGATGTATGAATAGCTATGATGCCAAGCCCTCACAATCTGCAAAAAAAGTGTTTGAGGATGAAGATAGATATGTGATGTTTGCCCTTGAAGCTGAGAGATTGCAGGATTTCAACTCCTCTGCTTCACTTTTTTATGTCAGTTATGAAAAATCTCAGAAGATTGAGTATCTTTATAGATCATTGCAGGGTTATTTTAATGCGCAACAGTTTGAAAAACTTTTGGAGTATTCAACAAAATATCAAAGCAAGTATCCAACTGAAGTGATGTTACGTCGATATGAGATTTTTGCCCTTGTCAATCTAGGTCAGCTTAAAATCGCACAACAAAGAGCTCTTGATCTGGCAGATGTGACAAAAGAGTCTGCGGATATTATTTTAGTAAGTGATATCTATATTAAAGAAAATCAAAATTTAGAGGCTTTAGGGTATTTAAAAAAGGCTTATTTAGATAAATATGATGAAAAAATCTTAGATAAAATTACAACACTTATGTATGTAAACATGCACCAAAAACAGGAATCCATCGATATGATGGAGAACCATATTCAAAATTATGGGTGTTCAAAGCTCATCTGTATGAAGCTGGCTGCACTTTATGGCAATGAAAATGATATCGATTCTATGGTAGCTACTTATGTACGTTTATATGCAATAGAGCCAAGCGATGAACTGGCTCAAAATATCGTAAAGCTTTATGGATATCAAAAAAACTACTCTAAACTTATGTTTTTTTTAGAGGAATACCATACAAACGACGAACTTTTACTCGAACTCTATGTGCAAGCAAAGTTTTTTGACAAAGCTTCAATCTTGGCCAAAAAGATTTATGACAAAAGCTTTGTTCCACAATATTTAGCGCAAAGTGCAATCTACAAATATGAAAATTTAGGGAATAAAATAGATAAAGAGAGTTTAAAAACTGTTGTTTCAAACTTAGCAGAGTCAGTGGAAGCTGATCCTAAAGCTGTTTATTTAAACTATCTTGGATACTTGATGATCGAGCATAATATAGAGCTAGAAAAGGGAGTCGC
Organism: uncultured Campylobacterales bacterium; assembly: GCA_903892995.1. Taxonomy (GTDB): domain Bacteria; phylum Campylobacterota; class Campylobacteria; order Campylobacterales; family Sulfurimonadaceae; genus Hydrocurvibacter. Next base: position 4,249 of record CAITKP010000098.1, read on the forward strand.
TTATGTTCAAGAAGCGTTGAAATTGGAGAAAGATTCCCCTTTTTATCTTGATTCTTTGGCTTGGGGATATTACAAACTTCATAAATGCAAGGAAGCAAAAAATATTATGGATCAAGTCGTAGAAAAGATCGGTTTGGATGAGCCGGAGATAAAAGAGCATATCAAAGCAATTAATCAGTGTATAAAGGAAAAACGTAAATGATTTTAGATGACATTATAAAACGCACAAAAGAGGATTTAGTTGAGAGAGAAAAAAAGTTTAGCCTAGATTGGTTAGGGCGTTCATTGGCATTTAATGCAAGAGCGCCAAGAGATGTGTTTCCATATCTTCGCTCAACGCCAGAGGAGCCATACCGTATCATCTCAGAGGTAAAAAAAAGCGAGCCCTTCTAAAGGGGTCATTCGTGAAGATTTTGATCCGCTTGCAATCGCACAAGGGTATGAAAGAGGTGGCGCAAATGCGATCTCAGTTTTAACTGAACCACATTTTTTTCAAGGTGATTTGGAGTATCTAGCAGGAATCCGCCGTTATGTGAGCATTCCGCTTTTGAGAAAAGATTTTATTGTTTCAAAATATCAGATACTTGAAGCGATGGTGTATGGGGCTGATTTTATTTTGCTTATCGCCGCGGCACTCTCTAAGGCTGAGTTAAAAGATCTTTTAGCATATACACGCCATCTTGGCATGGAAGCACTCGTTGAGGTACATGACAAAAGTGACCTCACAAAAGCGATCTATGCAGGTTCGGATATCATCGGCATCAACCACAGAAACCTCCAAACTTTTGAGATGAATATGAATCTCTCTTATGAGCTTATTCCGCTTATTCCAAATGGAAAAATCATCGTCGCTGAGAGTGGGATTTATGAACACGGACAGCTTGAAGATTTAGCAAAAGCGGGTGTTGATACTTTCTTAGTTGGCGAGTCTTTGATGCGTCAAGAGAACGTAGAAGAGGCGCTTAAAAAGCTTAAATACGGCATGTAAGCCTTTTTTACGGGTCAGATTTTTACTTCTTGAGCGCTCTATTGGTTACAACAGTTGTAGCAAAACTGTTCTCTTGCATCAAAGAAAGAAGCTTGTCAAATGCAAAAGCGATCTCGCTTTTTTCTATATTTTGTCCCATTAAAAGAAAGCTAGAAAGCTTTAGCGGCTCATCTGAGATGAGAACCACATAAAGATCAAGTGTATCTTTACCTGCTTCTAGCACACCACCGCTAAGCTCTAAATCTTTTTTAAAATCATCTGGATAGATCACTGCGTTTTTATGGAGTTTTGAGAGATCGATATTTTTCTCCACTACCACCACTCGACCATCATCATAAAGATCAAAAAGTGAAAGATAGCCATGATTTTGGATACCATCAATCTGCAAACTATAACTCTCATTCTCTTTGACTTCTGAGCGAGAAGCTCTTACATGTAAGCCTTTTTTTGAGGTTTCGATCATCAGTTCATGTAAATCACTGCGTTTTATTATGCTTCGGTACTGATTGTGTCCTAGATACCATTGGTTATTATCACGAGTGACCTGCGCTCCCACAGAACAGTTGAGTTCACGAGAGATATTTTTAAAAATCGGCGTTTGTAAAAGGTAGGGATGCGGTTCTCCGCACAATGCTTTGCCACCAACTTGCACAAGCTTACTTGAGAGAGGAAGATTTTCATAGCTAAGTGCTACAAAAAAATCTCCAGCAATTACGGCTTTTTCAATGATTTTGACATCAAAGAGTGAGAGTTGGGTTGTCTCGCTAATATTTTCTTGGGCTTTGTGATTGACATCGCCATTTTTTAGGGAGGTCTGGATTTCAAATGAGGAGTTTATCTGTGAAGCGATGGTTTTTGCGATATCATTTTTAGCGTTTATCTTCGCTTCTTCAAAACTTTTTCCCTCTCCATAGCCTATGATCACATAAGGATTAGCGTTTGGAAGTGAGCCAAACCATGATGGCGCATCTGCTAAAAGTTGCGTAAAAAAAAGTGTACATGTAAGCCAAAATCGCATCAGTTTAGCCCCAACTTGCTGTTACCCTCGATTTGAGGTTCTTGGCGTTTGATGTCGCCCATTTTAAGACTCTCCTCTTTTACATTTGCATACACATCAGCAGCGAGTGTGTCGAGTTCTAAGTTCTCTTTTGTTGCTAGATCTTTTGTCAGATAATAGGTAAAAAGACGGTTTCCTTTTTGTGGAAATGCATTTGAAAACTGTCCGCTTGTTCCAGCACTAAAGACTGCCATTTTTGTTTTGTCAAATTCCACCTCTTTGGTTTTAAAGTGTCCAGCTGCCGCACCTTTGATGTTTGAGATACCATCTGTTCGTCCAGAATAACAGCTATCTACAAAAGCCACAACTTGTGAAGCCTTGCTATCTGAGAGCTTTTTATAAAGCGAACGAGCCATCAAATCTTTTTCACGTGTTACATAATCGGCTATGACATCACGCGGCAAGATATAAGGCTCTCCATCTTTTGGATCGGGAATGCCATGCCCTGAATAGTAAAAGTAGATGCTATCTCCCTCTTTTACATTTTGTAAAAGTCGCTCCAAACTTCCTTTTATGCCACCCGTTGTCGCTTTTTCATTTAAAAGTGCATAAGTGTGACGCTCATCTATGCCCAGACGTTTTTGCATCGCAGAGATAAAAGAGTTTGCCGAGTTTGTGGCATAGATGACAGGATCAGCTTCATCATATTTTTCTACTGAAATGGCAAAGAGCCATTTTTTGCCATCAAGTGGCGCTTGTTTGATTTTTTTCACAAGCGGTGCGAGGTCGTCGTTGTAATCTTGTCCTGTAACTGATTTATTTTCAGAATACTGGATTGAAGAGACTTTATAAGTATCTACTAGATTTGGATTTTGAAGAGTAAACATTTTTGCCTGTTTATCAGCATCAAAAGATATTTTGTTATCTTTTAACGCTATTTGAATCGCTTGAGGTTTAAAATCAGATTGTGTTGCACTGCAAAGATATTTTGAACCATCATATTTGACTGTAATCTTTTTAAATTCAATCGCATTATCATGATATTCATAGCTTGCTTCGGCTGAAGCAGATGCAAAATTATTTTTTAAATTTTTTGCATCAGAGGGTTTTATGTTAAATGCAATTCTTTTACTTTCGTTCGATCTATCTGTCGAAAAATCAACATACATTTGTCGTGTTTCAGGGTCATAAACAGGATTTGAGATTTGTGGTTTCCCTGCTGTGAGCAAAAAAGCAAGTTTTGTGTAATACGTGGCAATGGGTTTGAGTTTCTCTTTTTTACTCTCTTGCTCTTTGTTGATAGTTGTTATTTCATCTTGGTAATCTTCTTTGAGTTCATCAACTTTTTTGTTTCTTTTTTCAACATCTTGACGATACTCTTCTTGAAGCTTTTTAATCGCTTCTTCACGTTCACTTACCGCCAAAGCAACACGTTTATCAAACTCTGCTTTTGTCTCATACTCATCTTTGATGAGTGTTTTTATCTCAGGGAGTGTCGGTTTGGCAATCTCAGCAGGAAGCACGACAGGATTTGGAGTACGAGGTTTTGTGAACTCTGATAGCCAGTCATTGACTAGTTCTTCATTGCTCTTTGTTTTATCTACATAGAGCCATTTTTTTGTTTCTCTGTCATAAAGTAAAACGTCATCATTATTTGCAGGAAGAGTTTTTACGGTTGTAATAATATTATCATCAATAAAATCATCACTATCAAAATCATTGAGTGCTATAGCATTGTGATCTTTAAGCAGGTGTTCTATCTCAATAAAGTTTGATTTTTCAAGGTAGTTTTTCATCTTATTTTTATCAAATTGAACATGGTATGCATTTCCCGCAAGTAGTCCAAGTCCCCCAGTAACAACAGTCCCAACAATGTGTACAGTAATATCTAAACCAACCTGATCTGCACCGGTAAACTTACTTCTGCAAAAATATGGGTTACGGTCACTATCGGTTTCTCCTACACTTGTACCGCATGTTCCTACACTCACGGGTAGTTTATGAAAAAAAGTGGCATTTCCAAAATACTTGGTAACATCTTCATCTTTTAAGGGTTCTCTATAATCTTTTCGTACTTCGGAAACTTTATAATCTTTAAAATAGATGTAAGCCTCTGGAGTTCCTAGATCGTTTATAAGTATTTCTTTTTTTTGAGTTAGTTTTTCTTCTTTTTGAGCTAGTATTTCTTCTTTTGTTCCAAAATAAACTCTTCCATGATCTATCACTAAAAAATCGTTTACGCCAGCATGTGCAGTTGTCTTTTTCTTTTGAGGAGTAGATGTTTTTGTAGCCTCCAAAAATAAAGAGAGAGAATCAAAAACCAAAGTCCCACTATCCCGCACGCAACGAAAATTATCGTTATCGTACTTATCGTAGTAGTTCTCACTGCCATTGTTGAAACCGACAACCCAAGAAGCGTTGCTATTGCCCGCAAATGGCGTACTAGACCAATAATAGGACGAAGCAACATTTTGCAGAGAATCTTTTTTAGAGGAAAGAGCTTTGAGCGTAGTTCGATCTGGAAGTCGCCAATCGTGATAACCACCAAGAGAGAGCTTGCTACAATAATCTTTTGCCCCTTGCCAATCTTTTTGAACTGTTGAAGTATCAGCATCATCTTGCCACATCAGTTTTGTATCGGTGTCGAGTGTGACACCTTTTGTTGTTTGAAGCATTTGTGCTTGAGAAAGAGCGTAGATGAGAGTAAGACTAAGAAGGTTTTTTTTGATCATTTGTAAGTTTTCCGTTTGAAGTGCTTTGTATGTGTCATTATAAACAAGAGAAGATTAAAATTAAGATATATGTAATATAATACATAAAATATTACATAATTTAGGAGTACGTGATGATAGCTTACAAAAGAGATGAAATAGTTTCTGCAAGTGATGTGGCTCGCGGCTTTTCTACTATTTTAAATAGTTTGATAGATAGATCAAAAGAAAAATTTGCCATTTCAAAAAACAATAAACTCGAAGCTGTGATTTTGGATATCCAAGTGTATGAAAAATTGCAAAATGCTTATGATTTACTCGAGCAACAAGAGCTTGAAAAGATGCTCACACAAAGAAGCGATGAGGAAAAAGAGGTCTCACATTAGATCAAACAGTTTTTTCAGATAGATACAAATATAGACTTTAAACAGCTACAAGGCACGTTAAGAGATTACTATAGAATCAGAAAAGGGAGTATAAGAATCATCGAAGCTATAATTGAAGATATAGGCTTTCGAGGCGATATTTATAAATAGAATTATCCTTACATGTAAAGCATTCTATTTCACTTTTTTCTACATTTTTTCCCATTTAAATGTAAAATGCTCAATACGAAAGTAACAGCTTGAACATTTATATACAATTTTAAAAAGGTAGTAAAAATGAAAAAATCACTTCTCACTCTATTAACACTCGGGATGACTCTTTATGCTTCTGACGTCATTCTCTCCAACACTCTGGGAGCATATTACTGCGCCCAAGAACCAAATCCCAAAACCTACATCAAACACATCGTCGAAGAACCGATCAGCATCTACTGGGAAGATAATGTCTATCCTGGTTTCGATGAAGCGGATAGCAAACTTATGGTTGCCAACTACCTCGATGGAGTCCACCTGCAAACGATGGCGCTCAATACTCCTGATGGGAAAGTGAAAGTTTATCAGTATAAAGAATTGCCGCAGAGTTATGTTGATTTGTTCAAAGAGAGTGAGGAGATTAAAGAAGAGCTAACAGTAAAGCAAAAAGTATTTAATCAAGCTCGCAATCATAAGAAATTAGAAGATTATCCGTCTGATTTCAATCAGATTAGAGACGCGTATTTACATGTAATGAATAAAAATATAGAGTTTGCTAAACAAATCGAATCTGCCCGATCCAAGCTCGATCTCATTATCACCGAAACCACCAAAGAGCAGATGCCAATGATGAACTACACTGTAAAAACTAATGAAGTCCATCTCTCCGATCTGGCAAGTAAAGTCCTCTATAGCGATGAAATGAGTATCACTGATAACCGCACAAAAGAGGTGATCGCCTACAACCGCCGTATCATGCAACTCTATTCTGCAACATTGTTACCGGATGTGGACATGGGGGCAGGACGGTTTTATTCTCATCCGCTTTGTGGAAATGCTGGAATGTTGAGATTTGATCATAACGTTTTTACGAACATCGGAAGAAGTGGAAAATATTTTCCATTTAAACATACAAAAATTAAAGAATAAGGATAATAAATGACAGCAGATGCAACAATCACGGATATGAGCCAGTTTTTATAAGAGCTTTTTTGTGGAGAAAGAAGTATAGAGAGAAACCCTTACATGTAAGCTCAAATTGGTTTACACCCAAGGGTACTTCGCATGTAAGCTTTTTTAGAGACTAAGAAAGTAGGGCTTTTGCGCATTCATTGATGCGTTTTCCATCTACTTTTCCAGCGAGTTCTTTACTTGCCATGCCCATTACTTTTCCTATATCTTTCATAGTTGTTGCTTCTACTTGAGCGATGATGGCTTTGATGGCAGTTGTGAGCTCTTCATCACTGAGTTGTTTAGGAAGATATGGCTCATAAAATGAGATCTCTGCTTGCTCTTTTTCGATGAGGTCATCACGTCCTGCGATGGTGTACTGCTCTATTGAGTCGTTTCTTTGCTTGATTTGTTTTTGGATGATTTTGATGATATCTTCATCGCTAAGCTCTTTTCGCTCATCCACTTCTATCTGCTTAAATGCGCTGCTAAGAAGTCTTAGCGCATCACGCTTTACATTCTCTTTTGCTTTCATCGCTTCTTTTATATCTGTACTGATCTGCTCTTTTAAACTCATAATTTATCCTTGGAACTTTTTTTGCTAGTATTATAGCAAGAGCATGTTAAGCCACTCTTGATCTTAGATGAAAAGAAGAAACTCAGATGATTAAAATTTTATTTATTAGTTTGTATGTTATACTATTATTTAGTGGCTGTACGGCCAATTTAACGGAGCCAGAGCTCAATTTTGAACCGCCAAAATATGTAGAAGAGATGCCAGCAAAGCAGGAACAAAATGATTTTGTTTCGGCTGGAAGTATCTTTGGTAAGGGCGATAATCCGCTTTTTTCAGATCATAAAGCGATGCATGTAAATGATATTGTGACAATCGTTATTTCAGAAACAGCTAAAAGCTCTAATAGTGGAACAAAAGCACTTTCTGAAAGTGATGCAAATACACTTGGTGGAGGGGTTTTTGCAGCCAATGGAGTCAATCCTGCAGTTTCAGCAGCGGTGAACAAAATCAATGGATTGACAAACATAGGTTTTACAAACACTTCGACTTCTGCTTATTCGGGTAAGGGTGCAGCAACTAAAGATGCATCTTTTACAACGACTGTTTCAGCACGTGTTATTAAAGTTTTAGAAAATGGAAACTATTTTGTCTCTGGAAAACGTGAAATACTCATTGATGAGCAAAAGCAGATTATTCAAGTAAGTGGCGTGATTCGTCCTTATGATATAAGTCAAAGCAACCAAATCAACTCATCACAAATGAGTGAAGCAAAAATACTTTATAAATCCGAAGGAGACGTAGATCGTGCAACAAAACAAGGGTGGGGAACCAAAATTATTCAAAGTATTTGGCCGTTTTAGTAGTGCTCTTTTACTGGGTGCATTGACACTGCATGCAGGAGCTTTTGAAGATTATAAAAAAGCGCAAAATGACTCTTTTAAAAAGTATAAAGATGAGAGAGATGCTGAGTTTAATAACTATTTAAAAGAGCAATGGAAGGCATATAAAGAGTTTGCTGGTGAGTCTTTATATGAAAAACCAAAGCCAAAAGTTATACCGCAAACAAGCTATGTAGCACCTCCGAGTCTTGGACCAAAAATCATCATAGAACTCAAAGCAACTCCACAACCTATTGTCGAGCAAAAACCTGTCGTAAATGTCAAGCCAGTTATCGTAGAAAAACCGCTTATTGTGACTCCTCCTTCTGTTGTTGTGGCTCCTGTTGCCCCGATAGTCGCAGCTCCGATCGTAAAAGCTCCAACAAAAGATATTAATTTTTTATTTTATGGCTCACCTCTTAGTTTTGCTACTCCTTTTGGACTTAAGCAAGCAAGATTTTTTCCAAATACTCAAGAGGGGATCGCGTCATTTTTTGACAAAGCAGCTTCAAGCGAGTATCAAAACTTAGTCAGTGATATACAAGCGACCAAAAAAGCATTAAATCTCAATGATTGGGGTGTGTATCTTTTAGTTAATGATCTCTCCTCAAAACTATTTAGTTCCGTTGATGATGCAAATCTCTTTAGCTGGTTTTTGTTTAACAAGCTTGGCTATGCGGTGAAAGTCGGTTTGGCAAATAACCATGTTGTACTGCTTTCATACTCTCAAAAAACTATCTATTCTACTCCAAACTACAATCTGGATAATAAAAAATTCTATGCACTCTCTTACTACAACAAAGGCGGAGTTGGCGCGCTTTATACTTATAACAAAGATTATCCCGGATCGCTAAAACCGCTTGATTTGGGTATTGAAACATTACCTAATCTTGCTCTAGCAAAAAACTCTAAAACTTTGAAATATACACATCTAGGCAAAGAGGTAAAAGTGGCGTTTAACTATAATCAAAACATTATAGATTTTATGGCGACTTACCCGCAAGCGGATTATGATACTTACTTTGATGCTCCTGTTGAAAATGAGAGCTATGTGCAAATTGCAACAGCTTTGAAAAAATATATCGATGGAAAGAGTGCAAGTGATGCGATGAACTTCGTGCTTTCATTTGTGCAACATGCATTTCTTTATCAGACAGACCAGCAACAGTTTGGAAGAGAAAAACCGATGTTTGCAGAGGAAACGCTTTTTTATGGTGCAAGTGATTGTGAAGATAGAGCGGCTTTGTATGGGTATCTGATGAAGAAACTCTTTGGCGCAAATATAGTCGGGGTAAAATACTCAGACCATATGGCAACTGCTATTCATGTGCCACTTGCTGGAGATGCTGTAAAAGTAGGAGATGAGCGTTTTGTGGTGGCTGATCCGACTTACATCAATGCAACTATTGGTCAAGCGATGCCACAGTACAAGAGTGTAATCCCAGAAACTTTTATAAAAGTAGAGCCAAAATAAATCCTTACATTAGCTCTTACATGTAAGGATTTTTTCCTTACATGTGTAAATGCCCTTTTTGTGTAAGAGAAAGGGGTTTTTAATTTTGAAGTGAAGCGAGTTGTTCTTTTACTTTTGTTTGTTTCGATGAAGCATCTTCGAGAGCTTCACGATTTTTTGCTAAAACATCTTCTGGAGCATTTGCACAAAAACGCTCATTATTTAGCATTCCTGCTAGTTTATCGATCTCTTTTTGAAGTTTTTCATCCTGTTTTGTGAGTTTTGAGATAATAGAACTAAGATCAATGCTATCTGTTGGGATAAATGTCTCACAACTATCTGCGATATCACTTACAGAGTTTTCTATTTTTGTACTTGTAAACTCTACATTTTCAACTTTTGCAAGTTTCTCGATAAACGGTTTCATCATCACTTTTGTTCCTTCATCGATAGAGTCGATTTTTACATAGGCTTTTTCTATTTTTTGGTTTGCTAAGTCCACTAAAACTTTTGCACGTCTGATCGAGACGATTGCATCCATGATAATCTCAAATTTTGCTTCAGCGTCGTCACGTTTACGTGTTTTTGTCGGATACGGCGTGATCATAATCGAATCACTTGTTTCAAGCGTCGTGCCTGAGAGTTCATGATAGAGATACTCTGTAACAAATGGCATAAATGGATGGAGAAGTTTAAGAGCTTCTTTAAAAATCGCTCCAAGCTCAATAATCGCAGATTTATCCGCTTTACTTAGCTCGATACCCCAGTCACAAAACTCATTCCATAAAAATCTATAGATCGCCGTTGCCGCATCGTTAAATTTGTACTCATCTAAAGCTTGGCGAACCTCTTTTGTTGCTTGGTTGAGGCGAGAGACCATATATTTTCCAAGCTCAGTATCAAGACAAAATCCGCCTAGATCTGGGAAAGTTTCAACATTCATCTGTAGAAATTTTGCCGCGTTATAGAGTTTGTTTGTGAAGTTGCGGTTGAGTTCGAGTTTTTTCGCGCTCATGCGTATATCACGCCCTTGTGCTGCTGAGATAGCAAGCGTAAAACGTAAGATATCAGCGCTAAACTCATTGACCATATCGAGTGGATCGATAACATTGCCTTTAGATTTACTCATCTTTTGACCATTTTCATCACGTACAAGTGCGTGAAGGTAGATATGATCAAACGGCAGTTTACCAATAAAAGTCTCGCCCATCATCATCATACGCGCGACCCAGAAGAAAAGGATATCAAAACCTGTGATGAGCAGGGCGTTTGGATAAAACTCTTTTAAATCATCTGATTGAAAGAGTTTGTCCATCTCAGCATCGCCATTGCAGCCCAGGCTGTCACTCTCTGGTGCTTTGCACCATTCACCTTGACCCCAACCAAGAGTAGAAAAAGGCCAAAGAGCAGAACTAAACCATGTATCTAGTACATCTGGGTCTTGAGCGATATTTTTGCTTGCACATTTTGGACACTCATGCTCTGTGTCTTTGAGACTTGCCCATTCATGCTCACACTCGCCGCAGTAAAATACAGGGATCTGATGTCCCCACCAAAGCTGACGAGAGATACACCAATCTCTTAAATCGCCCATCCAAGAGTTGTAAGAGTTGATCCAGTTTGATGGGAAAAACTTTGCCTCACCCGCGTTTGTTTTTTCTATCGATTTGCGTGCGACTTCGCTTCTTACAAACCACTGTTTTGAGATGTAAGGTTCTACGATATTTTTACATCTATAGCAGTGCCCGACTTGGTGTTTGTGATCTTCGATTTTTACGATGAAACCCTCTTCATCGAGGCGTTTTACGATAACTTCTCTTGCTTCAAGACGCTCTAAGCCTTTAAACTCGCCAGCGTAATCGTTTAAAATCCCTTTTTCATCAAAGACTGTGATAAACTCCAAATCATGGCGTTTTCCGACCTCGTAGTCGTTTTGGTCATGTGCAGGAGTGACTTTTACCACGCCCGTTCCAAACTCCATATCAACATGTTCATCTGCGATAATCGCTACTTCTCTATTTAAAAGAGGAAGCTTGATTTTTTTGCCTACAAGCGCTTTATAGCGTTCATCCTCTGGATGCACCATTACGGCGGTATCTCCAAAGTATGTTTCAGGTCTTGTTGTCGCTACTTCGACAAATCCGCTTCCATCGGCAAATGGGTATTTGATATGGTAAAACTTGCCATCATGATCTTCATGTTCTACTTCGATATCTGAAAGCGCGCCATCATGCGTACACCAGTTGACCATATAGTTTCCACGAACGATAAGCCCTTGGTTGTAAAGATGCACAAACGCTTCTTTAACAGATTTTTGAAGTCCCTCGTCCATAGTAAAACGCTCTCTCTCCCATGCAGGAGATACACCCATCTTACGAAGCTGGCTTGTCATGATGCCAGCTGATTCCTCTTTCCAAGCCCAAACACGTTCTAAAAACTTCTCACGTCCAAGCTCCTCTTTTGTGATGCCTTCTGCTAAAAGCTGTTTTTCCACGACGTTTTGAGTCGCGATTCCCGCGTGGTCTGTTCCTGGCTGCCAAAGTGTTTTGTAGCCATCCATACGTTTATAACGTGTGATAATATCTTGAAGTGTAAATGTGAGTGCATGCCCTATGTGCAGACGTCCAGTGACATTTGGTGGTGGCATCATTATGGCAAAGTTTTTGCCCTCTTGCTGGATCGCTTTGTTTCCATCGACCTCGAAATATTTTCTACTCTCCCAAATCTTATAAAAACTCTCTTCTATTTTGCTTGGTTCATATTTATTTTCAGACATCTATATACCTTAAAATGGGGATTTAATTGGCGCGATTATAGCTAAAGGGAAGTGAAATTATACTTACATGTAAAGTACCCTTTTGGTATAGCGTTTGAAATAATGGAATACATTTTGCTTTTTACTTTTACTATAATTATCTAAAGGATATAAAATGATTTACCAAGTTAAAACTGAGATACTAGGGTTTGAAAATATTAAAAGTGTAGAGTTTAGTGAGATAGATGAACTCTTTGCAACGATTAAAAGTTGTGATGACAGTTCTATCTCATTTTCACTTGTGAATCCTTATCTTTTAAGAGAGTATTCATTTGATCTGCCAAAAGCAGCGAAAGTGATGCTAGACATCAATGAAAACTCTAATGTGCTAGTTTATAACATTATGATTGTTCAAAACCCTTTAGATGAATCAAAAGTAAACTTTTTAGCACCAATCATTTTCAATAAAGATAAAGGTCTTATGGGACAAGTTGTGCTACGTGCTTTAGAATATCCAGAGTTTGGACTCGCAGAAGCGATCAATAGTTTTAAAAAAGCTGCCTAATTTAATCTGGTATAATCCGCTTTTAACTTAAGGATTATACCGCTTGCCACTCTCTCGTCTCAATGATCAACAACTCTCAGCCGCAACTGCCACTTTTGGGCATAATCTTATCATCGCCTCAGCAGGTACTGGAAAAACATCAACTATAGTTGGGCGTATTGCGCATCTTTTAAAAAATGGTGTAAAACCTCATGAGATTCTTCTACTTACCTTCACAAACAAAGCCGCCGCAGAGATGGTTGAACGTGTGGCGCTCTATTTTGGTAATGAGATCGCTACAAAAATAGATGCGGGAACATTTCATGCAGTGAGCTATAGATGGCTCAAAAAAGAGGATAGACGCGTCGTTTTAAAACAGCAACGTGAGCTTAAAACGCTCTTTCGTAGCGTGCATGATAAACGTAGTTTTTTACATATTGATGCTGAAACCTCCGCTTATGGAGCGAATTATCTGTATGATCTTTACTCTTTTTATCAAAACACCGAGATGGCACTTGATTTTGAGAGCTGGATCAAAGAGAACCAAAGCGAGCATGAGACTTATGCACTTATTTATGCTGATATTGTGGATGAGTTTGAGTCCCTGAAAGTGCAATATGGATTTTTAAATTTTAATGATCTGCTTTTAAAGATGCGTAATCTTTGTAAACATAAAGAGCTTGGATACAAAGAGGTGCTTATCGATGAGTATCAAGACACCAATGCGCTTCAAGGTACACTTATAGATGCGATGAATCCAGATTCTCTGTTTTGTGTTGGGGATTATGATCAAAGTATTTATGCTTTTAATGGAGCGGATATCTCTATTATTGGGAACTTTAACAAGAAGTTTAGTGATGCAAAAGTGTTTACACTCAACAAAAACTATCGCTCGACTATTCCTATCCTTTCCCTTGCAAATAAAGTTATCTCTTATAATGAACGTATCTATCCAAAAGCACTAGAGTTTACAAGAACTGATGCAAACGCCATTGCTCCAAAGCTTATAGCTTATGATGAACTTTTTGACCAGTATCATGGTATCGCTTCATCAATTGGCAACTCCATGACACAGCGAGATGAGATAGCAGTCATCTTTAGAAACAACTCCTCAGCTGATGGCATAGAGGTGGCACTCAAAGAGCTTGGAATCGCTTGTAGAAGAAAGGGCGGGACTAGTTTTTTTGATTCAAAAGAGATAAAAGTTTTACTTGATCTTTACACACTTTTGATAAATGAATCAGATATGATGGCGTTTATCCACCTTTTTGAGTATGCAAAAGGTGTGGGCACTTCCATGGCAAAAGAGATCTATACGGCTTTGAAAACTCTTGGAAATGGCTCTATGTTTTATGGACTTTATGCACCAGATGAAGCGATTTCAAACCCCTTTGAAAAGAGAACACTCAATCACCAGCTTGGACTTTTTGATGATTTTTTAGAGCTTGGTGCAATAGGGCGCTTTGCAAAGCTTGGATTTGAAGAAAGATTTTTAAAGAATGCAGTTTTAAAACATCCAAAGCTGACAAAAGAGGGCGCGACATTTTTACATCTTTTTTATCAGTTATTTCGAGATCTCAAAGGTGTAAAACAGCCTCAGACAATAGTCAAAAAGATGGCAGATTCTGAGCTTTATAAGATGATAACGCTGCAGCTTGCACAAAAAAGAGCCCAACAAAAAGATGGCTCAATTGATGAAAAACAGGAAAATGAAGCGAAGATTCGTATCGTGCGAAAAGCTGTTTTACTTCAAGAACTCTCTAAGCCTTACAAAGAGCATGAGCGTTTTTTAAATGCAATGATTTTGGGTTCACAAGATTTAACCCAAGGCGAGGGTGTGCATCTACTTAGTATCCATGCTTCCAAGGGACTTGAGTATAAAGAGGTTTATGTTATCGATCTGATGGATGGAAGATTTCCAAATAGAAAATTGATGGCAAGAGGTGGCAATATAGAAGAGGAACGTCGCCTTTTTTATGTGGCAGTAACGCGTGCAAAGGATATTTTGTATTTAAGCTATGCAAAATATGACAAGATCAAAAAGATAGATTTTGTGGCTTCACAGTTTTTATATGAAGCAGGATTGATCCCGATGGATGAAACCTATAAAAAGCTTGCGAAAAAAGGTTCTAAAGAGGAAGAGGAGTAGTTTTATACTCCGTATGTAGTTTTTTTTTCCTTACATGTAAGCGCCTTACATGTAAGCTTTTTTAGTGACCTTGTACAGCCTCTCCCATATTCCACATTGGTAAGAATATTCCAAGTGCGAGAAGAAGAACCATTGCCGCCATGATTGCTAGCATAATCGGCTCAATCGCTTCTGAAAGACCATCAATAATAGCATCAAAGCGCATTTTATAATACTCAGCAACCTTGCGCATCATATTGTCTAACTGTCCGCTTGATTCTCCAGCTGAAACCATTTGGATGATCATATTTTCAAAAAGACCAGTCTCTTTGAGTCCATTATGAAGATTTCCACCTTTTTCAACAGTGGATCTCACCGCTGAAAGCTTCTCTTTTAGAGGGAGATTGTCAACCATAGAGATCGCAGTTTCTAGCGCTTCGGCAATAGGAATCCCCGCACGAACAAGCTCTGCGAATATAAGAGTAAATCTGCTCAAAGTGGCATACATAATCACATTTTTTACAAGGTACATTCTTAGTAGAAATTGATGAAAAGCATATTTTATGTTAATATAGTTCTCGATTAAATATCTAAATACTATAAAAGAAATAAAGAGTAGGGCTAAAATATAGAGTCCAAAATTATTAAAAAGATATTCTAATTTTAATAAAATTAAAGTCGGCAGAGGCAGTTCTGCGTGGAGTTGCTCGAAGATTGATTTAAATTTTGGAACAACATAAGAGATAAGAATTGTAAAGGCAACAGCCATAGCAATCATGACATTTCTTGGATATGCCATCGCTTTTTTAAACTTGATAATATTTGCACGAATCTCTTCTAGCATATCAGAAAGAGAGTTGATCGCTTCTGCTAGATTACCTGTTTTTTCACCAAGTTCGATCATAGCAAGTGTTAGATTTCCAAGTTCAAAACGGTAGTTGCCTGCTGCATGAGATAGACTATGTCCTGCGTTGATATCATCTGCGAGTGAAAAAAATATCTCTCTTAAACTCCTATCACTGCTTGCAATTGCGATCTCTTTGATAGAATCATGAATAGGAATGCCGGCATTTGTCATAACAGCAAGTTGTCTTGTAGATGCGATGAAAGCATCTGGTCGTACTTTTCTTTTTTTAAAGTTTTTTGTCAAATTCGCTTTAAACTGTTTGAACTTTTCCTCAAAAGGAGGCTCTGATTCAACGACTTTGATGAGTATTCCTGTGAATTTTATCTTTGCTAGATAGTGAGCCTCTTTTTTTGTATCAGCATAAAATCCATGCTCCTCTTTCTTCCCTTTGGAAAGAACTGTTGCAATAAAATATATCATCCCTTTGCCACCCTTAATATCTCTTCGAATGTTGTTACGCCACTAATGGCTTTGTTCATTCCATTTTCAAACATTCCTATAAAACCCTCTGTCACTGCTTGTTTATGGATATCCTCTTTTGAAGCACCTTTTGCAATCATACTTGAGAGTTTTTCTGTGATTGGAAGTACCTCACAAATCATTTCACGCCCCATATAGCCTGTTCCGTTACACTCCGGACACCCTTCTCCCACATAAAATTGAGTTTCTCTTGGAATCATATGTCTGTATGGTTCTAAAGATGATTCTGGAATTGAAATAGGAGTCTTACAGCTTGGACATATTTTTCGGACAAGCCTTTGTGCTTGAACAGTAACAAGTGCGCCACTGATAAGATAGGGCTCGATTCCCATATCTATCATACGAGGAATTGCGCTGATGGAATCATTTGTATGCAGAGTCGAGATCACCAAGTGACCCGTAAGCGCTGCTTTAATGGCGATCTCTAATGTTTCTTGATCGCGGATCTCTCCGATCATAATTTTGTCTGGATCTTGACGGAGTATCGAGCGTAGTGCTGCTGCAAAAGTGAGCCCTACAGGAGCATTTACTTGCACTTGCTGGATAAGATTCATCCTATATTCAACAGGATCTTCTACTGTGATAACCTTATCTTCAACATTTCTTAGTTCATTGAGTGCGCCATAAAGAGTAGTCGTTTTTCCAGAACCCGTAGGTCCAGTGACAAGGATGATCCCAAATGGAGAGGAGAGGCCTTTTAAGAACTTATTGTAGCTCTCTGAGTCCATTCCTGCATCTTCAAGTTTTACAAGAGCTTTTGTCTTATCCAAAATACGCATAACAATCGATTCACCATAAAGAATAGGCAGAGTTGAAATACGAAAATCAAACTCTTTGGTATTTAAAGTCGCTGAAAAACGACCATCTTGAGGCTTTCTTTTTTCTGCAATATCAAGATTTGCTAAAAGTTTCAATCTTGAAGAGAGAGGAGGATAGATATCTTTATCGAAGATAAATATTTCACTCAATTTTCCATCTATACGAGTACGAACAACACAGTTTTTTTCTGTTGGCTCTATGTGGATATCGCTGGCTCTTGATTTGATGCAGGCATTGAGAATAACATCAATAAGTTGTAAGATCGAAGAAGCCTCTTGCTGCTCTTCGATACTTCCAATGGTTCTAAGCTCAGTTCGAATATTTGTAACAAGCTCTTTAACACTGTCTTTGAGCGCAATTTTAAAAAGATACTCTTGAATTTGTCTTGATGTCGCGAGATGCACTTTGATAGGTTTTCTTGGAAAGATTCTTTGAATCGCTTCTTGGGCTTCTATATTGAAAGGATCTTCAAAAGCGACTACGATATTGAGATCATCTTGAGAGATAGGAAGAACATTATATTTTTGTAGCTGATTGAGAGGAACTTTTTCGGCAAGTTTATAATCCATATCGATGGAGTCTAAATCAAGAAACCCTATATGCAAAGCCTCTGCAAGTGCTTGGAGAACTTCTGCTTCTTTGATAAAAGTGTAATTTTTTAAAATGCTTAAATCATATTTTCCAGTTCGTATCTGCTCAACTATAAATCGTTTTATAAAATTGATAGAGACTGCACCAACTTTTATAAGAGTAAATAAAACAGTTCCCTCATCAACTCCACGGGATATAAGTCTATCTATTTGGCGTTGAGTAATATGGTTTTGATTCAATAAATCTAAAGTGATTCTATCCATATCTTTATCTGCTCCCTACGCTTATCTATTTACAGTGAGTACGTTGTTTATTTTATCATTTTTTAAATCAATAAATCGGTACAAAATCATTTAAAACGTCCAGTTTCTATCTCATCAAGAAGCGAAATTGCTTGCTTTGAATGTGAGTTGTTGATATATGATTTGAGGGTGCTAATGGCTTTGTCTTTTTGTCCAAGTTTAACTAAAGATTTTGAAAATATTATCCAACTCATATCGACTTTACTGTCTAATTGATTTGTCAAAAGAGCATAATTATAAGCAAGATCATACTGCTTCATATCATAATATTTTTTTGCAAGAAAAAGACCTAGAGTAGGGTTGTTCGTTTTTTTAAATCTTTGAATCACATCTTGCATATCCTCATCCACGTTATCCACATTATGCGTTTGTATGTCGATCTTTTTACTTTTTTGTTCTATGGCGGTGTTAGGCTTAACAATAGTTTTAGAAGGTTGTACACTAGCTTTTATTTGTGGCGTGTATTTGGTTTTTGTATCTATTGTGTTTTGTATTTTTGTTTCTGGAATTGGTTTTGGCACATTGATGCTAAGAGGAGTATCCATATTATCGATAAAGCTGAGTGATGGTTGCAAAAATAATTTCTCATCAGTTTGTTTTATCTGTGTTGTATTGACTTTTGGTATTTGTATTGTTTTGTTTTGTTCTTTTAGCACACTGTTTTTTACAATAACAGATGTTGTGTTTTTTTCGCTTACATGTAAGGGGTTTGGAGAAAAAAATACTACAAAAGGGATTAAGACAATGACAAAAATGAGTAAAGTGATAAACAAAGAGTAGGATTTAATCTTATATTTAATCCATCTTCTTTCAAGTTCTTGAATATCATGCATTAATAAGTCCTGTTGCTATAGCTGCCATCTCGATAATTTTATGTGGTATCATAACTCTATTTAGTTTATAAGGCTGATTCATATCGTACCATTCATATATCTCAAAGACTGAATGTACTAGTTTGTTTGTATCCCTATAATTACCATTTGTTATCTTATGGATGAGGTTTGCTGCTTTGTCTGTGAACATATTAGCACTATCAAAACAGTTCTCTTTCATAAGTTTTTTTTGAATATATGCTTTTATCTCATTGCTTGAGGCATTCTCAAGCTCAATACTTTCCCAGATTCTTGTTTGAAAGTGCTCTTTTGCTATGAGGTCTTCTTTTTCTGTTTTATGCAAGACAATTACGAATTTTACAATTCTAGAATCTGAAAGCAAGCGGATTTTTTCCATAAGTTCAGAGGGGTAAAGTTGGGCTTCATCAAGAAGTATGATAGGAACGGATTGTGACTTACAGCTCTTTGCGATTTTTACAAACTGTGTGAAATTAAGTGCTCCCTCATATCTTACATGAAAAAGATCAGTAGCTAATGATTTAAAAAACTCACTTTCATCTATTAAGGGTGTACTATAGAGATAAATCTTTTGCTTATCAGAAAGATCACTATGAAGTTTCAAGAGGAGCATACTTTTACCTGTTCCAGGTTTTCCAAACAGCAAGATCATTTTAAGAGGTTTTTGAACACTCTCTTTAAGAGATTGGTAGAGTGTAGAAGCACGATCTATATTTACATAATTTTTGACATCGACAGTATCAAGAAAAACCATTTTTGGTTTTTCATAAATACTTACACTATTACTCATCATTCGCCGCTTTTTTCTTTTCAGTCTCTTTTTTCAATACTTTATCTGTAAGGCTTTCATAACCTAAGTCTGAGAGTGAAGGTGCTTCTTTATCTTTTCTGATTATATGTGGTTCAATAATCATAACAAGCTCTTCAATCTGTTTTGAATTGTCTTCTCTTCCAAAAAGATAGCCAAGAACAGGGATATCTCCTAAGAGAGGGATTTTATTTCCACTTTTGGTATTGCTTGTATGGATAAGACCACCTAAAATAATTCTATTTCCATCTTTTACAGTTACTACTGATGAGAGTTGTCTTCTGTTTAAATCAGGTGGAGTTGTGCGGCCTGCTGAAGTTGTAGCAGCCATATCTGTTGTTGTTTCAGAGAGTGAAGGGTTTATTTTGAGAGTGATTGTATCATTATCTGAAATCTCAGGAGTAATATCAAGTAAAACACCAGCAAAAACAGAACTTATTGTATCATTTTCAGTTGTAGATCCCTGTGTTCCCGTTGCTGTAGCACCTGTAGTTGTGCTTTTGATTGTATAAAAATACTCTGTTCCTGCGGTGACTAAAGCTGGTTGATTATTGAGTGTCAGTACTTTTGGATTTGAAATAGAACTTACATCTCCTTGTGTTTTTAAGAATTTGATAACTTGATCAAGATTGATGCCAGCACCAGCAACTGTTACTGCACCACTACCTGTTTGAAGATTATTTGTCGTGTAAGACATATCTACTTTAACATTTTGAAGTTTATAAAGTTGTGCCCAATCTATACCTGTTGTTTTCGATTTATTCATAGTAACCGTTAAAAGTTGTACATCTATAAGGACTTGCAGTTTTACTTTTTCTTGCAATTTAGCAAGATATTTATCAAGTCTTTCTATCTGTGTTTGTGTAGCTGTCACTGTAATAAGACCCGCATTTTTGTTGATTATAGGCTCTTTTGCAGTATATTTGTCCTCTGGTCTGTTTAAAATATTACCTAACTCTTTATCTAGTTCTTTCCAAAATACTACTTCATCAGATGAATCAATTTTAATACCAGTCTTAGCCGCTGAGGGTGATGTTCCAGATGTTCCAGATGATGTCGAAGAACTTGTTGAACCTGTTGAACCAGTTGAACCAGTTGCAGTATTTGATGCTGAAGAAAGAGTCACATCTGTGCTTCCAACACCTTTTCTTTGAGAAAGAATATAATCAATATTGAAAACTTTTGTAGTTAAATAGGAAATTTTTAAAGTGTTGTTTTCAAATGTATAATTGAGATTATTGTGGCGTAAAATTAAGTCAAGA
>CAITKP010000099.1 GCA_903892995.1 uncultured Campylobacterales bacterium
ATGTTTTACTTAATTTAACGTATATTTTAAGATTAAAACTGTACAATTTTGAAATGGAAATTGTCGATATATTTAACCTCTTACATAATGCTGTTGAAGCCCAAAAGAATGGAAAAAAAATCTCTCAAAAAGAGATGGCACAACAGCTTGGTATTCCAATGCGAACTTATCAAGATTGGAGACTTGGCAACACAAAGCCTCAGGCTTCAAAAGCTGTTATACAGATGCTTGGATATTTAGAAGATGATGAAATAATCAGAGTTATCAGAAAGATCAATAAACTGGGAGATAATTAAATGAATACATTAACTGAAAAAGAGAGAAATGGCTTAGAAGAAGTCTTTAATGCGATACATTCTGACAAAACAAAATATTCAATCAGCGCCTTTTTGGCATCATTCTTACTTGTAGACAAACATGACTTAAAAGCAAAAGTAGGTATGACAAGCCTAAAAAGCACACTGAAATTAGATAAATTATCACTATTTTTGGTCAATTATGCAAAAAAGAAGAAAAATTTAAGCAAATAAATTATACAGTACAGCTAGCTGAATCACTTGCAAATGCCCTCTTTACTTATGTTAAGGCAATTTATAGTGTATCGCAATCCTAAAATAAATCAAGGGTGTATATATGAATAAAGCACAATTCGTTGAATTAGTTCAAAAAAATGGTAATTACAAAACTAAAGTTGAAGCTGACAATGCAATCAAAGCTTTCACTGAAGCTGTAACAGAAGCATTAGTTGCTAAAGAAGATGTTTCTCTAGTTGGATTTGGTAGTTTTGGTGCTGCACTTCAAAAAGGGAAAAGTGGTAAAGTTCCAGGAACTGATAAAACTTATACAACTCAAGATAAAGTTGTTCCTAAATTTAAAGCTGGTAAAGGTCTTAAAGACCGCGTTTCTGAAGGTAAATAATCTTCAATCTGTCTCTCTTTGCGAGAGACACTCCTTTTTTACACTCTCACTTTACTTCTATAAATAAAAAACAAAGCTAATTTATTCTTTTCAACAATCAACAAGTCTAGTTTTGTACTATTATGCTCATAAATTTGATAATGGAATATAAAATGATAAAAGTAAAAAAATCAGATAAAGAGTGGCAAGAACAACTTTCTCCACTTGTATATGATGTGTGTAGAACACATGGTACAGAAGCGCCTTTTAGCGGAGAATTTTATGATTTTAAGGGTGATGGAATCTATACCTGTGTTTGCTGTGGTGAGAAACTCTTTGATAGCCAAACAAAATTCAACTCAGGGACAGGCTGGCCAAGTTTTTTTGAGAGTATTGATGATGAAGCTATTGCGGAGATAAAAGATAGCTCTCATGGGATGATTCGCACAGAAGTAAAATGTGCTGCATGTGATGCGCACTTAGGACATGTTTTCCCAGATGGACCAAATCCTACAGGACTGCGATACTGCATTAACTCTGTATGTTTAGAGTTCCAAGAGAGATAATCTCTCTTAAAAACGGTACTCAATACCTAGTATATAATTATTAATCGTCTCGCCCATATTTGTATAACCCAAATATGCATTTGCACGCTTACTTAAAGAGACTCCAAGGTCAGCGCCAGAGGAAAGTCCAAAGTCAGTACTATTGATCTTATCTCCTGTATTTGGGAGCATGATGCCTAAGCGTGGGCGAACAAATATTGGAGAGTTTTTAAAGTTGATCTCATAAGTAAAGTAAGCGCCTAAAGTCGCAACATCTACTTTATTTGTGACACTAGATTTTACTTGTATCAATGATTTTGTATATTCTATTTCGCCGCCAAGTTTAGGCAAAAGATAATCTAACTTTGAGCCCACTTTCAAACTCATCGCTATTCCCGAACTCTCATACTGTGTCGGTACAGCTTCTATACCTACTCCAGCGCCAACATACACAGAACCCAAAGCTGTCTGATCAGCAGCACTAAGCGAGAGTGTCGAAGCCATTAAAAATGCAGTTGTAAATACTAGGACTCTTTTCATAAATAACCCTTTTTGAATTTTTTTGATTATAACACTCTTTTGATATAATGTGTAAAAAAAATGGAGAATAGAATTATGAAAAAAATCATAATCATGTTAATGATGGGATTTTCGTTTCTTTTTGCGGCAAATCCTGTTGTAGTTTTAGAAACGACTCAAGGAAAGATAGAGCTTGAGCTCTATCCAAATGTAGCACCAAAAGCTGTAGAGAACTTTACAAAACATGTCAAAGATGGTTACTATAACCACATTGCATTTCATAGAATCATCCGTAATTTTATGATCCAAGGCGGAGATCCAACTGAGACTGGTCGCGGTGGAGATTCTATCTGGCATAAACCTTTTGCTGATGAGTTCAAACCAGGATACGCTTTTGATGATGCTGGAGTTTTAGCGATGGCAAATGCAGGTCCAAATACAAATGGAAGCCAATTTTTCATCACAACAGCACGCACAGGATGGCTCAACGGCATGCATACTATTTTTGGTCATGTTATCGGTTCTGTAGATGCTTTGAAAAAATTAAATAAAGTTCCAACTACTGGACAAGATGGTGGCGACCGTCCACTGCAAAGACAAGAGATCATTAAAGCGTATATGAAAAACTAAAAACTTAATGTTTCGCTTCTTTCTCCTCACGCTTTTTTTGCTTACATGTAAAGCACCCTATGGGTCTGAGCTATTTGCAAAAACGCCAGAGGAGATCGTTCAAGAAACGCACCTAGCAAATATCAATTCAATTCTTATATTTACATCCCAAGATGCCCTCACCTCTGGAACATATCGTTTTATCAATATCGGTGCTTCAATGGATGTTTATCATATCCCCTTTACCTATCATTTTCAATCAACGCATGACTACAACTACTTTATGGTTGGAAGTGCTGGTTATAGTAGAGCTTCTATTTCTGATCCATCCTCTCCATACAATGGTGGACTTTTAGATTATGTCAGCGATCTTAGAACCTACACTGCGGGACTTGGCGGCGGGGTACGTTATAAAATAAAAGAGGATCTGTCAGTTTTAGGCGGGATGGAGATCATCTATTCACGTTCTGGAAATACAATAAAAACAGACCATGACAGTATCAACGCAGCGCTTACGAATCTTTTTAATAAACATAATAATGAAAATATCACCTATAAATTTTTTACTCTCGCAGAATATAGACCCGATATCTATAAGTTTAAACCCTATGCATCTTTGGGATATAAGCTTTATCAGACAAAAAGCAGTATCGATTATGATTCACTCAGATCTTTTTCTACGCAGTCAAATGTCACGACATTGACACTTGGAGTCCAAACACCAAAACTCTACAATTGGAATGAAAAATATCTCACACTAGAAGGGTATTTTAATAGCAACTATCTTGGTGGAGATATTCAAAAAAGTGTAGAATTTGATAGTTATGAAACGCTTGGAACGATTCTATATCTCTATACACCAAGTAGTCCAAAATTTGCAAAAAGATTTTTTCTCGAAGTGAGTACAGTCCGCTCACGCGGGCTTGAGGGGTATAACACAGGACTTGGATTTAGCGCAGATTTTTAAATCTGGTGCTTGTTA
The DNA here is from genome assembly GCA_903892995.1 of uncultured Campylobacterales bacterium. Taxonomy (GTDB): domain Bacteria; phylum Campylobacterota; class Campylobacteria; order Campylobacterales; family Sulfurimonadaceae; genus Hydrocurvibacter. Next base: position 3,553 of record CAITKP010000099.1, read on the forward strand.
GTCTTGTGTATATTGAGTTTGGCTAAACTGCTTCATTCTCACAGGATAACGCAATTTATCTTGACGCATCTTTTTATAAAGCTTCTCTTTCATATCGCTAAGTGTCTGTGCATCCACTTCAAAGTAGCCCATCATCTCGCCATCACTCACATTTGCGCTGTCCATAGTGAAAAGACGAAGCTCTTTTTTTGTCAGCTTTCTTTTTAAAAGCGCATACAACTCTTGCTCATCATCAATAATAAGCTCTATTGAAACATCATAAAACTTCGCGATAACCGCTCTAATTGGCATTTCGTCGTGGTATTGTTTCCATACTGAATTTTCTAACATTGTTTTCCTTATATTTTTTCTAAGATTTGTGTCAAATCTTTTGTTTCTACGATGATAGTCGCCTCACGTTTGAGAATCTCTTTTGCACAAAATGCGACGCGTGTGCCAGCATGTGCAAACATAGAAAGATCATTCGCTCCATCACCTACAACCATCGTCTCAGACTCGCTTACATGTAAGAGATTTTGCAAGCGAATAAGCATATCGCCTTTGGAGAAATTAAACATCATATCTCCGCCTACAAGCCCAGTTAAAAGCCCATCTTTATGGTGCAATACATTTGAAAAATCTGCATCATAACCCAAAATATCTTTTGCATAAGTTGTCGCGGTTCTAAAACCTCCGCTAAAACAAACAACTCTCATTCCACGCGATTTCAACTCTTTAATCGTCTCAATCGCTCCATTCATATACGGCAGTGAGTGACTAATCTCTTCAACTTTTTTATAAGGCAGACCTTTGAGCAAAGAGACTCTTTCTTGAAGAGACTCAAAAAAATCAAGCTCTCCATTCATCGCACGTTCAGTGATAGCAGCGACTCTCTCGCCGATACCAAGCTCTTGTGCAAAAAAATCTATCGTTTCTCCATCCATCAAGGTCGAATCAAAATCAAATACAGCTAACTTCATAAATTACACTCACTTTAGTTATAATTGCGCAATTATACAATGTTAGGAATCTATTTGTTTACTCAACTTTTAAATAAACTTAAAAACTCTAGCTATATTACGCTTGAAACCACACCGGGGCACTCCCCAAAGTTTTCAAATGTTATAGAAAAGCTCGATGCACTTGGACTCGATAAACTCGTCGATGGATTCTCAACAACAGATAATCCCCTTGCTAAACTCAAATACAATGCCCTCTTTGCAGCCAAGATGCTTCAAGACCGCTTTGACAAGCCCGTGATTGCGACCATGAGTATGCGGGATCGAAATATCATCGCCCTTCAGTCTGATCTTTTAGGTGCAAATGAGGTGGATGTTCGCGCAATCTTAGCGCTCACAGGCGATCCTGCAAAACTCTCTGACCAACCACATGTAAAAGGAGTTTTTGAGAGCGACAGCACACTTTTGCTCGATATCATCTCCTGTTTTAACTCCTCTATCGATTATGCAGGCAAGCCTTTTAGCACTAAACCTGAGACCATCTACCCTTTTGGTGTTGTCAACTCTTACGCAAAAAATCCAAAAACCTTGCAAAAAAAGATGCAAAAAAAGATCGCAAAAGGTGCACTTGGGATTATCACACAGCCTGTGTATGATATTGAAAATACTAAACTTCTGTTGGAGCTTATGGAAAATGCAAAGCAAGAGTGTTCAGTAGGTGAGACGGATGCAACGCTTATTTTGGGAGTTTTTCCTATCACAAAACTACGAACCGCTCAGTTTTTGGCTTCGCATGTTCCCGGCATCGATGTACCAGATATCTGGCTAGAGCGCCTCAGAAGAGCCAATGAGATATCAATAGAGGAAGAGTATAAAGTAGGATTTGAGATGAGTAAAGAGCTTTTTGAATCCATCAAAGCGATCCATCCAAAGATCCACCTGATGACAGCGAATCAGTTTGAGATCGCTAGAGATATTTTGATATAAAACGAAGGAAAAAAATGATTGATTTAAAACTACTGCAAAAAGATTTTGAAAATGTTTCCGCACAGCTTAAACGCAAAGGTGTTGATGAGGAACTACTCGCCGATCTTAAGGTGAAAAATGAGATTTTAAAAGAGGCAAAAATCGCCTATGAGAGCGCACAAGCAGCGCAAAACGAGATGAGTAAACTCTTTGGTCAGTATATGAGAGAGAAAAAAGATGTCACTGAACTCAAAGAGAAAGTGGATGCAAACAAGATAAAAGTTACAGAACTTCTTGATGTGCAAAGAGAAGCAGAAGAGGCACTTATCTCTCGTGCGATGGCAGTACCGAACCTCCCAGATGCCGATGTTCCAGATGGCGAAGATGAGGAGAGTAATGTTGAGATTAAAAAAGTGCTCACACCAAGAGAGTTTTCTTTTACTCCAAAAGAGCATTGGGAGCTTGCAGAGCAAAACGGCTGGATCGATTTTGAACGTGGCGTGAAGCTTGCAAAAAGCCGTTTTAGCGTCATAAACGGCAATGGAGCAAAGCTAGAGCGTGCACTTATAAACTTTATGCTTGACTTTAACGAAAAACGCGGATTTAACGAAGTAAGCGTTCCGCAAATCGTCAATCGTGCAGCATTAGAGGGAACAGGACAGCTTCCAAAATTTGAAGAAGACCTTTACAAAATCGATGGCGATGAGCTTTATCTTATCCCAACATCTGAGGTGCCTTTAACAAATCTTTACCAAGATGAGATCATCCCAAGCGATGCGCTTCCAATCAAGATGACAGCGCACACGGCATGTTTTAGAAAAGAAGCTGGAAGTGCTGGACGTGATGTTCGCGGAATTATAAGACAACACCAGTTTCATAAAGTTGAACTCGTAGCCATCACAAAACCAGAAGAAAGCGACAAAGTTTTTGATGAGATGCTCTCTTGTGCGTCTGATCTTTTAACCGCTCTTGAGCTTCCGCACCGTCTAGTGACTTTGTGTACGGGTGACCTTGGTTTTGGTGCAGCAAAAACTGTGGATCTTGAAGTTTGGTTGCCTGGACAAGCGACTTACAGAGAGATAAGTTCGGTAAGTAACACAAGAGATTTCCAAGCAAGACGCGCGAAAATCCGTTTTAAAGATGGAAAAAACAATACCCTCGTTCACACGCTAAACGGCTCATCTTTAGCGGTCGGTAGAACGATGGTAGCCATCATGGAAAACTTTCAAAACGAAGATGGGACTATTACTCTTCCAGAAGTTTTAAAAGCTTACATGTAAAGCTTTTAAATAGTGCACTTGCACTATTTTTTAAAGTAGCTACATTCCCGCTGAAGATTTAAAATACCAATATGCAGCGATTAGGGCTATCCCTAAAATTGCGATCTTAAAAACCCATTTCATCAATTTCATATAAAGCATAAATACAATAAGAGCTATTAAACCCGCACTGCTTGCGCCATATCCACTTATTAAAAAATCTAACATACTTTTCTCCAAATTATTTGTGTGATTATAGCAAATATGTTCATCTACAGAAAGCTAAAAGTCTATTGATGTTATAATAGAGATCTTTCATAACTCTTACCTTAAGGTCAACAAACATATGCTTCTTAAAATTTTCCTCTTTTCAATAAGTTTTCTGTTTTTATATGCAGCAGATGATGAAATCTCCACACCGCCGCATGTCGAAAAATCTATCTCTTCAGTGACTATTAAAAAATATGCTTTGTGCCATCAGCTCGTAGAATACAAAAAAACAAAACATTTTTCACACCTCAATGATCCCGTTCAAACAGCGGGATTTTATGCTAACTTTTGTAAAAACTCTGATAATTTTGCATGGTTTGAAAAAGATTTAAGCCTCACTCCTCAAGCTCAGGAGATGCTTTGGTCTATAGATGATTCTTACAATTATGGTCTTAATCCACAAAAATATCACAAAGGGGAACTGACGTTTAATCTTGATCGTCTCAAAAATGAGATCTTTGAGAGCAATAAGAAAAAGATCTCCCTTACCAATGAGATCGATATTCTCTTTACAGACGCATACCTTAGTATGGCTCATGATTTGTACTATGGCTTTACAGACTGGGGAAAATTTCAAAATGCCACCATCAATGATGCACCAATCGCATGGGAACGACAAATAAAACAACCTATTTACGCGCAAAAACGTCTTTTTAGCTCTTTACGAAAAAACAATATCAAGCATTCATTACAAACGCTCAACCCTGATTTTAAAGAGTATGGACAGCTAGTCAAAGCACTTGCATTTTATCGTTCATTAGAAGAGACAGAGAAGATTACAAAAATTCCGCTAGGTCCTTCAATACGCCTAAATTACACAGATGAACGTCTGCCTCTTATCAAGCAACGATTATTTGAGACTCAAGATCTTCTTGAAATTAAAAATCCAGAGCAAACTATTTACAACGAAACTGATTTGATTGATGCAGTCAAAAAATTTCAAGCACGTAATAATCTTGCCTCTGATGGTCTCATTGGGAAAAAAACTGTTCAAATAATGAATATTTCAGCTACAGATAGGATTCAAAAAATCATCCTTAATCTTGAACGCTTCCGATCACTTAAAAACGATCTGGAAAAAAAAGATGTGTATTTAAATGTCAATATTCCAGCATATTCAATGCAAGTCTTTGAAAAAGGCAATGAACTTTTTCATATGAATGTCATTGTAGGAAGCAAGGATCGTCCAACACCAATACTCAGTAGTAAACTCTCTTATGCGGTTTTAAATCCAACATGGACAGCACCGCAAACTATCGTGCAAGAGGATATTTTGGGCAAAAAAAATCTTCTTCAATATCTACAAAAACATAATATGCACATCTATAGACAAACAAATGGAGAAATGATAGAACAAGATCCAAAAAAAATAGACTGGGAGCCCTACATCCAAGCAGGAGCAGCTCCTTTTACTTTTAAAGCAGATTCAGGCAAAAAAAATCCTTTAGGAACTGTCAAATTTATCTTTCCAAATAAGTATTCCATCTATATGCACGACACAAATACTCGTGGATTGTTTAACAATGAGTACAGAGCACTTAGCTCTGGATGTGTAAGACTAGGTGAGCCTAAAAAGCTGTTAACTTATCTTTCACCAAAAGAGGATATCATTACTAAAGATACGCAAGAAGAGATGAGGGTCGATCTTGCAAAAAGGGCTCCTATTCTTATTCGATATATGACAGTCGGTGTGGATGCAAATCAAAAAGTTTGCTTCTATGATGATATTTATGGTTATGATGATCTTCAACTTCAGATGATAAATAAGATCAATTTTGCCAAATGTGATTGAACCCATAAAAAGGTGGTAAGTTTTGTTCCATAAAAGACGTGAATTTTTAAAGATCTCGGGAATAGTTTGTGTAGGAGCTATTCTCTCCCCAAATGAACTTTTTGCAAATCAAAAAAAAGAACTCTCACTCCAAGAACAAAATCCCCGTTCAATTAGTTTTTACAATATCAACTCAAACGAGTATCTCAATATAACCTATTTTAAAAATGGTACTTACTGCACAGATGCTCATGAAAAAATAAACGCTTTGATGGCAGATAAACGTTCAGGCGAAACCACGATTATGGAACTTTCCCTCATCGATACCCTCCATAAAATCCACTCTCTCTCAGGCTCAAAAGAACCCATAGAGATTATTTGCGGATACCGTTCTCCAAAGACAAATGAAAATTTAAGAGAACAAAAAAATGGTGTTGCAAAACATAGTTATCACTCCCTTGGGCAAGCTGCAGATATCTGTATCAAAGATATTCCACTGCAAACACTTCATAACATCGCGACTTCACTAAATTTAGGTGGGGTTGGCTTTTATCCAAACTCTGGATTTGTCCATATCGATGTAGGACCGGCACGAACTTGGAGAGGGTAAGTACCTTTTTTATCCCAAAAATTGGTACTATAAATGCTTTAATCCAAAGTCAATGCATACAAAAGGGGAAATGGTATGAAATCAATCAAGATTAGTTACATCAAGTTCCAAATATTACTCTTCAATTTAAAAAAGAGAACACTGAGGCTCTAGGCCTTAGCGTTAGGCTTACTTCTACGACTTTATAAGATACAAAAATATCCTTACATGTAAGCATTTTATGGCACATCGATTGCTTATATCAGGTACAATTACACATTACATGTAAAGGTTAAATAAAATAAATATGGCTCAAGAACAAGAAGAGATAATCATTATTCAAGATGAAGACACTGCGCTCAGTGAGTCAGCGCAGATGGATGATTTAACTGAAGAGGATGCAGAAGACGCAGCAAACAAAAAAAAGAAAAAAATGATTCTTATTGCTGGTGGTGGTGCAGTTATTATACTTCTTCTTGTCATCATTGCTCTTTTACTCTACAAAAAACTCTCTCATAATGGAGATGCCAATCCTCTAAGCTTAATAGAAAAAAAGATTCATAACAAATCAAAACCTACCATTGAGCAAAGTGAGCTAGAAAAAATCATCGCAAAAGCAAACTATCTTTATGCAAATGGCAATAAACAAGAAGCGCTCAATCTCTTTGAGCAGATTGCACTTTATAGCGAAGGTGTTTCCCAATACAATTTAGGGGTTGCTCAACTCAAAGACAAACAGTATGACAAAGCACTTGAAGCATTTAAAAAAGCGATTCAAAACAATGAAAAAGTATGTGTAAGTGCGATTAATGCGGCTGTTTGTGCACAGGCATTAAACGAAGATGAGAGCTTTAAATATTATATTGATCTTGCATACGCATCACTGCCAAATGAGATAAACTCTCCTCTTTATTCCTACTATTATGCACTGATTCAATTTTACAAGGGTAATAATCTTGAAGCATTAAGTGCGCTCAACCATCCAAATTCAGATGAATATCCCGAACAAAAACAGATTTTAAAATCAAAAATCAATACTGCTCTTGGAAACTATACTGATGCAATTAATACGCTCTCAAAATCATCTAATCCAGAAAATTCACTCGCTCTAGGTCTGCTTTATGCTAATACGGGAGAGATTGCCCTCGCTCAAAAATATCTCTCAAATGCAATCAGCCTCACAAAAAATCCAATGCGTGAGCAACTAGCACTTGCGCTTGTTAACATCAAAGCTGGACAACTTCAAGACGTATCCAAGCAAATAGCCATTTTAACAGATAAATACCCAACAGCTATTTATGAGCCATATCCTATTAGAGTAAGTCTCAAAGATTCCCTTTTTGATCCAGATTCTGCACAAAAAAGTTTTCGACAAAAAATTGATAATGAACCTTGGATGACGTATGAAAAAATATTCTATTTCGCGCCCTACAAAGTTTTCAATGCAACCAATACAATCAACTATATCAAAAAGGGAAATGCGAATATCTACATAGATGATGTCTCTAGCGCAAAAGAGTATTTAGAAAAAAGTTCTGCTACTTCAGCGGTTAACTTTGGAATAGCGCAATCAATCAAAAAAGCTCTCTCATTTAGGCTTAGAGATGCTAATCAACAACTCCTTAGCTTAGAAAAAGTACAGCCAAAACACTCGATTTTACAATACAATCTTGCACTTACTTATGCGCAAATTGGTGATCTTCAAAATGCCTATGAGCATTTTAAGCGATCTTATCATCTTGATTCTAATAACTATCTCTCAGGGATATTTGCAATCATGTGTGCGCAGACTCTACATATTAATAGTGATAAATTCAATGCTATTGTAAAAGACAACCTTGCCAATGAGCCAGTTTCTGAAGATACAGAACTGTATAAAACTTTGCTCAATCTCTCTCAAAACAACCCTCTTGGTAGTTCTAAATGGCTTAACAACAAATACAAAGAGCGTCCTTTGTATCTTGTATTGAAAGTAATTATTGCAAACAAAATTGGAAAAAATGATGTAGCACAGAGTTCTGCGCAAAAATTAAGTAATCTTCTTCCACATGATATCTTTCCACAAATGGTTTATATAGATACAAAACTCAAAAAAGCAGATCCGCTAACATACGCAAGAGATATGCTTTTTTATATGAAAAAACAACAATTCAACTTTGAAGACCTCTACTATGGTCCATATATTACACGATATCTCTATGCCCAAGAAGCACTTCTTACAGGCTCACTCTATCCATTGCAAACGCAATTGCAGACAGCTTTAAATACAACAAATGAGTCTCCCGTAGATATCTTGTATCTATTAGCACTCACAAATCTATTTGGTAAAAATGCTGAAAATGCTTTTACTCAGTTTAACCAACTCATAGATGATTATAAAATCAATGATGAAAAGACGCTTTTCTTTGGTGCTGTAGCTTCAATAGCAGCTGGACATCATGAGAATGCCATCGCATTACTTGAGCTAGCAAAAATAAGAAATCCACAGTTTGCAGAGAGTCGATTTGCTCTTGCACTTTTATATATGGAAGCAAAAAATAATAAAGGGGCATCAATACAATTTGAAAATATTCCACAAGTTTGGTTTAGTTCAGACTATTTTACATTTGATATTAATACAGAAGAGTTATATTTTAAAAGAGAGCAACACAACTAAAGAAGTCGTGCAGGACAACACCTGTCCATACACGATTAAAACTACAAAAAAAGATTAAGAGAGATAGCCTAAAAGCGTCTCTCCTGATTTAACATGAGAATCGACTTGCACAGAGAGTCTTGAAGAAAGAGGAATACTAAGAACAGTTCTCCCTTTTGTCATAACACCATATCTTCGACCTTGACTCAACTCTTCACCACTTTTTACATAAACAGAAAGATCATCAATACTATTATCTAACATATGTTCTACATGTACGACATTATTGTATCTATCTTCAAACACTAACTCCACTTTTTCATTAAGAAGAGTAGATTTTCTTGTGTCAGTGGAGAGTCTCATCCCTCTTCTTAGATTTACAGAGTGCAAACTTGAAAAAAAAGGAGCTCTTAGAATCGATATATCAAATAATGATGACTCAATAACGATCTCATAAGTATTATCTAGACTATTAATTGCAACCACTTTTCCATCTACTGGGCTCAAAAAAGCTCCCTTTTGCATATAAGGGATTTCGAGCTCAGGATTTCTGTAAATATAGACCACAGCTCCCAATAAAACCAAACTAAGTAGTCTTAACAACGAAAAATTTAAAAATGAAAATATTACAATCGCACTAACGAGTATTGCTACGTATTTATATCCTGCTTTAGAAACTATAAATGTATCAGTTGTTGTCATGTTTGTTCTCTTCTTCAAGTAAAAGACGTTTCTTAACCATAGAAGCATCCTCTTTTAATTCATCTGCGATCTCATTGTGAACAGGAGAGAGCTTACTCTCAATATCGTTTTCAAGTTCAAATTTCTCAATGATAGCACGCACATCATCACCTGTAATATTCTCTTTTTCATAGAGAAGTGAGACCATATTTTCAATCGCTCCACGATACTCTTCTAGACTTGCTTTTACATTTTCATAATGCTCACTAAGACTGTTTTTAATAAAATTATCCATGTTCTCAGCCATCTTTTCACTAAATTCGCGTGAGGCAGCTGCGCCTCCGCCTAGAAAAGATTGACGCTGTTTTTCTAGAACCATCAAACCGGCAACATCTGTCATACCATAAACCTGAACCATAGATTTAATAATATCCGTTGCTCTCTCTAAATCATTTCCAGCACCCGTAGAGATCTCACCTAAAAATACCTCTTCTGCACCGCGACCTGCTAAAAGGACATCTACTTCTGCCCAAAGCTCATGACGTTGAGCCATAAACTTATTCTCTTCAGGTGTATTGAGTGTATACCCAAGAGCTGCAAGCCCACGAGGAACAATAGAAACTTTCGAAACCTTCTTTGCTCCTTTTGTGATCTCCGCTAAAAGAGCATGACCACTCTCATGATAAGCCACGATCTTTTTCTCTTTTGGGTTAATACGACGGGATTTTTTTGCAAGTCCTGCAATAGCACGCTCAACAGCTTCAAAAAGATCTTTTTGCGTAACACTTTTTTTATTGTTGCGTCCCGCTAAAAGAGCACCTTCGTTGATAACATTTGCAAGGTCTGCTCCAGCGAGTCCCGCTGTGATGCGAGCGATCTCTTCAAGATCTACATCTTCTGAAAGCTTCACATCTCTTACATGTACTTTTAAAATCTCCACACGACCTTGAAAATCAGGTTTATCAACTAAAACTTGTCTATCAAAACGTCCTGGACGCATCAATGCACTATCCAAAACTTCAGGACGATTTGTCGCTGCAAGAATAATAATCGGTGTATCTGTACCAAAACCATCCATCTCAGCGAGAAGCTGATTGAGTGTTTGTTCACGCTCATCATTTCCGCCCATCATTCCACCAGCCGCACGGCTTTTTCCAATAGCATCGATCTCGTCTATAAAGATAATTGAGGGAGCATCTTTTTTTGCTTGTTCAAAAAGATCACGAACACGAGCTGCACCAACACCTACAAACATCTCAATAAAGCTAGAACCACTCACAGAAAAAAATGGAACTTCTGCTTCACCAGCAACAGCTTTTGCTAAAAGTGTCTTCCCTGTTCCAGGACTACCAACAAGAAGAACACCTTTTGGGATTTTGGCACCGAGTTCAACATAGCGCTGAGGATATTTTAGAAAATCAACAATCTCTTGAACCTCTTCTTTTGCTTCTTGAGCACCAGCCACATCATCAAATTTTGTCTTTGGCTTTTCCGAGTTTACAAGTTTTTTAGAGTTTCCCATCCCAAGAATTCCTCCACCCATACTTTTTTGCATACGACCTGCAAAAAACATCCAAATACCAATGATAATTAAAAAGGGAAACAACCAACCAAACATCTCTGTAAACCAATTTGACTCACTAAAACCAGAATAGTCTATATTTTCTTTATCAAGTAAAGGAACTAGAGTATTGTCATTCCCTACGATACGTGTTGTGTATGTAATCTGTTTTGAACCATCGCTACCCATTGCACGGATATAACTCTGCCCAATCTCTACCTTTTGTACCTTTTTTTGTAACACTAAAGATTTAAGTTCAGAATAGCTGACTTGTTTATTTTGAGATGTAGTTCCCATAGCAGAGCCCATCGAGCCTGCCTCTCCTTGATCACCCATAAGTGATTTAAAGAGTAAAATAATAACTATGGAAAAAATTGCAAAAGTTATAAGCGGGTTTTTATTGAAGAAATTATCGTTTTTTTTATTATCGTTTGATTCTGGAGAACCCATAAAGTTTTATCCTCTTTTTAATATTAGTGTTACCCACTCATCTTGCGTTATACGCTCTACAAGCGGACAATCATGATAAAATTTCAGCACTTTATTCTCATATTTGTCCAAAATTCCAGACAAAATCAAGACACCTTCAGGTTTTGTAATCATTTTAAGATCACTCGCAATATATGTCAAAACATCCGCAACGATATTTGCAATCGTGACATCATATTTTTTATCACTTAAAGAAGCTGAGCCTTCCCATATGTTACGATAAGAAACACTATTTTCATATGCATTAATCTGAGAGTTTTCAACAGAGATTGGATCAGTATCGCAAGCATCCGCAATTGCACCTAGTTTCATGCACGCGATGCTAAGTATGCCACTTCCACATCCAACATCAATCACTTCATCTCCATCTTGCACATATTTTGCAACCGCTTGAAGACATGTTGCAGTTGTTGGATGATGTCCCGTTCCAAACGCCAAAGCTGGATCGATTACAATATTGATACGATCCTCTTTTGGTTCTTCCCATGTAGGATAGATATAAAAAGGCTCAATCTCAACAGGAGTAATTGCATCTTGATACTCTTTTACCCAATCACTTGTTTTCTCTTTTGTAGATGTAAATTCAATATCTATAGAAGTATTTAACGCTTTTTGCAAAGCCTCTCTAAACTGTTCAATGCCCCATTCAATAGTATCAAGTTCATCTTCACTACGAATAATAAAGCCATCATCAATTTCTTCAAAGCCAACAGGGAGTGTATCTGCTAAAAAATCACTGAAAAGATCGTAGTGAGATGAAACTCTCACTACAAGTTGATAGTAGGATTCTTCCATTAACCCTCAATGCCCATGACGGCCGCGAGTTTTTCTTTAAGAACCTGAGGAGTAAAAGGTTTTACAATATAATTGTTTACACCTGCTTTTAATGCTGTAATAACTTCAGCTTTTCCGCCTTCTGTTGTTACCATAATAATCGGTAAATCTCTAAAACGATCATCAGCACGAACTTTTTTAACGAGTTCAAGACCATTCATTTCAGGCATATTCCAGTCTGTAATTAACATACCCATATCTGGGTTTTCATTTAATACATCCCAACCCTGAACACCATCTTCACCCTCTAAAATATCCTTATAACCCAAACGAGCCAAAGTGTTTTTTATTATACGACGCATAGTCGAGCTATCATCTACTACTAACAGTTTCAAATATAATCCTTTATATAAATTATATATTTTACGAATTTGAGGTAATAATAACCTAACTTAGTTTGAATTAACTTTAAACAGGTGTTCTAAATCTAAAGTCCCTTCGTAATATGCTTTTCCAATAATAACACCATCGACCTCTTTTGTCGCCATCAATGCTTCAATATCACTTGCATCTTTAACACCACCACTTGCAATAGTACTCACACCACTTGCTCGTGCAATATCAAGTGTAAACTCAACATTAACACCACTAAGTGTTCCATCTTTGCCGACATCTGTACAAATAATCGCTTCAACTCCAGCATTTGCAAACTCACGAGCCAAATCAGTTGCTCTCATAGTGCTAACTTCGCCCCATCCTTCAACCGCTACATAGCCATCGATTGCATCGATACCTACTGCTATTGGGTATTTTGCTGCCATCTCTTTTACAAAAGCTGGATCTTTTACAGCAATAGAACCTAGAATAATTCTATCAATCCCTATTGAGAGCATATTTTGAATTGTTTTCTCATCTCGGATACCACCTCCAAGTTCAAGCTTCACTTTACAATTTTCACGTATTTTTATAATCTGCTCTAAGTTTTTTGGCTCTCCTGCAAAAGCGCCATTTAAGTCCACAAGATGCACCCATGTTGCGCCCATCTCTTCAAACTTCTTCACAAGTTCCCATGGCTCATCTGAATATATTTTTGCACTCTCCATTAGCCCCTTTGTTAGACGAACAGCTTTTCCATCTTTGAGATCTATCGCTGGATATAAAGTCATATTTACTCTTGCTCCTTTTTATAGTTGAATAAAATTTTCTAAAATTCTTAACCCATTATTATGGCTTTTTTCAGGGTGTGGCTGAATCCCTAGAATATTATCACGTGCCACAGCACTTGTAAACTCATAACCATAATTTGTCACTCCGATACTATCAGATTGATTTTCACATACAACATGATAAGAGTGCACAAAATAAAGATAATGGGATTCGTCCATGCCTTGAAAAAGTTTATGCCCCTTTGTAAACATACGATTCCAGCCCATATGAGGAACTTTTAAGGGGTGTATAAATCTGCTTTGGTCAAATTCGATCACTTTTCCCTTTATAAGACCAAGACCTTCATTCAATCCAAACTCTTCACTACTTTCAAAAAGCAATTGCATCCCAAGACAGATACCAAACATATAGTTTCCACTTTTTGCATACTCTTTAAGTGCTTCATCCATCGAACGCTCTTTGAGATGCTCCATAGCATCGCCATACGCTCCTACTCCTGGAAGAATAAGCTTATCATAGAGTCTAAATTTTTCTGGATCACTCACTATCGTGACCTCTTCTCCTAGTTTAGCAAATGCATTTTTAACACTTGCAAGGTTTCCCATATTATAATCAACAATAGCTATCATTTGTCAAGTTTCTCTTTTGTAAATTTTAAATAAACTGCCAAGCTCACAATTAAAACACCAACACCACCGATAATATACATCGCATATAAAAGTTTATCAGGATCAGTAATGGCAAATTTAAACACAAGCATCAAAGCTTCGATGGAAAGTGCAATAATAATAGAACCCAAGAACTTAACCATCGTTTTGTGAGGGCCTGCGATATTATGCTCTTGATTTTGTCCTGTGATCTCCTCTTCTATAATCGTCTTTGTAAGATCAAACATTGCCAAAGAGAGCGTTAAAAGAATCGTTGCTTCAAAAACATTTTTTATCTCAAAGTTATTTACAGTGATCTCATTGACGAAAAAACTCTGTATCCCTTTAAAAAAAAGCAAAATCGAAATCGCAATCAAAGCAACTGCAAATATCCCGTATGAAACTCTAAAAAACTTATTGAAAAAGGTATCTAAAGTGTTAAGATGCGCGATTTTTAGTACTTCATTAAGAGGCATATCTAAACACGCTACATACTGTATTTCGCCATGCTCATCAAATATCGGTTTTGATGCTGTGATAGTCAGTTCAGAGCTCAGCAGTGAGGGATAAGGATCTGTAATCGAACATCTTTTTTCTCTCACAGCACGATAATAATAAGCGCGGTCTGCTCTAATTTTTCCAATATCTTCATCTATTTGTTTAATCTTAGTATAAGTAGGAGATACCTGAATCCCCTTGTGATCTAAAAGGTAAACAGCATCACAATTTTCTAAATCCGCCTTGATCTTTAAAAGACGAGGCATAATCATCTCTGGTGAGAGAGATGGAAGCCTGTCTGGAATATTTTTTGAAAAAAGATAGCAAAAATAAGCTCTTGCCTTTGTTCTACTTTGCGAATAATCTTGAATATCAGCTGCAACCATTTCGAACCTTTTTATGAACTATTTTGCGATTATAACATCATATTTTTAAATCAACCGGTCCAAGCTTTACTTGTTTTGATATAATGGCACCTATGAAACTTAGTCACATAGCCATTGTAAGGCTCTCAGCTCTTGGGGATATTGTCAATGCTACGGTTGTGCTCCAATTTATAAAGCAAAAATACCCAGATTTAAAAATCGATTGGATCACAGAAGAGGTTTTTGCTCCACTTTTAGAAAATCATCCGCTTATAAGCAGTGTCCATACCATCAATCTCAAAAAGATAAAAAAAGACAAAAGTGTTTCTCTGCTTAAACAAACTGTCAAAAAACTCAAAAATTTGCCAAAATATGATCTTATCATTGATATGCAAGGACTTTTAAAATCATCCCTCGTCGCACGTTTTATCGGCAAAAAAATCCATGGATTCAATAAAGACTCTGCAAGAGAAAAACTCTCTTCTCTTTTTTATGCTTCAAGCTCTCATGTGCCCTATGAACTAAGTGTTATAAAAAGAAATATTGCACTTTTAAATGATGCTTTGGGCTTACATGTAAACGATTTGATGATAGAAAAAAAGCAGGTGACTTTACCGCTTTATGAAAAACCATCTTTCGTAGAAGATGCGTACTTCGTCTTTGTTATCGGAGCATCTTGGAAGAGTAAAATCTATCCAAAAGAGAGAGTCGTAGATGTTTGTAATATGCTTACATGTAAGCTTTCTTTTGGCTATAAGAGTTATATAGTTTGGGGAAATGAGCAAGAAAAAGCCGATGCTGAGTTTATTGCTGCGCATTGTGAAAATGCACAAACAGCTCCAAAGCTCTCACTAAGCGAGCTTTGTGCTTTGATCTCACATGCAAAACTCGTTATCGGCAACGATACAGGCCCAACACATATGGCATGGGCTTACAATATCCCTTCCATCACCCTTTTTGGACCTACAAATGAGAGAATGATCTATGAAACAAGTAAAAATATTGCTATTCATTCGGATTCAAAAGTTGATATTTTTCATATAGACAAAAATGATTTTTCTATAAAAAATATCGATCCCCAAACCATTACTACCAAAGCTAAGGAGCTTTTATCATGATAGGATTTTACCTCTTTTTGGCTCTAGAAAAGTTTCTCATGCTCCTTCCAAAACGAGTAAGACGCTCTTTTTTCTTAGGACTTGCATCCTTTGCCTATCTTGTAAGCAAAAGATACACAAAAGTTGTAAGACAAAATCTGGAATTTGTCTATGGCAATAATCTTGATGAAAAATTTATCGAAGATGTCACAAGATACTCTTACAAATCACTTCTTTTAAATTTTTTATACACTTTAGAAGGGCGCTACTATAGCATCGAAGATATTACTAAAAAAGTAAAATTCGAAAACTTAGAGATCATCCAAAAAGTTCAAAAAGAGAATCGTCCTATCATCTTTGTAACTGGACATTATGGAGCTTGGGAGCTTGGAGCCGAGATGCTTAGCGCTCTTGTTGAGCCGATTATGATCGTTTATAAAAAGATGAATAATTCATATTTTGAAGAGTATCTTCTTTCATCTCGCGCAAAATGGAAGATGGATTATGCAGAAAAACATGGTGCTGCCAAAGAACTTGTAAAAAGACTTCGTGCAAAAAAAGCAATAGCAATTTTAGTAGATACAAATGTTGCTAAAGTAGATGCTCTAGAGGTGAATTTTTTAAACCATCCCACGCAGCAGATAAAATCTACAGCTTATTTAGCAAGAAAGTTTGACGCGGCTCTTATCCCGATCTTAATACATGCAGATGAAAATGATGAAAACTATACGATTAAAGTATATGAAGAGCTTATCCCGCCTCGCACAGATGATATAGAAAACGATATCCTCATCTCCACGCAGATGCAAGCTTCATGGCTCAGCGGTGAAATACTCAAAAATCCAAAACCTTGGTTTTGGCTACACAGAAGATGGAAAAACGATTACCCTGCTATCTACAAAAATTAATTTTCTGTAGATTTTGCTTCCACTAATTTTAAAAGTGCTAGAAAAAACGAAGTGATTGCAGGTCCTAGTATCATTCCCCAAAATCCAAAAGTAGCAAGTCCAGCTAAAATAGCAAAAAAGATCACCATTTCATTGAGTTGTAGATTTGATTTTATAAAACGGATATTGATCTCACGAATAATAAGCGGTTTAACAAAAGTATCTGCGATAATAGAGATCATCACAACTGAATAGATTGCTATAAAAAGCGCACCATTTGTGTTGCCAAAACTATATTCATAGGCTGCAAAAGGCACCCACATCAAAGCTCCCCCGACCACCGGTATCAAAGAAGCAAAACCATACATAATCCCAAATAAAAAACCATTATAGCCCATAAAAGCGATCGCGATGCCAAACAAAGCACCCTCAAACATCGCTGTTGCAAGGATTGAATAAAAAACCGTACTCATAACAGAAGAGAGTTCATAATTTAAGAGCTTATTATCATCCTCTTCTAGTTTCACCACTTTTTTTACAAACTCAACAATCGCTTCACCGTTATACTGAGAAAAAAAGTAAAAAACGATCACTAAAAGTGCATTTTTAATATATCCAGCACTGTATGAACCAATAGTTCCCGCATACGAGATAAGTTTTGCTGTGAGGTTTTTCACTTCAAAATCATGCATCATATTGTTTATATAGGGTTTTAAAAAGAGTAAAGATGCAGGTGGATTATCTATAAGATCTTGCATAGAGATCTCTATTTGTAAAAGTATCTTTGGATCAAGATGACTGAGTTTTACAGAAAAACTTGCCAAAAAATATCCAAGCGGAGCAAAAAATAAAAATGCAAGTAAAAAAGTGGAAAAGAGGCTTCCAAACAATCTTGACTTTGTCAAATTTGTAAAATATAACTGTACATTTGCCGTCGAGATCGCAAGGAGCGAAGCAATAAGCATTGTAAGTAAAAATGGTTCATATAAACGGTACATCCAATAAAGCGAACCGCCAAAAAGGATAATAAGTAAGTGTTGTGGCTTCATATAAAGAGACTCTCTTGTGGATTTTTAAATTTGATGAGATCAATAGTTTTATGTGTTGCCATTCTTCCCTTTGCGGTACGTTCTAAATAGCCATTTGCTAGTAAATATGGCTCAATTACGTCCTCGACTGTACCTTCATCTTCGCTTAGTGAAGCAGCGATGGTACTCAAGCCAATAGGCTTTCCACTTGAAGCAACAAGAAGTTCTAAAAGCCTGATATCCATCTCATCAAACCCATGCGAATTGATACCAAGTTCATTTAAAGCATACTGCGTTCGGTGTAACTGTATATGTTTTTCATTCATAACTTCTGCAAAATCTCGAACTCTACGAAGTAGTCTTAGCGCAATACGCGGAGTTCCGCGACTTCGTTTTGCTATCTCAATTGCAGCTTCGTGTTTGATGTTTTTTTCAAGTTTTTGCGCTGCTTGAATAATGATGCGAGCGAGCTCATCATCAGAGTAAAAATTCATACGAAAGTTCATCCCAAATCTATCACGCAAAGGATTTGAAAGCATCCCTGCACGCGTTGTTGCACCTATGAGTGTAAAACGTGGCAGATCGATCTTAACCGTTTGCGCCGCTGGCCCGCTGCCTATGATGATATCGATTCGGAAATCCTCCATCGAAGAGTAAAGAATCTCTTCAACAGCAGGAGAAAGACGGTGAATTTCATCGATAAAAAGAACATCGCCCTCTTCAAGATTTGTCAAAATAGCCGCTAAATCTCCACTTTTTTCGATCATCGGCGCCGCTGTGACTTTTATGTTTGCGTGCATCTCATTTGCAATGATAAGCGCAAGCGTTGTCTTCCCAAGTCCTGGAGGGCCATAAAAAAGCGTATGATCAAGAGCTTCGGCTCTTTTTTTACTCGCTTCTATAAAAACAGAGAGATTTTTTTTGATCTGTTCTTGACCGATATACTCATTCCATGCGCTAGGACGAAGCGTGATCTCACTGTTCTCATCGGCACTAAACTTTTCTATCTCAACTAAACGTTCCATAATACTCTCTTAATAGGTATATTGTTCACTAGGAAACTCCCGTGAAACCACCTCTTGTGCATATGTTGCAACAGCATTTTTAACTAAAGTTGCACCATCGAGATATTTTTTGACAAACTTTGGAGTAAAGCTTTCAAAAAATCCAAGCATATCTGAAAAAACAAGCACCTGTCCATCTACGCCCGCTCCAGCTCCAATGCCAATAACTGGAACTCCAACACTTGCAGCTACAAGGCTTGCAACATCGGCTTTAACACCTTCGATCACAATACAAAAAGCACCCGCTTGTTCGATCTCTTTTGCGTCATTGACCAGACTCATAGCACTTCTCTCATCTTTGCCTTTGACTTTGTATCCGCCCTCACTTCGCACCGATTGGGGCAATAAACCAATATGTCCGCACACCGCAATACCATTACATGTAAGGTGTCTGACAATCTCAGCTTTATCCGCTCCGCCTTCGATTTTCAGGGCATCTGTAGAGGTTTCTTGAAAAACCCTCACTGCATTGATGAGCGCTTGCTCTTTTGTCATATAAGTTCCAAACGGCATATCTGTAATTACAAAACTGCTTGATGAGCCATTGCATACGGCGTTTGTATGGTAAATCATTTGATCCAAAGTAGCACTCAAGGTATCACTTTTGCCTGCAAAACTCATGTTAAGGCTATCCCCAACAAGCAAGATATCTGCGCTTTCTTCAAAGAGTTTTGCAAAGAGTGCATCATAAGCTGTTATCATTACTAAAGGCTTATTGCCTTTAGCATTTTTTATTTTGGAAATCGTCATTTTTTTTGGCATATTTTTAATCTTTTCATATTAATTTCACTAAAGAGATTTTAACCAAAAAATGATATAATCCAAAGCAATATAGGAGAACTATAAAAAATGGGTGTAAGAACAAAATTAGAAGAAAATTTTGACTTCGAAATAATTGACGAGTTTTTGGAACATTTTTCTATGATGGTTGATATTATGGAACCTCTCGTTATCCATCTTGAAAAAGTGGAGAATTATAAGTCCAATATTAATGAACTTTTTCGTATATTTCATAACCTCAAATCTGCTTCCTCCTTTTTAAAGCTTGAACCGATCATCAGACTCTCAACTTTTGTTGAAAATGCCCTAGAAACGCTTCGAATGCAAAAAGGACCTGCAAATGAAGAGGTGATAAGCTGGTTACTTCTTGTCAGTGATATGTTCGAAAAGTGGTATGATGATCTCAAACTCGATAATGAACTCTCAAAAATAGAGTTCTCCCTATTAAAATTACCTGATTTGGAAGAAAATTGAAACAGTTAGTCGCATATATTACTTCGTGTTATCCAGAAAAATCTTTTAGTGTTGATCTCGCTTTGGCACTTGGTGCAAATGGTGTAGATTCTGTCGAACTTGGTGTTCCATTTTCTGATCCTGTCGCAGATGGTCCAGTCATAGAAAAAGCAAACCATATTGCTCTTGAGAGTGGATTTCGTTTTAGTGATATTTTTGATATCTCAAAAGAGATAGGTGAAAAAGTCGATACTTTGTGGATGGGCTACTTCAATCCCTTTTATCAATATGATATGACTAAACTTCTCAAAGAAGCAAAAAGCTACCATGTAAGCGGTCTTATCATCCCAGATCTTCCATACGAAGAAACTCTTCTTTACAAAGATATTTTCGACGCAAACGGTGTTGCTAATATCTCTTTTGTCGCTCCAACAGACTCTAAAGAGCGTATTGCACAAATTGTCAAAGATGCTAAAAAGTTTATCTATATGGTCGCATATACTGGTATCACTGGTTCAGGAAAAGCTGAAGATTTACAACCATTTATCGCTTCAATCAAAGAGGTCACAGACACCCCTGCTTTTGTAGGTTTTGGTGTGAATGAAAAAACGGCAAAAGAGAAAGTAAAAGGTGCCGATGGCGTGATTGTCGGTTCTGCATTTATCGATATTCTTTTAAAAGATACGCTTAACTATTCTCAAAAAATAGAAGCGTGTTCAAAACTCGCGTCTATCATTAAAAACGAGATCAACTCGTAAATCTCTTACTTATACCTAAACACCACCTTACATGTAAAGCTTTATAACTGCTTACATGTAAGACTCTTTCATAATCTGCACTTTTAACTTTAATATTGATTATTTATAATTCCCGAAAAATAAAAGGATCAATTATGTATAAAGTAATCGTAGAAAAACAGTGTGGATGTTTCAAAAGAAGCGGTCACGAGGGAGAAACTAGCTTTGAAAACAAAGATGATGCTCTTCTTCACGCAAATGAGCGTAAAAATGAGATGAACAGTGAATGGTGTGGAAAACACAACTTTTTTGTAGCTGAGGAAAATAACGATTTTATTATCAAAATGGGTGAGTAGCAAACTCATCCTTTTTGGATATAATTTCACTCAATGGGGACGACATGGCTTCGACAGGATCAGGTCGCTTTTAATTGCATGCCGGACTGAGCATTTCCGTTACGCAGCTCAAACTTGCTTAAACGCAAACAACACAAATTATCGCCCAGCTTTAGCAGTAGCTTAAGTTTTAACCCCTCCTAACGAGGCGGGCTGCTTCACCTATGGACTCTGGATAAGTAGGACTCGAAGTATCACCCTTTATGCAGATATATTTTAGGCTTGTCTCGACCTAAGATGAATTTAGAGGCTCGTCTTGTGTAGCTTTGCAAGTAGTGTGAAGCAAGATTAAATTTAAAACAACTTCTCTAAGCATGTAGACGTTAGGAGTAGCTTGGTTTTGGACTCCGGTTCGACACCGGACGTCTCCACCATTTAACCCTCTAACCTCATCTAATAAACTTCAAATAAACCCCTAAAATACGAACTTTAAAAGCTTTTATCAATCTAACTAAGTCTAATCTTATCTAAAGTAATGTACCATTCAAAGGTACATTTATCGGTACATTGAGTTTTTATCTCAAAATTTATCTTTCATAATGTACCAATAAGGATATAAAATGTCTAAGATACAAGCAGTCACACTTAACAAGTTAAAGCCAAAAGATAAGGACTACACCCTAAATGATGGGAACGGCTTATCATTACTCATCAAAACTAATGGAACGAAATTATGGGAATTTCGATATACAAGCCCAACTACTTTAAAAAGAAGAAAATCATCTTTAGGTAAATACCCCGATGTACCATTAACAGATGCAAGAGACAAAGCAAAAAACTTTAGAGAACTTATCGCCAAAGGAATAGACCCGATAGACCTCAACAAAGACACTAAGCAAAAAATCAAGTTAGACCAACAAGGAATATTTGAAAACGTAGTTGACGAATGGTTTGAGAAACAAGAAAAAGAACTTGCACAAAATACCTATAAGCGAAAAGTAGGACAGTTCGAAAACGATGTAAAACCATTTTTCAAAGGTAGATTAATTTCAAGTATTACACACCCTGAAATAGTAAAACTTCTTGAAATGAAAGCGACAAAAGCCCCAGAGAGTGCGAGTCGCTTATTTACATACCTAAATAATTTATGGCAGTATGCGACAATGAAAGGATATTGTGATTTTAATATCATTGCTAATATTCACAAAAAAACTATTCTCACAACACCTAAAGTGAAAAACTATCCAAAGATTACAGACCCTGAAATATTGAAAGAACTTGTAAATAGTATATACACATACAAAGGCGATTACAGCACCAAGAACGCTTTAAAGTTTGTTTTGCACCTACCACTAAGGGCTTTAAACTTAGTCAATTTGAAATGGGATTACATAGACTTTGACAATCGAATTCTTACAATTCCCCGTAATCTGATGAAATTAAAAGATATTAACTTATCGGATTTTAAAATGCCTCTCACGCCTCAAGTAATCGAAATACTACAAGAACAAAAACTTTTTTCAGATGGCGAATACATTTTTAAAACAAGCGGTTACGCTGATGTACCTATCAATGCAGAAACACCAAACAGAGCTTTAGAGAGAATGGGCTTTAATGATGAAGCGATGGGGCGAAAAATACGCTTACACGGCTTTAGAGGTACATTTAGAAGCCTTGTAAATACTCATCAATCAGAACATAATACAAGCTTTGAAGCAAAAGAGAGAGCTTTAGACCACCAACCAAAAAACAAAGTTGAAAGAGCATACACACACAAAGCCGATTATATAAAAGAGCTTGAAATACTTATGCAGTGGTGGAGTGATTATCTTGATAGTTTATGATAAAAAATAGTAAATTTTTTCTTTATCCTTTCCACGTGAAACATTGTGAAACAATCTATTTTTAAATAAAGAAGCATACATAATCCCTATTTTATGGAATTTATCAAATGTAATATTGGTAATTTTATCAATATTTTAAGAAAAAATGAATAAGCCTTACTCAATTGCTATCTTAATACAATCCACCTAGATTAAGATGAACTTCTATCATTCAGTATAGAGTTTAGAAAAAATACAAAGCTAGTATTCTAATCACCGAAAAATAATTGCAATTATGACTTTTTAATAAGGTTGTAAAAAATGGAAACACAAAAATACCTCAGAGCCAAAGCAATGGCAAAATATTTAAATATCGGTTTATCGACCGTATGGGATTGGAGCAAGAAAGGACGCCTGACACCCAAAAAGATTTCTGACCGCGTCACACTCTTTAGTGTAGAAGAAGCGGATAGGCTTATCAATGGTGGCTTAATATGATATTGGTAGATACAAGAGGCGTAAGTCTCAATAAACCTTTACATGTAAATATCAAAGACCTAAAATCAAAGTTTGATATCTTAGAAGTTGCTCAAAAGTATTGTGAACTAAAAAGAGTTAGTAACAATGACTTTACGGCGGTAATCAATCCGTTACGAGATGAAAAAACCTCATCATTACACTTTTATATCGATACTCAAAAGTTTTACGATTATGGAAGCTCAGAGGGTGGCGATGTATTTGATTTTATTGCAAAGGTAGAGAATATTTCTTTATCGGATGTGATACAAAAGTTTAGCGATAACAGTTTCACGCCAACAGTAAAACCGATAAGAGATAATCTTCAACCCGTGCCAGTGATAGAAATATCAAAAGAACAGCTACAAAAAGAATTTAATAGTTTTGAGAGTATTGATATAAATAACTCTAAGCATAAGGAAGAGCTTTTAAATGTTATTCCTTACTGGTTATATGAAACAGCAAACAAAGAAGATTTAGAGCTATTTACAGCACTCACACGCTACGACAGTAAAAACAATACTTTAGTCACTCAGTGGTGCAAGAATAGAGTTTTAGATTTTGAAATAGTTACTTATAAAAGACGGCGTCTAAATGGTGGCAAGTGGATAAACCGAAAAGGAACACACCCAAACCAAACATCATTTAGCAGAATATACAGCGAAGCGAAACCGATTTATATCATAGAGGGAATGAGAGACGCCTTGACAGCGGTATTGTTAGGATTGAATTTTATTGCAATTCCTACGACCTCATTTAAAAACTTTGAGGATATAAACAGCGTCATAAATAAAGATGATGAGGTTATTCTGTTATGTGAAGATATACAAGGCTATAAAGCAATGAAGCTTATAGAGCCACACATAAACACTAAAAATGTAAGGTTAATTTGTCTCACATCTTCAAAAGATACAAAGATAGATTTGAGTGATTTTGTAATGCAGAATAAAAGTATCAAGGAGGTGCTGAATGTTATCAAATAAAGCTTTTAATGCTGATGATGTTTTTGGAAGTGCTGAGAGCTTAGAAGCAGAAGATAAGCCCTCTAATAGCGGTTTTGATAATCATATTGTAGCTAAAAACGATACAAAGTTGCCTAAAATCACGCCCGACATGTTACCGATTTCAATTAGTGGATGGGTAAAAGATGTGTGTGAAAGAATTGAAAGCCCCTTTGAAATAGGAGCAGTTACGGCACTTACACTTATAGGGAATCTAATCGGTAACAAGGTAGGAATACGACCAAAAGCCAAAGATAACTGGACAGTTGTACCAAATTTGTGGGGCATGATAATCGGTAAACCTTCTATTAAAAAAACGCCCGTTTATGGTGAGCTTTACAAAGCAGTTTCAAGGCTTGAAGTTGAAGCAACAAAACAAAATGAAGAGGCTTTAAAAGATTATGAAATAGAGTTTGAAGTGTATAAAGCAAAAATCAAAGAAGCCAAAAAAGAGGATAACTTAGAAAAACTAAAAGCCCTTGAAGAACCAAAAAAACCAAGTAAAACAAGATATGCAACAAGTGATGGTACGATTGAAGCAATAGCGGATATTATAAGCGGAAATCCGAACGGCTTATTAATTACACGCGATGAGTTAAGCGGATTTTTAAAGATGATGGACAAAGCAGGTAAAGAAGGTGATAGAGCTTTTTATCTTGAAGGATGGAACGGTACGAGCAGTTTCTCAGTTGATAGAATAATGAGAGGAAGCACTTATATACCTAAATTGACTTTAGGCGTGTTAGGGAACATTCAACCAAGTATCATAAAAGAGTATGTTTATGAAGCGGTGCAAGGGGGCAAAGCTGATGGATTTTTACAAAGGTTTCAATTATCTGTTTTTGTAGATGCGATAGAGCAAAAGGGAGTGGATAGATATCCAAACAAAGAGCAAAGAGATATTTTTTATAGCATAGTTGAAAGTATTGCAAAAGCTGAATATTTTAAAGGAAGCCAAACAGATGAGTTTGATGATACTTCTTTTTATCGGTTTAAAGATGATGCTCAAGTGATTTTTAATGACTGGTATATCTCAAATGCGAAAGAGGCTCAAACAGCTTTTAATGAAGCGATGGAAGGGCATTTATCAAAGTACCCGAGCTTTGTCGCTTCACTTGCTTTAATATTTCATATTTGCGATATTGCAACCGATAAAGAAGGAAAATTTAATTACAGTATCGGCAAAGAGAACATAGTAAAAGCTTTGAAATTAGTAGAAGTATTTAAGGCACACGCTGAAAGACTATACTCAACCTTTGAAATTGAAGAGCAAAAAAGAGATGAGAGAGCGGATAAAGTTTTATCTTTTATTGGTAGCAAAGCCTTACCTATTAAGTTTAGAGATGTTACTCAGGGTGCAGGTGGTAAACCTTCTAAAACTGAAATACTAAAAGCAGTTAAGGGAATATACAAGACCGCAGGAAGTCAAATAATATCTAAAATATGACGGTAACAAGTAACAAGCAACAAAAGCACAATATAGCCCTATTTTTAGGGCTTGAAAGTGTTACTATTAAGACAGTAACAAAGTAACAGATTTTTTTCTTTTATAGATTTTTGTTACTTTGTTACCAATAGTATAGAAACAGCTTAAACGCCTATTTTTAGATACTTTAAGCAGTTTGTTCCCGTGTTACTTGTTACCAATAAAAAAGAGAGAAATCTTTATCTTATAGGACAAATAAAAATGAAAGCAACAATCACAAAACGAGAATTTCAAATAATGGCATTATATTCAAAAAGCTTGATGTTTAAAGAAATGGCTCAATGCTTGAATATTGCAGAACGTACGGCTATAAACTACTTTATGAGAGTGAAAGCAAAAGATAAGGGCAGGATAACACGGGCAAAGCAATCAAGAGCAACAAACAAGCAGTCTTACAAGATGAGGTTAAAAGCAGAGATACAAACAATCAAGGCACATAATAGAGAAGCTAAAAAATACTCTCTTCATAATGCCGAGTTATCTATTAAAAAGCAATCAAACTTGTTTAGGTTAAATTACTTCAATGAGTGCCTACTCTTTGCACACAAAAGTTATAATGCAATGAAGTTAAAATCACTCAAAAAATGCAACACAAAAGGAAACACCTAAACGGCTATTTTGTACCACAAATTAAGATATCCTCAATGTACTTCAAAATACAAAATACAAAAGACAATATCCCTATTTATATAATCAGAACGGTAAATAAATACCGAGATTTTAACGAGGTTAATGGTGAGGTTAGGGTGAGGTATATGTTAAGATTTGCTAAGGTTTAGAACAATTATTACAATATGGCGTGAATAAAATACACAATGTTTTAGCAAGGGTAAAATACTTTATAACCCCAATGTTACCACAAGGTATAACGGTAATAAAAGGATAAGGGGTAGATTGAAATAACGGCAAGATTACGGCAAGGGTTTGAAACATTGAACACCAAGGTTACACCAAGGAACGGTGAGGTTACGGGTAGGGTCAAAGGAAAAAAAGGAACAATAAATAGTCAAGGTTATACCAAGGGTAAACAGCGAGATTACAACGAGAATAACCACTCATATTTCACTGAACCTCTATAACCGTATCCACTTCAATGTGCAATTTTTTAAAAAAACTATTTTTGTTCGCAAGTCTTTACACAAACTTCATAAGAATCAGCAGCTCTATTCATTGCCATAGTATTCAGAACAGGCAATGATATACTTGATGAATATGTCATAGTACATTGGCGTACACAACTTTTATCTGCATGACTTATATCAATATCAGCAATACTTCGAGCGCATCCACTAAACAATATAACTGTTGATATAATTGGTATAATAAATTTCATTTTCCCTCTTCATTTTTAGTTTCTGATAAATCTATAGAACCAGACTTTTCATTTGATTGTTTACTTACAGTTTGAACTACTTTACTAGATGGTTTAGTATGTGAATACTTCGACCAATCTACTTCACTATTTAATTTAGGAGGTGTATGTGAATACTTCGACCAATCTACTGCTTTGCTAGATTGTTTAATCGGATTAGATGATACTTCAACTGCTTCATTTATTTCACTTAAAGCATCATCAAGTTGTGATGTTGGTTTAATCTCTGAATACTGCGACCAATCTACTGCTTTAGATGCTGTGTCTTTACTATTTAAAGCATCTTGAAGAGATGATGCAGGTTTACCAAAAGTAGCGTCCATTATTTTTTTCTTACTAACCCCACCTGACAATATATACAGTTCACCCGTTTTTGTATTCAACTGTAGCGGAGCACTTATTTGATATGTACCTACTCCCGATTGATTTATAAAATAATATGCTACCGATAATGCCGCAATACCAATCGAAATATTTTTAAAATAGCTATCCATAATTACCCCTAATTTTAATATGTACAGATCATATCACCAATCAAGCATGCTTTTCACGCTAACAACTAATATTTATTTTTGCTGTTGCTATTGTTATACATATTATACATATTGTTGCCATTTTGAGGATATTCATTTTTAGTGCCCTCTTGAGCAGTGTAAGGATTTATATTCCCTTTTGTACTGTAATTATCTGACGTAGTGCTATTTGGGGTTGTACGTGTATATCCTTGCACATATGTACCATTACTCTTTGTATATCCATTAACATACTGATCTGCGCTTGCCGAAGCAAACAATAGGACACAAGCACCTACTATAAATATTAATTTTTTCATTGAAACACCTCCAATAGCAATTAAACTAACCATAATTAGTTGATGTTGGATTGTATTACTATTAAACTTATGGGTAGTTTAACCAAAGACACAGTAAAGTGAACGCTAAATGGGCGGTAAAAAGGAACGATAGAAAAATCCCTATAAATTCCTATAAAATTCCGCTAGAAATTTAGTATTAATCTCACTTAGTTTTGGGTAATAGAAACTGGAATGACCCCAATTATATAGACATAAACTTATTCAGTTAACACCTAATTTTTTGAAGCCTCCAAATTATATCTTTTTTCAAACTCATTTGGCGAAATATAGCCAAGATAACTATGTCTTCTTTTCGAGTTGTAGAAC
>CAITKP010000100.1 GCA_903892995.1 uncultured Campylobacterales bacterium
CTAAAGCTCCATCTGTTCCGCCGATACTTTTACCAGCTTTTATATCACGAGCAAATTGCTCTACATCTACTTCTATCTTCATATGTCGTTCCTTGGGTATTGTTTATTTTACCCGATTGACACAGAATTTTGAACGGTCCCCTAAAAAGTGATATAAAACTCAAATTACTTTTATGGTTACTTCTGCTATTTGGATGGTTTCACCTTTGACTATTTTAGCTCTTTTGCGTAATTCTATCTCACCATCTCTCTTTACATGACCCTCAGCGATCAATATTTTTGCATCTGCTCCGCTATCAACGAGGTCTAAAACTTTAATAAGTTTATAAAGCTCGATATACTCATCTTGTAGTTGAAATTCCATTTTTTATCTTCCATCTCTTTTTGTAGTTTTTCTTTTTTTCTGTGTCGGAGCTTTTTTTGGTGCTGCTGCTATCTTCTTTTGTACTGATTTGCCTGTTCCCTTTTTTACGTGTGTTTGTTTTAGAGGTGCTTTCTTTGGACGTTTAGGTTTTAAATCATCCTGATCGGCTTTTTTGGTGATATCGACTTCAAAACCTTTGATCTCAGATCTTGGGATCTTTACATGTATGAGTCTTTCAATCACTTTCATCTGCTCTTTATCATTGATATCAAGAAGTGTGATCGCCTCTCCATCATGTCCTGCACGACCTGTTCTTCCGATTCTATGCACATAATCCTCTGCAACTGAGGGAAGTTCATAGTTTATCACTTGAGGAAGTTGCTCGATATCGATTCCTCTTGAAGCTATATCTGTTGCGACAAGGACGTTGAGCTCTTTTTTCTTGAATTTTGTAAGTGTTTTATTTCTTTGTGCGAGAGTTTTTTCACCATGAATGACTTCTGCTTTAAGACCATCGAGTTTAAGCTCTTCTACTAAAATATCAGCACTTTTTTTCGTTTTTGTAAAGACTAGAACCTGTTGAAAATTTCTAGAACCAATTAAAAAAGAGAGCAGCTGGGCTTTTCTATCTGCATCGACAAGATAGATTTGCTGATTGATAGCTTCAACTGTCTTGTTTTGTTTTGCTGTTTCGATAAACTCAGGTTTTTTTAGAATAAGACGTGAAAGCTTACGTACTTTATCTGTATAAGTTGCAGAAAATAGAAGCGTTTGATGGCGTCTTGGAAGCTCGGCATGGATGAGTCTTATATCTGTTACAAAGCCCATATCAAGCATTCTATCTGCTTCATCGACGACAAATATCTCTAAAGCCTCAAGAACAATACTTTTTTTAATAATATGCTCACGAAGACGCCCAGGAGTTGCGATAAGAATATCGATTCCATCTTGGAGCCTTTTTTCTTGGGATTCTAGAGATTTTCCACCGACTAAAAGAGCAATAGAAAGATCCATATATTTAGCATATTTTTTTGTTTCTTCCTCTATTTGCATTGCAAGTTCGCGAGTAGGAGTCATAACAATAACTCGAACAGCTTTTGGAGCAAGTGGCTTATTGTCTCGGAGTCTTTGGATGATTGGGAGCATAAAAGCTGCGGTTTTTCCCGTGCCTGTTTGTGCCGTGGCAAAAATATCTTTTTTTGCTAAAACAAGACCAATTGCCCTCTCTTGGATAACAGTTGGTTCTGTGTAGCCTAGCTCGCTGATTGCGTCGAGTAGTGGCTTGATAAGACCAATTTTTTCAAATGACATAAGTGAATCCTTTTCGTGGTCTAATTTTAGCATTTTAATTCTATAATAACAGCGAAAATAGCGTATAGGCATAAATAAATGGTGAGAAATTTTTTTAAAAAAAAGCGTAGCAGTTCAAAACTTGATAGTGTGATAGAAAAATATAATATTCCTCGTGCATATCTTTCTACAACAAGAAAAAATGTTGCAAAAGGTGTATTTATAGGTATTTTTATAGCTTTTATTCCTGCTCCTGGGCATATGTTGAGCGTAATCGCGTTAATGCCGTTCGCCAGATTTAATGTTCCTATCGCACTTTCTGCAGTTTGGGTCAATAACCCGATAACGATGGTGCCTATCTATTATCTTGAGTATAAGACGGGATCATTATTTTTAGATATGCATATCATTGAGCCAAAACATATGGATGTGAGTTGGTTTTTTGATAATCTCACACATATCTTTTTACCACTTTATATGGGAACACTTTTTTACTCTCTTGCTATTTCATCATTTTTTTATTTTATGATTAATTTTTTATGGAAACGTTCAGTACACAAAGAGAGATATCAAAACAGATTAGATGAGGAGAATTGATGAGTCAACATAAACCTATTTTTTTAAAAGATTATATCGCACCTGATTTTACAATACAGGAGTGCTTTTTAGAGTTTGATATCTATGAAGAGTACACGATTGTAAGCAATAAAATGAAGATTGTTCAGTTGTGCCATGATATTCAAGATATACGACTCAACGGTGTCGGCGTAGAGCTTATAGGCCTTACATGTAATGCTCAGAGCATAGCAGATGATATGAAAAGAATTGATGAAGAGAGTTTGACACTTTATAATGTTCCTAAAGAGTTTGAGTTACATGTAATCACAAAAATCTATCCTCAGGATAATACAGAACTCGAAGGTCTTTATAAATCAAATGGGATGTTTTGTACGCAAAATGAGCCTGAGGGTTTCCGCCGAATCACTTACTTTTTAGACCGTCCTGATGTGATGGCAAAATACACAACAAAGATCATTGCTGATAAAAAATATCCTATTTTACTCGGAAATGGAAATAAAAAAGAGTGTGCAGACCTTGATGGCGGACGACACTTTTGTATTTGGGAAGATCCCTTCGCAAAACCTTCATATCTTTTTGCGCTTGTTGCTGGAAATCTCGGATCAATTAGCGATCATTTTAAGACGATGAGCGGACGAAATATCGAGCTAAACATCTATTGTGACATCGGTAACGAAGCAAAATGTTTTCATGCGATGGAATCACTCAAAAAAGCGATGAAATGGGATGAAGATGAGTATGAACGAGAGTATGATTTAGATATCTATAACATCGTTGCAGTGGATAGTTTCAATATGGGAGCGATGGAAAACAAGGGTTTAAATATTTTTAACTCAACCTATGTTCTTGCAGATAAAGAGAGTGCGACAGATCAAAATTATATGGGAATCGAGAGCGTAATCGCGCATGAGTATTTTCATAACTGGACAGGAAATCGCATTACATGTAGAGATTGGTTTCAGTTGACACTCAAAGAGGGATTGACTGTTTACAGAGACCAGAGTTTTAGTGCAGATATGAACTCAAAAGATGTAACGCGCATTGAAAATGTAAAGTCACTTCGTGAACGTCAATTTGTTGAAGATGCTGGACCAACGGCACATCCGATACAACCAGATTCTTATATCTCTATGAACAATTTTTACACAGCAACCGTCTATGAAAAAGGTGCTGAGGTGATAGGGATGTATCACACACTTTTAGGCGATGAAAATTATAAAAAAGCGATGCAGCTCTATTTTGACACTTTTGATGGAAAAGCGGTTCGCGTTGATGACTTTTTTTGGGCGATGGAGCAAAATTATGCGGGTGATCTGAGTCAGTTTAAAAGATGGTATCACCAATCAGGGACACCATCCTTACATGTAAGCGAATTTTATGAGAATGGTGTTTTAACGCTTACATGTAAGCAGTTAATTCCAAAAAGTGTAGATGGCAGCGATCAAGAACCTTTTATGTATCCATTTAAAGTTGCAATGTTTTGTGAAAATGGGGAGTTTTTATTTGAAAAAACCTTAATTATAAAAAATGAAATTGAAAGTTTTACTTTTGAGGGACTACGAAGCAAGCCGAAATTTTCACTCAATCGAGCTTTTAGCGCCCCTATAAACAGTGTGTGTGAAAGTGTGGATTATCCATTTCTAATGCGCTATGAAAATGATAGTTTCAATCGGTATGAAGCCTCACAAAAATTTGCTTTGCAAACTTTAAATGAGATGATGGACACAGGTGTTATAAACCAAGAATATATTATTGCATTTAAGGA
The DNA here is from genome assembly GCA_903892995.1 of uncultured Campylobacterales bacterium. Classification (GTDB taxonomy): domain Bacteria; phylum Campylobacterota; class Campylobacteria; order Campylobacterales; family Sulfurimonadaceae; genus Hydrocurvibacter. The sequence goes on from CAITKP010000100.1 coordinate 3,999, forward strand.
ACTTCTAAAAGCTGATGTGGATGATATGCTAAAAGCTCAGCTTTTGGAGTTGCCAAGTATCTCAAATCTGATGCAAACAAGAGAAGTTGTTGATTTTGCTCAAATGTGCGATGCAAGAGAGATGTTAACGCAAGCGATAGCATCAAGATATAAAGAGGAGTTTGTTAATCTTTATACAACATACCATGAGATCACAGATGATGCACTTTCAGCTCTATCTATGGGGAAAAGAGCGCTTAAAAACAGGGCTTTATCCTATTTGTGTTCATTAAAAGATTCCCAAAGTGAAGCGGTTTGTAGCGATCAATATTACAATTCTATAACTATGAATGACAAAGTGGTAGCGCTCTCTTTACTTGAAAACTTTTACCCTCAAACAGCTCAAAATGCATTGCAAGATTATTATGAAAGATATAAAGATGATCTTTTAATTATGAATAAATATTTCACCATTATCTCTACAGCAAAAAGAGATGATGTCCTTTCTCGTGTTATCGACTCACAAAAAGATGAGGTATATGATGAAAAAGTTCCAAATCTTGTTCGAGCATTAATCTACGGGTTTACAAGAAATTACAGTTATTTTCATGCAGCAGATGGAAGTGGATATAGATTTATCGCAGATCAAGTCATAAAAATAGACAAAATGAATGCTCAAATAGCATCAGGTTTGGCTGGAGCGTTTAAGGTGTATAAAAAGTTGGATGAAAGTCACAGAAGTGTGATGAAAACTGAATTGGAACGAATCATTGGAGCAGAAAATCTTTCAAATAACACTTATGAGATCATTTCGAAAATTTTAGATAATAATTTACACATAAGCAATAAAATAGGATGATTTTATAAAAAAATTAAGCTTTATTTTTGAAAAAGATTACTACAATGATAAGACATTATAATATCACCCAATGATTTTCATTCTGAAATTTATTGTGGATTTTTGTTATATTATTTAATTGAGGAGTAGGCATGGCAAGATTAGTCGTTCTTGGTGGAGGAGTTGCGGGTCATACAACAGCAACTTTCGCAGCAAAATGGTTGGGTTCACAGCATGAAGTAGTCGTAGTTACACCAAATGCAAAATGGAACTGGATTCCATCTAACATCTGGGTTGGTGTTGGTGAGATGAGTAAAGATGATGTTACTTTTGATTTAGCGCCTGTATACCAAAAAGCGGGTATTGGATACAAACAAGCAAAAGCTGTTTCTATCAATCCAGAAGGAAATGAAGGTTCAGATAAGCCGTTTGTAACAGTTGAATACACTGGACAGGGTAAAGCTGGTCAAACTGAAAATATCGAGTATGATTATTTAGTAAACGCAACTGGTCCAAAACTAAACTTTGCTGCAACTCCAGGTCTTGGTGATGCAAATGGTTTAGGTGAGTTCACTGTTTCTGTATGTACGGCTGATCACGCTGTTCACGCAAGTGAAGAGTTGAAAAAATCTATCGAAAAAATGAAAAAAGGTGAACGTCAAAAATTCCTAATCGGTACAGGTCACGGTATGTGTACATGTCAAGGTGCGGCATTTGAGTACATCTTCAACATTGAACATGAACTTCGTAAAGCTGGCGTACGTGATATGGCAGATATGAAATGGATCTCTAACGAATCATTCTTAGGTGACTTCGGTATGGGTGGACTTCATATGAAAGTCGGTGGTTATGTTGTAAGTTCTAAACTTTTCACTGAATCACTTTTCTCTGAGCGCGGCGTTGACTGGATTATCGGTGCTCACGTAAATAAAGTTGAAGCTGGAAAAGTTCATTATGAACTTCTTGATGGTTCTATGGGTGAAGAGAGTTTCGATTTCTCTATGCTTATCCCTCCATTCGCTGGTGTTGGCTTAAAAGCGTACAACAAAGCTGGTGAAGATATCACAGCAACAGTTTTCGCTCCAAATGGATTTATGAAAGTTGATGCTGACTATACTCCAAAACCTTATGCAGAGTGGAAAGCAAGTGACTGGCCTCGTACATACCAAAACCCATCATACAAAAATATGTTTGCTGCTGGTATCGCGTTTGCACCACCACATATCATCTCTAAACCGATGAGTTCTCCAAATGGAACTCCAATCAATCCAACGCCTCCACGTACAGGTATGCCATCAGGTATTATCGGTAAAGCAGTGGCTCACAGTGTTTGTGATTTAATCAAAAAAGGTGATAGAGCTCATTTACATGAAGCTTCTATGGCAGAGATGGGTGCAGCGTGTGTTGCATCAGCTGGTAAAGGTATTTTAACTGGTACTGCGGCTGCGATGACTGTTTATCCTGTTGTTCCAGATTTTGAAAAATACCCAGGAACTGGTCGTGATACAGATTATACATTTGGTGAGATCGGTCTTGCTGGCCACTGGATTAAACATATCCTTCATTACCTATTTATGTATAAAGCTAAACTAAATCCAGGCTGGACATTAATCCCAGAATAATAACAAAGGAGAAAATATGGAAAAGAAAGTAGTACCTGAAGAGTTAAATTTTCAAAGAGATCCAAAAATGAGTCTTACAATGATTCCAGGTAAGTTTGCACGCTCTATGCGTACATGCCTTATCTGGCAGTTTATTCGTTTTGTTATCATTAATATAAAAATGATTATAGTAGTGGGTAAAAGCCACTAAAACTTCAGAATCGGGATTATCCCCGATTCTAATTCCCTCGAGCTGTTTCCTCTTTATTTTTTTTAATCTCTAACTCTTGTATAATATTATAAATTTTAGTGGTGGTATCTTCATGAATGAGCTCGTACAATTAAAACTCAATAGAACCTTTTTAGAGCAGGGAAAATCATCAGTAATTTCCCATTGGATTGAGTATGAGGGACCACAAACTATTCTCAATTACCATGCAATTGATCAAAAAATATTTATAGAAAAATATGCCAGTAATGTTTTTGATTATTTTATGGGTGTTATCAAGGGGTATGTTGAGATTGGAAATTGTCCTGTTATTGAAGAGTTACTTATTTATTTAAAAGATAAAAATGTCAGTGCAAAAGAACTTTTTATTATTTGCAGCCATTTTAAGCTTTCAATGGTGGCATTCACTTATGAAATAAATATCAATACAAAAGAACTTTTTGAGGAGATTACTTATGTATTTGATAAAAATTTCTCGAAAGTCTTAGAGATATACTCGCAAACAATCTATGAAAAAGATATTGAAATTAGCAAAAATGTAGAGCTTTTGGAACAATATATATATGCCCTCAACGAGAGTGCCTTAGTTTCTAAAACAGATAGCGATGGGTTTATTACACATGTCAATGAGAAGTTTATCCAATTGTGTGGTTATGAGGAGAAAGAGCTCATCGGTAGAAGTCACAGTATAATGCGGCATGTTGATATGTCAAAAGCCTTTTTTAAAAAATTGTGGAGTGCTATTAAATCAGATCGAATTTTTGTAGGTACCATTAAAAATAGAAGTAAAACAGGAGGATATTTTTATATAGATACAACCATTATCCCCATTGTAGATCCTTTTAGTGGTAATAAAGAGTATATGGCTATTGGATATGAGGTGACAAAGCTCATTGATGCAAGACAAAAAGCTATTGACGCAGATAGAGCAAAAGATTATTTCTTATCAAATATGTCTCATGAAATTCGTACACCTCTCAACGCTATTTTAGGTTTTGTTTCACTTCTTCAAGGTGAAAATCTATCACTGAAACATAAAAACTATTTAGATATTATCCACAATAGCGGTGAAAATCTTTTACATATTATCAACGATCTGTTAGATTTTTCAAAACTTAGAAGTGGAGAATTTACACTAGAGCCAAAGATTTTTAATTTAGAAGAGGCTTTATCTCGTGTTATGGAACTTTTTGTTGCAAGTGCAAGTCAAAAACAGATAGCAATTCTTAGTTTTATCGATCCTACACTTCCATCTGCAATCTTTACAGATGAGTTAAGACTAGGGCAAATTATCTCCAACTTTTTAAGTAATGCTATTAAATTTACACATGTAAGAGGTGTAATTGAGATAAATGCACATTATGAGAATGGATTTATTGAAATATCTGTTGAAGATTCTGGTGTCGGGATAGAAAAAAAAGATATAAAAAATATATTTGAGGCATTTACTCAAGCACAAAACAGTATCACAAGACATAGTGGAGGAACAGGGCTTGGACTCTCTATTTGTAAGCAATTAGCTGAAAAAATGGGCGGACATATTAAAGTGCAATCTACGTTTGGTAAAGGAAGTAAATTTACATTGACACTCCCTGTAGAAGTGATCAACACAGCTATGAGACATCTTGATTGCCAGATGCTTCAAGATAAAAATATTGCCTTTTTAATGAAAGATAAAACGCAAAAAAGAAAGTTAAAGATATTTCAAAAATATTTTACGCAAATGGGTGTGAAACTTGTTTCTTTGCAAGAGATAAAAGAGAGTGAATATGATCTGCTCTATTTTATGGATAGTGATATTGATGATACAACAAGAATTGCGATTATTAAAAAGAACAAACCAGCAATAGCAATTACGGAATATATGGATGATAGTTACGAATCGGTGAGCAATATCACTAATCTCTGCTTTCCGATATATTTGAGCAAATTGCGTAATAGAAGTTTGGAAGCTCTAGGTTTAAGTGAAGCATTTAACAAAAACTTTGCAACAGGTCAAGAGAGTCAAAAGTTTTACGGACATATTCTTATCGCTGAAGATAATGAAGCGAACCAAGAGTTAATGAAGATCATTTTAGCTAAATATGAAATCAGTTATGAGATCGCATCTAATGGTCTAGAAGCGGTTGATATGTTTAAACAGAACCAATATGATTTAGTTTTAATGGATGATCAAATGCCACTTCAAAATGGCTTGGAAGCGGCTCAAGAGATACGCAAATATGAAAAAAAGCATCAACGCAAACATACTCCGATATCGATGTTAACAGCAAATGTGATCAAGGGTGCAAGAGAAAAAAGTTTGGAATGTGGTTTTGATGATTTTTTAGGAAAGCCACTTGCCATTAAAGAACTAGAACATGTCTTTGAAAAATTCTTATCGTGCAAAAATAGTGGGAAGCCAAAAGGATTTGATCTTAGCAGTTTACAAGATGAACTGCAGCTTGATTATGAGCAGCTTGAGATGTTGATGAAAATTTATATGAAAAAGATGGATGAAACAGTTCCAAAGCTCAAAGAGGAGATAGAGAAAAAAGAGTATAACAATATCTCTAGACTCGCACATTCTATAAAGGGATCAAGTGCAAATTTCAGGCTTGAAGAGCTTCAAAGCCTTGCGGATGAGATGGAACAAAATGCAAAAGAGGAAAACAGTTATTATGATTATGAAAATTGTGTAAGGGCAATAGAAAAGCTATATAAAGAGATTAAAAATTTTTAATTGCATTTTCAGATTACACCTGTACGGGAATTATAATTTTACTTTTTTTAGATTCCAACTACTTTCTGGACATAAGTTCTTAGCTCTCCCAGTTGAAGAAATATATTTATATAAACTTTTGCCGAATCTTTTATTTAATTTGAATCACTCGACTATTCTCTTTTTCTATTAGCTCAATAGGTATGAACATGTCAGTATCATTCCTGTTGCTGTTTTTATTTAACTCAATGTAAATCTCAGTCAAATTTCTGCCAGACTCTAATTCATCATACAATCGGTCAAGACTCATTTTTATCTTGATGGCTTCTATTTTGTAGTACATGACATCTTTTAAATAAATCAGTACCCATGATGGAAACTTTATTTCTTTCTCTTTGGTTGTAGAACCCCATGCATTTACATAAGAATAAGATAAATCAAACTTCTCACAAAATTTTTGCTTTGTGACTCCATTCATTTTGAGAAGAGCATTGAATAGATCTCTTTCTCTATCATATTCAAATCGCAACCCATTGATCTTAATTTGTTTCATAATTAGTCACCTTATACTATATAAAGAACATTATACATCATCGTAATATTATATACAATATATTTAAGGAAAA
>CAITKP010000101.1 GCA_903892995.1 uncultured Campylobacterales bacterium
ATTCTTTATAAAGAATATTTAGGGGTTATTTATGTATAACAAAGTAGTATTAATTGGAAATTTAACAAGAGACATTGACCTTCGTCATTTACAATCAGGTTTAGCAGTCGCCAAGACCGCTATTGCTACAAGTAGAAAGTTTAAGGGGCAAAATGGAGAGCAAAAAGAGGAGACAGTCTTTATAGACATCTCTTTCTTTGGAAGAAGTGCAGAAGTGGCACAACAGTATCTTCATAAAGGTTCAAAGATTTTAGTTGAAGGTAGATTAGTGTTTGACCAGTGGGTTGACCAAAATGGGCAAAAAAGGTCTAAACACAGTGTGGCAGTAGAAATTATGCAGATGTTGGATACTAAAATCGGTACGGATCAATACAATCCTAGAATACAGCAACAGTCAAAGGCTTCTGTACAGCAAAAGTCTCAAAGTGAAAATCCTGTTGAAATACCATTTGGTAACGAGATAAACGAAGAAGATATACCATTTTAGAGAGATCAAAGATGAAGAAAACAGCTAAAAATTATCCTATTTACAATAAAATTAGATACTTTTTATTGAAATGCAAATTATCCCACAGAATCGAGATGTAGATGTCAAATGAACCTAACATATTGTTGTGTGATAAAAATGATTGGTACGAAATTATTGATGGCAAAAAAAAATGGAATGAAGATAAAGTTAATAATTTTTGGGCGTCAATATGGAGTGATTTAGAGAAACTATACAAAGAAAACTCTAAAATTCTTATAGAATATAAAAACGTCAAATTTCCAAAATTCCAAGCATCAGAAGAAGACCAACAAAAAAACTTTATATTTGTAACAAATGAAAAAATTGAACCACAGCTATGTTTTTATTTTGAAGAAACAGAAATTATTTTTGATCATTGTGATTTTTTAGATGAAGCTGATTTTCATCAATATAGTTTTAAACAAAAAGTTAGTTTTAAGGTGTGTAATTTTAAATCTAGTCTTGTTTTACCCAAACTCAATATTAATGAGCTTAATTTCTTTAAATGTAATTTTGGACAAAATGACTTAACCATACATCGTTCTGTCTTTAAATCTTATTTGTTAATTGCTGGATGCACGGAAATTAAGACTCTTAATATAAGTGAAAGTACTTTTGAAGATATTGCTGACTTCCGAGCCTCAACTTTTCAAACAATTGATGCACATTTAACAGTTTTTAAGAAAATGGCAATTTTTATCAAGACTACTTTTACCGAAGATGTCGAATTTAAACTATCTATTTTTGAAGAAATAACTATGTTTAGAGATAGTATATTTGAGAAAAATTTGAATTTAAGAGATGCTATTTTTAATAAAAGTGCACTTTTTATAGGTATAGTGGCACAAGTAAATCGAGAAACTGCAAGAATAATCAAGGATACATTTGAAAAGCAAAATAATATTATAGAAGCAAATAGATTTTATGCTATTGAAATGCGTGAAAGAAAAAAAGAACTCAATATCTATAAAAATCCTATTCAATTTATTGTTTTTTATGCACATTGGATAAGCTCCAATCATTCTCAAAATTGGTTTTTTGCCTTATTGTGGATATTAACTTTAGCAATATTAGGCAATGAAAATTCTTTTTGTAATTCCATAGCGTGTTTTTATTTTAGTGATAACAAATTAGATTTAATGGCAAATTCCTTTAAGGATATGTTGAAATTCAATGGAACTAATATCACTATGTATTTATTAATCATCAAGCTCTTCATGGGATATATGATTTATCAATTCATCATTTCTATACGACAAAATACACGGAGATAATAGTGAACAACCTCCCCACAATAAAACAAGAAGCTAAAGTAATATTAGGTAAATCAAACAGCTTAATAAAAATTACAAATAAAATTCTCGCAACTCGTTCAAGTGCTCTTGCGGCAGCTTTTTTATATAAACCATTTGTTCAGATGGGGCATACAAGTACGGTTAGCTCTGTCACATTTAGCCCTGATGGAAAAACAGCTCTCTCTGGAGGTCTGGATAACACTTTAAAGCTTTGGGACATCAGCACAGGCAGAGAGATTCAAACATTTAAGGGGCATACAAAATGGGTTAATTCCATCGCCTTCAGCCCAGATGGAAAAACAGCTCTCTCTGGAAGTAGGGATAACACTTTAAAGCTATGGGACATCAGCACAGGTAAAGTGATTCGAACAATGATTACTTTTAAGAATGAAGAATGGATCACAATAACTCCTGATGGATATTTTGATCACTCTAAAAATGGACGACAATATCTCAATGTATTAACATCGCCGATGAGTGCAGATGCAATTGATGATGCAACATATAACCACTATTATCGACCCAATGGATTTTTTGATAGCGATGACACTAAATCAAATTTACCAGAAATCGAAATTGACGAAGACGAAATACCATTTTAGGAAATCAAATGCATCAAATATTAAAACGGCTTGAACTCATAAAAACTAGCATTGCTCTCGAATATGAAGAGATTATCGAACTGCAAATCGCCACATTATCTACGATGCATGTGGATGACGATGTCAAACACATATTAGAAAAACTTTCTAATAACGATTTTGGAAGCGTGATTGCTGATATTGAAAATTATCTAAGCCGTTATAGTGGTATGGTTATCTATGAAGACAAAGAGATTCAAGGGCTTAAAATGGAGCTAAAAGTTCTGGAAAATCAGCTCCAAGAACTAAGCGAGCAAAAAAGTGAATATCTCAATGAGCTCAATGAATTCAACACTCAATACACCCTTTGTCTCGGTGAGCTTATTCAAAACATCCTAAAGATAAAAAAAGATATTCAATACCGATTCTTCAAAGCTAAAGAAGATGTGTTTCAAAATGTTATGAATGAGTATGAAGAGGCAAAAGAGGAGTATCAAGAGCTAAAAACAAAAAAAGAGAAACTCGAAAATGAACTGAGTGAAGCCGATGAGTTTGATGATTGCTATGATGAACTTTATGAAGAGCTTCAAGAACTCAAAGAGGAATTGGAAGTCAAAGAGAAAGAAGTTAATCAAAAAAGAAAAAAAGCAAAAGAAGCAAAAGAAGAGTTCGAGAACGATGAAGATGTCAAAGAATACAAAGAGAGTGCGGAAGATTATAAAGAGTTTAGCAGTGAATACAGGAGTGTTAAAAAACAAGACCGATTTGAGCTAAATGAAGAGGAAAAAATAGAGCTGAAAATGCTTTTTCGAAAAGCGAGTAAGCTATGCCATCCCGATATTGTCGCTGACGAGCTCAAAGAGCAAGCAACTGCAATCATACAACAGCTCAATGATGCTTACAGCAAAAAAGACCTCAAAAAAGTCAAAGAAATATTATACAACCTTGAAAATGGCATTACTTTTGATATTGCCAGTGATACCATAAACGACAAAGATCGACTAAAAGAGAAAATCAAAGATGTTCGTGAGCGTATGGATGCACTCAAAGAGGAAATAGACGAAATCACATCAAGCGAGACCTTTACCATCATTCAAGAGATTGATAATCTTGATGAGTATTTCGATCATCTTAAATCAGAACTTCAAGAGGAGTATGAACGCCTTCAAAACGATATAGTGGATATACAACGGCACGTACAAACATCTATTAGCAACGTTGAACCACAAACTGATTCAAAAGAGCATATCATCAATCTAACAACGCATCAAAAAAATGTTTTTGATCATATTATCGATGATCTTAAAGAGATAGTAACAGCAGGTTCGATTTGGGGCAACATGATATCCCTTGCAGGGTCAGCAGGTGTCGGTAAAACATTTATGACTGCTGAAATTATCAAACATTTACAAGAACTAAAACTGTCCATAACACTAACAACACCTACGCATAAGGCACTTAGCGTTTCAAGAAATATGGCAAACAGCTTGAATATCAAATCGATTAGAATACAAACAATACAGTCTTTTTTAAATGTCAAACTATTTACAAATTACGAAACAGGAAAAAGAATATTTCAGGTAGATAAAACAAGTCGTGATAAAAATTTTGCTGATGTTTTGATTGTCGATGAAAGCTCCATGATTAATGACGATTTATTAATGCATATTGATCAAGCAGTCAAAGAAGGTAGAGTTAAATCTGTTTTATTTGTAGGAGATCACTATCAGCTGCCGCCTATTGATGGTCAAAGTATTGTCGTTCAAAAATTAGTGAAACAATACGAACTAGAAGAGATTATTCGACAAGCAGAAGATAGCTATATTATTAAAATAGCCTCTATAATACGAGATTTGATAAAGATTAAAGATTTTTCTACTCCTATCGAAACATTGTTCAAAATACACATGGATCAATCAAATGTTCATTTTGAGCAAAATGAGTTTATGTCACTGTACTTTAGCAATGAAGTTGCACACTGGAGTGAAAAAGAGCAAATTTTTATCGCATATACGAATCAAACGGTCGATTATTATAACAAAATTGCAAGGAACCGCTATTGGAATGAAAAAGGGTTAGTAACAATTCCACAATTTTTAGCAGGAGATTGGCTAACCTTACAAGATGCAAATATTAGTGGTGACTCAACAATCCATCAAAACAATGAAACTATTTTACTTCAATCAGCAGAAAAGATTTTTGATGAAGAGTTAGGAATTTGGTATTGGGATTGCCTAGACAATGACTTCAAAGATATTAAAATTGTCGATGAAAGAAGTATGGCAAAATACAATGAGCAATTAAACAAGCTTATGAAAGTAGCTAAATCGAAAAAAGGTGATGAGCGTAAAGATGCATGGAGACGGTATTATGAAATGGTCGATCAATATTGCAAAGTTAAATATATCTATGCCAGTACGGTTCATAAAACACAAGGAAGCACTTACCCGACTGTTTTTGTTGATTTAAGAGGAATTGTAAAGCTCTATAACGATGAAGATGTCGCAGCAAAAGAGTTGGCTTACCGACTGACTTATGTAGCTATAACAAGAGCTTCAAGTGATGTTCATGTGTTGTTTTAAACAATGGAACAACACTTATGAACATTGAATTTTCCAGTGAAGAATTGAATAATAAAGATTTTTTCTTCCCTTTATAAGAGCAAATTCTATACATTTTACAGATGTTGAACTATTAAAATTCGCAAGTGAAGAGATATGTAATGATAAGAGGTTGTATTAGTGTCGTAGGCGGAACTAATTTTTAATCCTCGATATAGTATCCCATACCTGAAGCGTTTTTAATGATATCGGTTGGAAGTTTATTGCGAAGTCTCCACACAAGTGTTCTTACACTGTTTTCTGTAGCTCCATCATCTTCCCAAACATAGCTTATTGCCTGATCAAAAGTTACGACAAGTCCTAGTTGAGCAACCAGAAGACGAATAAATGAGTTCTCTTTTTTTGTAAGCTTGATCTTCTTATTGTTGTAAAATGTTTCACAAACACTGATATCAAGATGATACCCATCTCCAAAAGGAACGATTGGCTTATCGGAGAGTTTTTTATTATAAAGCAGTTTTTCTAGATTGAGTTTATCCACTTTAAGAGAGTCTAAATTTTCGTTTCTTTTTTTCTCTTGATGGTATTTGTACAAGGCCATCTGAATCGTTACATGTAAGGAAGCTGGATCAAACGGCTTGATTATATATCCGTATGGCTCAGTTTTACTGGCATCCTCTATGATATGGTCATCACTGTGCGCTGTTAAAAATATAAAAGGAAGAAGCTGTTTTTCGCGGATGTAGCTTGCAAGACGAATTCCATCATCACTCTCTTGAAGTGAAATATCGACGATCACGATATCAGGTGAATAAATTTTTAGCTTGCTTTTTGCGCTTAGAGCATCGTCTGCGATCGCTACAACATCATATCCCTGCTTTTCAAGGGACATCTTGAGATTCATTGCTGTAACTTCATCATCTTCGACAATAAGCACTCTTTTGCTTTTCATAACGCTATCCTAAACTTCTATAATATTTGAAAAAGTGATAATTTCTTTTGCGTTAGTATACTCAAAAAGTGATCTTTTTTGAAGATTTTGTTACAAAATTATCACAATTGTGTTAAAAGTAAACAGATGATATTTTCTCACATCTGAAGAACTCCTTACATGTAAGCAATTTTCATCTCTTTTATTCCTTATTCAACACACATTTGCCATAATCACGTTTATATTACATGTAACGGATTTTTTATGCTGGATTTTACAAAATTTACAAAATATTCTAAACCAGGGCCGCGATACACAAGCTACCCGACGGCTTTGGAGTTTAATGATAATTTCAAATATAATGAATATATCAATAAGCTTGAAACACAAGATAAAAGCCGTCCACTTTCTCTTTACTTTCACCTTCCTTTTTGTAGAAATGCTTGCTACTTTTGTGGCTGTAATGTCGTTTTTACCTCAAAAGAGGAAAAAAAAGTTCGTTATATCGAGTATCTACGCAAAGAGCTTACAATCCTTTCAAAACATCTTGATATGTCAAGAGAGGTGATTCAGCTCCATTTTGGTGGCGGTACACCGACATTTTTTTCCGCTCCTCAGCTTCAAGAGATTATCGAGATGATAAAAGCACATTTTCCAAACTTTGTTCAAGATGCTGAAGTGAGTTGTGAGATCGATCCTCGTCATATTGATGATGAACAGATGAAAGTTATGAGCGATGCAGGGTTTAACCGTGTGAGTTTTGGGATTCAAGACTTTGATGAGAAAGTGCAAGTTGCAGTTCACCGTGTTCAGCCTTATGAGATCACAAAACATGCGATGGAGTTGGCAAGAAAATATAAGATGGTTTCTGTTAATGTTGACCTTATTTACGGGCTTCCATATCAAAATCTTCATACTTTTAAAGAAACTTTGGCGCTTTCACTGACGCTGGATGCAGACCGTTATGCGGTATTTAACTACGCACACGTTCCTTGGCTCAAAAAGACTATGAGAAAGATCGATGAAACGACGCTTCCAACGCCAGAGGAGAAGCTTCATATCATGCAGTACACCATAGATTTTTTAACTTCTCATGGGTATAAGATGATCGGAATGGATCACTTTGCAAAACCTCAAGATGAGCTCTTTAAAGCGATTGAAAAGGGTGAACTTCATAGAAACTTCCAAGGTTATACGACAAAAGGCGGCGCTGATCTCATTGGTGTGGGGCTAACTTCCATTGGTGAGGGTGTGGATTATTATGCACAAAACTTCAAAGATATGGATGAGTATGAAGCAGCAATCGATGCAGGAAAACTTCCATTTGAGCGTGGTGTGCTGCTAAATGAAGATGATCGTATCCGCCAATATGTGATTATGGAGCTTATGAGTAACTTCAAGCTCGATATCAGCCGTTTTGAGCAGGAGTTTGGCATAGAGTTTAAAAGCTACTTTGCTGATGCCATAGAAGCCTTAAAACCTTTTGCAGATGAGGGCTTACTGAGTATTGATGATGCGCATATCATCTGTTCTGAGACGGGAACTCTGCTGATTCGCAATATTGCGATGCCATTTGATGCGTATATGAAAAAACACGCAACAAGCCAAAAAACATTTTCTAAAACGGTGTAGATGATGAGCGAACTATTTAATTTTAAAGAGACCTCAGATGCTTGTGTAAAGTGTGGAAAGTGTATTCCTGTTTGTACCATTCACAATGTCAATGCTGATGAGGTGACCTCTCCGCGTGGATTTATCGACCTTTTGGGTGCATATCAAGATGGAAAATTAGAGCTTGATAAAAATGCAAAAGATATCTTTGAGAGCTGTTTTTTATGTACTAACTGTACAGATGTATGTCCAAAAGCCTTGCCTACAGATATGGTGATAGAACAGGTAAGAAACGATATTCGTAAAAAGTTTGGTATCGCTTGGTTTAAACGTGCATTTTTTTATCTTTTGCGTCATAGAACGACAATGGATATTCTTTTTAAAATGGGTTATGTATTTCAGACTTGTGGTTTTAAAATCCGTAAAGAGATCGAGTCGATGGAACCCCGTTTTTCAATGCCTATCATCAAAAAAGACCGCTTGCTTCCAAGTATGGGTAAGACCTCTTTTTTAAATGCACATCCTGAAAATATCAGTAATGGTGGAAAAAGAAAAGTGGCTGTCTTTATTGGCTGTTTGGGAAATTATAACTACCGCCAAGTGGGTGATTCTTTACTGAGCATTTTAAAACATCTCGAAATTGATGCCTTTTTAGCAAAAGCACAAAAATGCTGCTCAGCACCTGCGTACTTTACGGGTGATTTTGATACGGTTGATTATTTGGCAAAATACAATATCGAGTATTTTGAAAAGTTCATAGATGATGTGGAAGCTATTATTATTCCTGAGGCTACATGTAGCGCTATGATGAAGATCGATTATGAACACTATTTTCACGATCAACCTGAGTGGAGAGAGCGTGCCATTAAAGTTTCTAAAAAGATTTTTATGGCAACAGAGTGGCTAGAAACACACACTGATCTCTCCTCTTTGTTGGCAACAAAGGGCAAACAAAGTGTGGACGTAACCTATCATGATCCATGCCACGCAAGAAAGATGCAGGGTGTGTATCAAGAACCACGCAAACTGATTTCTCAAAACTATGTGATTAAAGAGATGAGCGATCCAAACGCTTGTTGTGGCTTTGGTGGCGTGACGATGCAGACTGAGAAGTACCATTTTGCAAAAGCAGCAGGAGTGCCAAAAGCTGCGATGATCAAACAAACGGGAGCAAAAGTCGTGAGTGCGGAGTGTAGTGCGTGTCGTATGCAGATAAACAACTCACTCCACCAAGCAGATGCAGATGTCGTGTTTAAAAATCCTATCGAGCTTATTGCCCAAGCATTGGAGAATTGATGGAATACTGGAATCATATTTATGAGCATTTTAATCCTGTAGCATTTACTTTGCTTGTGCCTGTGCATTGGTATGGATTGATGTATGTGATGGCGCTTTTGAGCTCTTTGTATGTTGCAAAGTGGATAATACAAAAAGATGGTTTGGATATCACAAAAGATCAGCTCGATAGTTTTTTTATCTATATTGAAATAGGTGTTATACTCGGTGCGAGACTTGGATATATCCTCTTTTATGACCCAAATACGCTTTATTATCTCTCACATCCATGGCAGATATTTAATCCATTTCAAAACGGAGAGTTTATCGGAATTCGTGGTATGAGTTATCATGGCGCTCTACTTGGATTTTTACTTGGAGCGTATATCTTTAGTAAACGCACGGGTAACTCTTTTGGAAAGTTCATGGATCTTGTCGCTGTGGCTGTTCCTCTTGGATATGTGTTTGGACGTATTGGAAACTTTCTCAATCAAGAGCTTATTGGTCGGGCAACTGATGTTTCTTGGGGAATTTATGTAGGTGGAATTTTGCGCCATCCATCACAACTCTATGAAGCGTTTTTAGAGGGGATTGTGGTCTTTGTTATTGTTTACATGTACAGAAAATATAAAAGATTTGATGGAGAGCTTTTACTACTTTATGGCTTTGCCTATGGGATACTTCGAGCAACGGCAGAGATCTATCGTGCTCCAGATATTCAAATCGGTTATATCTGTTGTGATGCCATCACATTAGGGCAGTCACTGAGTCTTTCAATGTCTGCTCTTGCAGTGATTCTTTGGTTCTTTTTTAGATTAAAATATAAAAGCGTTCAGGGTAAATAAAAAACCTACTCTCAAAAGTGAAAGCAGTGTTGTTCCGATGATATTTCCTATCTGGCAAGAGGAGCAGTGTTTATACTGTTTTCCCTCATATTGTGCATAAAAAAAGTAGATGACTGTTAAGAACAACATCCCTAACATAAGGTAATTTTCGCCCATTTTTAAAAGTGTAATATTTGTTTCTTGGAGGAAAAGTTTTCCAAACAAAGCCAAAATACCAACCACAAACAGCGCTTTGATCGCTTGTAAGATCTTATCTCTTTTAAAAACAGTCGGGCACCCATTTTGTGTAATGGAATCTGTTCCAAACTCCAGCTTAGAATCAAAAACTGCCTCCTCCTCTTTAGAGAGTCTAAGGCGAAAGTTTGCTCCAAAAAGATAGTCAATCTTTCTTTGAAGCATAACGCAGAGTTCTCCATCAGCCTCTAAAAAATGTTGTTTATCATCTCTGTCACTATACATAACTTTTATCTTTTCATAACGAGTAGTTGTGGCACTGAGTCCTGGAAAATAGGCTGTTGTCTCGATTGGATGGATTGTGCCCTCTCGTTTTATAACTGTTGGATTGATGATCTCTAAAAACTCCCCATTTGCTTGTTTCATAACAATTACAGCCAAAGGTGAGCCAATCTGAAAAGCGGAAAGGGCACTGAGATGATTTGCTTCAATAGTCTCTTTGAGGTCTTGGATGAGAGTAAATAGTGTTTCATCAAAAAATCTGACATTTGCACCAAACTCTTTACTTGGAGTTGTTGGGTATTTTATAATCTCTTTTATCATCAGTAATCCTGTTTTTGAGACAATTATAACGAAATTTTTTTAAGGGAGCTTTGTAAAGAATGCAAGGGTATGTAAA
Organism: uncultured Campylobacterales bacterium; assembly: GCA_903892995.1. GTDB lineage: Bacteria > Campylobacterota > Campylobacteria > Campylobacterales > Sulfurimonadaceae > Hydrocurvibacter. The sequence goes on from CAITKP010000101.1 coordinate 10,461, forward strand.
GAGTGAAAACTCTTTACATGTAAGGGATTTTTACTCTATTTCAGCGTCGATAACGTCATCATCAGCTTTTTTTGCACTTTGTGCAGGTTCACCTTGACCCTCTTGTTTATACATCTGTTCAGCCATTTTGTGGCTTGCTTCTGTTAGTGTTTTTACTTTTGCTTCGATCTCTTCTTTTGTTGCGTTTTCATCTTTGAGAGCCGCTTTGAGTTCAGTGATAGCAGTTTCTATTTTTACTTTTTCATCAGCATCAAGTTTTTCGCCCATTTCGCCAACAGCTTTTTCTGTTTGAGCGATTAGTGCGTCAGCTTGGTTGCGAAGCTCTACTACAGCTTTGCGTTTTTCATCTTCAGCTTTGTGTTTTTCAGCATCTTGAACCATTTGGTTGATCTCATCTTCACTTAAACCTGTGCTTCCACTGATAGTGATTTTTTGCTCAGTTCCTGTCCCTTTATCTTTTGCACTTACCGTTAAGATACCATTTGCATCGATATCAAAAGTAACTTCGATTTGTGGTACACCGCGTGGTGCAGCTGGGATGTTTGAAAGTTCAAAAAGACCTAATGATTTATTGTCTTTTGCGAACTCTCTCTCACCTTGAACAACGCTGATCGTAACAGCTGGTTGGTTGTCTTCAGCAGTTGAGAAAACTTGAGATTTTTTCACTGGAATCGTTGTACCTTTTTCAATAATCTTAGTTGCAACACCACCTAAAGTCTCAATTCCAAGTGAAAGTGGAGTAACATCTAAAAGAAGAACATCTTTTACATCTCCTCTTAAAACCCCACCTTGTATCGCAGCACCCGCAGCTACAACTTCATCTGGGTTTACGCTTTTGTTGAGGTCTTTTCCTCCAAAATACTCAGAAACCATTTTTTGAGCCAATGGAACACGAGTCGATCCACCAACCATGATAATCTCTTTAACATCACCTTTTGCAAGATCAGCATCTTTCATCGCAGTTTCGATGTGGCTGATAGTCTCTTTTACCAAAGACTCTACCATTCCTTCAAATTTTGCACGAGTGAGTTTTACAACTAAGTGTTTTGGACCTGTCGCATCAGCTGTGATGAACGGAAGGTTGATCTCAGTCTCTTGTGCACTTGAGAGCTCTTTTTTAGCATTTTCTGCAGCATCTTTAAGACGTTGAAGAGCCATTTTGTCATTTTTAAGATCGATACCGTTATCGTTTTTAAACTCAGTTGCTAAGAAATCAACGATTTTATTATCGAAGTCATCTCCACCTAAAAATGCATTTCCATCAGTTGAAAGAACCTCAAATGTTCCATCAGAAATCTCTAAAGTTGTAACGTCAAATGTTCCACCACCCAAGTCATAAACAAGTACATTTTCTTCAGCTTTACTTTCTAGTCCATACGCAAGTGCAGAAGCTGTTGGCTCGTTGATGATACGAAGAACGTTAAGTCCAGCGATTGTTCCCGCATCTTTTGTTGCTTTTCTTTGTGCATCATTGAAGTAAGCAGGAACTGTGATAACCGCGTCAGTTACTTTTTCTCCAAGGTAGCTTTCTGCATCCTCTTTAAGTTTTGTAAGGATCTTTGCAGAGATCTCTTGTGGAGTGTAGATTTTTCCAGCAACATCAACCGCTGCCATTCCATCTTTGTTTACGATTTTGTATGTTACTTTATCGTGTGCCTCTTTAGCTTTTTCCTCGTTCATCATAAGACCCATGATTCTCTTAACAGAAGAGATCGTTTTATCTGGGTTTGTGATCGCTTGACGTTTTGCAGGATCACCTACTAAAACCTCACCTTTATCTGTAAATGCAACGATTGAAGGAGTTGTGTTTTTTCCCTCTTTATTTGGGATGATTTTCGCCTCACCACCTTCATATACTGCAACACAAGAGTTTGTTGTTCCTAAATCTATACCAATTACTTTACTCATTTTTAGTTCCTTTATTTAATTTATAAATTCTTTTTTCTGCCTCGCTAGAGGCAAGCTTCAGTCGCCATAGCGGCGCAAGCGTAGCTACTTGGATTTTATTCAAATAGCGTTCAAATAATTAATTTGCTACGACTACCATCGCATCGCGAAGAGGTCTGTCTTTATATCTGTATCCAGTTTGAAAAGTTTGAACGATCTGTCCGCTTTCGTGAGCATCACTATCAACTCTTTGAACTGCGTTATGGATGTTTGGATCAAACTCTTCATCATGACTTACAGCGGTAACGCCATGTTTTTCCAAAGTAGTTGTTAATTGTTTCATCGTAAGCTCAATTCCCTCAACAAGTTTATCAAGCAACTCAACTGTATCTATTTCAGAATTTGTTGCATGTAAAGCCATCGAAAGAGAATCCACTACGGGAATAAGATCTCTTGCAAACTTTTCATTTGCATATTCAAGAGCTTGATATTTCTCGCGCTCTAAACGTTTTTTTATATTATCAAAGTCCGCATGAACTCTTGCATATTTATCTTTTAACTCTGTGTTTTGTACACGTAACTGCTCAATCTCACTTAATTCTGTTTCTACCTCTTGAGAAGGCTCAACAGTTTCGTTTTCGATTACAGTTTCTTCATTTATTTGTTCATTAGACATCTTTTAAATTGACTCCTTTATTTGAAATCCGGAGTAATTATATCAAATTGAGCCAAGTGATGTCAAGTAGTAATTTACTAAAATCTGTAAAGAAAGTTTAGTCTATTTGTATCAAGTATATTTTATAGTGCTGCATCTGCGAGTGTAAGGCAAAAAAGAATCTCTTTACCTTTACATGTAAGCGTATTACAGGCTTCACTGAGGGTTAATCCTGTTGTGATGATATCATCAACCAAGATGATATTCGTTTCTTTAAAATCCTTACATGTAAAGTTTCTTGGATTGCTTAGGCGGTACTCTTTTGTTTTTCCTGAATAAGTTGTGTCATTTGTGGAGCGAAGTTTTGTAAATTGTGGAGTGATAGATCTGGATTTAAGAGCTTTATTTAAGATAGCAGTATGTGAGTAGCCATTTTTAACTCTATCATCCACAGAGATTGCAGCAATTTGTTCCTTAAATACAAACTCTTGAGCAAATTTTTTAAAAGAAAGCTCGGCTAAAATAGAGTAGATATAGTATCCAAGATCGGTGTGTTTGGTGTGTAAAAGTTCTTTGATGTCCACATATTTGTAAAAAGAGATGACTTGGATATCGTTTAAAATAGTACGTTTGTAGATTGAGGGAGAGAGAAAATTTTGCTTACATGGTAAGCAGATGTGTGAGAGTGAAAAATTCTCACACAAAATACAGCGCACGCTAAACCTTTTAATCCATTTTTAAAATAGACATAAAAGCTTCTTGCGGAAGCTGGACTTTTCCGATAGATTTCATACGTTTTTTACCCGCTTTTTGTTTCTCTAAAAGTTTACGTTTACGGGTAATATCTCCACCATAACATTTTGCAGTTACGTTTTTGCCCATACTTTTTACCGTTTCTCGCGCGATAACGCGGTTGCCGATTGATGCTTGAACAGCTACTTCAAAAAGTTGGCGAGGGATGAGCTCTTTCATATTTTTTACAAGTACACGCCCGCGAGAATCTGCTGAAGTTCTTGGAACTATAACGCTGAGCGCATCGACAACGTCGCCTGCAACTCTTACATCAAGTTTGACAAGATCTCCCTCTTGAAACTCGCTTGGTTCATAATCAAAACTCGCATACCCTTTGGAGATTGATTTGAGTTTATCGTAAAAATCGACAACGATCTCATTCATAGGAAGTGAGTATTCGAGTAAAACACGATCTTCATTGATGTAGCTCATTTTATCTTGCATTCCACGCTTAGTAACAAGTAGCGTGATGATATTTCCAAGATATTCTGCTGGTGTGATAACGGTTGCTTTTACATAAGGTTCTTCAATATGATCGATATAGTTTGGTTCAGGAAGTTCTGAGGGATTTTGCACTTGCACCATTGTTCCATCTGTGAGATAAACATGATAAATTACAGAAGGCGCAGTGGCAATGAGATCGATATCAAACTCGCGCTCTAAACGCTCTTTGACAACTTCCATATGCAACATTCCTAAAAATCCTACACGAAATCCAAATCCAAGTGCAACCGAAGTTTCAGGCTCATACGAGAGAGAACTGTCATTGAGACGAAGCTTATCAAGTGCATCACGAAGATCTTCAAACTTATCTGTATCTATTGGATAGAGTCCTGCAAATACGAAAGGTTTTGCTGGTTCATACTCGAGTGCTGGATCTTTTGTCGGATTTTTAGCATCAGTGATTGTATCGCCAACATGGATTACATTGACCTCTTTAAGTCCTAAAACCACGATTCCGATCTCACCGCTTTCTATCGCTTGAGTTTTTTGGCGCTTGAGCGGATGTGGATACATCAAATCAAGAACAGCATGCTCTTCGCCGTTGCTCATGAGACGTACAAGCTGACCCTTTTTGATAGAACCATCAAAAACACGAACAAGTGCAAGTGCTCCTAAATATGAGTCAAACCAAGAGTCATAAATGATCGCTTTAGTCGTAGCTTCTGGATCGCCTTTAGGCTGGGGTACTCGGTCAACGATGGCATCAAGAAGTGCGCGGATACCGATACCGCTTTTTGCAGAGACTAGCAGCGCATCTGTTGCATCGATACCGATAGTTGATTCGATCTCTTCTGCAACACGTTCTGGTTCTGCAGCTGGAAGATCGATCTTGTTGATGACTGGAATGATCTCTAGGTTGTTTTCAAGTGCCATATAAACGTTTGCCAAAGTCTGAGCTTCAACGCCTTGTGCAGCATCGACGATGAGTAAAGCACCATCACTCGAAGCGAGGGATTTACTCACTTCATAAGAGAAATCGACGTGGCCTGGAGTGTCGATAAGATTGAGGACATAATGCTCCCCATCTTTGACGTAATCAAGTCTAACCGATTGAGCTTTAATGGTAATACCGCGCTCTTGCTCGATATCCATTGTATCCATCATCTGTTTTGTCATCTCTCGTTCAGACACCGCGCCGCACTCTTGGATGATACGGTCAGCGAGTGTACTTTTTCCGTGATCGATGTGTGCGATGATAGAAAAGTTTCTAATATTTTTCATAAATGTTTATTCTTTAAATTTAGGATATTTATATGAAAAGTGAATTAACACTTTCATTGTGGTACACACGGCGAATCACTTCTGCAAAAAGTGGAGCTACTGTGAGAACTTTGATCTTTTTATTTGGTTTTGAGACCAGTGTGTTTGAAACAACCAATTCATCAAGTTCGCCGTTGTCGAGATTGTCATACGCTTTTCCACTCAAAACTGCGTGTGTTGCACAAGCCATAACTGAGGTCGCACCATTTTTTTTCAATGCTGAAGCTGCTTTTACCATTGTTCCAGCTGTATCGACCATATCATCGATCATAATAACATCTCTTCCCGCTACATCACCGATGATATTCATAACTTCAGCAACATTTGCTTTTTCACGGCGTTTATCGACGATGACCATTTCAAGACCCATTTTTTCTGCAAAGTAGCGAGCACGAGCAACACCGCCAATATCAGGAGAAGCGATAATAGGGTTTGTGAGATTTTTAGATTTGATATACTCTTTGAAGATGATTGAACCATAAAGATTATCGACAGGAATGTCAAAGAAACCTTGGATCTGTCCTGCGTGAAGATCGATTGTTACAACTCTATCGATGCCAGCTGCTTCATACATATTTGCAACCATACGAGCTGAAATCGGTACACGAGGTGCAGCTTTTCTATCTTGACGAGCATATCCAAAGTATGGTACAACCGCTGTGATACTGCTTGCACTTGAGCGGCGAAGCGCATCTGTCATGATGAGAAGTTCCATTAAGTTGTCGTTTGATGGAGCACCTGTTGATTGGATAATAAAGACATCACGTCCACGTACACTTTCAGAGATCTGAATAGATATCTCTCCATCACTAAAACGTTTGATTTCAGCTTTAGCCAGTGGAACATCCAGAGTCTGGCACACCTCATTTGCAAATTCAACGCTAGATGTACCAGCAAATATCTTATAACCGCGCATTTCATTCCTTGAAAAAATAATTGCGCAATTATAGCAAACTGGTTCTTTGAAACTATTAAATCCTAAATCTTATGTCCCAAAGCGCAGTGAATACAATATTTTGTTTCGGGGATAAGTAAAAGTCGCTGAAATGGGATTTCATCATAACATTCACAACATTGACCATAATCAGGATTAGCGTCTATGGTGTGAAAAAGGTGTTGAAGATTTGTCAGTCGAACCTCTACATGTAAGAGTGAGCGTTGAAAGATATCTTGCTCATGCATCATCTCAAAGCGCGTTAAATCGCCTAAGCAACAATCAGGTGCAATAGGCTGCAGTTTTTCTTGAAGGAGAGTTTTTTCATTGAGAAGAGTTGCTATTTGTAGTGTTATCTGATCTTTTATCTGTTGAAATTCTAAATCGTTCATGCTATTGTTGGATCGATCACTCTTAGTTGCTGTGTTGAAACTTCAAAAATATTGCCCATAAACTACCCTTTAAATATCTCTTTTTTTAAAGCAATTTATATTCCTTTTGTATAAAGTTTTAGTTTTTTATTCCTCCTAAAACTCTCCATGCAAGCAGTGAGAATAAGCCTATCAAATATGCTGGAACATATATATTTGTCGTAAATTCGACCATAAATGTCATCAGGGCTGGTGTAATCCCACCAATAATGCCAGCTGCAGAACCCAGTATAAGCGCGCTAAAAGATGCGCGATGGCCATGATGCTTTAAGGCATGTACAACGCTTGAAAAAATAGGTGCTTGAAAGCTACATAACAAGAGCGTCATAACAATGGTAGCCCAAAGTGCTCCATAAAATCCACCATGTACCATAGTATAAAATATAGGAATAATAAAAACAACCGTACTTATCGCCGAACTTTTCATTATCCTAATTGAGCCAAACTTATCTGCAACCATCGCCATCATCGGGATGAAGATGACACCCAAGATGATTGAGATAGTATTGATATTTCCTGCATCTGCTTTAGAAAGCCCCGCACTCTCTTGGAGCCAATGTGGCAAATAAATAAACAGAGTGTAATACAGCATCCATATAGCCGAAGCAACAAGCAAAAATTTGAGAAACACTATTTTATGATCTCTGAAAATAGCTACCAAAGGGATTGTTTTATCTTCATGTGGCTGGTAATTATCAGTGAGATTGCGGCGGAGATAAAAACCTGCAGCAGCGATGATAATACTCAATAAAAAAGGTACTCTCCATCCCCAATCTTTTATCGCATCTTCGCCCAAATACCAAAATAACGCTCCACTCAATCCTGAACCTAATGCCATCCCGATCTTTGCACCGACGGAGACGAATGAGCCATATAGATTTTGTCGATTTGGGCTTGATTGTTCAACTAAATAGACGATGGAACTGGCATATTCTCCCCCAACTGATAATCCTTGAATCATTCGAAGAGCTACAAGTGTGATAGGTGCAAGGATGCCGATTTGCTGGTATGTTGGTAAGCAACCGATCAAAAAAGTGGGTAAAGCCATCAAGACTAACGAAGTCATGAGGGCAGAGCGCCGTCCGACACGATCTCCAATATGCCCAAATATCATAGCTCCAACAGGACGCATAATCATACCCGCCGCAAAGGCACCAAATGAGCCTAAAAGGGAGAGAAAATGGTTAGAAGAGGGAAAAAAAAGATTTCCAATTATCACCGCTAAAAAACCAATAAGAGCAAAATCGTAGTATTCGATGACATTGCCGATAATTCCAGCAGCGATTATTTTCTTCTTTGATATCATATTTCCAATCCTAAAGTATGTTTTTTTTGTCTGTTTCAGTAATTTTTTTAATCAATCAAATTATAAGAATCCCATTTTCCTAGCTCTTTTTGTCTTAACAATCTCACAGTCGGATACCATGGCGTATCATCTCTATCAAGCAACCATCTCCAATCAGGTGAAAATGGCAGTAAAATATATGTCTCTTTTCCAAGTGCACCACAGAGATGTGCGACACTTGTATCGACACTTATCACTAAGTCCATATTTTCACAAAGTGCGGCTGTATCGCTAAAATCATGAAGTTCATCGCCAAAATATTTGATTTTAGAATTTTGCAGAGCATCTTTATCGTTCTCTCTAATCTCTTTTTGAAGAGAGATATACTCAAACCCTTCAGGTAAATATTGTAACATTTGTGCAAGCTCTATTGTTCTGTTATGATCATTGTTATGATTTGGATTTCCACTCCAAACAATTCCTATTTTTGGCTTACATGTAAGGCCTAATCTATCGCTCCACTCTTTTACTTTTTTTGGATCAGCACTTAGATAATTTTTTTTGGCAGGTATTGAAGTAATATCTGTTTTAAATGCGAGAGGAAGTGTCATAAGAGGACAGTGGAAATCAAATTCTGGAAGTTTATCTCCTTTTTCTACGAATTGTGTCACACCTTGTAGTTGAGATAAAAGAGATAATAAAGGCTTTTCAATCTCAAAAATTACATTGCAGTTGAATTCTGAAAAGAGTTCAATATATCTGCAAAACTGTATGCTATCTCCATACCCTTGATCGGTATGGATCAAAATAGTTTTTCCATCGAGCGAAATATTATTAAGCCAAAGAGCTTGTGAAAAGTTGCGTTTTTGAGCAATGGAATATCGCCATTCATAAAGTTTAAAGCCTTCTACAAGGTCACCTTTTAAAAGGAGTGTAAATGATTTATTCCACTGAGCTTTTTGGTTGTTTGAGTCCAGAGAAAGTGCTTTTTCATACATAAGCAATGCTTCATCAACTCTATTTTGGGCATTTAGAGTTATTCCAAAATTGATATAAACATCGATATAGTTTGGATTGATGGCAAGCGCTTTTTTATACATTGCGATAGCTTCGTTATGCCTATTTTTTGCATGCAAGATAATTCCAAGATTATAAAAAGCGGTTGCATTATGTGGATTTAGGAGAAGTGATTTTGCATACATTTCCATCGCTTCATCAAGTTTATTTTTTTCTTGTAGAAGATTTGCTAAATTATAACAAGCCTCCGCATATTCTGGGTTCTTAGAAAGTGCTATTTCATACATCTTTAATGCTTCGTCAAAATTGTTTTGCGCTTTTAGAATATTTCCTAGACTGTTATAGTAGATTTCATGTGGTTTTATAGAAATAGCTTTTTGTACCAGTTCAATTGCCTTTACATGTAGGCTCAGTGAATAGTAGATTAGAGCTAACAGATGAAGTGCATCTGAATGGCTATGGTTTTTTTCTAAAAATTTTTCATAAAGCTCTTTTGCTTCTATCAGTTTTGATTTTTTGTGAAGATCAAAAGCTTGATTAAATAAATTCATATTTTCTCTCATAAATATTTGTTGATGTAAGAATAGGATTATAATCTTTATACTTTATATTTTCTTGATACCTCCTATTTCTAATTTATGGAATATACTTCCATCCATAAATCACAGATTATAAAAAAGAGGTAATTACAATGTCAGGACATGAATTTCACGTACATGGTGCGCATGATCATGCAGTTGAACGCGAAGCCGAACAAAGCGAGAATAAATTAGGACAATCCATTGCAATTTTTACAGCTATCTTAGCTTCTATTGGTGCGATTGTGAGCTATCAAGGTGGTGATGCTCAAAACGAATCTATGATGCATAAAAATGAGGCAGTCTTATATAAAACTCAAGCTTCAGATCAATGGAACTTTTATCAATCAAAAAGCTCTAAAGTACATCTTATGGAACTAGCATCTGATATGGCTCCAAAAGAGAAAAAAGATTATTACGATAGTAAAATAGAGAAGTATGAAAAAGAGAAAGTTGAGATAAAGAAAAAAGCCCAAGCTCTTGAACTAAAATCTGAAGAAGCAAACAAGGAGAGTGATGCACTTATGGCTCCACATCATAAACTTGCCCAAGCAATGACACTTATACAGATCGCTATCTCACTTGCATCGATCACAGTATTGACACGTAAAAAATGGCTCTTTGGTGTCGCCACTGTCGCTGCTATTGGAGGGGTGATCCTTTGGGTTAATGTTTTGCTATGAATAGAAAAGGAATTAGCATAAAATATCTATTTCTAATATTTATTTTGAGTTCTGTAGCGATGGCACAATATCAGCAAGTAAAAATTGGGCAGATCAGTGATAAATACAAGGACCAATTGAGCCAAAAACAGCTTTATAATCTGATTCAAGAGATCAAAAAGCAGTTTGAAAATCAACTTGGTTACAGTGTTTTTGAATACTCAAAAAGCGGTCTTCCAATCGATGTCTTATATGTGAATGAATCTCAAAAAAGAAAAATACTCAAAAGGTATGAAGAGCAGATGGTTTCCATTCAAAAGCAAATAGAGCAATTGGATACCGTGATAGCTGATGAAAAAAGTTTCCTCAATCAAAACGATGAGCCCTTAAATGATGAAGCAAAAAGATTAAACAAATCTGTTGAGGATCTCAACAACTATATTGCAAAAACAAATCCTACTATTTCATCTATCTCAAAAGAGCAGTACCAAGCGATCAAGCAAAAAGTAGCTATTCAACAGTCAAATATAGAGAATGCTAAAAAGATCTTTGATGAAAAGAGAACACGCCATAACAGAGATCTACGAGAGTTAAATCGCATGATCAGCAGACATAATGCATTGATCCGTAAATACAACTCTCTTGTTGTCAGGATTGAATCACTTTCTGAAAGTATTGTGGAAGTCAAAGGCAAGGCTATTGGAAAAAATATTACCAAAGTAAAAACCTATAGCCAAGCAGGTAAAAAAATTGTGCAGCAAGAGAGTTACAGCGAGATGGAGAAAATAGAGATTTATGGATTTGATGGAAATATGAATCAGCTAAAAGCAATCTTGGCTCATGAAATAGCGCATTTGGTAGGTATCAATCATATAGAGAAAAAAGGTGCTCTTATGAATCCTATCTTGCAGTCCAATCAAATAAATAAAATGGAGTTAACACAAGATGATATCAAAGCATTCAATAATGTTTTCGCTTCAGCACCGCCAAAGTAATTTCGCGAGTGCTGCATAAGTTGCATATTGCAACAAATCTCTCTTTTTGCAACACAATTGCAACACTAAATATTCATACTTTCTATGATAAAAACATCAAGGAAAAAATATGGATTATTCAGTTTTTAGCACGGCTTTGTTAATAACTCTTTTGATCTCTTTAGTTGTGGCAAGTCGTAAATTAACGCTTTAATAAGGTTTATTGCAAGTCATATAGCTTTTGAATATGGCTTTGGGATTTTATAATGCTTACAATATATTCTAAATACTCGGGGTTATCACTGAAAATATCTTTATTTTTCATTCGCATAACACCTATTCTTTGAGGATGTAGAATAAAAAGTTGGTCTAATAACGATGGCTTAAAATTTTGATGCATTGCACTTGAGGCATAAAAATCTTTATAGGAAACTAAAAAGTTTGAGTCTAAACAAAATTTTACAAATACTTCTGTTTCATTATTATTTTTCTCTTTTTGCTCATGAAATGCATCGCTAACAAAATTTTTCATAATATTGGCATTTATTTTTCCCTTATGAAAAAGATTCATCCCACCAGCTTCTAAAGGTGCGATTTGTGGGCAACCATCATCATAATATGCATGCATTGATTCAAAGCTAAAAGGGTAGGATCTGCAGGCATAGGGGCGCTCTTCATAGATAGTGCATAGGCTGTTTAAAAGATAGGGACATTTTTGCCCAACAATCTCGCCATAGTAAAAAAAGTAAACAGGAGAGATTTGCTTTTCTCTCACATAAAATAAAATAGGAAAATGTGCAGTTGCTTGATTGATATCGTAGAGTGATGCAAAGACAATATTACTAGAACAACATTTTGCATCACAAGCTGCGCAACCATTAAATCCAAAATTAGCATGTTTCTTTGGATCTATAATTTTTCTAGCCATCCTATATCCTTACTTGTTGTGTTTGCCACAACACTTTTTAAATTTTTTTTCACTTCCACAGATACAAGGTGAGTTTGGTCCAATATCTTTGAGTGTCATACGTTCGAACTGATCGACTGCTTGTTCCATATTATGGATATTATCCATGAGTTCGATTTTTTTTTGGGAGTTGGTGGGATTATTAATATACTCTTTTGCCTCATCACTTGATAATAATTCTTCTAAATAAACGATAGCCACTAAAGCATCTATAAATGGTTGCGTCTCTTTTGCGTCACTTATTGGAAGGTAGCGCGTTGGAGTTCTTTTATTTTCATAGAGACGTTTTGGATCTGGGAGAAATAGTATTTCATCATAGTTTCTATTATAAGGAGTTACACACTCCAAACTGTGATCACTATGTTCGATGACACAGTGAAACTCTGCTTGTAAAAGATGTACAGATGTCTGCCAAATTATCCAGCCATTGAGTGTTTTATCTTCTGTATTGCAATTTGTTTGTGCATTATGAAAGCAATCCCCTTGTTTGGCGTTAATCGCGGGATTGGATGGTATAAATAATGGATGAGATGCAGGCACAATTGAGGTGCAAAAATCACTAATTTCTTGCGTAATAGAAGAGGGAATTGTTGCTAAATTTCTCATTCTTTTATCAGACTTTGATTCTTTTGAAAAGAATGTTGCATAAAGCTACCTTTATTTTAAGTGTCGGATTCTATCTAATTAAATTAAAAAATATACTTGGTTCTGTCTTTAAGCACAATATTGATGAGTATTGAACAAATAGTATTAAAAAAAATTTATTTTGCAACACAAATGCAACATAGCTTTCATTTTTGCAACACAAATGCAACACAATTCCGTCAAAATTTCTTTTAGATTTTAATTTTAAAAATGTTTTAAGATGATGTTTTTATAAATAAATTACTCAGGAGGGAACTTTATGCCAAAAAAAATTTTAATTGTTGATGATTCATCTGTGATCCGTATGGTGCTAAAAACTACACTTAATGAAGATGGTTATGATGTAATTGAAGCGATCAACGGATTAGATGCCTTAGCAATACTGAAATCAGGTGAAAAAATTGGTTTAGTAATAAGCGATGTAAATATGCCAGAGATGGATGGCATTACCTTTGTTCAAACATATAAAGCTATTCCAGAACTCCAGTATATTCCAGTGTTGATGCTTACAACAGAAACAGGACAAGAGAAGAAAGAGGCGGCAAAAGCAGCAGGCGTAAGAGCATGGCTAGTTAAACCGTTTAACAGAGAGTCACTTATGGCTGCAGTTAGCAAACTTATTGCTTAAGGTTTTATGATGTTTATTCGAGAAAATAATTCGCTTATTATAAATCCACCAGAAGAGCTAACGATTCGAACGGTTTGTGATTTTGTTGAAGCGATTAAACCAGAACTTCAA
>CAITKP010000102.1 GCA_903892995.1 uncultured Campylobacterales bacterium
CCCGTCTGACCGCCAAGAATCACATGATCGCCAAGCTCTGTCGATCCTGCAATACCGCATTGCGCGACAATAATAGTATGTTTGCCGACCTTCACGCCATGGGCAATATCGACTAAATTATCGATCTTGGAACCTTGACCGATTTTTGTCGCTTCAAACCGCGCACGGTCAATCGTCACACACGCCCCGATCTCCACATCATCTTCAACCACAACTGTTCCCATCTGAGGGATCTTCTCATGCCATCACGGATCATTGGTTCTACAACTTGTTCAACAACTTCTTGTGTAACATTGAAATATCTTTGTCTTTGAATAAGCTCAGCTTCATCAAAATCACATTGGCTTTTATATTGATCTTCAACATGTTCTTGAAGGTAGATCATATGTTCATTTAGCCATTTCATATATGGATTTGAACCTTTTAGATAATCATTGATCTGTTCATCTTTTAGTACTTTCCCATATTTAAGATCAAGACCTATCATCTGTCCTGATTTTAAGCGCCCGCGCTCTTTGATATTTTCTTCATCAATATCGATAACACCATATTCACTTGCAATTAAAAGTGTGTCATCTTTTGTAATAATATATTTTGATGGACGAAGACCATTTCTATCAAGGACACAACCAATATAGCGACCATCTGTTAAAGAGAATGCAGCTGGACCATCCCACGCTTCAAAAACTGTAGATTGGTACTCATAAAATGCACGGAGTTCGGGATCCATATGTGGAGCATTTTGCCAAGCACTTGGAATCACCGCACGAGCAGCTTTAAAGAAATCCATACCATTTACAAGTAAAAACTCTAAAAAGTTGTCTGCACTCGCGCTATCTGATGATGCTGGTTGAAGGATCGGAAGGATGCGTGAAAGTTCTTCATCCGTAAACACGTCACTTTTAATCGATTCAGATTTAATCTCAACATTAAATCTATTACCTTCAACAGAGTTGATCTCACCATTATGCGCAACTGCACGAAACGGCTGAGCCAAACGCCATTCTGGAAGTGTATTTGTTGAAAATCTTTGGTGGAATAGTGCAAAAGATATTTTAAAATCTGTGTCTTGAAGATCTTTATAAAACTCTTTAATATGCGTTGGCATAACAAGACCCTTATATGATATAACTTTTGATGACATAGATGAAATATAAAAGTTTCTATCAGCTACAAGTGCATGCTCTGATTCTTTTCTACTTAAATAAAGAAGAGCATCAAAACGTTCACTTGCCATAATGGAATTTGCAACAATAAAAAGTTGAATAATATTTGGTAAAGATGCTTTTGCTTGTTCACCAAGAGCATTTGTATCAACAGGCACATCACGAACTAAAACAACTTTGAGATCATTCTTTATACAAATCTTCTCAATCTTTTCTAATTGTTTTCTATCTTTCGTAAAAACTGTTGCAACAGCAAATTGATCAGGAAGTTCTACGTTAGCCGCCTGCGCTTGCTTACGCATAAAATCTATCGGTATAGAAAGTAAAAGTCCACTTCCATCACCTGTTTTACCATCAGCAGCAACAGCACCACGGTGCATCATTCGCTCTAAAGCTGTAATGGCATTTTCAAGATTTTCATGCGATGCACGGTTTTTAATACTTGCAATAAGACCAAAACCACAGTTATCTTTAAAAGATCTTAATAAGTCATTATATTCCACCATATGTTCACTCCAAATGTTGTAATTTTCAAACTTTCTCATCTAAATAAGAAAATTTAATCTATTTTTAAACAAACTTAGTCTATTAAAAAGAGAATTTAAGCTTTTATTATATCTACTAAAGAATTAAAAAAGGATTTAAAAGGGATAATATTTTTTCAAAAAATAAAATTCGTGTAGATTGGAAGCATTTTATGCAAGGCTATATCATAAATATTAATCGTGCAAAAAATGAAGATCTGATAATCACTATACTATCAAAGGAAAACTTACAAACAGTTTATCGCTTTTATGGTGCCCGCCATGGTGTAATCAATCTTGGATTTAAAATCGATTATGAACTTGAGAACTCTCTAAAAAGCTCTATTCCAAGACTTAGAGATGTGCTTCATTTAGGATTTAAATGGCTCAATGACAGAAATCGCTTAAGAGCTTGGCAGGATTTCATTTCACTTTTTTATCAACATCTCAAGCAAACACAGGAGCTAGAACCTTTTTATTTTCAGCTTGTTGATGAAGCCGCACACAAGTGGGATAAACAAAATCCAAAGCGTATCGCTATTGAAATATATACAAAAATACTACATTATGAGGGACGCTTACATGTAGAGAATATTTGTTTCTTGTGCGGTGAGAAAATAGAGAGTGATATCTCAATCATAAGAGGTTATTTACCTACACACAAAGAGTGTTCACATACATATAGCATCAACAGAAATTCTATGTTTGAACTTTATCAAAATAGCTCCAGCCTTTTTTTGACAGACAAAGAGATAGATAGACTCTGGTATGTATTGCTTGAGGGATTATAAAATTTAAGAAAAAAGAGTTTATGATACTTCAAAGTGAAATGAACTAAAAGGCAAAAGAATGGAAGATATAAATCATTTTTTAGCAACATATACAATTGAAATAATAGTGCTTATGGTTGCAGTAATGGCGCTGTACTTTATTGTCATTCTAAAACAAAATAAAGATCATCCAAAAGATTTGTTTATTCATGAAGAAAAAATTGAACAAAAAGCAGATCAAAAAAAGAGAATTGAAAAAGAGATTCCCTCTCCTGCCACAATAAAACCAATTCAAGAGTTACAAACTCCAAATAAAATAATTGAAAAACGTAGAGAAGTTCCTTCTCATGGTGCTATTACAAAAGAGAGTTTCACTATTTTTAAGGGATCAAAACTTCTCATAGCTGAAGACAATATCATAAATCAAAAAGTTATAAATGGGATGCTTGGAGATTCTGGCATAGAGATTATTATGGCAAACAATGGTCAAGAAGCCCTTGAAATATTGAAAGCTGATAAAGATATTTACATCGTTTTAATGGATGCACATATGCCAATTATTGATGGTTTTGAAGCGACTCGACATATACGAGAAGACAGATCACTAGATCATCTTTTAGTTGTAGCACTAAGTGGAGATACCGCTGCTGATGACATCAAAAAAATGAAAAATGCTGGAATGCAAGAGTGCCTCGAAAAACCTCTCAAAATAGATAAACTTTATGATATTTTTTATGCATATATTGATATTGTCAATGGTGTAAAACTTAATTCGTCTGATTTTAAAACATCAAATCTCTTACATGTAAAGGAAGGGATCGAGATCTGCGGCGGTGATATAGAACTATATAAAGAGATACTTTTTGAATTTTTAAACATGTATGCAGATGCTCATGTGAAGATAAAATCTTTTATTGCTAAAGATGATCTCAATAGTGTCAAAAAATTATTGCTTGATATCTCGGGCATCTCGGCTAATATTGGTGCGCCAAAACTTGCAGAAATCTCTACACAACTTCGTGAAACACTTAATAATGATGAAAAAAACAGCTTCATAGAAAAAGAGGAAAGATTTACACAAATCTTTTTAGCTCTATGCGCTGAAATCAAATCTTATCTTTAAAGCTAAAGATACTTTAGTCTATTTGGCTAAGGCTATCTGATACAGCTTGCATATATTTACCTTTTTTTGATACAATTCGACTCAACTTTAATCAAAAAGGAATAATTATGGCAAAACATCAGTTTCAAACCGAAGCAAATCAAATTTTACAACTTATGATCCACTCTTTATATTCAAATAAAGAGATCTTTTTACGCGAACTTATCTCAAATGGTTCAGATGCACTCGATAAGCTTAATATGCTTGTTCTTACAGATGAGCAATATAAAAATGTCACATTTAATCCACGTATAGACATTATTGTGAACAAAGAGGAAAAAACTCTTACACTCAAAGATAGTGGTATCGGGATGAACGAAGCTGATCTTATCAACAACATAGGAACTATCGCAAAATCTGGAACAAAAGCTTTTATTGAAAGTCTTAGTGGTGATCAAAAGAAAGATTCTAAACTTATCGGCCAGTTTGGTGTTGGCTTTTACGCTGCATTTATGGTTGCACATAAAGTGGAAGTTATCAGTAAAAAAGCTGGTGAAGAGCAAGCATTTATCTGGACAAGTGCCGGCGATGGAGAGTTTGAACTTGAAATATCGACTCGTGAAGGTCATGGAACAACTATCATTCTTCACCTCAATGATGATGAGGGTGAATTTTTAGAAGCTCATAGAATCACTTCTATTATCGAAAAATACTCAAACCACATTCCATTCCCAATCTTTATGGATAAAGAAAACTATGTTGCAGCAAAAAAAGATGATGACGGTAATGAGATCGAACCATCAAGAACTGATATAGTAAACGAGCAAGTAAATAAAGCCAACGCACTTTGGACAATCTCAAAATCTGAGATCAGCGACGATGAATACAAAGATTTTTATAAAAGTATCGGTCATGATTCAACTGATCCACTTCTTTGGATGCACAATAAAGCTGAGGGTGCTATCGAGTATACAACACTCTTTTATGTACCATCAAAAGCACCGATGGATATGTACCGTGTAGATTATCAAGCGGGAATCAAACTCTATATCAACCGTGTATTTATCACAGATGATGAAAAAGAGTTGATGCCAACTTACCTTCGTTTCTTACGCGGTGTGATCGATTCAAAAGACCTTCCACTCAATGTGAGTCGTGAAATTTTACAAAACAATGCTGTACTAGCAAAAATCAAAAACGCTTCTGTGAAAAAAGTGCTCTCAGAGTTCTCTAAAATGGCTAAAAACAACGCTGCAAACTATGAAACTTTTATCACTGAATTTGGCAATGTTTTAAAAGAGGGACTTTACTCAGATTTTGGAAATCGTGAAAAAATTCTTGATCTTTTACGATTTAATTCACTAAATTCTGAGGAAAAAGTCGCTTTAGAAGATTTCATCAAAAATGTAGATGAAGAGAAAAAAGAGATCTACTACATCACGGCAAAATCTAGTGTAAGTATGCTCAAAAACAACCCTGCCCTAGAGCGTTTCAAAGCTAAAAACATCGATGTACTCATCTTAAATGAAGAGGTAGATACAATTGTTTTCCCAATGGTAAATGAGTATAAAGAGTATAAACTCATCAACGTCACAGATGCTAAATTTGATGAGAATGAAGATGATAAAAAAGCAAAAGAGGAAAGTAAAAAAGAGTTTGATCTTTTAACAAAAGAGATCAAAAATGCTCTTGGTGAAGAGATCAAGGAGGTTGAAGTCACATTTGATTTAACTTCTTCTGCTGTTGCAATCAAAGAGGACAAAGAGGATCCATCATACATGATGGCTCAGATGATGCGCCAGATGGGACAAGGCAAAGATATTCCACTTCCTAAACCAATCTTACAAATCAATCCAAACCATGAACTGATCAAAAAACTCAAAAACTCTGCTGATACAAATCTCATCGCAGATGCTTCTCATGTTCTACTCGATCAGGCTAAACTCTTTAATGGTATGGAGATCGATGATATTCCAGCATTTATCACAAAACTCAACCGTATTATGGAAAAAGCTCTCTAATCTTTCAATATTGTGAAGAATACCTCTTCACAATACACTGCACAAATATTAATCAAAAAGTATAAAATACTACTCTCAAATTGATTCTTTTTTAATCATAACATTGACTTTTTTAACTCAAAAAACATATAAAATTATCATCAAATTAATCATAAAGAGATAAAGATGACAAATGAATATTTTAAATACAAAAATCTAGAGGTCTCCAAAGAGATAGCTCCTTTTATAAAGCATATGGATCAAGTTGAAAATAATAGAGAGATGTTACATGATCTCAGTAACAACTGGAATAGACTCTCTCTTTTGAGTCAATTAGGTGATGCAAGTGTAAACATGAGCGAAATAAAAGAAAACTTTACAGCCCTCTCATCAAAATTGATTGACCATCTCTCATTAGAACTTCTCAATAAAAATATAAATGAGATGAATTTTAAAGCGCAAGTAGCTGTTGATATTGTGATAAGAAACCTTTATGAAAGAAGCGCTGATATAGGTTTTTTATCTACTGATAACGATATCAGAAACTTTTTGATTCAAAATCCGACTAAATACACCTCATCATACACATCAGAACTAACAAAAATTAAAAATAGATTTGCTGAGTATATAAATAAATATAGTGTCTATTTCGACATAGTCCTTATGAATATCAATGGTGAAATACTTGCAAACGCTGGCACTCCTTTACAAATATCCAAGTCGCATGATAGTTTGATTAAAGAGGTATTAACAACAAACAAAGAGTTTGTAGAGACCTATAAGTATCATGATTTTCTTCCAGATCATAAAAATTCTCTTGTGTACTCCTATAAAGTCACAACTTCAAATGAGCATCATTCAGACACTTTGGGTGTTTTATGTCTCTGTTTTAAATTTCAAGATGAGATGGATGGAATTTTTAATAATCTCGTCAACAACACCAAAAAAGAGGCAATTACACTATTAGATCATGAGGGGAAAGTTATCGCTACAAGCGATCCATATCAAATTCCTCTTGATGCAAAACTTGAATTGATAACAAATGACAAATATAAGATCGTAACCTTTGGAGGAAGAGACTATATTGCAAAAAGTAAAAAAACAAACGGTTATCAAAACTATTTTGGACTTGGATGGTATGGCCATATTATGATACCGATTGAACACGCTTTTAGTGAGGAGCAAACAAATAGTTTTGAAATATCTGAGGATCTGCTTCTTTCAATACTTCAAAATGGAGAAAGATTTAGTGATGCTTTAAAAAGTATTCCCCTCCAAGCAAATAACATTCAAAAAAATCTCAATAGAGCAATTTGGAATGGAACAATCAAGCAGGGAAATATCCAAAATCAAAATAAACAATTCTCAAAATCACTTATGCAAGAGATTCGACAAACTGGTGAAAGCACAAAAAGTATCATCGGTTCTTCAATCGCAAATCTTACAAAAACAATCATCCTAGGGGATAGTGTTTTTTATGCTGATCTTATTGTTGATATCATGGATAGAAATCTTTATGAAAGAGCAAACGACTGTAGATGGTGGGCTCTCACCTCAGAGTTTAAAAAAATTCTGCAAGAGGGAAATCTCAATGCAAATGACACAAAACGGATGTGTGAGATTTTAAAATATATAAATGAACTCTACACTGTTTATACAAACCTTTTTATTTACGATAAAAATGGGATTATTGTAGCAATGTCAAATGAAAAAGAATTCAATCTTTTAAACACTAAGCTCTCAACATCATGGGTTACACAAACTCTTCAACTGAGTGATTCTTCAAAATATTGTGTAAGCCCATTTGCACATACTCCTTTATATAACAATGAACATACTTATATCTACAATGCTGCGATCACAGACCAGCAAAATGAAAATATTTTAGGTGGAATTGCAATTGTATTTGATGCTAAAGAGCAGTTTTCAAATATGATAGAAGAAGCGCTTCCAAAAAAAAGTGATGGAACACTCAAAGAGGGTGTTTTTGCGACTATTGCAACCAAAGAGATGATGATCATCGCATCAAGTTATGATAAACATATTGTTGGAACCCATCTTGATATCGATAGCTCCTATTTTACTTTAAATCCTGGTGAATCCACGAGTGAAATCATCATCTATGAGGAAAAATATTATGCATTAGGAGTCAAATGTTCAAAAGGATATCGAGAATATAAAAGCGAAACTGATGATTATGTCAATAATGTGTACACCCTTTTCTTCTCCTATATCAGTGATATAAAAGATTCAACTCTCCAAGAGATCAATGGATTCTCATTTGAGAATGAGATCAGCTTTGAAACAGGTACGCAAACAAAAGATATCGCTACTTTTATGATCGGTAATCAATGGCTTGGAATTGACGCACAAATAATAGTAGAAGCAGTCAGTGTCAATGAACTAAAAAGTACAGTTAATATTGATCCAAATCACCATTTTAAAGGGACTATTATCCATGAAGATAGAGCTGTCATGGTTATAGATATCAAAAACTTTTTACAAGAGAAGGTGAGTGACCCTTATCAAGAGATTATCATCATCAAATATGGTAATACATCTCACAACTATCTTGGAATATTTGTAAATACTTTAGAGTATATCCATGGCATATCCAATGAAAATATCAAAACACTTCATAATGATATTATCGGAAGCTCTACACTTGTAGAGAGTATCGTTTTTCCAGAGGATCAAAGGTCAACAAAAGAGGTTCTCTCAATCCTCTCTATTGAGAAAATCATATCTGAACTAGTCAAGCCCCAAATAAATAAAATGATTCATAAGCCAATTAAACACTAAAAATTTTCCCCTTTTGGGGAATATGCTATAATTGCGCAAAAAAGGAGCATTTTGCGTAATAAACAGTATTCAGTCAAAGTTTTTGAAACGACTTTAACCGATGATAATCAATTTATCTCTTTTTTTAATACAAACTATAAGCTTTTTAAAGATTATCTTATTGTAATCCATGGAGATCTCAGTCCACAAATTTTAGCTTTTTTACAAGAGAAAAAGCTTCACTATTTGAACAATGCCATACTTCCTAAAAATCAGGGACGCAAAGCACTCGAAGAGCAGATTGCCGTTCAGCAAGAGCAAACACAGCAAGTTGAACAAGAGCTTCTCAAACTTTCAGATAGACTACAAAATAATCTCACAGTCAAAGATACACTTATTCGAAGCGGTCACGATATCAAAGTCGATGGTGATCTTCTTTTACTCAACCGTGTAAACAGTGGAGCAACTTTACATGTAGAGGGTAATTTAATCGTAACCCAGCTTGTAGAGGGAGCAATTCGTTGTTATGGAAACTTCATGATGCTCAAAGCATCACCAAAAGCGAACATCGTTTTTCATGATGTAATCGTTGATAATGTTTTACTCAAAGAGAGACTCAACAGAGTAGAACTCAAAGATAATGAAATTAGAATCACACCAGTATTAAAGGAAACAACTTGGGTAATGTAATAGCAGTCATCAGTGGAAAAGGCGGTGTAGGTAAGACTACAACAACAGCAAATATCGGTCTTGGTATTGCAATGAACGGTAAAAGATGTGTTGTTGTCGATTTTGATATCGGGCAGCGAAATCTTGATATGATTTTAGGGCTTGAAAACCGTGTTGTGTATGATATCATCCAAGTTATGGACGAAGAAGCAACTCTCTCACAAGCGCTTATTAAAAGTAAAATGAATGACAAACTTTACTTTCTAGCAGCATCACAAACAAAAGATAAAACTGTTTTAAGTTCAGAAAAGATCTCTAAACTTATTGTCACGTTAAGAGAGGATTTTGATTATATTATTCTTGATGCTCCAGCGGGTATTGAGAGTGGTTATGAGCATACGATAGAGTTTGCAGATGCAGCTATCATCGTTGTCAATCCTGAAGTCTCTTCTATCCGTGATGCAGATAGAGCGATCGGAATTTTAGACTCAAAATCACAAAGAGTAAAAGATGGAGCAGAGGTTGCAAAATATCTTATCATCAACAGAATCGATGCAAAAATGGTTCAAAGCGGAGAGATGCTCAGCAGTGATGATATTTTAGATATCTTAGGAATCAACCTTCTTGGAAAAGTTCCAGAAGATAGAGGGATCATTGACGCTTCCAACCAAGGTAAGCCAATTATTCTCAATCCATCATCAGCAGCGGGTCAAGCATATAAACGCATCGCTTCTCGTCTTTGCGGGGAAGATGTAGATATGCCAGAACTAGAGATTGTTCAAGGCGGTTTCTTACAAAAGATAAAGGGGATTTTTAAATAATGTTTCCTTGGTTTAAGAAAAAAAGCAGTGCTAGCACTGCAAAAGACAGGTTGACAATCGCTATCATGTCAGATCGAGATAACTCCAATAGTTTCCCTTTCATGGCTCAGATGAAAGCAGAAATCATTGAGGTGGTCAAAAAATATATTGGTGTCAAAACTATCAATATCACAAAAGATGTCGAAGGTGATTTTGAAGCCCTTTCCATCGAAGTACAACTCGATAAAAATGCTTAATGCATTTTTATCATCCTCTTTATAACTTCCAGTCAATAGTTCCAATATGCTTACATGTAAGGTATTCATTCGTTTTTGAAAATGGCTTTGAGCCAAAAAATCCACGATAAGAAGAGAGTGGTGATGGATGTGGCGCTTTTAAAATAAGATGTTTATTTTCATCAATGGATGAGGCTTTTTTCTGTGCATCAGCACCCCACAAAATAAAAACCACACTCTCTTTTTTTTCATTTATAAGTTCTATAACTCGTTGTATAAACTTTTCCCAACCTCTATTTTTGTGAGAGTTTGCTTCGCCCTCTCGTACAGTTAAAACTGCATTTATCAAAAAAACGCCCTCTTTTGCCCATTTTGAAAGATCACCTTTTTTAGGAGTTTCAAGCCCTAAATCACTTGAGTATTCTGCAAAAATATTACGAAGTGAAGGAGGAAAAGGCGTGTTATCAAGGACGCTAAAAGCAAGACCATGAGCCTGAGAAGCCCCATGATATGGGTCTTGACCGATGATGACAACTTTGAGATTTTTAAATGAAGTAAGATTAAAAGCGTTGAAAATATTTTCTTGTGCAGGATAGATAAGAGAGTATTTGCTCTCTTCCTCTAAAAACTCTTCAAGCTCCTTAATATAGGGCTTTTCAAACTCTTCTGATAAAAGCTTTCTCCAGCCCTCATCTTGAAGCAGCGCTTTAAATCTCATCGATATTTTCTATCACACCAAAAAGCTCTTCGCCATTATAAAGCGATTGATTATTGCTTACATGTAAGCTTTTTTCTGTGTTAAAAAGAACAAAATCTTTACTACCGATTTCTATAGTTCCTCTTTGTTTTCCTATCGCTTTTGCAGGATTTTTAACACACAGACGAACAAAATCTTTCATATTTAAAAGATTAGATTTGACAAGTTTTGTATAGTAAAGCGCGAGTGCCTCTTCGATACTTTCACATCCATAAGAAGCATCAAAAAATGCCACCTCTTTATTCACTGGTGAAGATGGCTGATGCAGCGTCGTGAGAATATCTATCTCCCCATTTTTAAGCGCTTCTTGCATCAATCTCATATCTTCAGTCGTTGCAAGCGGAGGATAAATCTTAGCGCTTGTATTAAAATTTTCACAAAGCTCATCAGAGTGTAAAAGATGGTGAATACTCACTTCACACTTCACATCAACACCCTCTTTTTTCGCCTTTGTGATCATCTCGATAGAGCGAGGATTTGCGATAGATTTAAACAATACTTTAATCCCATAATAACGCGCAAGCTCAATAAGACGGCTTACATGTAAGAGTTCACCAATGGCTGGAATCCCAGCAAGTCCCAGACGTGAGCTCACTTCGCCCTCAGTCATAACGCCCATATTGCTAAGACTTCTATCCTCAGCACGGCAAAAAAGTGTCACATCATACATCTTGACATATTCAGCGATCTTGATTGCAAGATTGTTATGTGTCGTTGTACTCATAAATGGAGCGACTGCGCCCTTTTTTAGAAGGATTGCGATGTTGCTAAGTGTTGCATCTGATGCTTTTATTGTATTAAAAGAGGAGTGGATTTGCGCGCCCTCTTTTGCAATTATGCTGTTTTGAACAAACTCTAAAACGATCTCATCATCGATAGCAGGTGTTGATTCTGGATTTAAAACAAGCTCTTTAACTCCGCCTTTTGCGGCACTGCAAGAGAGTTCTTCTATCCGCTTAGAGTTTAAAACATCATCTTTAACTCTGACATTTAAATCGATCAAAGAGGGAATAAGACAAAGCGTGGTTTGAGAGTTTTCTTTTATCTCGATAATCTCAGCAATAAGGCCATTTTCTACCCTTACATTGGCAAATCTTTCGCCATTAATATCGCAAATTTTTACGTTTGATATCATCATCGCAATAACACCTTTTAGATATAATTGCGTCATTATAAACAAAAAAGGTTTAAACTTTGAAACTTCTTGTCAGCGCCCTTGAACACTCCGCAAACATCCATTTAAAAGCCCTCAAACAAGAACTTAGCTCTGATGTAGAACTTCTTGGAATCTTTAACAAAGAGCTTGGAAATCCACATGTTGATCTCTCCTCTTTAGCGATTATGGGTTTTGTCGATGCACTTAAAAAACTCCGATATTTTTTCAAACTTAGCGATGAAATGGTCGAACTCGCGCGTGATGCAGATAAAGTTTTACTCATGGACTCATCGGGTTTCAATCTCCCTCTTGCAAAAAAGATACGCAAAAAATATCCCCAAAAAGAGATCATCTACTACATACTTCCTCAAGCTTGGGCATGGAAGAAAAAACGTATTCCTGTGCTTGAAAAGACCATCACACATTTAGCTTCAATTCTACCTTTTGAAAAAGCCTATTACTCAAAAAATGCGCCTATTACCTATGTCGGGCATCCACTTTTAGATGAGATAACAGAGTTCAAAGAGGAGCTTACATGTAAGGGAAAAATAGCTTTTATGCCAGGAAGCCGCCGCGGAGAGATCAAAAAACTGATGCCGATTTTCACAGAACTGAGAAAAAAACTCGAGTGCGAGGCGTATATTATCGTTCCAAAACAGTTCACTAAAGAAGAGTTAAAAGAAGTTTACGGTACCCTATCAGAATTTAAAATTGTTTACGACGCACATCAAACTTTAAGAGAATGTGACTTTGCTTTCATCTGTAGCGGAACCGCTACACTTGAAGCCGCACTCATCGGAGTCCCTTTTATTTTGAGTTATATTGCAAAACCGCTTGATTATTTTTTAGCAAGCCGCCTTGTGAAACTCAACTTTATAGGACTTAGCAATATCATGTTTGAAAAGTTCAAAGGCGAGGCTTTGCATCCTGAATTTATTCAAAAAGATGTAACAGCGCAAAACCTTTTTGACGCGTATCAAAAGTTTGACCGAGAGAAGTTTTTAAACAATTCAAAAGAGTTAAGAAAATACCTAAGCCACGGAAGTTCAAAAACCGTAGCATCAATCATAGAGGACAGAAAATGAAAATCAATTTTATAGACCTACAAGCACAATATCAAGAGTATAAAGCAGAAATAGACAAAGAAGTGGGCGAAGTATTTGCAAGTGCTGGATTTATCGGCGGACCAAAACTTGATAGTTTAGAAAAAAATCTCGCAACTTATACAGGTGTAAAACACGCGATCGGTTGCAGTAGTGGAACTGATGCACTTTTACTCGCTCTTATGGCACTTGATATCAAAGCTGGTGATGAGATTATCACGACTCCTTTTACTTTCATCGCGACGGCTGAAGTTATCGCATTTTTGGGTGCAAAACCTGTGTTTGTAGATATTGATGAAAAGACTTACAATATCGATCCTTCAAAAATCGAAGCTCTCATCACAAAAAATACAAAAGCGATTATGCCTGTTTCTCTCTATGGCCAGTGTGCGGATATGGATGCCCTTAATGCTATCGCCAACAAACACAATCTTGTAGTTATCGAAGATGCATGTCAAAGTTTTGGTGCTGAGTATAAAGGCAAAAAATCTTGTGCTCTTTCAACAATCGGCTGTACAAGTTTCTTCCCATCAAAACCTCTTGGTGCGTATGGCGATGGCGGAGCGATCTTTACCGATGATGATGAACTTGCATCTAAGATGAGAATGCTTCTAAATCATGGACAAAATGAGCGTTATAAACACAGATATATCGGTATCAATGGTCGCTTAGATGCTGTTCAAGCGGCAATACTCGATGTGAAACTTCGCCATTTTGACAAAGAGGTCAAGCTCCGTCAAGAGATCGGTCAAAGATACTCTGCACTACTCGCTGATGCTGATGTTATAACTCCTTTTATAGAAGATGAAAGAACAAGCGTCTATGCACAATACTCAGTTCGCGCTAAAGACAGAGCATCAATGGTAGCAAAACTAAGTGAGCAAGCGATTCCAACAGCTGTACACTATCCGATGCCTCTTCACCTACAAGAAGCGTTTATCTATCTTGGATACAAAGCAGGAGATTTTCCTATCTCGGAAAGAGTTTCAGAGGAGATCATGTCACTTCCGATGAGTCCATATCTTACAAATGAACAACAAGATTTTATAGTAAACGCAATCAAAGGATAATCATGACTAAAGTAGCAATTATCGGTCTTGGGGCGATGGGAAAAAACCATTACCGCATTTTGAGTATGCTTGATAATGTACAAGTCTGCGCACTTTGTGACGTTGTCCAAAATGATCCTTACAATGAACCTTTTTTTCATGACGTAAACGAGATGCTTGACA
The DNA here is from genome assembly GCA_903892995.1 of uncultured Campylobacterales bacterium. GTDB lineage: Bacteria > Campylobacterota > Campylobacteria > Campylobacterales > Sulfurimonadaceae > Hydrocurvibacter. The sequence continues at coordinate 14,297 of CAITKP010000102.1, forward strand.
CGGCAAAACCAGATGCTGTTATCATCGCTGTTCCTACTTTTTTACATAAAGATGTTGCCCTGAAATGTGCTGAAAAAGGCGTACATATCTTCATAGAAAAACCTGCTGCTTCAACGGTGGAAGATGCAAAAGAGATTCTAAGAGTTGTTGAGGCTTCGGGAATAAAAAGCTGTGTCGGGCACGTTGAGAGATTTAATCCTGTCGTTCAAGCTTTGAAAAATGAGCTTGCAGGCAAAGAGATCTTTTCAGTTGCCATCACACGTGTCGGACCATTTCCTCCACGTATTGCAGATGTAGGCGTTTTGACTGACCTCTCTGTGCATGACATCGATCTTATCCGTTTTATCACACATAAAGATATCTTAGACCAAGCGATCTTTAAATCAAGAAAAATCCATAATCACCATGAAGATAATGCAGTGCTTAGTTTTGAACTTACAGATAGCGTCATTGCAAATATCACGACAAACTGGCTTACTCCGTTTAAAAAACGCTGTATCGAAGTAGCTTGTCAAGATTCTTACTTTGAAGCAGATCTCATCGCTCAAAGCCTTACAGAATACTCTGCTTTTAGTACAAACAACTCTTATGTCGTTCGTGGATGCCACATCAAAAAAGATGAGCCACTTATCAAAGAGCTTGAAATGTTTATTAACTATCTACAAACGGGTGAGCGCGGTTCTTTAGCGACTATAGAAGATAGTATCATCACTTTAAAAATAGCAATCCAATCATGATAGATAAAACAACTATCATAGAAGATGGCGCAGTTATAGATGCAAGTGCCATCATAGGTCCATTTTGTTTTATTGGTAAAGATGTTGTCATCGCTTCTGGTGTAACTATTGCATCAAATGTTATTCTTAAAGGGAAAACTACGATTGAAGAGGATGTCAAGGTCTTTAGTTTTGCGACTATTGGTCATGCAGATTCTACTATTCGTATCGGAGCGAGAACTCATGTGCGTGAATTTGCACAAATTGGGACTCAAGAGAGTGAAAACTCAAATACAATAGATATAAGCAATGACAACTTTATCATGGCTTATGTACAGATCATGGGTGGTGTCACCATCGCAAATAATTGTGTTTTAACCAATGCAGTAAGACTTTATGACAATGTTACATGCCAAGAGCGTGTTATCATTGGCGGTTTGAGCACGATTGAAGCAAACAACCATATCGGCACAGGTGTCATGGTCGGTGGAGCTTCTTATGTCAATCACGACATCCCACCATTTTGTCTCGTTGAAGGAAACCGTTCTACGATCAAAGGTCTCAATATCATAGGCCTTAGACGCCGTCTTAACAACAGTGAAGATATAGAAGAGATAAAAGCAGCATATAAAAAGCTAATCAACAATGGCATCAATAAAGAGTTGGCAAAAGTGGTTCAAGAAGAGACTACAAACAGCTATGTAAAACTATTTGCAGAGTTTGTTGAAAAAAGCAATCTAGTTTAAAAATTACCTTGTAGAACTAGAAAAACCTATTATAGGTTTTCTAGCAATTTTAAAAATTGTGCAGGTTCTTTGTATCCTGTGATTGTGGCATTTTGTAGCACATTGCCATCTTTATCAATAAAGATTATCACTGGAGGGCCAAAAACTCCATAACGTTTAGAGAGGGCTTTTTGCTCATCTGTATTTGCTGTGATATCGACTCGAATCAAAACAAACTCATTCATCTTTGCCATCACATCTTTATCTTTAAATGTTGTAGCATCAAGCTCTTTACAAGCCGCACACCATCCAGCAGAAAAATCAAGAATAACTTTTTTACCCTTTGCATTTGCAAGCTCTACATCAAGTTCATTAGCTGTACTTACAACTTTAAAATTGAGACCTTCTGCTTTTTCACTTGATGAGAGAGTTGCTGTTTTTTGTGTAAACTGATCAAGTGGAGTCATAACATTACTTGAACCGCTCAAAGAACCTACAAAAAGGATCACACCATAAAGAGTCAAAAGTACAGCAACCACTTTTTTAATGCTGTTTTCTTTGACGCCATTGCTTACATGTAAAGGTTCAAGCGCTCCAAAATGCACACCTGTTCCAACTGCCAATGCACCCCATAGAAGCATTACAACACCCTGATCTAAGACTCTTGAAACCATCCAAACAGCCACACCGAGCATCATTACACCAAAGATTGTTTTCACAGTATCCATCCACATTCCAGGACGTGGCATAAATTTCCCAGCTCCTGTACCAACGACAAGTAAAGGAATCCCCATACCAATAGAGAGCATAAAAAGTGCCGCACCTCCAAGAAGTGCATTACCCGTTTGACCTATATATACTAAAGCGCCAGCAAGCGGTGCAGCGACACAAGGTCCAACAATAAGAGCCGATAAAAAGCCCATGATAGCCACACCGATCACACCACTTTTTTTACCTGTTGCAGAGCTTAGTTTTGATTGGATGAAGTTTGGCATCTGCAGTTCATAAAGATCAAACATAGAGAGTGAAAGAGCAACAAAAATACCCGCAAATGAGTAAATAACCCAAGGAGTTTGGAGTGCTGCTTGAAGATTTGCACCAAAAAGACCTGCTAAAACGCCTGCAAATGTATATGCAACGGACATCGACAAGACATAAACAATAGATAAAAAGAAAGCACGTTTTGTGCTGAGTCCCTCACCTTGTGAGACAATGACTGATGAAATGATTGGAATCATAGGAAAGACACATGGAGTTAGAGAAAGAAGTAGTCCGAAAATAAAAAACATTCCAAGTATCAGCACAAGATTTCCAGACTTGAGTGTATCTGCAATACTTTGCGTTTCTGAAACCGCTGGTGCTGCTACACTCTTTGTTGCTTCTTTTGTTTGTGTACTATTTGCTACATTTTTTGAGGTTTCAGGCTCTATTGTTGCAACTTTTTTGACTTCAGGAGCAGTAACAGTTGTTTGCGCTTTAAGAGCTGTTTTATCTTGCAGTTTTGCAGTGTCGATATCAAAACTATAAGTATGCGTTTGAGGTTCATAACACAAACCTTTGTTTGAACAACCCTGAAATGCAAGAACGAGATCGATCTTTTGCATTCCACTCACACCTGCACTCTTTTTAAGATCAACAACTACATGTGGAGAAACAAGATAGACTTTATCGCCATCATGATCTACACTTTGAGGAAGAGCGCTCTTTGCAATGGCGATATTTTTACTATCTTTAAGAGAGATTTTGAACTCTTTTTCATAAAGATAGATCCCCTCGCCTAACTTTACATCGATAACTATCTCTCCCTTGTCATTTAAAATGGCAGATGGCTTAAAAGCCTCATCTGGCATCAAAAAACTAGCAGAAAATAGCGTCGATCCAAAAAAAATCAGAAAGAAAAACAAAACTTTTTTCATGGTATCCCTTGTGGCAAATATTTTGGTATTCTACCCCAGAATATTAAATGGTTCCATAAGTAATGGTTTTACATCTGCATTTTAAATAGTTTCTTTACTTGGCTTGCTCTGTTGTTTGCTCTGATTTATCCTCATCTTGCACAACATCTGGTTCGTTACTTTGATCTTTCATTTGAGTCTGATCCTCTTGTGGCTCTTGAGAACTTTTGTTCTCATCCGCAGAAGATGTATCCTTAGGAGTTTCATCTTGCTTTGGCACTGCCATAACTTCTTTATAGCTTTGAATCACAACACCTCTTCGCATCATAATCTTATAGATAATTGCAGAGCGATTTTTTACATATTTTTGATCGCCTAAGGGATTATATTTTATAGGATTTGGCAAAACTGAAGCTAAATGTGCAGCTTCTTGTGCACTGAGATTTTTCGCACTTTTACCATAATAATGGTGCGCTGCGGCTTCTATACCAAAAATTCCATCGCCCCACTCTGCAACATTGAGATAGATCTCTAAAATACGACGTTTTGAGAGAGTTTTTTCAATTCTATATGTGATGATCGCTTCTTTTATTTTACGAACAGGATTTTTACTTGGAGAGAGGTAAAGATTTTTTGAAAGCTGTTGAGAGATAGTACTGCCACCTGCAAGCGTTCCCTTTTTAATACTGCGCTCAAGTGCATTTTCCATCCCCTTGACATCAAAACCATCATGTTTATAAAAGCCATCATCCTCACCGATAAGTACCGCTTTTATAAGATTTGGAGATATCTGTTTGATACTCACCCATCTTTGATCGATCTTCATATCTCTATTTTCATCCGCCCATTGTGCTTCTCTGTACTCCATAAATGCTGTTGGTATTGGATTATCTAGTTTCAAAGCCGCTACATCTGGCATGATAAGATAACGAAGAATATCAAGCAACATAAGAACAAAAACAACTAAAACAATTTTAAAAAAAATTTTCATAGGACTCCATTGTGTTTAAAAAAGATAAGATATCAAAATTTTACTTATATCTTTAAGCCAATCATCATAAAAATTGCTCTACCCTACACAAAATTAAAATCAAAGAACACCTATGCAAAACAGATTAGCTTACGAAGATTCCCCCTATTTACAACAGCACAAGAGCAATCCCATAGATTGGTTTCCTTGGTGCGATGAAGCATTTGAAACTGCCCAAAAAGAGAATAAACCTATCTTTATCTCCATCGGTTACAGCAGTTGCCATTGGTGTCATGTGATGGAAAAAGAGGTTTTTGAAAATGAAGAGATTGCAAAATTTGTCAATGCGCACTTTATCTGTATAAAAGTGGATCGCGAAGAGCGACCAGATATCGATAAACATTACCAAGAGGTGTATCAGCTTTTAAATCGTCGCTCAGGCGGATGGCCAACCTCTATCTTTGCTACTCCGCAGAACAAGCCATTTTTTGCTGGAACCTATATTCCACCCTACACAAAAGAGGAAGTAACAAACTCCATAGGATTCTCTGAAATCACAAAAGTTATCGCTGAAAAAATCGCTCAAAATGATACACAACTTTTTAAAAATGCTGATGAAGTCGTAAACTTTTTAAAACCAAGCGAACATCCAAAAGAGGCTACAAAACTCAATGAAGATTTCTATAAAAACTTCCTTGTTCAGGCTGAGCGAAACTTTGAAAAAACATACGGAGGATTTTCGCACTCTCCAAAATTTCCACACACAGCTACTCTAAACACACTTTTAAATATCGCAACACTTTATGAAAATAAAGAAGCGAAAAAAATGGTAACTTTCACCCTAGACAATATGATAAAAGGTGGTATGTATGATCTTGTAGAGGGTGGATTTTGTCGCTACTCAACAGATGAAAAATGGCTCGTACCACATTTTGAAAAGATGACTTACGACAACGCCCTACTTTGTGAACTTTACACTAAGGCATATCTTGCATGCGAAGTGCCCGCTGGGTATAAGGAAGAAAACTACTTACATGTAGCCAAAAAAACAGCAGATTTTATGCTCTCATCTATGCAAGAAAACAATCTTTTTTATTCTGCAAGTGATGCTGATAGTGACGAAGGAGAGGGAAGTTATTTTACCTATGCAAAAGAGGAAGTATGTTCTGCACTAGAGAAACACGGCTATGAAAAAAATGAGATTGCATCAATCATAAAACACTTACATGTAAGCGATCATGGAAACTTTGAAGAGCGTAATATTATACGATATGAAGAGAGCGTCAAAAGTGAATGGTATGAAAATGTCATAAATATTTTAAGCTCCCTTCGAACACAAAGAGAGTATCCATTTATCGATAAGAAGGTGCAAACTTCGTGGAATGCGATGATGATAAAAGCACTTTTCACCCTTAGCAATATTGATCTTCGTTATAAAGAGATCGCCATTACACATATGGATGCACTTTTAAAAACAATGTTTATAGATGGTGAGCTTTATCACTCTACACTTATTCATAAAGAACCAAAAGTAAAAGCGTTTTTAGAGGATTATGCATATATCGGTGTCGCTTTGATAGCCGCTTATGAGGTTTCTTGTGATGAACTTTACCTCATCCATGCACAAAGATTTGCAAATAAAGCACTTGAAGAGTTTTATGATAAAGGCAGATGGTTTTTTAGCAAAGGAGAGTTTACAACACAAGCACAGATCAGTGACAACACCTATCCATCGACTGTAAGTGTTATGATCGATCTGCTTCTCTCTCTTGGTTCTTTAGTAGAAGAGAAATATAGAACCTTTGCTTTTAAAACACTAGAATATAACTCTTATGATCTAGGACGAAAACCCATCTTTGCTCCCTATATGCTAGATCAGATGTTACGTTATCTCAAAGAGGATCGAGTAATCAAGTCAAATAGTAAAAATCTGCAAATGAGCAGCATCGATATCGCGCATATAAACTATCCATATATCTTAAAAAAGGCTACAATGGATGAAGATTTTTTAGTTTGCGGAACAAATAGCTGTTTTGCAAACACCAAAGAGAGCACAAAACTCCAAGAACTTATTTTAAATTCACTCACATAAAAAGGAAAAAAGATGCCAAAACAAAAAGAACAAAAACAAAAAGAGCCAAAACAAAAAGAAAAAAATGAACAAAAAGAAGAAAAAAGCAAAATGGTAACTGTTGAGATCAAAAAATCTCAGTTGGTTTATGAAAAGGATCTTCAAACCTTGCAGATCGAACTTTTAAAGATGCAAAACCATATCAAAGAAACAGGAAAAAAACTTCTGCTTATCTTTGAGGGGCGTGATGCTGCTGGAAAAGGAGGAACCATCAAGCGTATAACCGAACATCTCAATCCTCGTGGAGCAAGAGTCGTTGCTCTTGACAAACCATCCGATACAGAAAAAACACAATGGTATTTTCAAAGATATGCCTCTCACTTGCCCTCTGCTGGGGAGATAGTTCTTTTTGACAGAAGCTGGTATAACCGTGGTGGCGTTGAACCTGTTATGGGATTTTGTACACCTGAAGAGCATGAAGATTTTTTACGCTCAGTTCCCGCTTTTGAGAGAATGCTCATGAATTCAGGAATCCAGATTCTTAAATTTTATTTTTCTGTATCAAAGGATGTGCAAGCAAAAAGATTTAAAGAGAGAAAAAGTGACCCCCTCAAGCATTTTAAAATCTCTCCAGTTGATGAAAAAGCACAAATCTTATGGGAAAAATATACAGTTGCAAAATACTCTATGCTTCTTGCCTCTCATACACCTGGAACACCTTGGACGATTGTACGCTCAGATAATAAAAAAACGGCGCGTATTAACTGTATTAAGCATATAATCTCGCACGTAGAATATCCAGATAAAATTTCAAATGATTTTTTAGAAATTGACAAAAATATTATTCTTGATGGAAATGATGAAGTCAGGTTTATGGAATCAAAAATGAATATCAAAATGGACTAATAAACAAGAGACCATAAAGAGGAAAAATGAAAAAAATAGTAGTGAGTGTTCTGTGTATAGTAGCACTATATGCAGATGAGACTCCACTCTCAACACAAAAACAAGAAACATTGCAACTAAAACGTAAACAGATACAAGAGGATATACAAGCATCTTCAAAAAGCTGGATCTCTCCTTTGATCCTCTCCCTTTCACTCAATGAAAATAAAAGTGCTAGTAATGACACAAGTGAAGTTAAAAATGCATCTCTCCAATGGAATCAAGATATCTTTCGAAGTGGTGGTATTACTTACACAATGCAGCTTGCAAATGCCAATGGAGCTGCAAATCTTTTAGGCGTAGATATCCAAGAAGCCGCTTATCTTAAATCTCTTTATACACTTAAAGTGCAATGTGAACGTGATGCCAAAGCTCAAAAGCAGAGTGAACTGACTCTTAAAAATATGGATATTGATCTCTTGATGACCAAAGCAAAATATAAAGCTGGTCTTTCAGATCTTAGCCAACTTAATCAATCTACAATCAATCGAGACACAGCAAGAACAAATCTCATCGTTGTCAAAAATGCTCTTCAAAGTGAGAGATATGAACTTCAAAAAATCGCCAACAACACCGATAACCTAAAAATTCCAGAGTTTGCTCTTCTCTCCAAAAAAGAGTATTTGGCTCAAAACCTTGAGCTCTTACATTACAATAAGCAAGATCTCTCTACACAAATAGCATGGAAAAACAAGTGTTCAAGCTACTTTCCAAAACTAGCACTCAACGCCTCTTATGGGTACTCAAAGAATAGCTATTCATCTCCATACGCTTCGGATTATGAGGGTAACACTTACAACTATGGGCTTACTCTTTCTATGCCTCTCATCGATGTAAGTGCGCTCAACTCTGTAGAATCAGCGAAACTACAATACCTTCAAACAAAAAGCGCACAAAACGATAGACATATTGAACTAGAATCTGAATATGACAAGCATGTAAACAATATAGAAAACTATAAAGAAAAAATCGCTTTAGCAGATGAGATGATCAAGATGTATGATGAGCTTTATGGTTTTACTAAAAATCAAGTCATAGCAGGCTTTAAATCTCAATATGATTTGGATTCTTTACAAAACTCTGTTTCTATCCAAAAAATTGAAAAAGAGATACAAAACTACAATATTACCATCGAAAAAATAGCACTCTATTTCGATACAAAACACTAAGGAAACAATATGGAAGAGATGAATAAAGTGACACAATATAAAAAAAGCGGGTTGATATGGAAAATCTTTGTTGCCGCTTTTGTTGTGATTCTTGGCTTTATAGCTTATAAGTTTTTGGTTCCTAAAGAGGAAAAAAATGAGTTTACTTATGTTAGTGAACCGCTTAAAAAAGGCTCCTTAACAGTCAGTGTCTCCGCAACGGGAAATATCCAGCCAGTTGAACAGGTGAATGTAGGAAGTGAAGTTTCAGGAACAATTGAAAAAGTGTTTGTTGATTATAATGATGTTGTCAAAAAGGGTCAACTCTTAGCGCAGATCGATAGAACAAAATATGAAAGTAGCCTCAAAAAAGCGCAAGCTTCGCTCGCCTCTGCAAATGCAAATCTACAAAATATGCAAGCAGGCCTTTATAAAGCAGAATCGATCATTTCAAGAGATAAAATGCTTCGTGAATCTACAAATGGAGCACTTCCATCCAAAAATGATTGGGATAATGACTACGCATCTTACATGATGGCAAAAGCGCAGATAAGTAGTGCAAAAGCACAAATAGAACAAGCTGAACAAGGACTTATCTCAGCACAATATGACTTGCAAAAAACAAATATCTACTCTCCAGTCGATGGTACCATTTTAGTAAAAAGCGTTGATGCAGGACAAACAGTTGCTGCATCTTTTCAAACACCAACTCTCTTTAGCATCGCAAAAGATCTCACTAAGATGCAACTCCAAGCGACTATTGATGAAGCAGATATTGCTAAAGTGAAAAAGGATCAAAACGTCTCCTTTAATGTTGATGCCTATCCGCATACCGAGTTTAAAACTTCTATCTCTCAAGTGCGTGTAAACTCTGCAATTGTCGATGGTGTCGTGACCTATCTTGCTATTATGGATTATGACAACTCAAAACTACTTTTACGCCCTGGAATGAGTGCAGATATTGATATTGCAACGCAAACGATTCCAAACACATTTCTTGTATCAAAAGCTGCTTTACTTTTTATTCCTGTAAAACCTAAACCCAAAGGACTTTTTAGTTCCAAAGCGAAAGAGGACGTAAAAATAGATCCCAAACCCCATATTTGGATTTTACAAAATAACCAACCTAAAAAAATCTATGTAAAAATTCTTGGCAATAATGGAGCAACAAGCGCTATTAGTTCTGCTGAGATTAAAGAGGGAGATAAAGTTATCATCACTCAGGAAAAACATCAATGATAGAGCTTGGAGGCATCAACAAAGTCTATGGAACATCTGAAGCATCATCCACTGTTTTAAAAGATGTTAATTTAAAAATAAAAGAGGGAGAATTCGTCGCCATAATGGGACCAAGCGGAAGCGGAAAATCTACTCTTTTAAATATTCTTGGTACGCTTGATGTACCAAGCTCAGGTAAATATACTTTTTTAGATACCGATGTCACCTCGCTTACAAAAGATCAAAGATCACTTTTTAGACGCTATCTTCTTGGCTTTATCTTTCAAGGGTTTAACCTTCTAAAAAAAACAACAGCCATTGACAATGTCGAGATGCCACTTATCTATCTTGGAGTCAAAGCAAAAGAGCGCCGAGAGAGAGCTTACGAAGCGCTCAAAAGTGTTGGTTTAGAAAATCGTGCAGAGTATGAGCCCTCAAAACTCTCAGGCGGACAGCAGCAGCGTGTAGCGATTGCTAGAGCAATAGTAACAAATCCAAAAGTGCTGATCGCCGATGAGCCAACTGGAAATCTCGACACTTCAAGAAGCCATGAAATTATGCAAATCCTTCAAGAGTTCAACAAAAATGGCATTACTATCATAATGGTCACGCACGAAGAGGAGATCGCATCATACGCTTCAAGAGTCTTACATGTAAGAGATGGAATACTAGAAAAAGAGGTACATAATGCTCATTAACGCTTTTCTTCAAGCTCTCCGCGAGATAAGACGCAATCTCATGCGCTCTTTGCTTACTGCTATGGGTATTGTCATCGGTATCGCTTCTGTTATTGCTATGGTAAACATCGGTAAAGGTGCGAGTCTTTCCATCACAAACAGTATCTCCAAACTTGGAAGCAATATCTTGTTCCTCACTCCAGGGCAACAACATGGTCCAGGGGGACAATCCGCCGTTGCCATTCCTTTTAAAACAAAAGATGTCGATCTCCTTAGAGAGTCCATTACAGCCCTTGAGGCGATCTCAGCGGTGGAGAGCTCAACGATGACAGCTCTCTATGGCGATCAAAACTATCAAACGAGTATCAAAGGGATTGAAAACGACTATTTCAAGATTCAAGAGTTTAGCTTTCATGAGGGACGCGATTTTACAAACAATGAATTGCGTAGTGGCTTAAATAGCTGTGTTTTAGGAAAAACTGTTGTGGATAAACTTTTTATCAAAGGCGAGGACCCAATTGGTAAAAAACTGCGTCTGCAAAAGTTTTCTTGTGAAGTTGTAGGTGTTCTTAATCCAAAAGGTGCCAATACTTTTGGGATGGATCAAGATGATGTGATATTAGTACCACTCAAGATGTTTCTTCGCCGTATCAGCGGCAATGACAATGTTCATCTCATCATGGTAAAGGTAAAAGAGAATATTCCGCTTGAAGAAGCAACCGTACAGATTAGCCAGCTCATCCATGAAAGACGCCATCTCAAAGCAGATGAAGAGGATAATTTTTCGGTTCGCAATATGTCCGCTCTCTTAGATACTATCTCGCAAATCACAGGAATGCTCACAATTATGCTTGGCGCAGTTGCTGCAATCTCGCTCATCGTTGGAGGAATTGGGATTATGAATATCATGCTTGTCTCAGTAACTGAGAGAACTCGCGAGATCGGTATCCGTATGGCAATCGGTGCGATGCCTCAAGATATTCTTATCCAGTTTCTTATTGAAGCGATTGTGCTCTCAGGTCTTGGAGGCATTGTTGGAGTAATTTTTGGGATCTCTATCACAATGGTAGTAAGCCATTTTATGCATTTCACACTTATCATTGATCCAACTATTACCATCATCTCACTTCTCTTTTCGATGTTAATTGGAATCGTATTTGGAATCATTCCAGCAAGAAAAGCATCCAATATGAATCCCATTGATGCTTTGAGATATGAATAAACTAAAGTGTTATTTCTTCTACACCTTTACATGCCATGGTTCATAGCGAACACCGAGCTGATTTTCCATGCCATATCTAAGACTTATAAACCCATCTTTTGCTGCTTGCTTAAAGACATCAGTATCAGCAAAACGGTCAGTGAAATTTTGCGTTAAAGAGAGTCTCTTACTCCCAATATCAAAATCCCCTACCCCATGATAAGAGTAACCAGGAGGTGCTATTGTTCTTGAAGCCATCGAAAGATTATAGTTGCACTCTTTTGTTTTTTTCATAAAAAGATATGTTTGTTTTACAACACTTCGAATACCCGAAGTCATATAAACATCTTCGCCAATAGTCTCTTTAATCTTTTGAAATTTATCCACAGTTTTACCATCAAAACAGAGTATTCCATTTTTCTGAGTCAACTTAGAAGTATTGATTCTCGCGTCAAAATCAGTAAGCGGTTTATCTCCATAAAATCCATATTTTGAAGCATCAAAATTGAAAAGATCTTCGAGATAGTTCATCTCATCTTTGGAAAAGGATACAAGTGCAGAAGCTTGAGTGATATCCAAAGCACTATATTTTACATATCCTACTGAGTACAATAAAGAGGAGAGTTTTTTGTATGAAGAGTTAAACACTTCTTTTTCTGAGTTTCGTACATAAAGGTCATTACTATCTGGAACATCAGGGCGAGACATTTTTTTTAAATATACTTTTATATCGGCAATATTGGGGATACCATACTTGTCACAAAAGAGAAGTTCATCCGAAGCGGCAAATAAATAGGGAGCCTGAAACATCATAGTAGTAATACCAATATGTTTTAAAAACAAACGTCTGTCAATAATGGTACACACTCCATACTATTTTATAGTTTTAGCTTCAATATTTTTATAGAAGCATAGCAAATTTCACATATTAAAACAATAGAATAATGCAAAAAAAATATACAATTAATTGAAAAATGGGAATTAAAACTGTTTTTATTGTCTAAGCCTTACATGTAAGGCTTAGAGATAGAACTTTAGTTACAAAAATTTCAAAATCTCTGCTTCGATCATATCTTTTTCTATAACAGTTTTTTGCACGATCTCTTTGCTAAAAAGCCCAGCGATCATTGGTGGAATAGAAAGTTTTGCCTCTTGTGAAATCGCTTCAAGCGCATCAATATCTGACGCATCAAGTTCGCCTGTAAGTGCATTTGCAATCGTCGGAGAAAACTTCGTCCACTCAGCGGTTGAGTAAGCGATAGTCACATACTCTTTTGTTGCACACGTTTCATAGGCTTTAAAACATGTTGCAGTGTGTGGATCCATCAAATAGCCATTTTCAAAAGTTTCTTTGATATATTTTTTCCCCTCTTCGCCATTGCAATAATCTGCAGCAAAAACCTCTTGAAGTGTTGCAAGTTCAGTAGATGTAAGCTCATATACATTTTTACTGTCAAGGTCGTTCATCAACTCTTTTGTACGTTTATCACCAAACATATCATATAAAATACGCTCTACGTTGGAAGATTTTAAGATATCCATCGCTGGAGATGTCGTTGAAACAACTCCATGACCATTAAGATCATATTTTCCAAGATTGATAAGGCGCGTTAAAACATTGTTCTCATTTGAAGCGATAATGATCTTTTCAACAGGAACACACATCTTCATCGCATAGTATCCGCCAAGCGCATTACCAAAGTTTCCACTTGGAACATTGAGATAAACTTTTTCACCAATCTCTATCTCGCCTTGACGAACAAGTTCAAGATAACTATGGATATGATAGATAATTTGAAAAATGATACGCCCAAAGTTTACAGAGTTTGCCGCTGAGAGAAGGATATTTTTCTCTTTTAATGCCGCTTTAAAAGTATCGCTTGCTAAGAGATGTTTAAGAGCATTTTGTGCATCATCAAAAACACCATTTATCCCAATGACTTTAAGGTTTTTTGCATCTTCAGTGACCATTTGAAGGCGTTGTACATCACTTGTTCCGCCATCTGGATACAAACACGCCACTTGTACATTTGAGCGATTTTTAAATGTCTCTAACGCCGCTGGCCCTGTGTCTCCGCTTGTTGCTGCAAGGATAAGATAGTTTTCATCTCTCTTTTGTGCGATAGATGAAAGTACAATTCCAAAAGGTTGCAAAGCCATATCTTTAAATGCTCGCGTTGGACCATGGTAAAGTTCGCTTACAAAAAGATCATTTTTGACCTTTACAACAGGAACTGGATTTGAAGCATCATCAAATTTATCATAAAGAGCAAGTGCTTCATCGATCACTGCGCCATCAATATCGATCTCAAAACGAGTTAACATATCTTTTGCTAACTCTTTATATGAAGATTTGAGATGTTTTTCTAAAAATTCACCGCCTAAAGCTGGAAGCTCTTTGGGTACATAAAGTCCACCAAATGAAGCGATCGGAGAGAGTATCGCTTGAGAAAATGTTACCTCTTGAGGATTTTTACCATCGTTTCCGCGTGTTTCAATAAAATTCATATTTCAGCCTAAAAAATTTTTGCGCAATTATAGCGTAATCTGGGTTCCAACACCCTCAGATGTGAAGAGTTCTAAAAGCAAAGAGTGTTCAACTCTGCCATCGATAATATGTGCTTTTTCAACTCCACCCTCAACTGCCTCTAAACATGCATCTACTTTTGGAACCATACCACCGTGAATCGTGCCATCAGCTTTGAGCGCATCGATCTCTGATTTTGTAAGCGAGGTAAAAAGTTGCTTATCATTATCTAAAACACCCGCCGTATCTGTTAAAAAGATGATCTTTTTTGCACCGATTGATTTTGCTATAAATGAAGCCGCAAGGTCTGCATTGATGTTAAATCCAGGATGTCCCATCTCTTCACCTGCTGCAATCGGCGCGATAACAGGGATGAATTTTTCATGCACAAGGTTATTGATCACACTTGCATCAACATGTTTGATCTTTCCTGTAAGTCCCCATTTTGCAAAGTCTAGCGATTCTGCTGTGACAAAATGCGCATCTTTTCCACTGATTCCGATCGCTTTTGCACCATGAGAATTTAAAAGTGAAACGATCTCTTTGTTGATCTCACCGCTTAGGATCATCTCAACAATACGCATAACCTCTTTAGTCGTTACGCGTTGACCTTCAATAAATTTTGACTCGATATTCAAAGCATCAAGCATATCTGTGATGCTCTTTCCTCCGCCATGTACGACGATTGGACGGATTCCCACAAGATACATCAGCAAGATATCCTCTGCAAACTGCTCTTTGAGTTGGGGAGAAGTTTGTGCAGAACCGCCATATTTGATAACAATCTTTTGATTTGCAAACTGCTTTATAAATGGCAAGGCTTCAAGAAGCGTTTTTACTGTTTCAATCTTTTTTTGCATGATTATCCTTTATATAGTTATCTATTATTTCATAAACTCTTTTATCAACTTCAACTTCTAAATCTAAAAGTGAAATAGTAATACCAAAATCCTTGATTTTCACATAATCCTTATAAGTCACAAGCAAAGAGTTTGCACCGCTTACATGTAAGATCTCTTGCAGTTCCTCTTTTGTAAAAAAGTGATGATCCTCAAAATAGTGCTTACATGTAAGCTCTGGCAAATATGGATCAAGTCTCTGTGGCCTTGCAATAGCTGTTACAAGCGCCATCTTTTGGGTTGGATTTTCTACATGTACGACTCTTTTAAAATCAGTGCCATCTTTTAAAATCACAACTTTTTTACCACTCCAGATCTTTTCACGGTAGGGTCCAGAGGGAAGACAAAAACTATTTTTTGATTCTACATTTATTAAAATATCGAGTTTTTCAATATGGTGTTTGGAGTATCCATCATCTAAAAACACGAGCTTTGCACCCATCTCTTTGGCTTTACTAATCCCCTCTTCTCTTATTTCACTCACAATTACTATTGCATGAGGGAGTTTTTGCGCATAGATCATCGCCTCATCGCCGCTCACCTCAACATCGCACAAAATCTCTTTGCCGTTTGAGATTACATGTAAGCCTTTTGATCTTCTTCCATACCCGCGAAGGAGTATTGCTACATTTTCATAATGAAGAGCTAACGCTGTGGTAAGCGGTGTTTTGCCACTTCCACCAACACTGAGATTTCCGATGCTGACAACATCAATACCATACGATTTAGCAACTGCCTTTTTATACTTTATCCAAACGATAAAACAGTATAAAAAGCTTAGCGGCAGGAGAAAAAAAGCGATGATCGATTGAGAGAAACTTGGTTTATAGAGATATCTCTCAACCCAAAAGACAAGTGATTTTTTCAAACTCTTGTTTTTGCTATCTTTTTAATTGTGTCTGTGACAAACTTGATCTCTGCATCACTCATAGACGCAAAGATAGGGATAGAAAGTACCTTTTGAAATGTTTTAAGTGCGATTGGAAAATCATTTACACGCAATGAATATTTTGCTTTATAGTAAGAAAGCAGGTGCAAAGGAATGTAATGCAGTGCTGTTTTTATCCCATTTTCATCCAACTCTTTTGCAAAAGAATCTCTGTTTTTATCCACTTCGATAATATAAAGAGAGTAGCAATGGTCATCGTTTTCATTATTTGGCAGAGTGATGTGAGGAGTATCGCTGAGTGCTTTATTGTAAATTTGAGCAATCTCTTTTTGTCTTTTTATATTCTCATCCTGCTTTTCAAGCTGTGCGAGGATATACGCCGCGTCAAGCTGACTCATCGTATATTTATTGCCAATATCTGTAATGTCATAGATATAATCAAGTGCATCTTCATTTACAACCATGGCATGATTGCGAAGCAGTTTTGCTCGATTACTTATCTCTTCATCATCTGTGACCATCATCCCACCATTACAAATGGCATTTTTAAGATGCGGAGAGAAGCTAAAACAAGTTATATCTGCACCAGTAGAGCCGATTTTATCGCCATTATAAGTAGCACCAAGTGCATCGGCTGCATCCTCTACGATTTTTACATCATAGTTTTTTGCCATCTTATATAAACGCTCCAAATCAACACACTGCCCTGCTATATGTGTCACAATGACTGCTTTTAGTTTACGAGATGCATTAGCTTCTAAATATTTTTCTAATTTATCAAGATCGATATTGTATGTTTTTGGGTCTATATCTATAAATGTCGGCTCTGCATCAAAATGGCGGACGACTTCTGGAACTGAGGGAAATGCATTGACCGAGCAAAGCACTTTATCTCCACGTTTAAGATCAAGTGCCAACATCGCTAGATGCAGCGCTGCTGTACCACTTGAAGTCGCAATAGCGTGAGAAGCACCAATATAAGATTCAAACTCTTCTTCAAGTTTAGCAACAAAATCACCGTTCTCACCGTCTAAAACGTCAGCAATATGATCATGCTCAACAACCCCACTCTCTTGTCTGTAAAATGGAACTTTCATATCATTCTCCCTATAGGTTTATATCTCTAGCATAATTGAAATCATGGTTGATCGTGCGTGATGTAAGCTTTGCGATAAGAGGCATTTTGCGCTTAAACTGATTTGCATAGATTCTTTTTATGATCATATCAAGCATCGCTTTATCAACACCTCTTTCAAGGATTTTTTCAATACTGAGTCTCTCTTCAATATAAAGACGAAGCGCCTCATCTAATTTTTCGTAACTATATCCAAGATCAGCCTCATCACTCTGTCCATCCCACAAATCCGCTGATGGTGGTTTTGAAATGATGCTTTTTGTAACACCAAGATACTCTGCAAACTCAAATATCTCGCTTTTGTACATATCTCCAATAGGGTTTAAAGCACTTGCGAGGTCTCCATAGAGTGTTCCATATCCAAGCATCAGCTCACTTTTGTTGCTTGTACCCAAAACCAAAGCGCCCTCTTTTGCGGACATATCAAAAAGAGTGATCATGCGAAGACGTGCTGAAAGATTGCCTCTACGGAGATTGTTCATATCAGGATTTTCATCCTCATAAGCTTTTAAAAGAGGCGATATGCTCTTTGTAATAGAGCGAAGTGAAAAATCTTGGCAAAGTGCTTGGGCATCATCCAAGGAGTTTTGTGAAGAGTAATGAGAGGGCATTTTGATACATAAAAGATCATCACCAAAAGCACGATGCGCCAAAACTGCCACAACAGCAGAATCGATGCCGCCGCTGAGACCTAAAACTACTTTTGAAAGCCCAGTTTTTTTTACTTCATTTTCTAAAAAACGTGTTAAATAATCCGCGATAAGAGCATATTTTTTCATATTTATAAAAAACCCACCATTAAAAGTTATATCTAAAGTGGATGATTATATCGTAAAAAAGGCGAACAACTCTTTATCTTAGGCGCTCTTTTTAAATAGTTTCTTTCAATAAATTATCCATCAATCCAAAAAGTTCCTGACTTGCGCGCTCCATGTGTTGGAAATTAACTATGATTTCATCTGAATGTTTCAAACATACCATACTCTCTTTTTCTTCTACAAATGAAAGATTTTTGTTCACAAGTTCGTGTACTTTTTTGTGAGGATCACTCATATTTCTAAAGTTCATTGAGTGCGAGAATCTTCTTTTTCCTTCACTGTCATACCATTTTCCAATACTGCATTCATGGATCGTGATCGGTTTCATTCTTGCTTCACAGCGCATCAAAGTATTGTATGCTCCCGCTTTATATAAAATATGATCGATTTTTGCAAGAACTATAAAAAGAGAGTTTTCCATTCTATATGATGAAGTAACAATCCCTGATGATCTTTCATTGAGTGCGATAAGTGTCCCTTCAAAATCATGTATTTTACTGCTTGATTGTTCTACGACTCTATTCATCTGAGTTGCACTTTGCTCGATTTGATTCATATCCTGTTTTAAAGAGTTGATAGCAACTGAGATCTCCCCTGTTGCTTTATGTGTTCTCTCTGAAAGTTTTCGTACCTCATCTGCAACAACAGCAAAGCCTCTTCCATGTTCTCCAGCACGAGCCGCTTCTATGGCAGCATTGAGAGCTAAGAGGTTTGTTTGCTCTGCAATATCACTGATAAGATCTATAACAAGATTGATCTCTTGCGTTCTTGATACCATATTTTCTATTGCAAGATTATTTTCGCCTACTTGCTCTTTGAGCGTTTCCAGTTCATCAATAATCGTTTCTATTGTTTTTCTACTATTATCCGAAAGAGAGGCTGCTTCTTTTGTCGTTTTTGTTACCTCTTTGAGGTCATTGACATTATGTTCTAAGTCATGTTGTATCACATCCAGACTCTCTGTAACAGCAACAGACATCACGCTGAGTTGAGAGTTGAGCGCATCTCGCTGCTTTTGATCCTCTTGAGAGTGCATCACATCAATACTGCCTTTTACCAAAATGATCGCATCAACGAACTCTCCTTGCATACCATTAGCACTGATAGGTCTTGTAAAATCTCCCTTTGTGGCATTGCTGATAGAGGTGTTGATCTCATGTATAAAATTTTCTATCTGTTTGATAAGCTTTGTGAGAGAACCTCCCATATGTCCAAGTTCAGTGTTTGGAACGATTGTTAACTCAACTCCATTAAATACACCCATCGAAACCTTTTCGATAGTAGTTGTAAAAGACTCCAACGCAGCTACAATAGAGCGTTGGATTAAAAGAGCGAGTATCAAGATTAACAAGGCACAAACTAAACCACTTACAAAAACTATAATTTTAGAACTTAAAACACTATTATGTGTGGTATTGATCGCAACTTTTAGCTCTTGTTGTTTTAAAACTACAACCTGATCAAAATATTTTCTTGATGCTTCTGCTGGAGGTGTGAGATGCTCTTTATATTTTGCATAGATAGCGATATTATTTGCAGCGATACTATTTTTATCGAGACTTTGCATCATTTGGAGTGATTTATCTAAAAATTCAAATGTATTCTCTTTTGCTTTTTGTGTGAGTTCCAATGCTTTTGGATCTGGAATCTTCTCTAACTTCTCAAAATTTTGTTTGATTGTTTTGATATGTTTTTTAAGCTTTTCTATATTTGAATCATAAGCATTTCCAAGCATAATATCTCTACTTGTTCTACTTACATAGTTAAGATCTTTTTCTATTTCAACTGTATAAAAAGCAGCCGCCGTAGCATTATCCTGAAGTTCATTAAAATTGGATTCTATGCGTCCAAGCGCAGACCATGCAAAGATAGAGGCTAAAACTATTACAGAAGTAACAACTATAATAAGAAAGCGCATCTTATGTTGAATAGACAATCTTTCAAGCAAACTAAAATTCATATTTTTTTCCTTTATTATGACATCGGAAAAAATAGTAACGTCTTAGTGTTGCATTTTTGTTGCATTTTTACTTTTTTTTATAAAACATTTTTACTGGCACACATCTGTATGAGCCATAGTTTTCAACTCCTTACATGTAAAGCCTGCTGCTCTTCTTGCTTCTATATTTAAATCTTTTTTCTTTGCTAGCCAAAGTGGATAGTATCTCTCAATAATCTCAAAATAGATCTCTTTGTCTTTTGCCTCCCGCTCACAAGCAAAAGCAAACCAACAATCCCCTTTTTGTACATGAGAAACTTCCTCACTTACGATTACATGTAAGGCTTTTGTGATCCGCTTTAACATCTCATTTTGAGGAAGTTTTGCTAGTTTTTTTAGTATAAGCGGTGTTGCATCAAGACCATTTGCCTCAAGATAACGCGGTACTACTGCCATTCTTTCTAAAAAGGAGTGTGCGGTTCTTTGCATCGCTTCAAAAAGTGCGTTATGGACTTCAATCTCGCCATAATTACTTCCAAGCTCTTCGAGCAACTCATTTAACATACGAAAATGTCTGATCTCATCATCCGCCACTTCAAGCCAATCATCATAGTAGCTTTGTGGCAAACCATGAAATCTATACGCTGCATCAAGTGCCAGATCTATAGCACTGTATTCTATATGTGCAATGGCGTGAAGTAAAAAAATCTGCCCCTCTTTTGTAGTGAGATTTTTTCGCTTTGGCACATCTTGAGGTGGCACAATCTTGCACCACGAACTATAAGATGGCACATCAAAAGAGCGTGCTAAATACTCATTTTCAAAGAGCACACTGCCATTTTTATACTCCGCATAAAAGGTTTCAAAGAGTTCTAACTTTTTAAGTGGATGAACTTCAAGAAGGATATTTTCTAAATACTGATAAAATTTCATAAATGAATTATACACAAGAGTAAAAAAATATAGGAATTCAATAGATGACAACACTAAAAATACAACCGATGGGACCTTACCAAACGAACTGTTATATCCTTACATGTAAGGGAAAAGATTTTATTATCGATCCGGGTGTTGGGGCGACTTCTTGGGTTTTAAAAAATGTTACAAATCCCGTAGCTATCCTCAACACGCATGGACATTTTGATCATGTTTGGAGCAATCAAGAGTTAAAAGAAAAACTCTCTATTCCGCTTTATACGCCAAAAGATGATGTTTTTTTACTTCAAAGTAGCACTTGGATGAGTGATCTGCCACCCTCTTATCCAGATGTAGAAGTAAATGGCGATGAGGAGTTTGATTTTGATGGTGTCAAAGTAAAATTTCGCCATTTTCCAGGGCATTGTCCAGGATGTTCTACTATTGAGATAGAGGATGCGATGTTTAGCGGAGATTTTATTTTTGATCGCTCTATCGGGCGAACAGATTTTCCCTATTCAAATCCAGAAGATATGAAAAAATCACTTACAAAGTTCAAAACTATTAGCTATGACAAACAGGTTTTTCCAGGGCATGGAGGCAGTACAACTATCTTTGATGAGCAGAAAAATGTGGATTATTGGATGAAAACGCTATAATAAAAAAATACAATTCAAAGGATGAAAAATGAAAAAAAGTCTAATAAGCGTTGTAGCTTTGTTGGCATTTTCAACTGCAGTGATGGCTGATGGAGCTTCGGCTTACCAAAAATGTTCTGTTTGTCATGGAGCAAAGGGAGAAAAAGCAGCTATGGGAGCAAGTAAATTGCTCGATACTATGAAAAAAGCAGAGATCGTTGCAGCACTTAAAGGGTACAAAGATGGTAGCTACGGCGGCGCTATGAAGGGTGCTATGAAAGGGCAAGTCAAAGATCTCTCTGATGCTGACATCAAAGCAATCGCAGATCTTATCGGGAAATAAACCTCTTTAGATTGAAACAAAGCTTTACATGTAAGACGTTATTGGCGTCTTACGCGCTTTACTTATTTTCTCCAGCTGTTTCCAAAAGGTTGAGTTTTAACACATGTCTTTCTGTTATGACTGTTTTAAAAAGTCCTGTAAAAACTTTAATATCTAAAACATAAGCTTCAACTTCAACATTTCTTTTTCGTCCCTCTTTATGACGCACTTTTGCGATGATTTTGACAACATCACCAAGTTTGACGGGAGATAAAAATTCACATTCACTCGCAACTAAAACAACATTTTTCTCATTTACAGCAGCCATTGCCGCATAATCAGCCGCACTAAATACAAAGCCACCGTGGATAAGTCCCATATCATCAGCGACCATATCTTGCGTTGTTGTAAGCTCTATCTCAACAACTCCTAAATCAAGTTTTTGGATCTCGCCACAAAGATCTTGATTGATGCTTTCATGCGTGTTGAGATAAATATGCGTTTCCTCTTGAAACTCTACATCAAGCTCCTCATCATGTGATGCTACTATTTTTTTAGTTTTTGCCATTTTTGTCCTTGATTAACTTAATATAAACTCTTTTTGGCGCGGGATATCCCTCTACCGTTTTACTACTATCCTCAGGTGAGAGAAAATCCTCTAAACTTTGTCCCTCAATCCAATCGGTTTTTCTCTGTTCATCGCTACATGTAAGCGATGTTTCTAAAACCTCAAAACTCTCAAATCCAGCGCGCAGACACCAGTTTTTAAGTGCAGGAATCGTCGGTACAAAGTAGATATTTGGTATTTTAGAGTAACTTCCCTTTGGAGTGAGCGCCACTTCCTCTTCGCCCTCGATATAAAAAGTATCAAGGATCACTTCCCCTTTATCTTCAAGCCCTTTATACAAATCTTTGATCATATTTACAGGATCGCTTCTGTGATAAAGCACGCCAAGACAGAAGATAAAATCAAATTTTTCCTCATAAAACGGCAGATGTTCTACGCCTAAGAGTTCATACACGATCTGTGTTTTTGCAAAATGGTTGATAAAATCAAACTGTGTTTTAAAAAGAGCAGAAGGATCAAAACCCACGAGTTTTTTAGGCATATCCTCTTGCATACGAAAAAGATAATAGCCATTATTGCACCCAATATCTGCGACTTTTTTATCTTTAAGATCAAAATGAGGACGCAGTAAATTGTACTTGATATTGCTCTTCCATTCCGTATCTATAAAAAGACCAAAAATATCAAAAGGCCCTTTTCTCCACGGCATCATCAAGCGTGCAGTTTTTTCAATCAGTTCATGATCGATTGTATCCGCACTTACAAGCGTGACCGTGTCGCCATAATTGGTATTTGCCTCAATTTCTGGCAAGTTTGCAAGCGCTTCTCGAAGCGGAGCGATGTTCTTCCATGCCATCCATTTTTCTCTCTCTTGACGTATTGCTTGTATATTCATTGCACCCTACTCTTCAATTTGACGTAAAATATGTTCTGGAAGTGATTTGCTTGTTGCAGCTCCGAGTTTTTCTAACTTTTGAAACTGGGTCGTGATACTTCCTGCGCCTACATGTAAGCGATTGAAAACCTCATCATAACTTTTTTGCACTGTTACTATCTGCTTTCCAAGCTTCTCAACGCTCTCGATAAATCCCGCAAATTTATCAAATAAAAGCCCCGCACGCTTAGCAATCTCTTGAGCATTTTTTTGCTGGTGTTCATATTTCCATGTGTTTTCCACCGCACGCAGTGAGACCATCAATGTTGTTGGACCAACAAGCACAACACGCTTTTTAAAAGCATAATCAAAAAGTGTTGGATCTTGCTCCATCGCCATCAAAAGCGCGCTCTCAATTGGCACAAACATAAAGATAAAATCAAGCGTTTGCACCCCTTTGAGCTTAGTATAATCTTTTGCACTGAGCTCATCTACATGCTTTTTCATAGAGCTTACATGTAAGGATGCAAAGGTCATTTTACTCGCCTCATCTTCGGCGTTGACATACTGTTCATACGCTGTGAGTGAAGTTTTTGCATCGATGATAATCTCCCTTGTATCGGGAAGATGCACGATCACGTCAGGACGAAAACGGCTTCCATCGCTTTCATGTTCTAAACTCACTTCACGCTCATACTCGTGTCCCTCGCGAAGTCCTGAGTTTTCCAAAACGCTCTCTAAAATCATCTCGCCCCAGATCCCCTGTTTCTTACTCTCGCCTTTGAGTGCGCGGGTGAGATTTTTAGCATCATTGCTCATTTGATGGTTGATCTCTTTGATCGCTTTGATCTCACTTTGAAGCATTGAGCGCTCTTGCGTTTCTTTGATATACACATCGTTTATCTGCTTTTTAAAGGCATCAAACTGCTCTTTTATGGGTGTTATCATTTTAGTAAGCGTTTCACTGTTTTGTGTGGAAAATTTTTGAGAGTTGTTTTGTAAGATGTTTTCTGCAAGCTCTTTAAACTCAAGTTTCATATGCTCTTTGTTCTCTTCTAAGAGTTGAAGTTTTTCTCTTGAGTATTGGCGCTCTTTTTCTAGTAAAGTCTCTAATTGTGTGATCTTGTTTGTAGCTTCGTTGCTCTCTTTTTGAAGCTGATCAAATCTAAGAGCTTGCGCTTGCAATGCTCCTAAACGCTCTTGATACACCGCATTTTTTTGACTAAATTCACTGCTGTTTTGACGCTCAGCTTCGTAAAGCTCCCGAAGTTCAAAAAGCTCATTTTCAAATCTACTTTTCACGCCTCTAAAAACAAAAAAATAGATTGCTAATGCGCCAACAAAAAGACTGCTAACTGCAATGATCGCTTCAATCATAAAAAATCTATCTTAACTTAGCGATAGTTTGAGCGAAACGAACATTGTCGCCACTCTTTACATGTAAGTCAAACATCTGCTCTTCGCTGATGATAACAATGGTTGAACCCATCTCAAAACAACCAAAATCATCCCCTTTTTTGAGATGTAAATCTTCGTACATGTAAACACTTTGCTCAGTTGCAGAAGCATTTGTTTTGATGCGTGGCTCAAAAGATACTTGCATCACACCAACATTGAGCGCTCCAACTAAAACCATATAAAAGATCTTTTGTTCAGGCGTTTCACATTTGATGACAACACGCTCATTTTCTATAAAAAGGTTCAAACGCCCTTTGAGTGATGGCATATTGACAGGATAGAGTTTTCCAGGGATATGCACCGCTTTTAAGATTTTTAGATCCATTGGAATATGGTAACGGTGATAATCTTTTGGAGAGAGATAGAAGTTGATAAACTGCCCATTATGCACTCTCTCTTTTTCCTCTTTTGAAAAGTTTTCGCCTAAAAGTTCATCGCTTGAGTATTCCATCCCTTTGATCTGTAGAGCATAACTTTCATCTAAATCTCCACACTCAGAGATGAGTGAGTCACACGGAGAGATAAAATCTGCTTTATCTGCACTAAAAGCTCTAGGTTCACGCAAATGGCGAGTAAAAAGTTTGTTAAGTGTTTTATAACTTGAAGGTTTTTCAAACTCACTCATATCAAGCCCCATCAAAGAGACATAACTTTGATTTACAATACGCCCAAACCAAGGAGAGAACTCTTTTGAAGCGAATTTTCCAAAATTTTGCGATATCAGACTTGTGATATGTTTACTCATGATTTTATCTCCCTTTTTGCTATTTCTTCAATTAAAACTGTGGCATAAGAGCCTTTTGGAAGTGAGAAGTGAAGTTCAAACCACGCTTCTTCCTCTTTATATTCGCCCTCTACTTCTTGCGGAAAAATCCAAGCATAACGTCTTGCACCATCAGCTGAAATCGTCTCGTTGTAATCTTTTTCAATTGTATATGCTTCATCTTTTGCAAGCCACGCTTTTTTCCCGCATAAAAGTCCCGTTACAGAAACTCCGCGCTCTTCAAATCTTTTTATATCTTCAGGGTCACCCTCATAATTAAAAAGACGGCCATGCGGATAATGTTCGATCACATCGCCCATCATAATCTTAAATGGGTGTTTTTGTGACTTCATCGATTCTAAAATCTGTTTTGGAAGGTTGAGTGTTACTTCTAACTCTGCAACACTAAAACTCTCAATTAGCTTATTCATCTCCAAACGACGGCTAAGCCAGAGATTGAACAGATGACTTTGGTATGAGTTGATAAGCAGTTTTTTAATCTTTGGATTACGCTCTTTGGCTTCACCGCGTGCGACTTTTTCGCCTAAGATATAGTTGTTGCCGTCATTTCCAAAACGTTGGTATCCAAAGAAGTTTGGAAGGCCATACTCTTTGATATGTTTGAGTGCTAGAGAGATTTTTTTTGCATTGGTCGGATTTACTTTTTTAAGACGGATAAAAAAACGATTGCCTTTTAAATGTCCTGTTCTAATCTTATTATTATGGTAAGTTTTTGAAAGGATTTTAATATCTGCATCCTCAAAACTCTCCATCTTTGCTTCATACTTTTTTTCGAGTGAGATATACTGTTTTGTCATCGCATTTTTATCTTTGAGACCAGCATAGCCAACCTCTTTTGCTTTGATACCAAGATGCACACAGATCTTGTCAATCATCTCCCAAGTAGTAAGGTTTTTTTTCCTTACATGTAAGACTAAATGCTCACCCTCTCCACTAAACTCATAAAGAGGAATCTCTTCAACGACGAAATCTCGCGCGGTTTGTTTAAAAATAAAATCGATTGGGGAGTGGTTCATACTGTAAAAACGGTTCATAGATACCTTTTTGATTAATGTTAAAAATGATGTGCTTTGCATCTATTTTTATATTTTTTTCTCGTTGCTTTTGCAAAAATAGTAAGTGGTGTTCTTGTCTGCGTTGCACGCCTGATAAGTGCTTTTTTTTGCCTTGCATCAAAGGAGATGAGCATTTCATACTCTTCACCGCTGCAACCGATATCTTTGGATATCTTGCTAAAAAAGTTAAAGCCTAAAGCATTTGAATTTGAAAGTTTACCCAAATCACTAAAAATCCCATCTGAAATATCCATACCAGTATTCAAATATCGCTTACATGTAGAGATAAACTTCTCTCTTAAAATAATATTTCTAAACTTAGACTTGCTATGCAGATTTCCTCCGCGAAGGAGTCTATGAAGCTCTTTTTTAGAATCTCCAAGTTTACCTGTATATGCTAACAAATCCCCTTTTTTCATCCCTTTTCTTAACAGCGGTTTTTTTGTTTTTGAGATAATAGTAACGCTAATATCAAGCTTAGTATTTGCAATAGTATCGCCACCTATGATATCAATGCCATATTTTTGTGCGGCATCCAAAAACCCTTCTGAGAGCTCTTTTATCTGCGCTTTAGTAAGATCTTTTGGGATTGCTACCGCTAAAAGTGCGTAAAGCGGTTTGGCATTCATAGCTATCGCATCGCTGATATTGACTATCATAGAGCGATAAGCGATATCTCGCAAACTCATCCACTCACGCTTAAAGTGAACATTCTCGAAAAAAGCATCTTTTGAGTAAACATATCCATCCAAATAAGCGCCATCATCGCCGATATGTTTTGTTTTTTTACTAAAATGTGAGATAAACTGATCTTCTACATTCATCCTCTTGCGCTTTCCTCATTTTCATTTTTATCCATTTTAACTAATAGTTTATTAAAAAATGGAAACATTCCAATAAGCAAATATTAAAGAAGAACTTTATAAAATGTAGTTTCTTGCGGAAAAATTTTAATAAAAGGTATAAAAATTATGAAATTTTCAATTCTTGATGTTTTTAAAAATATAAAATTTTATTTTTTACTTGTAACTCTATTATTGATCTTTCTCTCCATCATAGAACTCAACAGAAATACCGCTTATGACAGGATACAGCAGCTTGAAGCGCAAAAAACAATCGTAGATAAAGTATATGAGCTAGGCAGAAATGATTTAGATTACAGTCTTATCAACGCTCAAGGACTTGGTTCACAGCTTAAAACAAATATTTCACTTATGGATAGTGTCGCCTCTAGCGATTTTTTAGGAAAACTCCTTGGATTAAACCATCAATATAAGGATCAAATCGAGAAACTTTCCAATCTTGAAGATAATTTTATTTTGCAGGCTAACAATTATTATGATAAAAAAAATGAAAATCTTGCTCAAAGATCAAGTGACTTTTCAAGTGCAAAAGCAGATCTTTTGAATCAACTCAATGAGATGATTATGAGTAATATTGATGATGAACATAAAAAGCTATCCTTTACAAAATGGTTTGTTTATGTTTCGCTTTTTCTGACTTTTGTAGGTGCAATTTGGTATTCTAGAAAACTTACGCTTATTTACGACGATATCAAATCTCTTTTTGCAATTGGTAGTGAAAGATCATCTGAGGCTATCTTGACTAAAGAGGTAGATTCTATCAAAATGAGAATGGTTAGAAAACCTACATTGAGTCAAAATCCAAGTATGATCGATCCTGTGACAGGAATCAAAAACTATAAAGGAATGATCCAAGCCTATTCTGAAAAAAAAGGTATGAAAGAGAATAACTTTACTATTGTTTGTGTTTTTGAGATAGATAATTTTAAAGAGTATGAAAAAAATCTCTCTAAAGATTACACACAATCCGTACTCAAAAAAATCTCTTTTATAATCTCATTATATGAACAACCCACAGATGTCATAGCTCGCATTGAGTATGATCAGTTTGTAATAATTTTATCTCGAGAAACAAAAAGAAAAGCGTTTGAAGATTGTGAAGCGATAAGAAAAAGTATAGAAGAGACCCAATTTAACAATCCTCAAGGTGGGAAAATTCCATTTACACTCAGTGGTGGATTTGCAATTAAGCAAAACAATAAAAGCTTGGAAAGTGCTATCACTTTTGCAAAAGAGCTACTCCAAACAGCAAAAGAAAAAGGAAAAAATTGTATCGCTCAAATTAGCGATCACGCTGAAAAATTTTAATCTGTTACAAATCTAATCACTTATAGGCTTCATACATCTATAAGTGGTTCAAATAGTAACATCATCTAAGTTCCTTCCAATAATCTCCACATTTAACCTTACTCAAGTTATTTCTAGCTACAATAAAAACATTATTTCTCTTAAAAAGGAAGGCAAATTGAGTATTCCTATTTATACTTATGATGCAGTTATCGTTGGAGCTGGACTCGCTGGATGTGCGGCTGCGCGTGAACTACAAAGTGCTGGCAAAAATGTTGCTGTTATTACAAAACTACACCCTCTTCGTTCTCACTCAGGTGCAGCACAAGGTGGGATCAATGCCGCTTTAAGCGACAAGGATAGTATTGAATTACACGAGTTTGATACCGTAAAAGGTTCTGATTATCTTGCTGACCAAGACGCAGTTGAGTTTATGTGCCAAAAAGCACCTGAGACAATTCGTTGGGCAGAGAGAATGGGTGCAGCATTTAGCCGTACTCATGATGGAAAGATCGCACAACGCCCATTTGGTGGACAATCTTCACCTCGTGCATGTTATGCAAAAGACAGAACAGGTCTTACTCTTCTTCAAACGATGTATGAGCAGGCTTTTCGTGTAGGTGTCAAGTTTTGGGATGAGTGGTATGCAGCTGATCTAATCTATAAAGATGGCAAAGTTTCAGGTGTTGTAGCATTTAACATTCGTGATATGCAGATGGCGATCTTCAACGCAAAATCGGTTCTTTTTGCAACTGGCGGATACGCTCGTTCATTTAAAATCAACTCAAACGCTCATGCAAACACTGGTGATGGACTCTCTATAGTTGCACGTCATGGTCTTCCTTTAGAAGATATGGAGTTTGTACAGTTTCACCCATCAGGTCTTTCTGGAAATGGTGTTTTAATCTCTGAAGCAGCGCGTGGCGAGGGTGGACGGTTGTTCAACTCTCTTGGTGAGCGTTTCATGGAAAAATATGCTCCAAACGCGCTTGAGCTAGCTAGCCGCGACGTTGTAAGCCGTGCTATCATGAATGAGATTCGTGAAGGACGTGGTGTTGGTCCAAGACAAGATGCTGTTTATCTTGATGTGACTCACCTTGGAAAAGATCTTATTATGGAAAGATTGCCAGAACTTCGTGACCTTGCGATCACATTTTTAGGTCTTGATATGATTAAAGAACCTATTTTAATCTCTGCAACCGCTCACTACTCTATGGGTGGTATTCCAGTTGATATTCCAGGGCACGTTCGCAAAAATAATACTGAGTTTGTAGAAGGTTTTTACGCTGCTGGTGAGTGTTCATGTGTTTCAGTACATGGTGCAAACCGTCTTGGTGCAAACTCTGTTCTTGAAGCACTTCTTTTTGGACGTTTCGTTGGTAAAACTATGGTTGAGGACATCGACAATATTCCTTTGAGAAAAGCAACACAAGAAGATGCACAAACTGCACTTAAAGAGATCGAATGGATTCTTTCAAACAATGGAAATGAAACAGTTCCAAATCTAAGATCAGAACTTCAAGAGAGTATGACTCATAATGCTGGTGCGTTTAGAACACAAGAGTCTCTTGAAGAAGCTGTAGCTAAAGTTAAAGAGCTTAGAGAAAGATTTAAAAATATTCGTATCCAAGACAAATCAAAAGTTTTCAATACAGAACTTCAAGAAGCGATTGAACTCGGACACATGCTTGATTACTCTGCTTTCATCGTTGAATGTGCAGTGGCTAGACGTGAGAGTCGTGGGGCGCATTATAGAGAAGATTTTACAGAACGTGATGATGAAAACTTCCTCAAACACACAATGGCATACATGAATGAAAATGGCGATTTAACACTTGATTATATGCCTGTAACTCTTGGTAAACATGAGTTAAAAGCAAGAAATTACTAAGAGGAGCAGACTATGGGTACACATAAAATAACTACACAAGATGTAACTTTTAAAGTATTTCGTTTCAATGCTGATGAGGATTATCTTCCATATTATAAAGAGTATAAAATGGAAGTCACCTCCGAAGAGGTTGTACTTGATATCTTAAATAGAATCAAATGGGATCATGATGGAAGTTTCTCTTACCGTCGTAGCTGCCGTCACGGTATCTGTGGGGCTTGTGCTATTAAAGTAAATGGCCGTTCTACACTTGCATGTAAAGAAAGCATGAACGATATGATCGAGCTTTTTGGTAATGAGATCACTTTAGAACCACTCAGTATCAAACGTGCTATCAAAGATATGATCATCGATAAAAAAGATTTCTGGGATAAGCACGCTCAAGTGCAGCCTTTCTTGGTAAGCGAAATCGATGAAAACCCTGAAGCTGAGCACCTTGTTTCTCCACATGAAGTGGAAAATCTTTTAGATGCTGATCTTTGTATCCAATGTGGAGCTTGTCACTATGCTTGTCCTGTTGTAGAGATAAATGAAGATTTCATTGGACCTGCTGCGTTTGCTGCAGCGTACCGTTTTGAAGCGGATGTGCGTGATGAAGCTGGAACTTCTCGTATTAGTGAAGTAAATGAACTTTCTCAAGGGATTTGGGATTGTGTAAAATGTTTTGAGTGTGCAGAGGCTTGTCCAAAAGAGGTCAATCCAATTGAAAAAATCACAAAACTTCATAATATCGCATTTGCAAAAGGTGTAGCTTCAAGCAATGTTGCAACACGCCATGCTGTTGGATTTAAACACTCAATTGTAAAACATGGTTTACTCGATGAGGGTGAACTTGTTCGCTATTCTGAGGGTAATATCGGCGTTCTCAAACATGTTCCTGTTGCGATCAAAATGTTTAGTAAAGGCAAAATCGTATTGCCATGGAATATGCCAAAAGCAGATAAATTAGATGAGATCAAAAAACTTGTCAAATCATCATCAACAGCAAAGTTCTAGGGAGTTTAAGTAATGGAAAAATTAAAATACGCACTTTTTACAGGCTGTACTGCTAAAGAGAGTACTCCTGAGCAGATGATGTCAACTATGGCAGTTGCAAATAAACTTGGAATAGAACTTATCGAGTTAACAGAAGCTTCATGTTGTGGTGCTTCTCACCTTCAAGATTATGATGATTTTTTATCTTTAGTTTTAAATGCTCGTAACATCGCTTATGCAGAAAAACATGGTCTTACAATGGTCACTATCTGTAATACTTGTCAGCTCAATACTGCTATGACAAAACACAGACTTGATCATAATGCAGAGCTTAAAGCAAAAGTCAATGAAAAACTAGGCGAAGTTGGTTTAGAGTACAAAGGTACGTCTCAAATCACTCACTTTTTATACGCTATTATCGATGATTTTGGTTTAGATAAAATCAAAGAGATGGTCGTAAAACCGCTTAGTCAATTTAATATTGCACCATTTTATGGTTGTCACAATATCCGCCCTTCTGAGCTTCAAAATGAATCTCATAAAGGTCATGAAAATCCTTACCGCCCTACTTCACTTGATGATCTTATCATTGCTTGTGGTGGTGTAAGTGTTGATTATGTTGAGAAAAACAAATGTTGTGGTTTCCATGCTGAGCTTCAAGCGCCTCGTACAGCTGCGATTCTCACAGGAAACGCTGTTGCTGGAGCGATGGACGCAAATGCTGACTGGATGGTAACACCTTGTCCGCTTTGTCACCTCAAGCTTGATACACAAACTCACCATGCTTCAGTTGCAATCGGTCGTGAAGTTTCACTTCCTGTTCTTCATATGCAACAAATGGTTGGTTTAGCTCTTGGTTGTAGCAGCGAAGAGTTAGGTCTCAAGCACCACGTAACTGCAGTAGATTTTATTTAACTTTTTCAGAGGGTTTTCCCTCTGACCCACATACAAAAAATCCCTTACACCCATAGGGTACTTCGCATGAAAGAATAAATATGTCAAACTCAATAGAAATAATCTCATGGAATGTTAATGGTATCCGAGCAGTTGCATCTAAAGAAGCTCTCAAATGGATAGATGAACGAGATACAGATATCTTATGTCTTCAAGAGATCAAAGCGACACAGGAGCAGATTCCCGATACTCTTTTTCTAAAACAGCATAATGAAGTCTTAGTTAACAGTGCAGAAAAAAAAGGCTACTCTGGAACTGCCACATTCTCAGCAATCAAGAGTGATTATAACTCTACATGTAAGCATATTGACCTTTTAAATGAGGGTCGTATTGTTGAACAGTATTTTGGAGATATTGCACTTTTTAATGTCTATTTTCCAAATGGTCAAAGAGATGATGAGAGACTTGATGTCAAGATGAAGTTTTATGATCACTTTTTAGATCATTGCCAAAATCTTCGTGATGAGGGAAAATCGATCATCATCTGCGGTGATGTCAACACAGCACATCGTGAAATAGACCTCAAAAATCCAAAAGCAAACTCCAAAACAAGCGGATTTCTACCCATAGAACGTGCTTGGATAGATAAACTCTTAGACCACGGCTATATCGATACCTTCCGCTATGTTCATGGGGATATACAAGATGCTTATAGTTGGTGGAGTTACAGAGCAAATGCCCGAGCAAATAACGTAGGCTGGAGAATAGACTACTTCTTTATCTCCGAAGATCTAGCCCAAAGCCTCGAAGATGCTTTCATCCTCCCAGAGATAGAAGGCTCAGACCACTGTCCTGTTGGGATTAGAATCTCACTTTAAGCACTATTTTTTTGGACGAAAAGCTTTGATGACCTCTTCATTAGTCTCTATATATGGCCCTTCTATGAGGTCTATACAGTAGGGAACTGCTGGAAAAACTGCGTCTAAACATTCACGGATTGACTTTGGTTTTCCAGGGAGATTTATGATGAGTGAGTTTCCTCGTATGCCTGCAGTTTGACGAGAGAGAATCGCTGTTGGGACGTATTGCAGACTTACTTGACGCATCAGTTCGCCAAATCCAGGCATCATCTTTTGGCACACATTTTCAGTCGCTTCTGGCGTGACATCTCGAAGAGCTGGGCCTGTTCCACCTGTTGTAACAACTAAACAACACCCTGCTTCGTCACACAACTCTTTCATCGTCGCTTCTATGATATTTTGCTCATCGGGAATACATCGATAAACAATCTCAAAATCACTTTTCAAATAATCTTTCATAGTATCTTGAATTGCCATTCCCGAGATATCTTCATAGATTCCCGCACTTGCTCTATCACTCGCTGTGATAACACCTATTTTTATCTCTGCCATATATTTTCTCCTACTCTGTTTGTAAAAAATGGTTTGCACCGTTTATGAGATATGTCGTAGCAAAGGGTAGAAAAAACTCCTTAGCTGCAGTAGCATCGATGATCTTATCTTCACTGCCTAAATATACTTCAATCGCAACACCGCTTTGCACAATTTTCTGAAGTTTCTCGACATCCCATTCATAATGCAAAAGCTCTTCTAGTTCGCTCTCTTTTGTGCTTACATGTAAGGTTTTTTTGAGTTCATTTGGTTCAAAACACCCTTTAATAAAATGGCTTAGATAGGTCGTTTTATCCCTTTTATATGCCATAACTTGTGCTCGTTTAAATGCTTGTGGCTTTGTCTGAAAAAAAGCAGGAGAAAAAAGTTGCAGGCTATCGACTCTCTCACTGCAAGAGAGTGCATATTCAAAAGCTTTTATTGCGCCATAACTAAAACCCGCAACATTATAATCGCTCTTTTTGAGATATTTATCAAAAAAACTCATATCATCTTTGAGAGAAAATCCACTAAAGTAAACCATCAAGTTTCTCCTCTATCTGGGCTTTTGTAATACTTTCTCTCTCATACAAAATCTCTTCAATAATAATAATAACATCTCCAAAGCCCGCTAATGTCTCTTTGGTCTCAGTATAAAGTCTTTGCATAAGTATCTCTTCTTGGGCTGGGATAGCGAGTAATGTTTCACCCATACCAAATTCACTTATCATCTCTTTGACACTCTGTTTTGCTTCATCAAGGTCGCTTTTTGCACTGCTTGAATGCTCACCAAACTTCAACTCACACCCAGCAATTCCAGCAAGAAGCATCCGTATTCGTGATTCCATTTCATGTTTTAAAAGAGGAGTTGTGACAGGCGGTGTCATCGATTCGCTTGAGAGTAAAAGCTTTTCAAATTCTACTTTATAGAGTGTAGCAGTCAGCGCTTTTGCAGCTTGATAGCAAACTCTATGCGCTTTTTGCTCATCACTAAGCATCAAAAGTTTTCGTTTTCCAAATGCAACTTTATCTTTCACCGCATAAAAATGCTCCATCGCTACAAGCGTATTGTTGTGACGAAGACAAAGCAGTGCTGCTTCATTGACAAGTGCTGCTAAAGACGCGCCATTAAAACCAACCGTCATATTGCTAAGCACCTCAATATCTGCTTCATTTGGAACTGAGCTTAGGTATTTTTCGATGATGGAAGCGCGTTCGGATTTCGTTGGAAGATCAACAAAAATACGTCTATCAAAACGCCCAGCACGAAGCAAAGCACTATCTAAAACATCGATCTTATTGGTCGCAGCGATAACGATAATGTCACTTGAAGCTTCAAATCCATCCATCTCGGTGAGGAGTTGATTGAGCGTGGCTTCGCGTTCATCATTACGGTTTCCATCTCGCTTTTTACCAACAGCATCGATCTCATCTATAAAGATAATCGCAGGCGCATTTTTTTTTGCTGCCATAAAAAGTTCATGCACACGTTTTGCTCCCATCCCCACATATATCTGAACAAAAGAAGCCCCGCTTTGGTAAAAAAATGGCACACCCGCTTCATGAGCGACAGCTTTTGCGATCATCGTCTTTCCAACACCCGGAGGGCCTACAAGCAAAACTCCACGAGGCATCCTCGCACCAAATGAACGGTAGCGTTTAGGATTTTTCATAAAATCGATTATCTCTGCGAGTTCCACTTTTACCTCGCTAATTCCACCAATATCATCAAAAGAGATATTTGGTCTAATCGCCTCAATGGGTTCATTGGACGACGTAGGTGCACTCACATCGCTCTTTTGTGAAAGATTTGTACCAAATGGTATGCCATTTTTCTGCACCCAGCGAAAACCAAAAGAAAAGAGCGCTAAAAATAAAATAATATAAAAGAGAGTCGTAAGCTCAGAATGCCCCTCTTCTATCTCCACTTTATAATCCGCAAACATCGATGGCATCACCTGTGAACTTGCGATTTTAAAGATCTCATCTTTTGTTTTGAGGTAAACATACTCTTTTGTAGCTATCACGTTTGTGACTGTATGATTTTGTAGGATAATCTCTGCTTCATTGAGTGTTATGGGCTTGGAAGTATCTCGAAAAACAGCAAAGATAATAAGTACGATAATGATAAAAGCAGATGCATAAAGAGCGATATTATTATATTTAGATTTGAACATAATTGTATTCATCCTTTACGCTAAAATCTTTACTTGTAAGCCAATTTCCACTCAGATCCTCTTTAGATTCTAAAACAACTTTATTGAAATGCTGATCAAAACCGCTGTAGAGTCCATCCTCTCTTTGACTCTCGACCAAAATATCAAGTTCACCCACAAAAGCTTTTCTAAATGCTAAATTTTTAGCATCTACTATGGAAGTAAGCTCATGCAGACGCTCTTTTGCGATATTTCCAGCTACTTCATTTTTCATCGTAGCTGATGGCGTTCCATCACGTTTTGAGTAAGTAAAAGCGTGTACATGTGTGAGTGGTAAAACCTCTAAATTAGCAACCGCTTCTTGCCAAATCGCCTCTGTTTCTCCGGGATGTCCAACGATAAAATCTGTTCCAAGAGCAAACCCTTTATCTGCTAAATCTTCAAAAAGTTTCAAGTCGCTCTCATAACGGTTACGTCGATTCATCAATTTTAGCATCTGCGGCGAAGTGTGTTGGAGCGCTACATGTAAATGGCGCTCAAGCCAAGGCTCATCCAAAATCTCTTTAAACTCATCATTGATCTGGATCGGTTCTAAGCTCCCGACTCTTATACGTCTCACGCCGCGGATCTGACTCATCTTTTTCATCAAACGCGCGATGTTCGTGCCCTCACCCGTGCCGTAACTGCCAACATTTGTACCCGTTAAAATAAACTCTCCAAAGCCGTTTGTTGAAAGTCTGTACACCTGCTCTAAAATTCTGCTCTCATCCAAACTTCTCGCATCACCCCGCACAAAAGGGATGATGCAGTAGTTACAACGAAAGTTACAACCCTCTTGAATCTTTATAAATGCACGGCTTTTACCGATAAACTCGCTCACCACGGCATCATCGACGAAGTTTAAGTCACCTAGCTCATAAAATGGTGTGTTCTCTTTTAAAAGTGTGTTGATCTTTTGCTTTTCACTTTGACCAAAAACTCCAAACACCTTTTTCTTTTCAAAAAGGTTCTCGCCCTTTGTATGTGCTCCACAACCCGTTAAAAAGAGTTTTGCGCCCGTAGTTTTTTCGATATGATTTACATAAGAGCGCACCGTTGTGTCTGCTCCGTTTGTCACAGTACAGGAGTTTACGACGATAACATCCGCTTCATCTTCATTTTCTGTGATATCAAAATCTTCTAAATTTTGCATCATCACCTGAGAATCAAAAAGGTTTGTTCGGCATCCAAAGGTTTTAAAATAGACTTTTTTTCTCATATATTTATCCCTGTATCCTCTGGCATTTTTCTCTGTGAACTCTCTACATGTAAGCGTTGTGTCGGATATGCGATAGTGATATCATCCTCTTTGTTAAACTCCTCGACAATCTCCAAAGAGATAGTGCTTCTAAGTGTTAAAGTTCCATACGCATTTGTCAGATACCACGAACTAATCACAACTCCATTTGGGTCTATAAAAGAAAATATTCGGGGCTCAACATTTGTATTTTTCAGACTATAGTTACTTCTGAGTTTATTGAGTTGCTTACGAGTAATATCTGTATAACCTTTTGAATACTTACGAGCCACTTCTTTACAAATATGCATCGCTTTTTTATGGTTTGAGTCAAAAGTGATAGTAATATCAATCCCATCCCAAACCGTTTTGAGTGAGTTATGGGTATAGTTTGCTATCATCCTCGTAAAAACATAGTTATTTGGAACGAAAATAATACGTCCTGCACGGCGGTTTGTAAGTACAGATGTAAGTGTCACATCTTCTAAAAGTGTAATCCTCAAAAGTGAAATATCTAAAACATCTCCCAAATAAGTCATCCCATCCATATCTACACGGATTCTATCACCTACATGGATACTGCCACCAAAGACGATCACAAGCCAACCCAAGATACTCATAAACCAATCTTTCATGGCAATAGCGATACCCGCAGAAGCAAATCCCAATATGGTCACAAGATAACTAACATTTTCTATATAGTTAAAAAAGAGGATCAAAATAATCAAAGAAAAATTCACAAAAGTAATGATCTTATTGGCGGTATAAAAGCGCTCATTGTCTTTAATATATTTTTTAATAGCGAGTTTGAGTAAAAAGAGAATAACAAAAAGAATAACAATAATAATCCCGATTTTCATCAGTTTTACTATCTGTTCTTGAACCTTTTTATTGATATTGATCTCGATGACCTCGATGCGTTTTTTATAAACACTTTGCGCAATGTTGATCGTATCGAGTGCTACACTAAATCGCTCAAGCTGTCTTTGCAGATCAGAAAAAGAGTTTTGCGTTGCATTGTCATCTTTGAGTAAAACAAGATTTGCATAAATTGCTCTTTTCTTCTCTAACAAGCCAACGACATCAGATAAACTATCTTTTTGCTTCATATAATCATCATAGTTATTGTTAATCTGCTTTATAAACGAGTAGCCTGTAAAAATATCTAAGGGGTTACTAATAGTAGGAATATCCCCAAAATCTGGAGGTGTAAGAAGGTCGGCAAATGGTGCTGATTCTTTACCTCTAAACTGTGTCATCTGGTTGGCTAGAATATTTTCTTTTGAACGCAAAGAGGAGAGTTCATCAAAATTTGTACTATATCTATTGCCCTTGGTTAAGAGAGATATCTGTTTTTTAACCTCTTCAAGATTCTTTTTCACATCAAGAGATGTGAGATAAGAGCTGTAGTTTTTCACCCAGACATTATCAGATGGCACCTGCGCATCGATCTCTTGAAGCTGTGAAAGATACTCTACGATATTTTCCTCTTTTTGTTTTAAAGACTCCTGATTTGTCGCATTTATATCTGCATTTGGAGCCCCATAAAGAGCAAAGGTGTAGAAAAAAATAAACAGTAGTTTAAACATTAGTTCACCTTATAGGACTGAAGTATCTCTTTTACCTTTGTGCCATCTACTTCATCTGTGATCTTCACACCACCGATTCCATCGGCGAGAATAAAGGTGATACTGCTATCAGAGCTTTTTTTATCAAGAAAAAACGCTGCATAAAAACTCTCAATATCTTTGATCTCATATGTTACTGGAAGACGATACTTTTGAAGCAATTTTTTCACTCTCAGTGCTTCATCCTCAGACATAAATCCAAGTTTACAAGAGAGCTCATTTGCCATCACCATCCCAATAGCCACAGCTTCTCCATGAAGATAACCCGTATAATTTGTCTCATTTTCAATAACGTGTGCAAAAGTATGACCATAGTTTAGTGCAGCTCGAAGCCCCTTCTCTTTTTCATCTTGAGAAACGACATTTGCTTTAGTTTCAACAGATTTTTTAATCGCTTCTGCTAAAACTGTCGCGGAATTGAGATCATTCTCTTCAAGCCATTCAAAGAAATCTGCATTAAAAGTCACTGCCATTTTCACAATCTCTGCAATCCCAGCTCCAAACTCGCGTGAGGGAAGCGTTGAGAGAAAATAGGGATCGATATAAACAGCTTGAGGCTGATGAAATGCACCAATGAGATTTTTACCAAAACTGTTATTCATCCCTGTTTTTCCGCCAACGCTTGCATCAACTTGAGATAAAAGTGTTGTAGGAATCTGGATAAAATCGATCCCCCTTTGATAGATACTAGCCGCATAGCCAGTCATATCACCAATCACACCGCCGCCAAATGCTATAAGTAAAGAGCCACGATTGAAACGGTGATTGAAAAGATTTTCTAAGATAAGATCGATACTTGCTTGATTTTTGTACTCTTCACCATCTGGTACTGTAATGATATAGAGTTCTTTTGCGGAGATAGTATTTAAGAGATATCGAAGGTGTAAACCTGCAACTTTTGGATTTGTGACAATCGCCACCTTTTTATCAAAACGCAAGTCGCTAAGTTTATCAATTGTTATTTTATAAGAGTTGTCTATGACTTTTTTTAGTGTGATATCTACGACCATTTTAACCGTCCAGTTTGTAAAATTATAAAGTTGTAGATATTACTTTATAATCACTTAAAAACGTGTGAATTTCGATTAAATCTGGACTGGAATAAAGATCTGATGGTAATCATCAAGCTTATAATAGAGCTTTTCACTATCTGTTGAAAAGAGCGAAAATATCTGTCGCTCAGCCATTTTTTGAGTAAATGGAAGCAGTTGTAAAAAATTCTCTTTATGTCGAAGCTCTCGGATTGGATTTCCTTCGCTTGTAGTCACTTTAATCGATTTGGAAAAAATTGTCGCAAGGTTGTGAAACTGCTCTATGACTTGCTCTTTATTGGTATCTGTTTCATTTGTATCATTAAAAAGTTCCAAGTTAAATCCCATCTGAGATGAGATATCAAACACAGTTGTAGAAACCTTTTCAAGATCCCTGTTTTCGGTTAAAATCGCCACACTATCTCTGAGTCTTGAAAAAGATCTATTTGCGATTTTAAGCACAGGTAAACGCATACTATAAAGCATATTTCTAGCTATATAGTTTCTAAAAACATCCTTTGAAGCCATAACCAAACCAATATGGTATTGTTTCATATCATTTTTAAAGATCGTTTCTATCGGCAGATTTTGATAATTTATCTCTACATGTACGCTCATAGAATTTAGATCTTTGATCGCCCATAAAAGTTCTATATCACTTGGATTAAATACCTTGATATAGAGTTTATGCTTAAAGCTTTTATGGATAAATAATGCACGGCGAAGAAGATCTCTAATATTTTTTTGATCCTCTTTAAACATATCGATGTAAAG
This sequence comes from uncultured Campylobacterales bacterium, assembly GCA_903892995.1. Classification (GTDB taxonomy): domain Bacteria; phylum Campylobacterota; class Campylobacteria; order Campylobacterales; family Sulfurimonadaceae; genus Hydrocurvibacter. Next base: position 54,850 of record CAITKP010000102.1, read on the forward strand.
ATAAAGATTTGAGCCAAAAGGTTCAGGAAACTGTCCAAGTTCACGTTTAATGGCACGATAAACAGATTTTAAAACAGTTGGTTCACCCACTAAAAGTAAAAGATCATTTGGATGGATCATCCTTTTATTTGTCGGTAAAAGGAGTTCTCTATTTCTATAAATTGCTGCAATTCTCCATCTATTTTGCTCAATTGCACCAATATGTCGATAAACAAAAGAGCTTCCAAAGGGAACTAAGACTTCCATGATCTCACCATTGCCTAAACCAACGTTTTTAGCTGTTACTGGAACATTTGGAAGATAGTCCAAAAGTCTTGAAGCCATAATCTCATTTTGTTTAACATATAAAATACTTGGGTCTCTGTTTTCAAAACCCCAGTGATCAAGGACAATAAGACGCAGCTGCTTTTTAACAGTTCTAATATTTTTGATTGTTTGTTCAACATCTGAAAGATCATTTAAAGCGATGATCGATTGGACAAACTCCATCTTTAAAAGGTTTGAAAGTTTATAAAGGTTGGTAGGATCAAACTCAAAAAATTTGAAACGTGTAGGATTTGCATTTTCAAAAGCAATCGCTTTTGGCTGAACAACATAGTAAACATTGTCACTCGTATATGTATCCAAAACACGCTCTATAAATTGACGGCCAATTTCACTGTCACTGATTATAAGTATCTTTTTCATGGGCGCGATTATAACATAAGCAATTTAGATAGAGATGATTTTTTGCACCTATTGCTTGATAAGAATTTCACATTGATTTTTAAATTTTGGTAGGCCATTACGAATTATCCATTCTACAATGGCTAGATTTACACCTTCGTAATCATGAGCTTTTTTAAGTTTGTTAAATTGCTCTGCGATAGCAGTTAAATGCATAAGTATGGCTGGTCTTGTTGTTATAGAATCTTCAAGCGCTTGAGTGATACTTCCACTATTTTTTACTATTTGTTCAATATATTCTATTTTTTCAAGGATAAGGTATATTTTAGAGATAGACTCTTTAGACATAAATTGCTCTGTCTATAATAAATTTTTTGCCCGTTTTACCCATTCCCGTACTATCGGCTAAATCAACAGGTAAACCGATTGCTTTACTGATTTCTGCTTGGATCTCTTGTATGCGTTTGATTGCACCAAACCCGTACTTATTAGCAAATTCTGGAGTTGCCTCTACTAGAATATCAACATCACTATTTTCATTTGCTTCATCGCGAGAGTATGATCCAAAAAGCGCTTTTATTAAAAAGCCCTCCTCTTGATAAACTGATTTAACATTTGCAAGATAAGCTAAAATTGATGTTTTGTCCATAGCGATGATTATAGCATTTTTTTAATCTATCTCATTTTTTAAAAATGCTTCAATCTTTTCAAAATACCTCTCAATCCCATCAAAATTATGGCTTCCGCCCTCTTCTATGTGAAGTGTTGCATCAGATAAAAATCTCTGGGCTTCTTTATAATCAAGCAGATCATCCCCTTTTTGCAGTAAAAGCATTATATTGTTTTGATTGATGGAAGCTGTTTTAAACTTTTTCAAGCTCTCTACATGAGTGGCATTCCACTCATACTCGCTGTTATCATAATAGTTCATTCCATGTCCTATTGCTCTTAAAAGCGTTATTTCAGGGTTGATGGAAGGGTTGATAAGTACTGCTTTAAGGTCATATTTTTGGGAGAGAAACAGTGCATAAAAACCACCCAAAGAAGCCCCAATAAGCGAAACTTCTGAGTCACAAGCTTCGATGATATCTTCTAAAGTCAAAAGCGCAAGAGTGGGAATAGTTGAAAGTGAAGGAGCCATAAAAGCGATCCCTTGATTCTTAAAGTACTCACGAAATAACTTTGCTTTTTTCGCCTCGGCACTGCTTCCAAAACCATGTATATATAAAATCATCGCCACTCCTAAAAATCTATTTGTAAAATGATATAATTTTGACCTTTAAAAGCAACCAACCCTTACATGTAAAGAGAATTTATGGAATTTACCCTAGAAAAAACATCAGGAAATGCGAGAGCTTGTACCATCAAGACCGCACACTCTACCATCCAAACACCTGTTTTTATGCCAGTTGGAACTATCGGAAGCGTCAAAGCATTGGACATGGCAGATATGGAGGAGTTGCTTGGCGCACAGATCATCTTGGCAAACACTTACCACATGTATCTTCGCCCCGGAGATGATGTAGTTGCGAAGATGGGAAAACTGCATGGTTTTACCACATATCCAAAAAGCTTTCTCACAGATAGCGGTGGATTTCAGGCGTTTAGCCTCAGCGACATCTCAAAACCGATGAAAGATGGTATCGAGTTTCGCAGCCACATCGATGGAAGCAAACACTTCTTTACTCCTCAAAAAGTGATCGATATTCAGCTCAATCTTGGAAGCGATATTATGATGATTTTAGATGATCTCGTCGCACTTCCAGCTACGCAAGAGCGTATCGCCATCTCAATCGAGCGCACAACTGAGTGGGCAAAACAGAGCATCGAGTATTTTAGAGAAAAACAATCACAGGGAATCGGGTGTGAGCAAAATATCTTCGCTATCATCCAAGGCGGAACAGATAAAGCGTTTCGTACAAAATCTGCAACAGAACTGTGTGCCCTGCCTTACGATGGTTTTGCTATCGGTGGACTCTCTGTGGGTGAACTAAACAATGAGATGTATGACACAGTAGAACATACAGTGCAATATATGCCACAAGATAAACCGCGCTATTTGATGGGCGTTGGAACTCCTGAAGACCTCATCGAAAATATCGAGCGCGGCGTGGATATGTTTGACTGCGTTATGCCGACGAGAAATGCGAGAAACGGCACACTTTTCACCTCTTTTGGCAAAATCAACATCAAAGGTGCAAAGTTTAAACTCGACGATGCGCCCGTAGATAGCGAGTGTGAATGTCTTACATGTAAGCGTTACAGCCGAGCGTATTTAAACCATCTTTTCCGCGCTCGTGAGATCACATACTTTAGACTTGCGACGATTCATAATCTTCACTATTATTTGAATTTGATGAAACAAGCGCGTGAGGCAATTTTGGCAGATAGATACGCTGAGTTTAAAAAAGAGTTTTATGAAAAACGACAAAATAATAAGGAGCAATAGATGACACTTGGAGTAAATATCGATCATGTCGCAGTTTTAAGAGAAGCAAGGCGAGTAAATGACCCTGATATTATGATGGCGCTTTATACGGCTGTGCAAGCAGGAGCGGACCAGATCACTATCCATCTTCGTGAAGATCGTCGTCATATCCAAGACGCAGATGCACAAAAGATCATCGCTTCAAGCGGTGTGCCTGTGAATCTGGAGTGTTCCATCAACCAAAAAATTTTAGATATCGTTTGCGATCTGCATCCTCACCGCGCGACTTTAGTTCCTGAAAAACGCGAAGAGGTTACAACCGAGGGCGGACTTGATATCTTTACTTATGAAGATGAAGTGCGTCGTAGTATTGAACAGCTTCATGATTCACTTATTCCTGTCTCACTTTTTGTTGATCCAACAAAAGAAGCGATGAAACAGAGTAAAGAGCTTGGCGCTGAGATGGTAGAGCTTCACACAGGAGAGTTTGCCAACCTTTTTGCGATGCTCAACTCCTCACTTTCTCACTCCAACCACAGCATTAAAGAGCTTGAACTTCCTCGATATGAGCTGGCTTCTCGTCTTGAACACGCACTCAACGCTTTGCAAGAGAGTGCTGTGTATGCACGTTCACTCGGTCTTGAAGTCGCCGCTGGACATGGACTTAACTACATCAATGTCAAACATATCACGACTATCAAAGAGATAAGTGAGCTCAATATCGGGCAAAGTATCATCGCTCGCTCTGTATTTACTGGACTTGATGGGGCTGTTCGTGAGATGAAAAAGTTAGTCAACGCATAATGAAAAAGCTAGCCATCAGCATCGGCGACATCAATGGAGTCGGCTTAGAAATCGCTCTAAAGTGCCATGAAGAGGTAAGTAAAATCTGCCATCCCATCTACTGCGTAGATGAAAAAATAGTGCAAGATGCTGTAAAAATTTTAGATATACCGATGCCAAAAAACCTTACATGTAAAGAACTTTTTGAGTCTAAACTTTTAAATTTAGAAACAAAAATCCAGCCAAGCAAAGTCACAAAAGAGAGCGGAGAATACTCTTACCATTCATTTTTAAAAGCGATACAGCTTTGTGAAAGTGGCGAGTGCGACGCTGTTGTAACCATGCCTATCCACAAAGAAGCATGGATGCTAGCGGGTCTCAAATACAAAGGCCACACCGATATGCTCCGCGACTACTTCAAACAAGATGCCATCATGATGCTTGGATGTGAGAAGCTTTATGTTCCTCTTTTTACCGAGCATATTCCCCTTCGCGAAGTCGCCTTACATGTAAAGAGTGAAAAGCTCACGCCCTTCTTACTCGCTCTACACAAAAGTATTGGCGATAAACGTGTGGCAGTTCTTGGTTTAAACCCTCACGCAGGAGATAACGGGGCAATTGGTGATGAGGAAAAAGAGATAAGTAAAGCGATTTTAAATGCCAATAAAGAAATGGGCAAAGAGCTTTTTTTTGGCCCTATCGTCCCCGATGTAGCTTTTGCACCCTACTTTAGAGATAGTGTCCAATACATCTGCGCCATGTATCACGATCAAGGTTTAGCACCGCTCAAAGCGCTCTATTTTGAAGAGAGTATCAATGTCTCTTTGAACCTGCCAATCATCCGAACTTCTGTAGATCACGGCACTGCTTTTGATATCGCTTACCAAAACAAGGCGCACACACTAAGCTACATGAACGCCATAAAAGCTAGTTTAGAACTTACTCACTCTAAAGAAAAAGATTTTATCAACATATTGTAAATAATTATATATAATGTTAAAAAATTAAAAAAAGGAGAAAGTTACATGAAAAAAACCTTAGCCTCAATTATTGTATTTAGTATCATCTTAGGTAGTTCAGCTATTGCAAAAGAACATGGAGAAATTCGTTGGAATTATGATGAATATGGTCCAAAACATTGGTGTAATTTTAGCGCTACATGTAAAGATGGAAAAGCACAATCACCGATTGATATCCAAACAAAATCTACAATACCATTGAAACCTGAGAATACGTTAATTCTCAATGAAAATGTTAATGTTCACGCATCTGTTGTAGATAATGGTCATGCAATTCAGATAAATACTGCAAATGCTGGCAAACTTACAATTAATGGAAAAGATTATAATCTAGTTCAGTTCCATCTTCATGGTAAAAGTGAAGAAAAGATTAATGCAAAGCAATATGATTTAGTTGCGCACATGGTACATAAAAGTGAAGATGGCAACCTATCTGTCGTAGCCGTATTATTTAAACAAGGCAAACAAGAAAACCCTGTACTTTCTAAAGTTATTTCAAATGTTGGAAGCAATATAGAGATAAATCCAGAAGATCTTTTACCAAAAAATACGGATCACTATTATCATTTTATGGGTTCTTTAACAACTCCTCCTTGTACAGAAAATGTTAATTGGTATGTTCTAAAAGATGTACAAAGTGTGTCTAAAGCACAACTTAAAGCGATTCGTAAATATTACAACCATAACTATCGCCCAGTTCAACCTTTAAACGGTAGAGATGTTGAGGCACGTTAATATTACTAAGTCTAATTACCATCTTTCCAAAGTAATTTAAAAGTTACTTTGGAGAACAATTCAATTCTCATCTCATAACTTCAAGAAATTTAATACAAACTCATAATCTTAGAACTAAAATCGAGTGATACAGTACAGTTTCTTCCACTCTCTTTTGCTTTATAAAGCGCCTCATCTGCAGTCTCTAAAAGATTGTTGTAACTTATATCTAGACTTGGAACAACACTGCTCACTCCAAAACTCATCGTAAAAGGTGTAATCTCTATACCATTTACTGTGAAGTTTTTTGGATTTTTTAGATTTTTAGCTATCTCAGTACACAATAAAACTGCACCTTCAAGCTCTGTGTCATAAAGCACAATCACAAACTCTTCACCACCATAACGCGCGACAAGATCAGTGGAGCGTCTAAGTGATTTTACGAGTGTTCTTGCAACATTTTTTAAAACCTCATCGCCTGCAATATGTCCATAAGTATCATTTACATTTTTAAAATGATCAATATCACACATTATTAACGATATATGCGTTTGAGTTCGTATTGCCATCTCCCATGTGTTAGCGATGTAAACTTCAAAGTGCCTTCTATTTGCTAGTTTTGTCAAAGAATCAGTCATACTCATCTGTTCAAGTTTATGATTTGCATTTTGAAGTGCTTTTGTTCTCTCGATAATTTTTTCCTCTAATGTAGCATTCATCTCATCCATAAGAGCTGTATAAGAAGCAATTTTTTCGACCATATCAACAATCGCATTATGAATGACACCTACTTCATCAGTACGATTTGATTTTTGTAGGTCAAAGTTATTTTGTTTTGGATCATATGCGACTACAGCATTTGTAAGTTTTTTTAGATGTTTCAACTCTCTTTTAAGTATAAAGATAAATATTGAGAGTAAGATCAACACCACAATAAGTATATTAAGTGTTGTTTGCTTATTTTTCTTTTGCATCTGCTCATATTCATCATTAGAAAACTCTACATGTATATATCCTACAATTTTGTTTGTAAGATTATCTACAATCGCATTTTGACAATATTTTATGCCATCAGGAATATCTTGTTTTGATTGCACATTTTTTGGATAAATAAAAAGTGTACGATCATTCTCATCTGTAACTTTCATAAATGTTATATCTCTGTTTTGTCCTACAATCAGATGCAGATAATCTTTATTTGCCTCTTCAAGTCCCAAAGAGATATTTAGACTCAAAACTGGTAACATCGTTTGTAAAAGAAGCTTATTTTTTGCTTTTTTAGAGTTTACAAATTGTGTTGTTATATTTTCAGAAAGTTGATACCGTTCTAAACCTGTAGTTAACAGGGTAAAAAAGATAATACCAATGATGATTTTAAATTCTATGCTTAACGTACGCATCATTTATCACCTTGCATATAAAGTTTTGAGATTCGAAGTAAAATGGGATCAAGAGTAATACCATTTCTTTTTAAAGCAGTTGTATTGATGTAAGGCAGTGTCTTTCTACCTAAATAAAGAGATAAGGAAACCCCCTCTTCAAGCAATGAAGCATCATACGAAACTGTCATAGAGTTGTGTCGCTTTGCATATGCTAAGGTTTCAGAGATATGTGCTTTTGATGAATTAAACAAAAAAAGAAGCTCACTGTTCTTACATGTAGAGAGTTCTGTATAATTTGCTAGAGTCATTTTTATTTTGTAGTTTTTGATTCCTTGAGGATAGTTGCAACTAATCCTTTCTTTCAACGAGATTGCGGCAGTTTCATCCACTTCTTCTTCAAGCAAACAGATATGAATCTCATCTTTTACTCGAATACTTTGATCACTCATAACGATAAAACGAGGTAGAAGTTTTGAGTAAATCTCAAGAACATCCTCGTCGTAGTTTCCAGCATTCACTGAGACACTACCTAAAAGTAAAAAAAAGGCCAAAAAGTTTCTAAAAAAATGTAATAACAAAATACAACCGATTTAAAGCTAGAATAAATATTAGTTATAGTACCATATTTTCATATATATTACGTCCACAATCCATGAATTACAAAGGCAAGAGTTCTATGAATAAAACAATTTTCCATATAGTTTTATCTTTAGCAACTGCCAATCTACTCTACGCTTCAAGCTCGCAAGAGAGTGGCGATGATATAGAATCACTTCTCAAAGATGTCAGCAGTATTGCTACAAAAAAATCTATAAATGTTGATTATATGCCCTCTGTTGCAACCATTATAGATGCACAAACATTTTTGGATGCTGGTGTACAAAATATCTCTCAGGCACTCGATATGCTTCCAGGGTTTCAAGAGCAAATAAGTCCTATGGGTTATACCATTTCAACTGTTCGTGGATTTAAAAATCCAAATGCTTATTTTGCTGATAAAGTAAAAATTTTAGTTGATGGTGTTGCTATCAACAACGAAGTCACAGGAACTGCAAGTTTTTATCTGGACTTTCCAATGCGCCTTGTAGAAAAGATCGAAGTGTTACGAGGACCTGCATCGACTATGTATGGCGGTGGAGCTTATTATGGCGCTGTCAATATCATCACAAAACTTGGTGATCAAAAAAATGAAAATCAGGTCTATGTAGGTGGAGGCAGTTATGGAGCCATCACTGCTGGAACAAATCTCACCACAACTCAAAATGGCTGGAATATCTTTGCAGATGGGTATGCGTATTCAAATGATAAGTCTCTCTATTTTAATGCCTATCATTCATATAATAATGGATACACACAAGAGGCAACTAAAGATTATAGTGTAGGAGTAAAAGCGACTAAAGATAAATGGAAATTTATCACTCGACTCAAGCATGAAAATTCTGGAAACTACTATAGTTTTGAGGGTGGGCTTAATCCTATTCCAGATAAACCAGAAGATCATTCCAATATTTATTTATATTCTCAACTAAAATATACAACGAATTTTAATGATTATGAGCTAGAGACAAAGATAAATTACTCACATCGAAATGAAAATATTGACGCAAATATTGCTAATATAAGTTCTGCAAGTAAGTACTATGCAACCAGATTGGATGGTTTTTTTTCAAATACAAATATTCAAGAAGATAATTATGGAATCGAATCAACATTAACACTTCCCGAGTTTGCATCAAATGATATTTTACTTGGTGTTGGA
>CAITKP010000103.1 GCA_903892995.1 uncultured Campylobacterales bacterium
CTGGAGCGAGGCATAAACGGTAACGTTGTTCAACTCACCGCCACGGTAAATCTCTTGAGTTTGTGGGTTTATAATATATGTTTTCATAGGAATATTTCTTTGTAAATGAAGTGGTGACTCCAAGGGGATTTGAACCCCTATGGCAAGGATGAAAACCTTGAATCCTAACCATTAGATGATGGAGCCACTATTTGTGGTTTGTAAAAAACAAACAAGTTTGTACATGGTGTCCCGTGATGGACTCGAACCATCGGCCACATCATTAAAAGTGACGTGCTCTACCAACTGAGCTAACGAGACGGACATCTTGTTTGTGGACGGGAATTATAGTAAAACTCTTCTTCGATGTCAATAGTTTTTTGAAAAATATTGTTATTTTCTTGAAATTTTGGATTTATTTACTGCGATAAGCTATACTACACCTAACAATAGATATTAGAGAGTAGGAAAAAAATATGATTTCTAAGATAGATGAGATAAAAAAAGAGGTTGCAAAAGTCGTAGTCGGTCAAGAAAAAATGATAGATGGACTTTTGATTGGATTACTTTGTGAGGGACATGTTCTTATAGAGGGTGTCCCTGGTCTTGCAAAAACGACAACGGTTAAAGCACTTTCTCAAAGTTTGGGTTTGGATTTTAAACGCGCACAGTTTACTCCCGACCTTTTACCATCAGATATCTTAGGCGCTCAAATATATGATCCACAAACAAATGAGTTTAAGATAAAACGCGGGCCAGTCTTTACAAATCTTTTGCTTGCCGATGAGATCAACCGTGCTCCAGCAAAAGTGCAATCAGCTCTTTTAGAAGTGATGCAAGAGCGCCAAGTGACGATTGGAGAAGAGAGTTTTAAACTTTCTCCTCCATTTTTTGTTATGGCTACGCAAAATCCAGTGGAACAAGAGGGCGTTTATCAGCTTCCAGAAGCTCAGCTTGACCGTTTTATGCTCAAACTCGATATTGGGTACAACACAAAAGAGGAGGAGCTTCAAATCGCTAGACGTATTTCAGGCGGTACAAATGAGCAGATCAAAGCTGTTATCACGCATGAGGATCTCATAGCGCTTAAAAATGCTGTAAAAGCTGTACATGTAGATGCAGAAGTTGAAGAGTATATGATAGCGCTTGTAGATGCTTCACGTAATCCATTTGATTATGGTCTCGATGAGATTGCTGAGTATATTCAGTTTGGAGCAAGTCCTCGTGTGAGTATCGATATGTTCAAAGCAGTAAAAGCGATGGCATATTTGAGAGGAAAAGATTTTGTTACACCTGTAGATGTGGCTTATATTGTCAAAGAAGTTATGCATCACCGTATTGTTTTAACGTATGAAGCTGAGGCTGAGGGGATAAGCGTAGATTCTATCATAGACAAAATTGTTAAAATAGTTCCGATTCCTTAAGAGATATTATGAGTAAACTAAAAAAGATACTCGTTCGCGCACGCCGCCAAGTCTTTAGTGAGATGAGTGGAAATAATCCATCTATCTTTAAAGGTGAGGGGTATGATTTTGTTGAGCTTCGAGAGTATATGCCCGGAGATGATATCCGTCATATTGATTGGAATATCACAGCAAAAATGCAAGCTCCCTATATAAAGATCTTCAAAGAGGAGCGTGAGCTCAACGTGGTCGTTGCGACTATGCTTAATGGAAGTGTTTATTTTGGAAGTAAAAAGTTTAAACAAGAGCTTATAGCTGAGCTTGTTGCACTGCTGAGTTTTTCTACTCTAAAAAATGGCGATCTCTTAAGCACATTTATCTTCACAGATAGAATGATAAACCACTCCAAACCTACAAAAAAGATGAGCTTTGTGACAAAAAATGTTGCTCAGATCTTGGATTTCAATCCTTTATATCAAAAGGCAGATTATTCAGTGATGAGCGATACGCTTTTTAAAAGATTAAAAAGAAAATCACTTATTATTCTTATTGCTGATTTTTTTGAGAAGCCAGATCTTAAACTCTTAGCAAAAAAACATGAAGTAATCGCATTGATTGTCCGTGATAGATTTGAAGAACATCCACCAGCTATGGGCTTTTCTTCGCTTATGGATCCTGAGAGTGGAGGGACTCTTGAGGGTGACTTTAATGAAAAAAGTGTCAAAGAGTACGCAGCAAAAGTGCATGAACACGATAAAGCTTTGGTTGAAAATTTTAGAAACAGCGGGATAAGATTTACAAAGATTTATACTGATGATATCGCGAGCGTGAGTTTAAAAAGAGTATTTGAGAGAAGATGATGAATCCAGATGAGATAAAAATAAGAGATATAAAACCACTTTTAGATGTTCCAGATCACAGTTTGTACCTTTTTATAGGTGTAGTTCTTCTTTCGTTGGTACTTTTGGGTGGTTTGGCTTATCTGGCAGTTAAATGGATAAAAGCCAAAAACCGCCTCAATCTTCGAAAAACTATGTATCAAAAACTCTTACATGTAGATCTTAGCGACTCAAAAAAAGCAGCGTATGAGATCACAAAATATGGCCTCTATTTTAAAGATGATTCCCCAAGAAATGAGGAGATGTATCTCAATCTTATCTCAAGGTTAGAGCGTTATAAATACAAAAAAGAGGTTGGCGCTTTTGAGTATGAAGAGAGAAGCTATTTTGAACTTTACAAGGGAATGATTGATGTTTGAGGGTTTCTATTTTGAACATCCAAAGTTTTTCTTTGTTCTCTTTTTCTTTATAGCATGCGCCTCGCTTTGCCGTATGAAACTTCCCTCTTTTTACTTTCCCCACTCACAAAGCTTTGCAAAAGAGACACTTAGCAAGTCCAAACTTCTTTTTATACTTAAATGGCTCTCTATCGTCATGCTTATTTTTGCATTTATGTCGCCTGTAAAAGATACGCCTTATGAGATGGCACCCAAAGAGGGATATGATATAGCACTTATCTTGGATAGTTCGGATTCGATGAGCAAAAAAGGATTTGACCGAGCAGATATGGACGCAACAAAGTTTGATGCGGTTAAAAACATCGTCAATGATTTTATAGAAAAACGAGAAGATGACAACATAGGTCTTGTGGTCTTTGGAGCGTATTCTTTTATCGCTTCGCCTTTGACTTATGATAAAAATATTGTTCAAAAAGTGCTTGATGAGCTCTATATCTCTATCGCGGGACAATATACCGCTTTGTATGATTCTTTGGCGCAAGGGGTTGATCTGCTTAAAAAATCCAAGGCAAAGACCAAGATAGCTATTCTTTTAACAGATGGATATAACACACCAGAAGCTACAAAAATACCTTTACATGTAGCGCTTGAGATGGCAAAAAAAGAGAAAGTAAAAGTCTATACTATTGGCGTTGGGGATGAGGGTGATTTTGATAAAACTCTGCTAGAAGATATCGCAAAAACTACGGGAGCAAAAAGCTATGGGGCTTCGGATGCTTCAGAGCTTCAATTGATCTATAACGATATAGACAAGCTTGAAAAATCGCAAATCAAATCTCAAAATTTTACAGATGTAAAATATTTCTATTTTTATCCACTTTTTTTTGGCGTTCTTAGTTTAATGGCGTATGTATTTTTGATAAATAAAAGGGGATATGAATGAGATTTTTACATCCTGAATTTATCTATTTTATGCTCCCTCCACTTATCTTACTTTTTGCACTTTTTTTGACGCAAAAAGAGAAGCAAGCAGTTTTTTTCTCCGAAGAGGTGATGAAAAAGTTGCGTGTAAATTCAAAAAGAATGAGTTTGCGTGCGAGAAACGCGCTCTTTTTCCTTGTGGCTCTTTTGCTTATCATCTCTCTTGCACAGCCCGTTGTACCCGATGGAAAGGTGCAAGTGCATGCAAAAAGTGCAGATATTATGCTCGCTCTTGATATCTCTGATTCTATGCTTTGTACTGATCTTTATCCTTCTCGCCTTGATCTTGCAAAACATAAGGTAGTTTCTCTTTTGAGTCTGATGCCTGATGAACGTGTCGGTGTTGTGGCTTTTGCAAAAGAGAGCTACCTTGTTTCGCCACTTAGTTTTGACCATGATGCGATCTCTTTCCTTGTCAAAGGGCTTTCAAGTGATTCTATTACACAAAAAGGAACAGATTTTTTAGAGTTGATTGAGGGTGTTGATGAGAGTATGAAGGAGCAAAAAAAACGCACACTTTTACTTTTTAGCGATGGCGGCGATCAAAGCGATTTTAGCGTGGAGATCGCTTATGCAAAAGAGCACCATATCACTGTTTTTGTTCTTGGAATCGGAACAGTTGCGGGTGCGCCCATCAAAGCGCAAAATGGTTTTGTGAGCCAAAATGGCAAAGTTGTTATCTCAAAACTAAATCCAGCAATAGCTTCTTTTGCTACCCAAACGGGCGGTGTTTATATCGAGGGTGTCAGCTCTGATAAAGATGTTAAAAAGATGCTCAGTGAGATTCAAGCAACTATCGCACAAAAAACACTTAAATCGCAGATAGTGACCAAATATATTCCGCTTTTTCATATCCCAATTGGGTTTGCGCTCTTTTTCTTGCTGATAGCTGTGAGTTCTATGGGAAAACGTGAAGTTGTTAATGTTCCAAGTGTGCTTATTGCCATTTTTATTCTCTTTGCAAGCGTGCCATCAAATGCTGGAATCTTGGATTTTAAACATCTTGGCGATGCTAAAAAAGCTTATGAAAATAAAGAGTATAAAACAAGTAGTGCTTTGTATGGGGATTATCTCAAAGAGCACGATATCAGCGAAGCAAATTATAACTATGCATCATCGCTTTATAAAGAAAAAAACTACTCTAAAGCGGCAAATTATTATAAAAAAGTCCATTTTCCAGAAAAAGATAAGCAAGCAGATGTTTTGTACAATTTAGGAAATGCCTACGCAAAAGCGCAAAATTTTGAAGAGGCAATTAGCGCATATAAAAACTCTCTCTCCCTCAAACAGAGTGAAGATACAAAGGTCAATAAAGCAATAGTAGAGAAACTATATCAAGAGCAAAAAAAGAAAGAGCAGCAGCAAAATAGTGAGCAACAAAATAAGGATTCAAAAGAGCAAAATAAGCAAGAGCAGCAAAATAAAGATCCAAAAGAGCAAGAACAGAAAAACTCCCAAAATCAGGAGCTTCAAAATGCTCCAAGCGCTTCACAACAAAATGAGGGAATGAGCAATAAAGAGGAGCAAAAATGGCTGCAAAGACTTAATGTAGGTTCACCAACGCATATGTATAAGATAAAGACAAGCAGCAAAAAGGATAATAAAAATGAAAAACCTTGGTAAGATAGCAGCGGCACTGATTTTAAGTAGCAATCTATGGGCAAAAGTAAGTGCAGATGTAGATCAAAGTGCCATAACGCCAGGAAATGTTGTGACATTTAGCTTACATGTAAGCGATACAAGATTTCAAAAACCCTCTATCTCTACACTTTGCGGCGTATCAATTTTAGGAACATCTTCTCAAACAAGTGTTAATGGAGTGAATGGAAAATTTACAAAAACACAGACTCTAAGCTACAGTTTCGCACCTGAGCGCTCTTGCACAATTGATCCTATTGAGATAAAAACAGATGCAGGGATTGTAAAAACTGCACCGATAAAGATCGATGTCCGTGCGCTCTCAAAAGAGGCAAAAGAGAAGTTTTCACTACTTTATGCAAGTGAGCAAAAAGATGTTTATGTCGGTGAGCCTTTTACTGCAACTCTAAACTCAAAAATCCGTCGCGATATGAAAGTGATCGATTCAAAATTTGAAGCATCAGATATGAATGGATTTTGGATCAAAAAGCAGCAACAAGAGCCAGACAGTGCCGAGGGAGACTATGTCAATACGAAAATAGTTTATGTTCTTGCAGCACAAAAAGCGGGGGAGTTGATACTCAAACCAGCATCGATGAGCCTCGCACAACAAGCCGCAGCAAATGATTTTTTAGGCGGTGTCGGCACAGATGTAAAATGGAGCAGATATATCTCAAATAGCTTACATGTAAAGGTGAAACCCTTGCCTGCGGGGATAGATATTGTGGGAAAAGATGTTGCTTTACATGTAGCGCTTGATAAAGCAAAAGTCAATCAAAATGAGGCTGCAAATGTGACATTGACTTTAAGTGGTAGCGCAAATTTTGAGGATATCGCAGAACTCAAACCTTTTATCGCAAATGTTTCTGTTTTTGAAGATGATGCAAAAGTGGAACATAGCATCAAAAATGGTGTTTACAGTAGCGAATATGTGAAAAAGATAGCATTTGTCGGGGATAAAAGTTTTACAATCCCTCCCATAGAGATCAAATATTTTGATACAAAAACTCATGAAATAAAAACACTCAAAAGCGAACCCTTACATGTAGAAGTTGTCAAACAAGGGGTATCTAAAAGTAAAAATGGATCTTTAAAGATACAAAAAGGCGAAGAAAAGGATTCAAAAACTATTTTTGAAAACTTTACGCAATTTACATATATTGCAATGGCAATTTCAGCTTTTATAGGATTTTTGCTTGGCGCTGCAATGATGTTTTTTAAACCTTTTGCTAAGAAAGAGAAAAATGAAGTAGCAGTTTCAAATAAAGATCTCAAACTTCTTCTGACTAAATTGATCGAATTTAAAGAGGATAGCGAGGTTAAAGAGATGATAGAAGTGTTAGAGCAAAAAGTTTACCTTGGCAAAGAGTTGAAGATAGACAAATCCAAGCTGCAAGAGCTTAGAAAAAGATATAAGTTTTAAGAAAATATATTATAAAGCGTATTGGCATCTTGCATCTCTTTGTGCAACTCTTGCCAATTTTCATCTTTGAGGTGTTTTTTGAAGTTTTGTAACTCTGCTTCAAAAAGCTCTAAGGCTTCTAGGACATTTTCTTTATTTTGCTTAAAAACATCCTCCCACATCGCAGGCGAACTTTTTGCAAGGCGACTCATAGAACGAAAACCACCCGCTGCAAGGGTTAAAATATCATCTCGATTTTCCTGTTTAATCACAGTGTTTGCGAGTGAGTAAGAGATAGCGTGGGGCATATGGCTGATAAATGCAGTATGGCGATCATGCTCATGTGCGTGCATATAACTGATCTTCATTTTTAGGGCTTCAAAAAGCTTGATTGCCACCTCTTTTTGGATCTCTCCACTATCCTCAAGATCACAAAGAACGACAACTTTATCTGTATAAAGCTCCTCGATTGCAGCGTATGGACCAAAAAACTCCGTTCCGCTCATAGGGTGCGCGGCTACGATATTTTTACGTATTTTACTTGGGATAGAAGCGACGATACGCTCTTTTGTACTTCCAAAATCGATGACTGTCGTGTGCTCATTTATATCCTGCAACTCATTGATGATGGAGATAATGCCATTGACAGGAACTGCCAAGATGATGAGGTCGCATTTTTTGATCTCTTCAAACTCTACGACCTCTTTAACCAAAGAGAGTTCTAGCGCTTGCTTTTGATGCTCTTTATTGTGATCATGTCCCACGATCTCTGTGATAAAATCTATATTTTTGAGGCTTAGGGCCAGTGAACCGCCCATCAAACCAAGCCCGATGATTCCAACTCTCATAATTTCTCTTTTTTTAACCCAATGATACAATCAAAACGCTTGAGTTTACGTAATATTGTACATTTACTTCGTGTATATGGGCTTTTTGTGTTATTCTTCATTTTTTTCATTTTTCATTTCTTCTATTAATGCTGCCGTAAATAAACTACCCGGTATAGCATAGCATGCTATACCAATCATAGAGATAATTGTTGTCATAACTCTGCCTGCAATAGTAACAGGATACATATCACCATAACCTATCGTACTTAAAGTTATCATCGCCCACCAAAGGGTTTCAGGAATACTAGAAAACACATTGGGTTGAACTTTGTTTTCAATAAAATAAATAGTGATGGTTAAAAGTATTAAAATAGTAAATATTGCGATGTAGGATGATATTATATTCTTTTTTTCTTGTATAAAAACTCTCTTTAAAGCACGCTCAAAACTAGACGATTTTTTTCTCCTAAAAAATTTAAAGACTCTTAAAAAACGCAAAACCCTTAGAAATGTAATATTAAGACCGTATACACTTAAAAATATTGGAAGAATTGATAAGATATCAATAATTGTAAAAATTTGGAAAGTATATTTTAGCCTGCCTATTATACCGCGATATTTTTCATTGTATCCAACGATGATATATCGTATAGCAAGTTCAATAATAAAGATAGTGACTGTTATCATTTCGATTTGAGAAAATAAATTTGCATATTGATTATGTAAATGTTTAACAGTATCTAATGAAAGACTAACAACATTGACAATAATACTTGTATAGACAATCGTTTGAACAATGAATGCAAATTTTGACTTTCCATACCCTTCAAATGCATCATACCAATATTTAATACTCATTATTTTTCTCCGTTTTAAGTATTAGAAGTATATCAAAATGAGCTAGGTATTACATTATTATAAAAAATAGTGAAATTGGTCTATTTTTTTTGAAGATTAAGATATATTCATCGTGTTTTATAGTTGTTTGTATTTTAAATGATAGAATTTACATTATGTCAAATTTGTACCTTTTTTGTAGCGATTTTTTCAATGGATTTTTAAGACAAAAAAAAATAGATAGTTTGTGAAAAGTCCATTTTTTTTTGGCTTTATGTTGAAAACAAAATGTAAAAATTTTGTTCCTCTCTTACGTAATATTAATCACTTTAAGGGTAAAATCAAGCTTCAAATTATGGAAATTTAGGATATTTATGAAAATAGTTTTTTTGCAGATCGGAAGAGCACACGTCTGAACTCCAGTCACTTAGGCATATC
>CAITKP010000104.1 GCA_903892995.1 uncultured Campylobacterales bacterium
CATATTGTATATAGCACTTTTGCATTTAAAATGCATAATCAAATCATTGGTTTTTTACCATAATTATCATATATACGAATATTTATTTCATTTACAAGCCTTAAAACAACCAACTGGAATAAATAAAATAATCAAGTTTTTTTGGAAACAAAAATATACTATCCTAGCCTTTATGATGACGATGGTGCTACTTATTATCAAAAAAGTTTATTATTAAATCTAAAGTCCGCTGTAGTTGCGTAACGATTTGAATAGTTCGAAGAAGAGGAATTTAATATGATATTAGACAATATTATTCTATTTGCAGCTCTTTTGACATTGACGGGGATTATCCTGAAAATAGTAATCAGAATTATAGACTATCAAGAGAGTAAAAACTAATTGTAAAAAGTAGCATTATTTTTACATTGCTCTAGATATTATATTTTGATAATAAGTTATCACAAAAAATACACCTACTTAAAACAATAAAAATTTAAACTACGCAAAGCCAGTTGATCTAAAACGATGTTTTTCTACCCAAACGCTCCAAAAATTTCAGCTCGATGATTGATGCAAGCTGGAATAAACCAAGAACAAATCTATACAGATAAAATCTCTAGTGTCAAAGATGATAGACTTGGACTTGAAAGCTGTCTCAAAGCATTAAGAGGTGGAGATGCTTTAGTTGTCTATAAACTTGATCGTCTTGGAAGAAATCTAAAGCATCTTATATCGACAGTTGAAGAGCTAGCATCTAAAAATATAGGATTTAAAGTTTTAAGCGGTCAAGGAGTCAATATTGATACAACAACACCTGCAGGAAAAATGATATTTTCCATATTCGGTGCATTGGCAGAATTTGAGCGTGAACTGATTCGCGAAAGAACAATAGCGGGGATTCAAGCTGCACGCGCTAGAGGAAGAATGGGTGGTAGAAAATTTAATCTCTCAAAAGCTCAAGTCAGATTAGCTGAAGCTGCCATGAAAAATAGAGATACAAGTGTTGCCGAACTCTGCAAAGAACTCAAAATCACTAGGGCGACTTTGTATAAGTATATTTCTCCAACTGGAGAGCTTAGAGATTATGCCAAGAGAGTGCTTGAAAAGTAATTTATGCAAAATTAAAGCGCATGGGACAAAAAACCCATTTGTAGGTGGAGACCCGTTGATTTAAAAAATAAGATTGTGGCAGAAATTGACGGTATGCTTGCATTTAACAATATAGTACTTTACATCAAAGGTATGGAGCTTTGGATCAGTAACAGAGAAGATCCAAAAGAACAATATTACTGCAAAAGGTGTCAATAGCTTTCCTATAAACTCGTCTGAGTAGGATTTTATTCCGTTTCCTGAAATGACCAGTTAGACAGATAAATTTAGCTTAGCGTGCTATTTTTTCCGAATTCTGTGGTGACCCGACTCTAGTCCTTTAAACCTTTTTCTCTATTCATATTTTTTGTAAACGAAAAGTAAATGACACCCTTTACAGTCTCCCCAGGGATTCAGACACATCCCCTTCACTCGCTTTTGCATAAACCATTGTTGAATTGATTGAGCTGTGTCTAAGGACCTTTTTAATAATAAGTGGATTTGTATCTTTTTTTACAAGCCTCATAGCTAATGTATGCCTTAGTACATGTAGTCCTGTTTTTCTTATCCCTGCTTTTTTATAAATTCGATTTGCAATTATATAAGCGTTTGACCTATCTAATTGTGCGCCCGAAGCTGTTTGCATTATAAGTTGCTCCTCTTCGAGTTTTGATTTAAAGTAGTCAATCTCGTCCTCAATCTCTGTTTTTTTAATATAAGCTGTTTGTTCTTTTTGCCCTTTTCCATATACATCTATGGTATATATTTCATCCTTTTCCTTAAAGGCAGAAGTGGTAACACCAAGAGCCTCAGAAATACGAAGCCCAGAAAAAAGAAGCAACTTGACAAGCAACGAATTTCTCATGCTCATGTAAGTATCTTTTTTGCGCTTTTCCCTCTCAAGAGATATCAATAGCTTCTCTATCTCTTCCTCGCTAAAATGCACAAGCTTCTCTTCTCTCTTTGATGAATCAGCGATCTTGATTTTTTTAAACATAGAGTCAAATGATCTCAACTCGTCATTATTATCAGAGATAAAAGAAAAAAGATTACGAATCCCTTTTAAATAAGAGTTCTTTGTTGATTTTGATAAATATGTGCCATTTTTAGGTTTTTTACCATTTAGTCTTGCATTATTTTCAATATATGCTAAATAGCCAGTGATATAAATTGATTTAACGTCACTAATATTCATATCTTCTTGATAGTCGTGAGAATATTCTACAAACATATCAATAGACCTTTTATATAGCTCTATTGTATTGCTAGAGAATGATAATGCGGTTATATTGTCTATATAAGCTTTATACCAACGATTAAGGTCGTCTATTAAATTGCCTGTTTCTAGTTTCACTTGCCCTCTTTTTATGAGATATCAATTTTTATTTCATTTTGTATAACATACTAGATAGTATGTTATATGTTTACTAGGTTGTAAATGTATGCTTGATTTTTAAAAACGCTTTGTATTACATGTCAGGTATGTTATACATTTATAATTCTACATTTATTTTTTTATATAGTCAATACTATATTGACATATTACAACCTATTTAGTATAATAATAGCATATACATAACACTAAGGACACACAATGAACGACAAAGCAATAAATGAAAATGAATTGAGCGACAATAGCTATATTAGTGAAGATACAGACGAAAGTATCGTTGAAGCAGTTAGCTTTGACACAAAAGAGAAGAATGATCTAACAAACAAGCGTATTGATTTCAATAATCGCACACTAAAGCGTATAGAAACTATGATACCTGTATATAGCGATGAACTACCAAGTGGTGCATCAAAAAACGATATAATGGCTTTAGTTATTGCAAAAGGTATTGATGCTCTGTTTGAAAATGATTTTAAAAGAAAGATAGATGAACTGTAAATCCGCTCAAAACAAAATAATAATGCGAGATTTAACAAAAAAAAGGTAAAAAATGACAAAATATATCATAGAGATTTTTAGCATGAAATCGGATCTGCGCAATGAGTTTCTTGAAGAAATCACAATAGAAGCTGAAGACAAAAATTCTGCAATAGATAAAGCGCATGATTACGCATTTAATGCCTATGGAGATGTGCGACATTTTCTGGAAATTAAACCGCAAGGAGTGTGGAGGTGATTAGGATGATTGTAGTGTTATCCGTAGTGACTATTGGAGTTGTGAGCTTCATTTTATTTAAAATCCACACAGGACTTGGTGCAAATAATCACAACAAAGAGCTTGGCAAGCCTTCAGGGGGAAGGGTTGCCCAAATAGATAAATCTTACTTCGAATACCGTAGGGACGTCAAATAAGTTTGTCTTAATATGCGCACTCCAGTTGCACGAACCCCTGAAAAAATATAAATAGTATTTGCTACTTTATAAAGCTGCACCCTATCCATTAATCTTCCTGTAGAAGTTTGTGCAATTATCTGATAAGGGTCTATATTGAAAAAATGCCTAAGTGTTTCTACTTCATCTTCGATACATTCACACCTGATACAAACGCTTTTATTTTTATGTCCTTCCAGAAAAACTCGATAGAATTCACTCTCCAGGACAATCTGGTTAAAACGAATCGTTAAAACCTCACTTACATTCAATCCGCCATAAAGCATTAGCTTGAATAAAAGAATATTTCTGTAAGTAGTATATTTTTCTTTTTTCTTCTTTTTTTCCAAATAGATTTCAATTCTTTTGATCTCTTCTGATTTTAATTTATTTCGCAATGGCTTTATGTATGTGG
>CAITKP010000105.1 GCA_903892995.1 uncultured Campylobacterales bacterium
AAAGGTCCATCGATGAGAGAAATATTAGCTTCCTCATAATTTATTTGGCCACCTATGTTACAATGACGTAAGAATATTTTTTACTTTTTTAACTGGCCAAGTGTTTATGCGCAGAGGTGGCCAAGTGTATGCGTGTGATCACTCTACTAAACTCTCTTTTTCTTTAGAGAATCTTTTTTGAATCGCAAGGGTTCCACAAAACAGAGATCCGACAATTGTCAGCATTCTAACAATATCATCAAAACTAAGAATAGAAGATTTATGAATATTTGCAGAGATCACACCAAAAAGAGTCTCATCTTGCATAATAGGAACTGCGACATAAGAGATCGATTTTGTATCTACGATGCCCATTTTATTGAGATAGTTTATATTGTTGTGGATATTTTCTATGACAACTGGTTCACAGCTTTGTGCCGCAAGCCCTGTCGCACCCTCGCCAAGCTTGTAAACAGCCATTTTACGTTGTTGTGCGGAGATATCTAATGATGTATGAAGTTCAACTTTTGTAGCATCATCTGAGAGTAAAAAAAGACTGCATCTCTCAACATAAGCATTACGTTTTAAAAGGCGCATCCCTTTTTCAATACTTTCATTTACTTCATTATTTGTTGATAATAACACAGCGATATCGTAAAGAATTTTAATCTCATTATAGGCAAATGTAAGAGCGCAGGTTTGGCACTGTTCCTCATTGGGAATATTAAGCTGATCGTGCATTTTTTCTACTTTTTGTTAGTAATTTTCAAAATTATATAATTAAAATAGATCTAAGTTATAAGTTGTTTGATTAAAAAATAGGCAATTATTTGTATTAAAAATAGAACAAATTATGCAAGAGATCTTGATAATAAAAAAAATGAGGACAATATGCAAATAACAGTACATGGAACACCTGTAGAATTATCAGGCAAAGAACTTTTAGTAGGTAAGGAAGCACCAGCGGCACGTATAACAAAACTGGACAATTCCAAAAATGTTATCGGGATGATAGCTCCAAACATTCAACTTCTTATCGCGATTCCTTCTCTTAAAACTGAAGTCTGCTCACTTGGAGCAAAAAAATTCAATGAGATGGTCAAAGAGATCAGAAAACTCTCAACTATTATGATAACTACGGATGATTTGGAGTTTGTAAAAAATTTTCAAGAGAGTGAGTGCATCGATAGTGCAGAGATTGTTATAGATGAGGAGCGACATTTTGCTAATAAATTTGGTGTTTTAATCAGTGATGGAAAACTAAAAAATCGTCTTGCTCGCGCTGTTTTTGTTATAGACAAAGAGGGTGTGATCGCTTATAAAGAGATTGTAAGCGAGGTTGTCGATGAGGTCAATTATGAGGCATGTATTGAAGCGATCAAGCAACTTGCAAGTGAAAAGAAAAAAGGGCATACACACGAAAACTGGATGTCAGTATAAAAGCGATGCACTTATTTTATGACACTACATCTTTGAGTAAAAAAAGTGTAGTAAGGGACATCAGTTATATGAAGGATTGCAGATGAAAGACATAAAAAAAGTTTCACAAAATGTGCATTTTATAGGTGCTTTTGATCCTCAAATACGTACATTTGATATCATCATGAAAACGGCAAACGGTAGTTCATATAACAGCTATCTTGTCCGCGGCAGTGAGGGCGTATGCATTATGGATACGGTAAAAAAAGAGTTTAGCTACGATTTTTTTAGACGTTTAGAGGCTTTATGCTCCTATGATGAGATACTTTATATCGTCTTGCACCACTTAGAACCTGATCATTCAGGAGCGCTCAAAGAGTTGATGTTACGCGCTCCTGGGGCAAAACTTATTATCTCAGGGCGTGCTGTGATGATGCTCAAAGGGATCATCAAAGAGGATATTCCTTTTGAAGTGGCAAATACTGGAAAAATAATCTCTCTTGGTAATAAAACTATCGAGTTTTTGAGCACACCGTTTTTACACTGGCCAGACACGATGAGTTCCTATTTGCATGAGGAGAAGATTCTTTTTAGTGGCGATGTTTTTGGAAGCCATTACTACGATGAGCGACTTTTTGATGATGAGGTCGGAGATTTTTCCTATGCCTTTAAATACTACTATGACCATATTATGCGTCCATTTAAACAGTATGTCATGCAAGCTTTAAAGCTTTATGAAAAGTTTGATATTAAGACCATAGCACCACTTCATGGACCAATTTTAAGAACAAATCCTGAGTATTACATAGAAAAATATGGAGAGTGGAGCAGTGAGGCAAAGTTTAGAAAACATACTTTTGGCAATAAAATGCTCTGTGTTTTTTATATGTCAAGTTATGAAAATACCCATAAAATGGCACAAAAGATTACAGCAGGTGCGGACTCTGTAGAGGGAATCGTTGCGAGTATGTATGATCTCGCTTCCCTCGATGAAAACAATATGGTCGATCTTTTAGAAGAGTCTGATGCGGTCATCATCGGCTCACCGACTATTAACGGCGATGCTGTAAAACCTGCTTGGGATCTGCTTACATGTATGGCGTATTTAGAAAACAGAGGCAAAGTCGGAGCTACTTTTGGTTCGTATGGCTGGACGGGCGAAGCACCCCAAATGCTTCATGAGCGAATGCGTTGGCTCAAGTTTAGATTACCTATAAAACCTATGAAGATAAAGCTTATTCCTACACAAGCGGAGTTGGAGGAGTGTTTCTCTTTTGGTGTAGAGGTGGCCGAAATCACAATGGGAAAAATGGTGGAGATAGAGCTATGAATACGCAATTAAGAAAGATGGAAGATGCGGTATTTGCACTTTTACACGCTTATGGTGTAAATGCTTTTGCACAAAATGTTTTAGCGCGCTGGGTAGCGTATGAATCACTCAAGATGAATCATCTTTATCAAGATTTGGGGTTTAAAAGTAGAACGCAAATGGGTGCGTTTATGAAGAAAAACTTTCCAGAGTTTGCCGCGAAAAAACCAAAAGAAAAGCTGTGGAAAAAGTTTATTTATGATGAGATAGGGCAAATCGCGCCTGCGTGTGCGAATTGTGATGATATGAGTACATGTTTTAGGTGTATAGCAAGTGAGCATCTTGATGAAAGAGTTAACATTGATAAAGCAAAACCTTATCTCAAACTGCTAAGTGTGTAGTACAAAAATTGCATAGTTTTATAAAAATGCATAAGGATTTGTGATGACAGGTATGATTAAAAGTGTTATGAAAGCGATCTACAATCTGAGTGATGAGGATAACTACAATCTCTATGATGCGGATGACATCGCTGAGTATCTTGGGTTGAAACTTGAAGTGGTTGAAAAGATTATACAGACACTTCTAGACGCTGGTTGTGTGAGTGAATGTATGAACTTTGATGATGATGGAATTCAAACATATTGTCTTACAGACAAAGCTATAGATATGGTGGAAGTAGGATAGACTCCTACTTTTGCACATAACTTTTAAGCGCTTCTTCTATCTGAGTAAGGGCGAGTTTTTTGCCGTTTTCCTCTTCGTTTGCACTCCACCAGTATTCTATAATCTCTTGTTCTATTGTTCCTAAAAGTGTTACAGGCAGGTTTGCAAAAACCTCATAAGAGCTGACTTCATCACTGTTTACACCTGCTTGTTTTGCTAGAGTATTTATGAGTTCACGCACAGATTTTTCGATATCTGTCGGTTCTTGTAGGGGTGCTTCATCGCTTGGTTGTTGGATAACTCTTGCATAGTCTATCCATGTTTTAATCTCCTCTTCGAGATAGTCATAGCCATAAATTTGATAACAAAGAATGCGAGAAGGAGAATAAACAATCTCTTCATCTTCTGCTAAAACATCTGATGTTTTTACAACGCCGTTATCTATATAAACCTCTATTCTTTCGTTTACATGTAAGGTTGATGCGGTTTCAAAAGCATTTCTTGCTTGCTTTAAAAGCTCTTGTTTGAGTGATTTGTGATCCATTGTATTCTCCATAGATTAAATTTAAATTATTTAGAAACATTATAATAATCCCATAACTGCTTATAAAAACTATCAAGTTTTGAAAGTGTGGAATCTACAAGAATAAGATCATTCATTTTTGGATAATGTTGCCTTGGATGAGTTTGATACCATAGCTCCATATCTTTTTTAAAAGCATCTCTTTGCATGACTGTATTAATTATCAGTCCGCGAATCTGCTCCATTTCAGGTGTCATCATCTCATTTGTTAATGATTTCATCTGTTGAGGCTCCTTTATTTTTATTTTATTTCTTATGCATCTTTGGTTCTAGAACAGTTGATGCATTCAAAGATAAAAAATAAACCAGAGGATAAAAAAATGAATGATATCTTTGACCAAGCGATACAAAAGTTTGAATCGAAAAATTTTATTGAGGCTTATTCTCTTGTTGAAGATGCTGCAAAAAATGGTGACTTGAGAGCACTTTATACTCTTGGTGCTTTTTATGAAAGGGGTGTAAATGGTCATATCGATCATGATAATGCACTTATGAACTATAAAAAAGCAGCCGATGAAGGACATATAGAAGCACAGTTGAAAGTTGGACTTTTAATGAAAGAAAAGGGCGATAATAAAGAAGCTATGCGCTATCTCATCACCGCTGCACATAATGAAAATTCCCAAGCGCAGTCGATTATTACTTATGTGAGTAACAGCTCTGATTTTCATACAAATAATGAGATTTTTCACTCTTTAGAGTATGAACAACAAAAACTGCTTGTTGAAAATCTACTGCAAAAAACTATTATGCCCACGCTCTCAAGTGATGGCGGAGGAATAGAACTTATCAACTTTATAGCGGGAAAGAAAACACAAATATGGCTGAAATATCAAGGTGCATGTTCTGGATGCCAGTTGAGTTCAACTTCCACTGCAGATATGTTGCTTGATCATTTTGAGACAATGATTGACAAAAATGTCATACTTTATTTGATGTAGGAAATTCGATGAATAAAGTGATCGCGACGGTACAAAATATTGAGGAAACGGATATTGTCACTCATATACAAGTCAACTGTGGTGAGAGTGTTATGTATCTTATAAAATCTTAAAGACCACAGTGGCTCAGTGTTGGAGATATTATCTCTTTAATCACAGCAACTGCCTATGAAAAACTTGAGCTTCAAGAGGGCTGCCCTGCAACGATGCTCCTACGAGGCATAGATATAAAACTAGAACCTATTTTTAAACAGGAAATCAGTTTTTAGTTCGAATAAAAGTTGCATATTTAAAAGCAAAACAAGGAGAAAAAAATGGCTGTAATGATAACTGATGCGTGTATAAACTGTGATGCGTGTGCATCTGAGTGCCCAGTGGCTGCAATATTGGCTGATGATAATGATAAAAATCCTTACGAGGGTGAGCGATTTTATGTTAAACCTGAAACATGTGTAGAGTGTGTAAGCCATGCTGATACACCTCGTTGTGCAGATGTATGTCCAACTGAGGGCTCAATTGTGTGGGATATGCCTTATACGGTAGAGTTTAATGAGTATTATGCAGACGCAAATGAAGCGGGAACTTATAAGATCCGTGAGCACAAATCAAAAGGGCTTATGCTTCCAACTGTAAAAGAGCAGGCTTTTATGGCTGAGATATCTATGGATGCTCGTACATCACATGCAAATGTTATGGATAGTTTTTAAAAGATCATGAATGTAGCATTTGCATCAACTGATGGTAAAACAATCGACCAGCATTTTGGCTGGTCAAAAAGTTTTTATCTCTATCAAATCGATAAAGAAAAGATCAAGTTTTTAGAACTTTTGGACAGCTCTGATGAGCCTGCGGGCGAAGAAGAAAAGTTGAACTATAAGATCAAAACACTTGGGAATGCTGATATTATGTATTGTACTCAGATAGGACCAACTGCTTCAAAGATGATTCAAGCCTCAGGCATACATCCCGTCAAAGTCGCCGAGGATGAAACCATAGAATCAGCATCTTTAAAACTGCAACTGATGCTAAGCACCGATACACCTTTATGGTTGCTGAGAATCTTTCATAAAGCCCAAAACCGTAGCGAACTCATCTAGAACACAACTTGCAAATAGATCATTATCTATGAAGGAGCTATTTATGTCAGTAATAATTAACGATACTTGTATAACTTGCGATGCATGTGCGCAAAACTGCCCAGTTGAGGCGATAGTAGATGATAATGATAATCCGACGGGAAATCCTCGTTACTACGTCCAACCTGAAAAATGTGTTGAGTGTGTCGGCATATTTGACGATCCTCAGTGTGCGGCTATTTGCCCAAGCATTGGATGCATCACTTGGGATATGCCATTTACCAAAGAGTTTGATGCTCACTTTTTAAATGAAGAGATTTATAAACTTGGAACCAAAAATGGTACGCCAAGATCACCTGCGTATAAAGAGAAAAAATTTCGTGAAGATATTTTACTTTCTAAACGCGGAGTAGGCGAAAAAATCCAAGTTGAGCCCCAAGAGGGCGAAGTAGCTTAGCTTGTAAAACTTGAGCGAGACATAAGTTTACTTTTTATGTCCGCCACCTCTGCGAGGGATGAGTTCGTTCATATGCTCACCGCCGATAAAGTAGGCTTCACCAAATCCAAATGTGGCTTCTCCAGCCTTTACATGTAACTCAAAAAGATTGAAATCAAGCATACCTTTGAGTGTTGCAACCATTGAGCTGTCAAACTTTTCACCAAAGAGGGCGAGTACCTCTTCAAAACGCTCACTCTCTCTTGAAATAACACAGCTTTCACATTGTAAAGAGATACGTTTTCTTGCAAAAAGATTGCTAGATCTACTCTCATCTTCTATAAAAAAGAGGGAAGCATTAGGCCTTACATGTAAGTTCTTCGCATGAGTCGCAATATCGGAGATATAGATATAAAAGCGGTTGTTGTCATAGATGTAAGGTGCATAAGAGGAAAATGGCAGGGTGTCTTTGTCAATAGTACCAATGATGGCAGTTTGGATAGTCGATAAAAAGTTTTTCATGGGGTCTCTTTTTTCGCTTATTGTAGCATAAGCGATGAAAGAGTTTTATACTGCTCCAAAAAGTGTTTTTGCTTTGCTTGCATTTTTAAGTGCTTTGATCTCTTCGTATGATTTTGTGAGAATACGCAAAGTTGTTTTTTTGATTTCGTCATAAACGATATCTATTTTCTCTTCTGCACTTGCTTTTTTCAAATCACCTTTTGAAAGATCAGCGTGGTCGAGGAGCTCATTCCAAACTGAACTCTCATCAAGTGAAAATGCATAAAATGTAAAGCCTTCATACTCAAATTTGCCATTCCCATCAAGATCTGTAACAAAAAGAATCTGTTGAGAGTTTTGTTCCCTCAGTGATTATCAAACTTCCACGGTATCCATACGCGTATTTGTCTGTTTTTGCATTAAAAGATGCTTGCCATTGGAGGTTGTTATTATGGATAAACTCTTGTACTTTTGACATTCTGTTATTCCTTGTTTTGGTTTAAAAATCAAATGCAATTTTGGTTCTAACTACACCGCTTTTTTATTTGTATATGCGTAGGTAGAAGAGATAGAACGTAAACGCTCGGCTGCTTTTGTAAACACATCGATTGTGTAGTCGATCTCCTCTTGCGTCGTAAAGCGCGAAAGAGAGAGACGCATCGCAGTGTGCGCGAGTTCTGGATCTTCGCCGATAGCACTCATAACAGGGTTTGCATGAAGTGATTCAGATGCACAAGCACTTCCTGTAGAAGCGGCGATTCCAGCGCGGTTTAAGTCCCAAAGCATCGCTTCTCCCTCGATCCCTTTGAGTGAGATAAGAATAGTATTTGGTGTACGTTTTTCTCTTGGCCCTACAACGATAGTGTCAGGGATTTGAGAGATAGCATCTTCAAGTTTGTCACGAAGAGCGCGTACTTCGGAGTTCATGATCTCAACGTGTCCTACTGCTTGTCTCATCGCAAGTCCCATGCCTACGATGTATGCGACATTGAGTGTTCCCGCACGTTTGCCACCCATCTGTTCGCCTCCATGAAAAAGGTTTGGAAGGGATTTTCCTTTTTTAACATAAAGACCGCCAATCCCTTTTGGACCATGAAATTTATGAGCAGAAAAAGTCATATAATCTACATTGACTTCGCTTAGATTGAGGGGAATTTTTCCTATGGCTTGTACTGCATCTGTATGAAAAAGTATCCCTTTTTCTTTTGCTGCTTCGCCGACTTCTTTAACAGGAAAGATCATCCCTGTTTCATTGTTCGCCCACATCATCGAGATAAGAATCGTTTTATCTGTAACAGCCGCCATCATCGCCTCAGCTGAGATTCCACCCTCTTCATCAACATCAACATACGTTACATCAACGCCATAATCACTTAAAAATGAAAGCGTATCAAGCACAGAAGGGTGCTCGACAGAAGTTGTAACGATGTGATTTTTTTGTGGGTTATTTAAAATGTATTTGAAAAAGACACCTTTTAAGACACTATTGTTACTCTCTGTCGCACATGAGGTGATGAGGATATCATCTTCATCTCTTACATGTAAGGCATCATACATTGATCCAAGTGCTTCGTTAAGGTAAGGGCGGACATCCATTCCAAACTTATGAAGGGAGTTTGGATTCCCGTAAAGATCTTCAAAAAATGGCTGCATCTTTACTTTTACAAGTGGGTCAATCTTTGTTGTTGCGTTATTGTCTAAATATACTCTCATCTTGATGCTTCCTTTTGTGTGTTAAATGTATATATTGGTTCTTTTGTCTGCTCTTTTACAAGCGCTTCTGTGATGGTACAACTCTTTAAATTTTCAAGTGATGGACAAGAGTATTGAAGAGGGAGCATCACTTCCTCGATGATTCCTCTAAGTCCTCTTGCGCCGACACCTTTTTGTGTTGCAAGCTCAGCTATGGCTTGGAGTGCTTTTTCCTCAAATTTGAGCTCTATGCCATCCATCTCAAAAAGAGCTTGAAACTGTTTTATAAGAGCGTTGTCAGGCTCTTGTAATATTTGAACCATCTGCTTACATGTAAGCTCTTTTAACTGAGCGATAACAGGTATGCGACCTATAAACTCTGGGATAATCCCATAGTGAATGAGTGCTTTTTGATCCACTTTAAACTCTTTTTGCGTTGCGCTTGTTTTTGTACCAAAGCCTACTTTATTGTTCTTTTTTGTATTGATGTCAGGAACAAGTCCTACAAAAGCGCCACCGCAGACAAACAAAACATGAGTCGTGTCAAAGAGTATAGTTTCAGTGGTTGAGTTTTTACGGCTTCCCTTGACTGGAACATAAACCTCCGCACCCTCTAAAATCTTCAAAAGTCCCTGTTGGACACCCTCGCCAGAGACATCGCGCCCCATTGTGGAAGATTCGCTTTTTCGAGCGATTTTGTCTATCTCATCGATATAGATAATCCCGCGTTGTGCGAGTTCTATGTCATAATTTGCAGCAGCAAGCAAGCGTGAAAGAATGCTCTCAACATCCTCACCCACATAGCCAGCTTCAGTTAAAGCTGTCGCATCTGCAACAGCAAAAGGCACATTCATGATCTTTGCCAACGATTTTGCCAAAAGCGTTTTTCCACTTCCCGTTGGGCCTAGGAGTAAAATATTACTTTTTTCAAGTTCGACATTGTTATAGACTGGATTTTCAATGCGCTTGTAGTGATTGTATAAAGCCACTGCAAGCACCTTTTTTGCATCCTCTTGAGCGATGATATGTTTATCTAAAAAACTTACTATCTTTTGAGGTTTTGGAAGCTGTTCTTGCATCTGTGCACGCTCTTCATACTTGACCTCTTTTTGCAAGATACTTGAACAAGTGCTGACACATTCATTACAGATATTGGTCTTTTCAGAAGAGAACATCTTCTTTACTTCGCTTTGTTTACGTCCACAAAAAGAACAGATTTTTTCGTCATTCATCAAAGATCCTTTTGAGAATGTTTTGTCAATATTGAGTCGGCCAATCCAAACGCAATAGCCTCATCTGCTTCAAAATAGTTATCACGATCACTCTCTTTTTCAATAGTTTTAACATGTTTCCCTGTCGCCTTTGAAAGAATTTTATAGAGTCTTTTTTTGAGGTTGATGATATGTTTTGCCTGAATCTCGATATCACTCGCTTGTCCAGAAGTCCCACCCAAAGGCTGATGAATCATAATCTCAGCATTTGGAAGCATATATCTGTGTTCTTTTTCTCCACATGTAAAGAGAACTGCCGCCATTGAAGCTACCATGCCCATCGCATAGGTGTAAACAGGCGCCGTGATGAGCTGCATCGTGTCCAAAATGGCAAGTCCAGCCATCACAGAACCACCAGGAGAACTGATATACATGTGGATTGGTTCACTCGAATCTTCTGCTTCGAGATAGAGAAGTTGAGCGACAATCACGCCCATCATATGGTCATCAACCTGTTCGGTGATAAAAATAACACGGTCGTTTATCAGTTTTGAAAAAAGGTCAAAGTAACGTTCTCCACGAGGGGAGCGGTCTTTTACTGTTGGAATTATTGGCATATTGTTTTCCTTTAAATGAACTCTTTGATGAACTCTTGAAGTGACATATTGATAACTTCAAGATTGTGCTTTTCAACAAATTTTTTCTCTTTTTTTCCTAACTCTTTGTCGGTGATGATATATCCGCCCTCTAAGTCAAGTGTGAGTTCATTTGCGACCATTCTGTCTGTGTCACGGTCGAAATATGTTCCCATAAAGAGATATTTTTTTGCTTTTCTGTAGGTTTTTAGAATTGGAGGTAGAGCAAATCCGCCCATAGCCTCAGTCAACCAATCCACATAATCAGCGTCAGATATAACAAAGCTAGGCACAGGAAGAGGGGAACCCATAGGTTTAAAAAGAATCTTTTTAGCACTCTCTAAAACTTCATCTTCGACGAGAAAATATTTTTTATTTTCAACATCATATTCATACACTTCATAACGGTTTTTGTCCGCCATCAATCTTGATTTTCCGATGATAAGACAGTGCGGTTCATACGCTAAAAGCTCTTGAATTTTTGTGTCACGATTTGTATCGATGATATATCTAGGTAACATATCGACAATCGCTTTTTGCAAAGCAGTGGGTTCAAAAGGTTTGGTATAAATATGATTTATAAGCTGAGTCATATACTCAACACCGCGGCGCTGTTCAAGGTGCATCGCTGCGCGAGAATACTCAAACATCAACCTTTGGCTCATCGCCTTTCCATCATTCATAGTCAAAATCATCGAGTCTGAATCATAAGGCATCTCAACGCCATCTTTTGTTTTTGTATCTTGAAATATTCCAAGTCCAAAGTAGGGGACTGTTGTCTGATTTCTCAACTCTTTTTTTATGTTTTGTATTAATTCATTCACGAGTGACATCCTTTTCCTGTGTAACAAGTTTGTGCTGCAAATATTTTGCGTAGTAGGGTAGAGAGATTAAATTTTTCGCTTAGCTCTTTTACAAATTCATCATAAAAGATAGCTCCATCTTTTGAGATGAGAATGAGTGCTTTTGTTAATTCTCCCCCGCACGGTTCACCACTAAGTCGTGTGCCGTAAAAATCGCTAAACTCCTCTTTCTCATCATAAAAAAGTTCAAATCTTTTTAAATCTGGCTTATTTTGTAGAGGATGAGCAAATATCAAAGAAGCACTTACTTCATACATTCCGCCATTTGGTAACTCTTTTTCTATCGCTTGAAGTTCCTCTAAAATCTCATCATCCATAAAAGGAAGAGATATGATGAGTTGTGTTTTTCCATTTTGTCCGCCGATTACATGGTAGGAGTTATCTTCACCTTTTACACTTACTTTTTCAGAGGCATAACCCACATCAAGAGGCAAATCTTCAAGACGCATGGTGTATTTGTTGTGATGTATTTGCAAAGGAGGCTCCTATAAGAAAATTTTTGATTGCTGTGTCTGTTTGTTTGATGATAGAGGGTATTTTATAAATGATAATTCCACCGCTTTTCATACTTCTCGCAACATTTTTACAGTAACAATTTGCAAGAAGATAGCTACACCCACTAATACTGTCAAGAAGGGAATAATGCTCGTATATATGGGTTAATTCGCTCGAATATTTAGTATCGCAAGAGCATTTAAGCTGTGCTTCATCAAAAGAGCCAGATTTCATCTTTCTGAGTGGATTTTCAACGATATTTTTTAGAAAAAATACTACTTTTTCATTTTCTGGTACAACAGTATAGATAGCAAATTTTGGAGCAGTATAGGCGTTGTCTTGGTAGATTGCATCATCATAATCGGTTGGTATTGCGATTTGCATATCTATCCCTTGTTGGTGATCTTTGATAGATAGTTGCATATCATGTTCTAGTAATAAAGTCATAAGTTTGAAATATTGATAAAGTAAAAGTAACAAGTGATGACAAAAACGTTTTTAATTGTCATTTATTTTATTTTTAGGAGTGGGATTTTATTAGATAGGATTATTGTATTTTGATATAATTGTTAAACTATACAATGAAAGTTCAAAAGATGCTTGAAGAACTATTTATAAAAACCAGAAAGATTTATTTAGAAAATACCAATTTAATGTACACAAAAGAACCAAATACTGGTAATTTAAGAGAAACATTTTTTGTAAATCAACTTGATAACTACTATAAAAATAAGCCCTCACTAAATGACAATGGAATTTTTGCAAGCAATGTGGGTGATTTTTATTGTGAGGAGAAATCTACCTTTGAAATTGGTGGATTTTTATATTAAAAGTAGATTAGACTAAGTTTATTAAAAAAGGCGAAGACCAAAGACTTGAAAAAATATTCAAAATTGGAGCGAATATTTTAGATAGAGACTTACAAGACTATAAATAGGGGAGTGTAGAGTGCAATTGAGAGTTTATTATGAAGATACAGATGTTGGTGGGGTGGTTTTTTATGCGAACTATCTTAAATTTTGTGAACGTGCTAGAAGTGAGGCTTTTTTTGAAAAAGGCTTATCTCCTGTTTTAGAGAATGGGCATTTTGTTGTAAAAGATTTGAACGCGTCTTATCTCTCTTCGGCAAAGCTTGGAGATCTCTTACATGTAAAGAGTTTTCTTGTTGAAGTGAAAAAGCTTTCTTTTAAACTGCATCAAGAGGTCTATAGAGGTGATGAAAAGATATTTGAGATGGATATTACGCTTGTTTTTATCGATTTTTCTGGTAAAGTGAAGCGATTTGACTCTAAAAATTTAGAGCTTCTACATTCACTTTTCTTTTGATTTATAGTTCACAAAGCTTGAAAATGAGGGCTGTACGAGACTGATTGGATAGATGATTTGATTCTCTGATATTGCAAGTGGATACTCTCTTGCCTCATGGGTGATACGGCTAAAAAAGTAATCTACGCCCACAGTTGTCGCATAGTTTATCCAGTCATAAATGATGTCGTTGTTGAGTAAAAGATTTGCATCGGTAACTGTTGTGTTATCTTTTGAAATTGAGTTTGCAATGATCATATTTTTTCTATCGTTATATTGCGTCATTGACAAAAGAAGTGGATCATAATTGATTTGTGTTGATAAGATATTTTTTTCGTTGACCTTATAAAGCGTCATTTGAGAAATGACTAGTCCTGTTTTAATCACAGGTGTATTTGTTAAAAAAGATCCATGCCCAAATCTATTATTTTTGAGCTGTTTTTTTAGATTTGTAGATTTGTCCATTGTGAAAGTGTAGCTTTTTCCATGGAATTTGCCTTGGGCATAGTCACTGATATTGCTTGTGATCGGCGATGTGTCTTTGAAGATAACAAGTGGAGTGGAAGCGTTTTGTAAAAGCGTGTCAACTTGGGCCTTGTAGTCTATACCGCCAAAATAAAGATGAGAAGAGGGCGATGAGACTTCGCTTTTATTGATCGTTGGAATAAAGATATTTATTTGCGGATTGAGATTGATCAGTTTATCCACACCATCTTTACTCAGCACAGCGATCGCATAAGCAAATCCTTCTTTTTCAATCTCTTGTAAAGCTTTTGATAAACTCTCTCTATCTTGCATTTGTGTATCAAAAGTTTTTATCTCAAATGAGTTTGATTTTGTTAGCATATACGCAAAAACTGCATTGGTTGTAGAGTTTGCGTAGCGTCCGATCACTTGTGATGGGATCATAATCGCGATTTTGAGTTTTTCTTGTTCTTGAGGCTTTTTTACTTCAAGGGTGTTGCTCTTTTTAACACGTTCTATGTGGATGGCAAATGGAGTTTCTTGAGAGAATAGGGGTGTTACCAAGATACAAGCAAGGAGAAGATTTTTTAATTTCATAATAAGCTCTTTATAATTTTAAGATCGTTGAATGTTTCGATTTTTAAAGATGGATTTCTCAGCAAAAACTGAGGATGATGAATAGGGACAAGTTTATACTCTTTAAAATCTATAATATGCCCTCGCACTTGTCTAAACTCCTCTTTTGTATGAGAAAAAAGATCGTAAGCATCTTCGCCTAAAACCATAATGACTTTAGGTTTTATTAACTCTATTTGACGAAGAAGATAGGGCTTGCAACTGTTGTATTCTGACTCAGAGGGCTTGTTGGAACCTGAGGGTTTACACTTAATAGCGTGCGTATAATAGACATCTTCGATACTTAGCTCTAAGACATTTTCTACCATTTTTCTTAAAGAACTTCCCGCTCTTCCTGCGTAATAGCTTGCTGATTCATCTTCGCTTCCTGAAACAACAGAATCCACAATCATAAGATCTGCATCTTTGTTGCCATACCCACTCATGCTTTGTTTTCTTGATTTACTTAAATCACATAAATGACAGCTTGAGATGCTTACATGTAAGCTTTCTAAATCACTTGCAAGTGGATCAGAACTTTTTTCGTTAATACTTACGAGTTCTGTGTACTCAAAACCTAAAGCTTTGAGTCGATAAAGATTTTGTAACATAACAAGGTTTTGATACGATTTCAAGGAGATTTCGCCTTCTCTAAAAGATTGCATAGTATAGTTTAAGAGGTGTTAAAGAGAGATAAAAAGCTGTTAAAATAGAGGAATATATGCTTACATGTAAGTGGATTTGAGGGAAAAACTAAATAATACAAAGTCTAACACATTTAAGGAGAATAAAGCATACGCCAAAAAGGAGGCTCTTTTAAAAGAGTAGCAGATACGTTATCCTATCATAAAAGGCCATTTAAACGCTGATAAAGGCACGATAGTAGAGTAGTTGATAATGTGCAGATAAAGAGATAGATATTGCTATGAGCG
Source organism: uncultured Campylobacterales bacterium (assembly GCA_903892995.1). GTDB lineage: Bacteria > Campylobacterota > Campylobacteria > Campylobacterales > Sulfurimonadaceae > Hydrocurvibacter. Next base: position 15,124 of record CAITKP010000105.1, read on the forward strand.
AGCTAGAAGATCCTCATCCACTTTTTAGGCAACTATTCGTTGTTTTTTTTGCGCTACTATTTTTCATCTCCTCTTTTATCAAAAAAGAAAAGTTAGGATCAATGGAGTTTAAATCTTTGTAAATTATAAAAAAATAATATTAATACAAGTAAATTTATAAATATATGCATGGACTAATCTTCGTTTAATAATTAAGATCATATAATTGCGCCGTAAAATTGAATTATCTCGAAAAGAGATTACAGAAAAGGACAACCATGAAATACCTATTACCACTTGCAATCGCTCTAGTATTCACAGCATGTAATGATGCTAAAAAAGCAGAAGCTAACACAACTGCTCCAGTTGAAATGAACGCTACTGAAACTAACACAACTGCTCCAGTTGAAATGAACGCTACAGAAGCTAACGCTACTGAAGCAAACGCTACTAAATAATCTCTAATTTTAGAGCTTTCCTTTCTTCAAGGTAACTTGGAGAAAGGTTCTTTTATAAATTCTTCTTTTAAATCATCTCATTAAAAATTTATTGAATCATCTACACAATATTCTCTTCAAAATCAATACTAGTCAATCTTATAAATTAAAACTTTTTTTCATTATCTTTGCTGTTGTATCAAGATCAAACTGTTTATCGCAAAAAAGATGATTTGCCAGAACTCCCTGATATAAAAGCATATCTGCTCCATCTTTATAGATGATATTTTTGTCTTTTGCAAGTTCTAAAAAGGGTGTTACTTTTCCATAAATCGCATCTGCAACAAAAGATGTATGCGAGAGAATCTCTTCTATTTGAGCCTTTGGCGCAGGATAGAGATCATCTTTTAAACCCGCACTCGTTGTATTAACTACTAGATCATAATCCTTACATGTAAAGCTTTCCCAAGTATCACAGGTGATGTTTAAATCTTTAAAATATGTAAGTCTTTGCGCGCTTCTATTTAAAACAGTAACCTTGTACTTATTTTGTAAAAAGCGGTTTACTAGTGCTTTTGCAGTTCCACCAGCTCCAAGGATTAAAACAGATTTGATTGCACCAAAAGGCTTAATAGCTTCCATAAAACCATCAGCATCAGTGTTATAACCGATCATTTTGCCATTTTCTAAGATTATAGTGTTTACTACTCCAATAGTTGTAGCAAAGCCTCTTACTTCATCACAAGCCTCATATGCAGCCTCTTTATGTGGAACTGTAATATTTGCACCATAAAGACCAAGAGAGAGAAAGGTTTCTTTTAATTGTGAGCCATTTGTGAGATGAACTCTTGTATAGCAAGCATCTACATGTAGAGTTTTAAAAAGATAGTTGTGCATCAAAGGAGAGCGAGAGTGCGAGACTGGATCTCCAAAAATAGCAAAAAGTTTTGACATTAGTCGAGGTCTTTGAGTGAACTGACAAGTGCTCCAAGCTTATTGGTGACTTCAAGATATTCCAATTCATTAATAGAATCAGCAACAATTCCTGCACCTGCTTGAAGTATTACTCTATCTGGTTTGACCATAGCTGTACGAATAGTAATAGCGCTGTCCATATTTCCATCAAATCCAAAGTACCCTATGCTTCCGCTATAAAAACCACGTTTTAAGCCTTCATACTCTGCAATGAGTTCCATTGCGCGTATTTTAGGTGCTCCTGTCATTGTGCCAGCGGTAAAGGTTGCCATGAAAAGATCAAACATATCTTTATCGTCACGCAAAGTTGCAACGACATCAGAAACAATATGCATAACATGAGAAAATCGCTCAATATGCATCATATTTTCTACTTCTACGCTTCCCGTCGCAGCAACACGTCCAACATCATTGCGTCCAAGATCAATAAGCATAAGATGCTCAGAAAGCTCTTTAGGATCAGCGAGAAGCTCAGCTTCAAGCTCTTTGTCTCTTTGTTTTGTATCTCCACGCTTTCTTGTGCCTGCAATTGGTCGAAGAAGGATCTCTCCATCGCTAAGACGCACCATAACCTCCGGCGAACTGCCAACAATGTTAAAATCTTCATATTCCATTAAAAACATATATGGCGAAGGGTTTTTAGCTCGTAAAATGCGGTAAAAGCTAAAAGGGTCAACAGCAATATTTCTTGTAAATCTATTTGTCATAAGAATTTGAAAAACATCACCGCTTTTAATCATCTCTTTAGATTTTGCGACCATTTCAAAAAAGTGCTCTTTACTAAAGGCAAAAGATCCCTCATCAATTCCAATATTATTTATCATTGGTACATATTTATAAGAGTCTTTTAAACTCTCTTCAAGTTCACTAAATCTAGTCTGCATAGTATCAAGGACAGAGATCAAAGAGATCTTGTTATTTTTATGAGAATAGGCAACTACAAGTTTTGGTAGGATTAAATCAAGATCAGGAGTGTGCAGTTCATCATGAAGAGTATCCATGATATTTTTTAATTTTGGCTCAAAAACTTTTACCATATCATAGCCGATATAGCCGATGAAACCGTCGACATAGCCAACGTTGAGTTCCTTACATGTAGACTTATAAAGAGTTGTATCGATATATTTGTAATACTCTTTTAAAAATGTAAAAGGGGAGATCTCACTGATCTCTTTTTCACCTTTTGCATTTGTATAGATTGTTACATTTTCTTTATATTGAACTCTTTCTCTAGCACCTATCATAATAAAACTATAGTTGCCTTCGCTTTGTCCAGCACTTTCAAAAAGAAAACTTATTTCATCTTTGAAAATAGTTTTTAGCTTATGATACACTGCAATAGGTGCAAATTGGTCAAGTGTAAATTGTGTATGATAAATCAATGATAAGCCTTTTAAATACTATTTTTTTGTTATAAAAGCGCCAGATTCGACATTTTTACGAATAGCTTTTAGAGCTTCTCTTGCATCAGTTTCATTTTTAAATGGCCCAACCATTACCTTACTTATTTCTCCAACCTTCACCGAATCATATGCATAACCAAGAGTTTTTATTGATGTAAAAAACTTGTCACCTGGTGTAACTTTCGTAAATGAACCTACTTGAACATAGTACGTTCCAGTTGCAGCCGCTGTCGGAGTTGTCGTTGGCGGAGTTGTCGTGGTTTGGGCTGGGGTTTTTACCACAGGTTTAGCCTCTTTTGCAAATAACGACTCTTTTTTAGGCGTACTCTCTTTTACAAATAAGCCCTCTTTTTTCGTTGTACTTTCTTTAGAAGCTGCAGGTTCTTTTTTTGTTACTAGTTCTTTTTTCTTTATATTCTCTTTTTTAGAGAGAACTTCCTCTTTTTTAAGTGGTTCCTCTTTTATCATTTGTTCATGTTTTGGAGTATTTTCTTGTTTAACTTGATGAGTATTTTGTTTTTCCACTACTGGCGTAACTACTTTTTCATTTGTTTGAGCAGGGACAAGGGCAGCATCTGCTTGAGTTGTATTTTTTGTTAGACTCTCTTGTTTGAGCTTTTGAGCGATTTTATCAAGTTCATCATCACCTTTTTTATTCTCTTTGACTATTTCAACAGGCTGAAAAAGTGGAGCGTTACCTTGATTTTCATCGCTAGGCTGAACGATTGGTGGTTCGGGAGGAAGATTTGTTTTTGCAGCTTGTTGCGCTTGAGGGAGGTTGTCTGAACTATTTGAGACAGAACCTTTCATGATCATCACAACTACAATAAGGATTACAGCAAGAACTGCAACAGCAAGAACTATTTTTTTATTTGAACCGATAGAATCACTATTTCTATTTAAGATGATATCGTTTAATTCGTTTCTTTCTTCCATTATAAATCCTTTTTATTACATATGCTTCGACCATGAAGCACCACGCTCTTTAGCGTAGAGTTCATACGGCAGAGTTAAAATATTGTACTCATTTGGCAGTTCATCAGTTGGAAACATTTTCCACTGTTTAGGCTGTTTGGCAGCGAGTTTCATAGAGATCATTTTACCAAGTTGAATCGCTTCTTGTAGAGTAGTATGCCCTTTGTGGATATATACATGCAAGTGACCATCTGTTTTAGAGTTAAAAGCGGTAAAGTTTATATATCCCTCTTCACGTAAAAGCAGTTGCGCCTTGTGATAGAAGCGTTCAGGATCACGACCATTGTAATCAATAACAATATTTTCTACAATCCCTTTTGCATCAACAAGTGAATGTGCTATAGTGATTTCACCTTTTAGATGTTGATTGATGACAGATTGAGTAAGCGTTTTATCAATTTTTTCAAATTTATTGAAAAAAGTTCTGCCCTTAAAGCTTATTTTATCAACAACTTTATCGCTTTTTTGCCAATAATGAGTTGTGACCATTTTTATAAGTTTTAAGTCCATCGCTGTCATATTATTATCCTCAATCTTATTTTAAATTTAGTATGTTGGTTGGTTATAGATCACAAAGTTTTGTGCTAGAGCCTTTAATTCCGCTTTAATTTCAAGATGACGAGCTTCATTATTGATATCATCTAAAACGTCAGCAATACGATTTGCTATAAGTTCAAACTCATTTTCTTTCATACCACGTGATGTAAGAGCAGGGCTTCCAATACGAATACCTGAAGTTACAAATGGACTTCTTGTCTCACCTGGAACAGTGTTTTTATTGACGGTAATTCCCGCACGACCTAGAGCAGCATCTGCATCTTTTCCACTAAAATCATTGTTGATAAAGCTAACAAGAACAAGGTGATTGTCCGTTCCACCACTTACTACATCGTAACCGCGTTTCATTAAAACATCAGCTAAAATTGAAGCATTTTTCTTTACTTGAACAGCATACTCTTTCCATGCAGGAGAAAGGTTGTATTTAAATCCAACAGCTTTTGCAGCGATTACATGTACAAGCGGTCCGCCTTGAAGACCTGGGAAAATTGCAGAGTTGATCTTTTTAGCGATCTCTTCATCATTACACATAATCATACCACCGCGCGGACCTGCAAGTGTTTTGTGTGTTGTTGTTGTTACAACATCTGCATAAGGAAATGGACTAGGATGTTCACCAGCAGCAACTAAACCTGCAATGTGTGCGATATCTGCAAATAGGATCGCGCCAACAGCATCTGCGATTTCACGGAATTTTTTAAAGTCGATCTCACGAGCATAAGCAGATGCACCACACACGATGATTTTTGGCTGAGTGATTTTTGCAATATCCATTACTCTTTCATAATTGATGCGTCCATCTAGCTCAACACCATATGTAAAAGAGTGGTAGTTTTTACCAGAAAAACTTGGTTTACTTCCGTGTGTCAAGTGCCCGCCGTGGCTAAGATCCATTCCTAGGATTTTATCGCCAGCTTGGATAAGTGCTGCATAAACTGCGCCATTTGCTTGACTTCCAGAGTGAGGCTGAACATTTGCATAGTTACAACCAAAAAGTTCACACGCTCTGTCGATAGCTAATTGCTCAACACCATCTGCATATTCACATCCGCCATAGTAGCGTTTTGCAGGGTATCCTTCTGCATATTTGTTTGTAAAAACACTTCCCATTGCTTCCATAACTGCTGGTAAAGTGAAGTTTTCACTTGCAATCATCTCTAAGTGGTCTGTTTGACGCTCTAACTCTTTTTGACATAATTCGTAGATATCGTTATCAAACTCTTTTAAAAAACTCATTTTTCTTCCTTTTTTTTGATTTAAATTTAGTTTGTTTCTTCTTCTTCATGTGAATCTTTGATCTCACCGTGAAGAGGTTTCATTGCTGGAAACAAAAGTACATCTCTGATTGAGTGTTCATTTGTTAAAAGCATAACAAGTCTGTCCATTCCAATTCCTTGTCCTGCTGTTGGAGCCATTCCATAACTCAGTGCATTGACAAAATCAACATCCATTTCGTGTGCTTCATCATCTCCAGCATCTTTGGCACTCATCTGTGCTTCAAAGCGTTTAAGTTGATCAACTGGATCATTGAGCTCACTAAATGCATTTGCGATCTCGCGACCTGCAATGAAAAGTTCGAAGCGTTCTGTGATCTCTGGATGTTCATCACTTCTTCGAGCAAGAGGAGAGATGTCTACAGGGTACTCTGTAATGAATGTTGGATTGATCAATTTTGCTTCAACAAATTCATCAAAGAGCTCACCTTGAAGTTGACCTAATGTCATAGATGGCTTTGCTTCAAGTTTATTCGCACGTAAAAATTCTAAAATTTTCTCTTTATCATTGACAATATCTGCAGGAACACCACCGATTTCTGAGAGGGAAGTGATAAGCGGAATCTCTTGAAAATCTGCAAAATCAACCTTTAAATCTCCATATGGCAAAAGAGTAGGGAGGTTGAGATGATCAAAAAGATATTCAAAATACTCTTTTGTGATTTTAATGAGATCTTTGTAAGTTTTATATGCCCAGTAAAACTCTATAGAAGTAAATTCAGGATTATGCGTTGCATCCATTCCCTCATTTCTAAAGTTACGATTGATTTCAAATACAGCTTCAAATCCGCCAACAATAAGACGTTTGAGATAGAGTTCAGGAGCAATTCGTAGAAATCTATCAATTCCAAGAGCATTATGATGTGTAACAAATGGTTTTGCGTTTGCTCCACCTGCAATTGGATGCATCATAGGTGTTTCAACTTCTAAAAAACCTTTGTCTTCAAAAAATCTTCTTGTTAAAGAGATAATCTTAGAGCGAGTCTGAAAAGTTTTTCTTACTTCAGAGTCCATAATGAGGTCAAGATATCTTTGACGGTATCTGATCTCTTTATCTGTGACGCCATGAAACTTTTCTGGAAGTGGCGCAATTGCTTTTGTTAGAAGTTTTAAAGTGTCTACATGTAAAGATAGTTCACCTTGATTTGTGACAAATGGATAACCGCTTACTTCGATGATATCACCAACTTCTATCAGTTTTTTAAATACATCATTGTAAAAACCTTCAGGAAGATTATCTCGTGATACATAGATCTGTAACATTCCACTTTCATCTTCGATTTTTAAAAAGCTTGCTTTTCCCATAACGCGGAAAAATTTTATACGGCCAGTTACTGTATAGTTTCTATGTTCATCACGCTTATTTTCTAAGTGTTGGACATCTGAATTAACATTCATATATTTTAATATAGTCGTATTTCTATTAGAATGATTTGAGTAAGGATTATGTCCTAGTTCTTTGAGTTGATTTGCTTTTTCTATGCGTAATTGAATATATTTGTTGCTAAATGGCAATGATCTTTCCTTAATAAATTTATTGTTGGCAATTTTTACAGATACCATATATCTGCATTGAATGTTCAGTCATTTTAAAGCCGAGTTTTTCACAGATAAAATGTTGCCTTTTTTCTATCTCTTCATCCACAAACTCTGTAATAAGACCACAATTGGTACAAATCATATGATCATGATGCTCTTTGGCACCAAGCTCATATTTTTTCCCTTGTGCACCAAAAGAGAGGGATGTGACAATCTCAGACTCCTCTAAAAGAGTTAATGTACGGTAAATTGTCGCTATCCCTGTATTGAGCTGAGGATATTTTTTTTGGATAAGATTGTACAACGCTTCAGGTGAAAGATGCTCATCAGAGTTATACAAAGTTTCTAAAATAACCTCTCTTTGTATTGTAAACTTGAGATTATTATTTTTGAGTAGATTTTTAAAATCAGTAAGTAACTTAGTGTATTCTACTGTTCTTTCTCTAAAATCTGTTGACGTATCCATCTTTTAATTGACTCTCTTTTTAATATCTTCAGTGATAGATGTTTGTACTTTTTCCTTCACTGTTGTTTCAAATTTGTTTTGTATCTGTTTATTTGAAATAGTTGCATTTGTCTCGTTTGTCTCATTTGTTTCGTTTGTGTCATTTTGTATCGGTGTCATATCCATTTTCATAATATAACCGCCAGTCGAAACTAATATAGGAAATAAAAAGCTTTTATCCATAGTTGCTTGCATATTTGTCTTTACAATTTTTATATTGAAAAAAGCATATGCTACAACAGATGCAATAAGGAAAAACTTTCCAGCTCCAACAATAAATCCCATGAGTTTATCAACCGAACCAAGTCCACTGATTGTACTGAGCTTTTTAAATAATACTCCAACACCAACCATCATTAACCAAAAAAGTCCAAGTGCTAAAACAAAGCCCGCGAAGTTGATAGCAGCCTTATTTTCAAAATGAAATATGAGATCACTCAGTATTTCACCAAGAGACGTTCCAAATCTTGAAGCTATAAAAACACCACCGACTATTCCAACTAAACCAAATAACTCTCTAAAAAATCCGTTTAGGATCCCTTTTAAACCAAGAAGGAGAATAACAACTCCTACAATAATGTCAAAATAACTCATTTGTCTTTATTCTCACAATCTATTTCAATTCTATTTTTACCATTCTCTTTTGCTGTATATAAAGCCTTATCTACTCTTGCTATAAGTGTCTCTGGTATATCATCAACTTTTAATGTAGTTGCACCTAGACTAATAGTGACATTCACATCTAACTCCTTATAAATAAGCTTGTTCGAACTCACAAGTGAAACAATTTTTTGTGCAACTTTAATACACTCGTTGGCTTGAATTCTATTGAGTATTATAATAAACTCTTCACCGCCATATCTATATATTTTATCGCCTTCTCTAAGAGTTTTCCTCAAAATATTTGCTAAAAATATAAGTACTTTATCTCCAACAATATGTCCGTAAGTATCATTGATCATTTTGAAATCATCAATATCAATCATAAAAATATGGAGATCATCTGTTTGAATCTTATTTGAACAGATAATGTCTAAATGATTTGAAAGAACTTTACGATTATAAACTTTTGTTAGATGATCGATTTGGGTGGACTTTTCTAGATTATTAATCTTTTTAGTAAGATCTGAGATAATTGTATTGGCCTTATTTACCTCTTCAATCATATGAGATTGAATGCTATCAAATTTGAGTTTTATTTGATTGACATCAATGCTTTGATCTTCAAAATCATTTATAGTTTGTCCATGTATATTGACAAGTTCTTCAAAACGCTGATTTGTTTTATTATAGTTGCTGAGACTATCATGTGCAATATCTTTAAACTGTTCATCTAAAGAGCGTTTAAGAGCATCTAAAGCATCAGGCAGTTCAAAATCTAAATCTGACACAGTATTTAAAGTGGACTGCATGAAGTCTAAAAGGTTTTCTTTAGAGATTAAACCACTATGTCCATCAATTTTTGTGACAATATCTATGTAAATCTCTTCTAGTATTTTCTTTGCATCAGATTTATTCATCAGGTTCAGCTTTCGATCATTTAATATCGTCGTCATTATACATTCTTAAGTATAAAAAATATCTTTTTGCACTTTGATAGTTTTCAATAAAGTAGCAATCAGAGCTATTTTAGGTATTTTTTAGTAAAATCACGCAATTTATTATAAAATTAGTGATTAAATGAGGATCGAAATATGAGTCAATGGAACAGATCAAGCTGGAGAGAAAAACCAATTCTTCAGCAGCCAATATATCCAAATCAAGAACAATTGAAAAATGTTCTTAATGAATTGCAAGACTATCCTCCTTTAGTTTTTGCAGGGGAAGCTCGTTCACTTAAAGAACAATTAGCTGAAGTTGCTCATAGACGTGCATTTTTGCTTCAAGGTGGAGATTGTGCAGAGAGTTTTTCAGAGTTTCATGCAAAAAATATAAGAGATACATTTAAAGTTCTTCTTCAAATGGCTGTAGTTATGACTTATGCGGGTGGACTGCCTGTTGTTAAAGTTGGTCGCTTGGGTGGTCAATTTGCTAAGCCTCGTTCAAGTGATTATGAAACATTTGATGGTATTACGCTTGATTCTTATCGAGGTGATATTATTAATGGTGTAGATTTTACTCCAGAAGCTCGTATTCCTGATCCTCAAAGAATGATAAAAGCGTATAATCAATCTGCTGCAACATTGAATCTTTTACGTGCATTTGCTTCAGGCGGTTTAGCTGATCTTCATCAAGTGCATAAATGGACACTTGATTTTGCACATAAAAGTGAAATTAGCCAAAAGTTTGAAGATATGGCTGAAGATATTGGAAAATCTTTAAAATTTATGGAAGCATGTGGGATTAATTCAAAAACATATAGAACGCTTCGTGAGACAGATTTTTTCACTTCACATGAAGCATTATTGTTGCCATACGAAGAAGCCTTTACAAGACAAGATTCTTTAACGGGAGAATGGTATGATACATCTGCACATATGCTTTGGATTGGTGATAGAACTCGCCAACTAGATGGTGCACATGTAGAATATATGAGAGGGATCAACAATCCAATCGGTATCAAAGCTGGCCCTTCAATGGACCCAGATGATCTTGTTCGCCTTGTAGAAACACTCAACCCAAAAAATGAAGCTGGTCGCCTAAATATTATTGTACGTATGGGCGCAGATAAAGTGGGTGATGGTATGCCAAAACTGATTCGTGCTATTGAAAAAGAGGGTATGAAAGTGGTTTGGAGCTGTGACCCTATGCATGGAAATACAATCAAATCATCAAATAACTTTAAAACGCGTCCAGTTGATTCAGTTCTGACGGAGATGAAACAGTTTTTCCAAGTACATAAAGCTGAGGGTACATTTGCTGGTGGTGTTCATTTGGAGATGACAGGTAAAAATGTAACTGAATGTATAGGTGGTTCTTTTGTAGTGACGGAAGAGGATTTAAGTTCTCGTTACCATACGCATTGTGATCCTCGTCTCAATGCAGATCAATCATTAGAACTTGCATTTTTAATTGCAGATACTTTAAAAGAGGCTCAAAACTAAGAGCCTCTTTCCTTCTATATTTTTTAAAGCCCCTCTAACATCTTTATAAGCTCTTCGGGACGATTTGAATATGCAATAGCATTCTCTTTAGAAATGATCTTTTTTCTTAAAAAATCGATGATTTCTTGAGACTGCGTTGTCATATTTGTGCCTTGCTGATTTAATTGCATTTGAGAATAAAGTTGGTGTACTTTATCTTCACGTATCAAGTTTGAAACAGCTGGATTGGTAACTAAAAGTTCTTGTGCAGCTATACGTCCTCCACCGATTCTAGGAATCAAAGCTTGAGAGATAATCGCGATTAAAGAGCTTGAAATCTGAGCACGGATTTGAGGTTGTTCCTCTCCACTAAATACATCAATAATACGGTTAATTGTTCCAGGTGCAGAGTTTGTATGGAGCGTTCCAAAAACCAAGTGACCTGTTTCTGCAGCAGTAAGAGCTGCAGAGATCGTTTCTTTATCGCGCATCTCTCCAATGAGAATTACATCTGGATCTTGACGCAAGGCGTATTTAAGAGCGGTATGAAATCCATTGGTGTCTGTTCCTACATTTCGTTGAGAAAAAAGAGATTTTTTATTTTTATGGACGAACTCGACAGGATCTTCCACTGTGATAATATGCTTTTTCTCTGTTTCATTGATCTCATTGAGCATAGCAGCAAGTGTTGTTGACTTACCGCTTCCCGTAGGTCCTGTTACTAAAATAAGACCTTTTTCACGTTTGATGAGTTCTTTAAATATTTTTTTAGCATTGAGATCATCTAATGAGGGGATTTCTGTTGGAATAATACGAAAGGCACAAGCAACGTCACCCATAGTTTTGTAATAGTTACAGCGAAAGCGGCCGACATCTGGAATCATGATTGCAAAATCTAGTTCATTAAACTCTTCAAAATCTTTTTTCTGTTTTTCAGATATAAGAGCATAGGCCATATCGGTAATCATATCTCCATCTAGAATCGGTAGATTGAGTGGCACAAGTCTTCCATCTCTTCTAATTTGAGGTTCTGCATGAGATACTAAGTGCAAATCGGAAGCTTTGTAGGCAACAACACTTTTCAAAAGTTTTTTGATATCTAGTTTTTGAACTTCTTCACTCATAATAACTCCATTTCATATTGATCTTTGTTATAGCCAACAATTGTAACACCGTTATGTTGTAATACAGGTCTTTTGATAAGAAGATTTTCCCTGCAAAGCCACTCTATTTTTTCTTGATCTGTGAGGTTTAATGCTTTGAGGTTGAAAGTTTTGTAAGTTGTACTTTTAGAGTTGAAAATTTTTTCTAAACTTGTGTATTTGAGCCATTCATTGATCTCATCGCACGTTACGCTTTGCTCTTTAAAATCTCTAAAAGTGTACTCAATATGATTCTCTTTTAAAAATTTTAGAGCTTTTTTAACGCTGTCACAATTTTTTATTCCATGGACTATGATCATAGAATTACTCTATAATTTTAGGCACTATAAAAAAATGATCTGCTGAGTCAGGTGCGTTTTTGATGATATCATCATTGATTGTGCGATTGCATTTTTCAATATCTTCACGAGCAAAAGTTGCCTGATCGCTCATAGAAAATTTGTCATCTACATTATCAGTATCTAGTTCAGAGAGGTTGTCTACAAATGAGACTATCTCGGAGAGTTGAGAGATTATCTCTTCTCTTTTATCTTCCGATATTTGTAAATATGATAGTTTTTCTAAACGTGATAAAAGTGTGTCATCTACTTTCATTTTAAAGTTCCTTCTTTTGTTATATTGATAAGATTGTAACAAAAAAATTCTATTTCACAAAACTTTAACAATCTATTTGATATTATTGCCACCTATTTAGAAATATGGAGATCTTTTTTGAGTTTTAAAGAAAATATAACTATGGTCAAAGATGAGTTGAATGCAGAAGAAAAGTTTTTTGAAAATGCGATAAAAACAGAGCGTTTTTTTAATAGATATAAAACTCAGTTGATTGGTTTAGCTGTTGTTGTTGTACTCGCTGTAGGAGCGAATGCTGGATACAAATATATAAAAAATTCCAATGTAGAAGCTGCCAACGCAGCGCTTTTGACATTAGAGACTCATAGCGATGATATGGAAGCTTTAGCTACATTAAAAGATAAAAATCCTGATCTTTATGATCTTTATATCTACTCTAATGCTGTCAAAAAGGGTGATGTTAAAGTACTTGAATCACTAAAATCATCTAAAGCATCTGCTATTTCAGATCTTGCGACATACCAACTTGCATCTTTAAACAATGATTTAAATGGTTTAAACACTTATGCAAATGGTGAAGATGCGATCAATAAAGATATGGCTTTGATTCAAAGTGCTGTTTTATTGATGGAGAAAAACAAGATAGATGAGGCTTCTAGAAAACTAGCTTCTGTTTCTTCTAACTCTCCTGTATATGGCGTTGCAAAATCGCTTATGCATTATGGTGTGAAATAATCGTGAAACTCTTATTTAATATTAGTTTACTTGTTGCGCTTGTAGTCTTTAGCGGATGTAGTACCAAAAAAGTGTTTAAACCAGAGGGTGATAAAGTTGTAGGAAAATGGAAAGAGAGATCTGATCTCAATGGCTCAATAGTCGATGTAAGGGCTAATGGAGCACTTTTAAAAGATGGAACTATCCTTTCTCATGACACACATATTAGCTTACATGTAAACGCAAAACAAGAACGCTTAGTTGATGCGGATAAAGAGTGGATTATTACAACGCAGATTGATGGAAACACTACGCTTACTTCAAAAACAGATACAACAAAAAAAGAGTTCTTTGATCTTAAAAAGACTGTTGCAGCAGCGAGCGTAAAGGATGATCTCCTAGCAGTTGTTTTTGCAAGCAATGAACTTGCCATCTACTCTGTCAAAACAAAAGAGATTCTTTTTCATAGCGAAGGAAATGCCCCTTTAGCAGTTGATACAAAGATCGTCAATCCATATTTTTTAGATGATTTAGTTCTCTTTTTAACTTTAGATGGAAAGATCGTTATTGTTAATTCTCAAGAGAAAAAGATAGTTCGTTCGATGATTATTAGCAGTGCTGATAAGTTCAACAATGTTATAGCTTTTGATGTCGCAGGTGATAATCTCATTGCAGCAACTGGAACTGAACTTCTCTCTTTGGCAAATAAAGATATTCGCGCAGCATATGAGATTAGAAATATGCGTTATGATGAAAAAGATGGAATCTATATCGCAACAAAACAGGGCGAGCTTGTTAATTTAACAACGACTCTACAAGTAAAATCAAAGACTAAGTTCCCATTCGCACATTTTTTAGGGATGATTACTACAGATGATAAACTCTATATTTTAGAAAAAGAGGGCTATATTATCGCTCTAGAGAAAGATTTAAAATCATATAAAGTTTATAAAGCGAGTATCAATAGTGATGGTTATGTGTATGTTGGCTGGCTCTATTTAGATTCGATTGAAATTATAAAAAAATATAGTTCGGAATACGTCCAATTTATTTCTATTCAAAGCAAAGTAGAATTCGAGCAATATTTGCAATTACATGGCGAGCAGGTTGCCGCTGTTTTTACCGAATTACCCAACAATCCATTAATTCAATGCATTGATTTACCTTGGCTGTCGGACCAAGTTAAACAACATGCTATTCCGCTTGTTG
>CAITKP010000106.1 GCA_903892995.1 uncultured Campylobacterales bacterium
ATTAAGAAGAAATGAGTCTATAAAGAAAACTATATTAGAACTTTGTGTCTTACCTAAACCAGAAATAGATACAAAAATTTCAGCATCATTAAATAAACCATCAACTATAAGTGTTTGGGAGGATTGGGATGAGCAAAGATTTCAATTAATACACTTTAATTTATATAATTATCTAGAACTAGTTAAATGTACTCAAAATAAAAAAATTTCTGAATTAAGATGGCGACATGACTTAGTATATTTTGTCAGAAGAGGTGCTTGGCATGATAAAATCTTAATTGATGGGTATAGACACATTGTTATTAATAAGTTTTGTGAATTAGTTGGGATAAACAATGATAAAAAATGTGGTTCTTCGAATTTTATTTTAGGAGAACAGATAGAATTAATATTTAATTATGATGGTATTGATTGGAAAATAGTGTTTGAGGGAGATAACAAAATCAATATTTATAAATATAATTTAGAAGAAGAAAAATGTATTGGACCAGAGATTAGTGCTAGAAACAATGACGAAGCTGAAGCATTGGCAAATGACATAAAGGTACTAATCTTAAATGAATCTATCTATGAAGCTACATTCAAAGAAAATGCTATCTCTGCCATGGCTGATATTCTAGTAAAAAACAAAGAAACTAATTTATAGGATATGTACGATCAACTGATCAAAGAGTGGAAATCTATGCCTGAACTTTCAACTGGAATGACTCTCACACGCGCTCAAAATTGAATCTAAATTTCGTTTTTCAGGGCTGACTAATTAAATTCATCTCAGCCAGTGCATGTAGGATTACTTATTAGGGATAAGATCGGGCATTAAATAAGATGCAAACTCTGCATTAAATTTTAGTCTAATAGCACTTTTTGGTGTATCAGATTCTAAATAATCCATTTGACTCAGTGTCTTGATAAGCGTAGTTGCTGTTCTGTCACTTTTGTTGATGATATGCTGAACTTCTCCTCTAGGAATTTCACCTCTGATAAGTAACTCTTTAAAGAGTGATGATGAGTATTTTGGTAGATGTGAAGTGTTTAGCATCCCCTGTTGTGAAAGCAGTACGAATTTATCGATTTTATCTCCAAGAGAGTTTAATTGCAAATTTTTATGCATAAATGCTATTTGATCAAGAGCAGTTACTAGCATATATTTTAGATAATAACTTAGTCCTCGAAGTGACAAAGGACCTTTACCATCTGTTGCGCCTTGCATCGGCATATCTGCGAGAGAGAGGTATTTTTTATACTCTTCACTTTGGCGTGCCAGTCCTCTTGAAATGTTCCATAAACCATATCCATCGAGTGAAATATTTAGTAGTGCTGCATCTAAAAAGAGTCTTGAAACTCTTCCATTTCCATCTAAAAAAGGGTGTATCCAGACTAGGCGGTGATGAGAAGAGAGTGCATATAAGAGCTTCAATGCTTGTGTTGAGGGAGAATATATGCCTTTATATTGATTTTCAAAAAGATGGAAAATAGAGTCAAGTTCTGAATGTTTTGGGGCAATATGTTTGCCTACATAAACATCATCTTCTCTGAGTTTACCTGCGTGCATCTGTAACTTTTTATCTTCATACTTGATCTGTAAAAATGATTCCATGCCCTCTTTTGTATAAAATTCTTTGTGAAGATTTAAGATGAACTGTTTTGTGAAGATATTTCTATCTGTATGATTTGATAAAGAGTATTCTATATATTTTTGAACATCAATGTGCGCTAGTGAAAGAAGTTGTAATCTTTTGTCAGATTCATTTGATGAAAAATCTTTGCGCATCGCTTTTTCAATATCAAGAGGGTGTATACCCTCTGATTCTATTTTATTGGAATAATAGCTGTTAGTTTTTCTTAGAAGATCTTTTATTGCATTTAATATGAATATATTATGAGAACCGCTAAGTGCTGCACTTCTTATGCAAACCTCTTCTGATAATGATAATAACTCTTCATCTATTGTACCTTTTAAGTCATATGGCAGAATAGGGGTGAAATACATGCTATCTCCTTAGGATAAAATATTATATCATAATTGCGGATATTATTTCAGATGTAATCATAAATAAAATAGGGAATAATTGTATATATTATAAACAATAAATGAGTTTAATTTGCGGATATTTTTTCGGATTTAAAAACAGCATATATAGGCACTTATCTTTTTGGTGATAAATACCTATTGCAATGAAGTTAATTCACTCCATTTTTATAAGTATCAATCTTTTGCATTAAAATTTCATTCATCCATTGAGGTTCTAAAATGCGTATATGTGGGAGGTACCATTGTACAATTGGAAGAATTTCCATCTCATCGGTTATTTTAATGACAACTTCGATAGAACCATCGCTATCTCTTCCTTGAATACTTTGTCCATTATAGGGTTTACGTTCAAAGTAGGGTGCTATCTCTTTTGAGACCCATAAGCGTACTTCAAAAGGTTCTTCTAGTGTAAACCATACTGAAAATGCTTTTTCGATCATAGCTCCTATCTGTTTTGGATAGATAAATGTTTCAGTTAAAGCAGATATGTCACGTAAAGATTTTAAATGAAATTTTTTGAATGTGTCATTTGAATCAGCATCAAATGCAAGTAAATACCAATATCCATCAAAAAATGCAAGACGCAATGGTTTGAGTCTTACATCTCTACGTTTTTTAGTTATTGCTGTGTAAGAAGCTGTAATGAGATTACGATTTTTAATTGCATTTTCTAAAAGAGTAAATATCTCAAGATGTTCTGTTGAGAGCGTTTCAGAATCTAAATTAGTAAAAAGAGGATGGTCTAGCTGACAACTAACTTGTTCTAAAAGTTGATGAGCTTTGTTATAAAAAACAGGACCTGCATGTTTAGCCAAAGAGTCCAAAACACCTAATACAACTCTTTCCTCATTTGCAAGACCATCCTCGGCTGTTCCTCGGTTGAGTTTCCATCTGCGGCCATCACAATAGATTCCACACCCAGATAATGCTTCATGCAGATCTCGTTGGATAGTTTTGGTACTGACTTTTAGCTCATCTGATAAATCTTTGATTGTAACACCATCAGGAGATCGTGATAGTCGATCATAAATATATGAGAGTCTGTCATACTTTGACCCTGTCTTTTCAAAATGAAGTGGCATGAAATTCCTTCTATATGCTTTTAATTTTTAATTGTATCAAAATAAATGCGACACTTTTATGTCTATATTAAAATTTTGGATCATCTGCAGTTATTTTTTGGACATAAATTGTCCTGTTTATAGCGTACAATCACATTTTTTTTAAAGAATTTTTTTTCATAACTTCGACTCGGATTGTAAAAGAAAGACTCTTTTGTCTTGCACAGGAAAGCTATTTAGATTCCCAATGGAGGACACTCCAAAAAAATATACATAAAGGTTTAACCTATGAAAAAAACACTGTTAATCGCTGCATCTACTGTGGCTCTATCGATGGCTTTCACTGGCTGTGCTATGAATAGCGGAAATATCCCAATGAAAAAAATGGAGAAGAGTGAATACACTGATCCTATTGTTAATGGCAAAACAACTAAAGCAGACGTTCAAAAACTTCTTGGTGATCCAAATCATGTACATGCTCTCTCTGGCGCTGGTAATGAAGGTAAAATAACATGGGAATATATGCACACAAGAGGCTCGTACAAGTTTATTAGCTATATCCCTGTACTTAATTGGTTTAAGTCTGGAACTGACGACACAACAAAACAACTTTCTATCGTGTTTGATAAAAACGGTGTAGTTGAAAATCATGATACTACTAAGTTTGAGGGTGAGACAGTTAGAGGTCTATTTCAATAATATTAAAACAAGTAGCACTAGCAAGTGCACTTGTTTTGTGTTTGTTTGATAATCTTCTGGTAACATTAATCTAAATAAATTGAGTAAAGCAGCGATACATTTAAAGGAATCTAATTGATTTTACATATCCCTCATGCAAGTACAGATATCGGTGATGTTTCTTATAATATTTCAGGTGATGATTTAAAAAAAGAACTTTTTGAAAGTACAGACTGGTTTACTGATGAGTTATTTATTCATTCAAAAAGTTTTCCGATTATTTTTAATAAAAGTAGGCTTTATATAGATGTTGAACGGTTTAATGATGAACGAGAAACCATGGAACATATTGGAAGAGGAATTAAATATACAAGAACTTTTCATGGAGAGGTACTAAAAAAAAATACAAACTATTCCATAGAAGCATATTTAGAACATCATAAAAAACTAAAATATGCTGTAAATCAGATGTTACATGTAAAGAAAAAAGTTTATATTGTGGATTGTCACTCTTTTAACAATGAAATAGCCACAGATTCTCCAGATGTTTGTCTTGGATACAATGATGAAAATTGTGATTTAGTTACTCTTGATAAAATTGCTAAAATTTTTCAAAATCATGGTTATAGGGTACAAATAAAAATCTGTACCAAAGCGGACACGGATTCTTTATCAAAGCTTAATTCTGCTTTTCCTCTCGCTTTAAACCATTCTTCTTCATCCAGTTATATAAATTTGCTTCTGTAGTCCCATATCGAATTGCAATAAA
>CAITKP010000107.1 GCA_903892995.1 uncultured Campylobacterales bacterium
ATGATTATTTATAATATAGTCATTTAGCAGTGATTTAGCAATTGCGTTGATTACTATTGAGTAGATTGAGCAATAAAATTGTTGTTCCACCTTGGTATTAAATGACCGACGTTTTTTATCCTTTTGGGATTAAATGACCGACGTTTTTGTTTTTTATATGACGTCTTGATGATACTTTAAAGTTATGAGACAATTTAGGAATTACTCGATGCTGACATAGAATCTTGAACACTACCAAAGGAAATAAACTAGTGATAGCAGAAATATTTAAAAGTGTATTCAAAAATTTCCAATCTTTTTTAGTCATTTGGGTTGTAATAATAATAGTAAATCAACTTTTTATATTTGGTGGTTGTTTCGCACCATACTGTCTCTTGGCCGCACTTCCTCACACATCTATTATCTCTGCATTAATCTTGTATTTTAGTAATAAAGCTGAAAACGAAATAAGCAATGGAAGTGCGAACTCTACTAAATATGAAACTACTTCAAGCAGTTTAAACACGTACCAAACCGATGTGGTATGGCTCATTACCATAGAAGTATAAAACTCGGATTGTCGCATTATATGGCAAATGTCAGCAGGGTTAAGGGTTTTCTACAAAGTGATCTATCAAAGCACGATATAAATGATCATAGAGGTTCCAATTTTCTGAACAGTTGGCTTAATATCATATTTAATAAATCATTGTTTATTGTAGGTCTTTCTTTGAAAGAAAATGAAGTATTTATGCGATGGTTATTGATAGAACGCGCTAAATATTTTCATCATTTTTATGACAAAACTCAAAAAGGCTGGTATATAATAAAGAAGGGCGAAAACAACATTAGTGATGGTAAAAAATTCTTTTTAGAATCGGTTGGATTTGAGATTATTGAGTTGGATGATTATGAAAGCATATATGAAAAGATATGGAAATGAAATGAAAAGAAAATTCAAATAACTCATAAACAAGTATCATCCAATAGATTGGCTATTAACGGTATAAATCTACAAAGGGACTTTTTTTCCCTATGATGTTTAAAAGTAGCTTAAAGCCACTCAACGAGTCACTACTAATCTTTTCTTATAAACGGTGGTTTTTGAGAAGAAAAAATTTAAAATTAGATTTCTCTTAAAATGGGAGTTTTCATTTTCTCAAAAACTATTCTCAAAATTAATTCTTAATATGATATCATTTATATGAGTTTTAAGAATATTTCATAAATAGAAATAGTATTCTAATACTTAGCTATAAATCTATAAGATATAATACATATAGATTAAAATAAAGGATACAAAATGTTAACTTATGGAGTAACCGATATTCAAAACAAACCATCTTTGATAAAAGCGATCGATGTTGCAGAGATAGTAGA
Source organism: uncultured Campylobacterales bacterium (assembly GCA_903892995.1). Classification (GTDB taxonomy): domain Bacteria; phylum Campylobacterota; class Campylobacteria; order Campylobacterales; family Sulfurimonadaceae; genus Hydrocurvibacter. The sequence goes on from CAITKP010000107.1 coordinate 1,360, forward strand.
TAGAAGAGCACATATAACTTTAGGATATTTTATCTCTTCAAAATATGAGAGTTATATCAAACCTATCATTGAACAAATTGACAAAGATGAAAAACTTGCAAAACTTCATAAATTAAAAATGCATCAAGATTTACAATTTGCAGAACTTGGAGTCGATGATGGAATTTAATCGAGGAGATATTGTAACAGTAAATCTCAATCCTAAAAAAGGTGATGAAGTAGGCAAAATCAGACCAGCCGTCATTATTTCAGGAAATGATGAAAATTCTATTTTAGATACAGTAATTCTTATGCCTCTTTCAACTGATCTCATTGATGATATGCTCCCTTATAGGATGAGAATTCTTAAACGAGAGAACTTACAGCAAGACTCCGACATTTTGATAAACCAGATACGTACACTTTCCAAACAGCGTATTGGCGAAAAGATAGCTCAACTGAGTGATGATGAGTATAAATTACTTATTGGGTCACTTTGTAAAAATTTCTAAGAAGGAATAGCAGAATGTTAATTGGATACGCACGCGTTTCAACAACGGATCAAAACCTGACTCTACAAAAAGACGCATTAGAAAAAGCTGGATGTGAAAGAATCTATGAAGATGAGATGAGCGGTACAAAAGATAATCGTCCTGGACTTTTAAAAGCATTAGAAATGCTAAGAGAACATGACACATTAGTTGTATGGAAACTAGATCGTCTTGGCAGAAGTGTTAAAAGTCTTATAGAACTTGTAAGCGAACTCAATTCAAAAAACATTCATTTTAAAAGTTTAACTGATTCAATTGATACCTCGACACCAAGTGGAAGATTCTTTTTTCATGTAATGGCTTCATTAGCTCAAATGGAAAGAGAATTGATAGTTGAACGCACTAAAGCAGGATTGAGCGCTGCAAAGAGACAAGGGCGCACAGGTGGAAGAAAGAGAACAATGACAGAGAGCAAATTAGCTTCTGCAAAGAAACTTCTCAATAGCGGTATCCCTGCCAAAGATGTAGCAGCAGATCTTGGAGTTTCATTAGCAACGCTTTATAGGTGGATTCCTGCAACATAAACATATTACAGTGGAGCTTTTACTAGGGTGCTATTTATTGTCCATATTGTTGCCTATCTATCTACTTGGGGGCATGAAAACCCTAATGAGGCTTACTACCAAGCAAACAATAATCTCATCTCTAAAGAAGTGAAAAATCATGATAACAGACACGATGATGTCATAAACAGCTTCTATACTTTTCGTAGAGGTTAAAACTCTTATGGTAGAATTGGTAAGATATGCATAAACAAATTGATCAGGGAACTTTGATGGGATACAAGCACGATTATGACAAAGCAATGCTCCGACTCAGTACTATTATCACCCGTTTGTACCAAGGTGATCTACTATCCGTCACCGAACTGGCACAGGAGTTTGCCGTCAGCAATCGAACCATCCAACGCGATTTCAATGACCGTCTCAATAATTTTCCGATTGAACAAGTGAAGAAAAAATGGAAACTTAGAGACGGATGTACGATTGAAAAAACGCTTCCTATCGATGAGCTTGTAGTCTCGCAGATACTCGAAAAAATGTCTCAAGACATCGGCGGAGAGTTTTACACTAAAACCAAAAACCTCCTCTCTCGTATCCAAAACAATGAGTTCAATCCCATCTATACACGTATTGATATGGAAGACTTGAGTGGTCATCTCCAAAGTATTGCCGTAGTGGAAGAAGCGATCCGTAAAAAGCAATCGATTAAAGCCCTCTATAAAACCGATAACGGAGTCAAAGAGGTGGAACTTAATCCTCTAAAACTAGCCAATTTTGAGGGGTTTTGGTATTTGATTACCCTTGATGACGAAAATGAGTACGTTAAAAAATACCACTTTAAAGGGCTTTCTGGAATCACACTGTTGGATCGAATATTTGAGCGAAGTCCAAAGCTTGATGAATCTCTTGAAAATGCGATGGGAATATGGTTTCGTATTCATGCAGACCCATTCGAAGTACGCTTATCGGTGAGTCCTGAAATCGCAAAATTCTTTCGACGCAAACCGCTTTCAAAAACGCAAATTATCAGCAGTGTCGGAACCGATGGAAGCATGGAAATCACCCTCAAAATCACCCATGAGATGGAGATTATCCCCATCGTTCAGTATTGGATGCCAAATATGCGAGTGATCGAACCCGAATGGATTCATGATCAGATCATAAGTAACATTCAAAAATTTAATTCAAAAGGAATATCATAATGGCAAATGGCACAATATCAATGGACGAAGTTGTTCAATCTACTCTGAAGGGCATTATAAAATCACATAAAGAATATATGAAATGGAGTGATGGAGAGTGGCTGTGGAATGCTCCAGAGTATTTTATAACCGTAAAAATCGCAGAGAAAATCGCTAAATTAGAAAAAAGCAAATTTATAACCATGGAAGATAATGTTCACTATATTCTAGGGCATGCCAATGCGAAAGGGAGCGGTAAAGTTCATTCCGATATTAGAAAAGATGGCAGATTTGACATTGTGTTGTGGTGGGCTGGAGGAAATCCAAGAGCAGTTATTGAGGTCAAAAATGGAGTTAATAGTTACAATAAAATAGAAAGTGATATCGCCCGTATAAAAGAGGTTCTAAAAAGAAAACAAGTGGATTCAGAAATTCAATTTGGGCTTATTGCATTCTATATATCTCAGCAATACAAAGATTCTGCAGAATCCAAATTAAAAAAACAAATTGATCATATTTTTGATGAAGCAAAAAGTTCAATGGGGACTGATTTGAAAATTCAACAATATGGGCAAGAATATATTTCATGTGAAGATGATAAGAATGCTTATTGCCCAGTAGTTTTTCTAATAAAAAGATACACTTGATTGTATTAAAGTTATAAAATGGATAGAGAGGGTTAAATGAGAGAGAAAAATATTTTTTACAATATCTTGAAAAATGAAGTATCACTTACAGAAATATTTTGTAATTTGATGTCATACGAAGTGTTTAGAGATATGTTCATAGATTTAGTCAATCAAAAGAGAAATGATGAAAAAAAATTAAATCATCAGAGTATCCAATATAAAGACTTTTCAACTGAAAAAAACTTTGGAGAGGTTCAAGAGTGTTTTGAAGAGGATGAAAATAATAAAATTGGCAGAGGTGATTTAATACTAAATTACAATGATGAAGATTATATTTTTGAGTTAAAAGTTGAAATATACACGGAGCTTACAAAAAATCAACCAAAAGGATATTTGTGTTATTTGAAAAAACAAAATCAAAAAAATTATAATGAATATTTATATTTTATTCTTCCTAAAAGATATATGCATTTTGATCAAATAATAGAAAGATGGGATAATTATCCTAAAGAAATTATACAAAATAATCATATTCTGTATTGGGAAGATATTTTAAATGAGATACGAAAAAAAGAGTTAGACAAGCTTAATGTCATCATTAAAGAATTTTGTGAGATTCTTGATTATAGATGGTTTTACACAAAACCTATTCATTTTACAAATAATGAAATAGAACTGATTTTTCAACAACACAAAACTAAAAACGAGGAGCTAAATATGGCGTTTGATGGAGATATACCAAAGATAATGAGGAAAATATTTGATGCTATAGAGGGATGTAGAGAAAAATTTGATTATATAAAAAAATACGATGAACAACATCCTATTTTATATGGGTATCAAATAGATACAAAAAAATATAATATTGTTAATGGGATTGACATTTGGTTTGGAACTGATTACGAGATATGGGAAAAGAAAAATATTCCATTGATGATTGAAGTTATTGTGGATGATAATGATGATCTTGAAAAATACATAAATGAATCATTAGGGCTTCAGCAATATAGCTATGAAGATGGCGAAAGAATAGCTTATTTTATGCCACTAAGAAAAGAGTTTTTTGAGGAAGAGAATATTATTGAATTATTTGTAAAAGAGATACATACTATTGTAGAACAACTTAAAAAACTTTCAGTTGATACAAAAGAAACTATTCATTCTAAGAGTTTACCTATAGCATGAATATCATCCTCAAAATCACCCATGAGATGGAGATTATCCCCATCGTTCAATATTGGATGCCCAATATGCGGGTGATTGAACCCGAGTGGGTTCCTGAACTGATTATGGGAAATATCAAAGGCTATGGATTATTTATATAATTCATGCTAATATTAATAAAAAAATAGGGTAAACAATGAAATTCAATATAAATAATGTTGTGGATACAAATAACGCAGATGTTCAAGTGATACAAGAGTTCTTTAGCAAGTTCTTCGAATCTTTTGCGGAAGAGACAGTAAAATTTCACGATCATTGGGGAATGTTACCGTTTACACATAGTGAAAAACAAGTAAATTCAGTCGTTGTACCTGCAATGCATAAAATAACAAATAATGTATGGCTTGAGCAGCCATTTAAAGTTGCTAATGAGCAGAGGTTTTTAGATATTGCAACAGTTCATGGTAATAATATCTATTTAATTGAACTCAAACATTCATGGAATAGTAAAAATGAGAATATTGCTAAAAACACCGATGGAGAATGGGAAACGGCTATAGATCAAATCGCTGATTTAAAGCGAAATACTGTAAAGCAATTTGTAAATCATAAAGATTTTAATATTTTCAGAATAGCGTTAATGGTTATGCCAACTTATCTTACTAATGATTTAAATCATGGTATTTTAGAGCAATCTTCACAGCAATATGCTGAAAATATTTATAACAAGTATCAAGAATATCGAAGTGAAAAATACCGTGCAAATTATGTTTCAACGTGGAAGGTCGAAGACTATGAAAGTTATGCCCACGAGTACGATGGAGGAAAACAGATTTTTCCATTTATTTCATTTGTAGCAAGAATTGAGAAAATTTTTGATTGATTTAAAACTCCTGCTCTGTTAATTTTATTCGATACAAAAGATAATTGATCAAATATTTTTCAATATTTATCGCACCGACTGGATTTGCAGAATGGACTGCGAAATAAAAATCTCTTAGAAAACTGATTTTGCCGTCCATATCCATCTCGACTAGCCATTTTGCAAAATCGTAACCCGATGGGAGCAAATCCCATCGTTCTGTATTGGATGCCGAATATGAGAGTGATTGAACCCAAATGGGTTCATGAGCAGATTATGGAGAATATGGGTATTCCTAGCTTTTTAATAACATTTCAAATAATTCTTTCACATCGTCACGTTCTAAAACACTAATAGACTTTCTAGCAATACTTTTAGTGAGTTCTAGGCGCCTATCTTGACTCATTTCATAGATTTTATTTCCATCAATGAATTGAATATCTCCCTCAAAATCTTCTCCTTCTAATATAATACAAGATGAACGCCATACAGTCCATTCTTGTAAATTCAGATCGTGCTTGGGCAATGTATTTGGTTCAGCTCTTTTAGTAGTTCCAACAAAACAATCAAGCCAAAGACAATATTCTTTATCTACACCAAATCGAACATACAAGCATTTATCAGAAATTGTATCTTTTCGATAGAAGTAAAGTCCATCAAAGCTGTCTTTTTTAGAATTATTTTTACGGATATCCCTTATCCATTCAATATCTTTATCATCAAATGTCCAACCCCAGTCATCTCCTTTGTATATATCAAAATCAATTCTTTTAAGATCATCCTTAAGATTTTCGTAGAGAGCTTTAAAAAACTCCATTTCGATTGTTGCTTTAGCCCATTCAAGAGCATTTTGTATTTTTATTGCAATAGACATATTTCCGTCTTGTAATAATAGTTTTGTCAACTCTTTATTCTCCTTTTTACTGTTTTGATTTGTAATTTTTTCAATTACTGCAAGATACTGAATCAAAACAATTTTGATGTTTTCATGTAATGCATCGATAATACATTGTTGAATCCATTCTGCTATATGCTCTTCATAGCTTAGATATATTATTTCATCATTGTTTAGCGATCCTCTCGAATCCTCTGATGCTTCCTTTCCGTTCAAGGTAAGGTAAATTACGAATACATTACTCAAGTCACTTGCTTTGGAAGACATATATCGTTGAAGTTGTTTTGGTTGATCTAGAGCATCAATTTTGTTTTCTATAACAATAGCTATATCTTTCGTTTCAACAACAATGTCAATATATCCCTGCTGATTATCGACGATATGAGATTGCTCCGTAGAAACATTTGCTTTTTTACAAAAATCACTAAAATCACCAATTTTATCATTCATAAATTTCTGCAAAAAAGATTGTAAAAATAAGTCCCCGTGCTTATGCGAACCTTTTGGATTCAACAAATCTGCTAATATTTTTGAGTGCTTAACTTCTGCTCTCTCCATCGCTAAAATAGAAAAGATATTAAAGTCATCCCCAGCCTTTTTGTCTTGATTAATCTGTTCTAAAATTAATCCTGCCCCTTTTAAAATCTCCACTTCATTCATACTCAGCATTGTCCTTGTATTTCATATTTTTGATTTTATCACGATTCAATTTTTTTTACACATATTGCCTAAGAGTCTTAATCTCCACCCAAAACGTTTGAATCGATGCGACCTCTTCCCACGAAAGATGTGTGTGATCATATAAACAATGATAGAGCCAACAATGGTGTTCACCTTTCATCGGGTTGTTTTCAGGATTACTGACATTATGATTGATCCCATCCCCTATAAAAAATTCACGATCCCACTTAGTGGAAATACCATCTAATCCCTCATGTAGTACGCAAAGAGGTTCGGAATCTTCATCGGCGTTATAGCACTGAATTTCCAAGTTGAGATCATAGCAATCCATCCCATCTACATTACGGTGTAGCTCATCTTGTAAAACCGCATCGAGTCTGATCGCAATCGGATAAAACTTTTCTTCGAGAGCTTTTAATTCGGCATTGATCTCTTTGAGTCGTTCATGAATTTTTGGATCGATTTTTGCCAGAGGTATTTTTTGGTTATATTCTTTTATGAAGAGGTATTGATTCAAATAAACTTGAATATTTTTAGCCCCCACAGGATTCGCCGAATGAACAGTAAAGAAAAAATCTCTTGGGATATCGATGTAACCGTCCATATCCATTTCTACCAACCATTTAGCAAAATCATATCCCGTGGGAAGCAGATTACCCTCGTTGTCCATCCCTAAATCATGATCAAACGAGATAAATCCCGGAACTCCGCAGGTGAGTACCAGATTTTGCGCATCATTGATCGTGCGGGAAATGACATAGGTGGGGTCTTTCGGTGTTCGTATGTCGTCGAGGTAAAGTTTCCAGTTCATTGCATATTTCCCTCATCAACCCATTCAAAATAACTAAAACCGCATAAACCGATATCTCCAATGTCATTGATGAGTTCATATGTAGAACCGTTAAATGTCGTTGACTCATAGAATTTATCTTTTGAGAACCGTTCATCGGTTTCACCGACATACTGCAATATGCGGTGGCACTCTTTACGAATAAATAGCCGTTCAACCAATTCAGGATGAAAGATGCTCAAAATGTGTTTAAGCTGTCTGGTGGAGAATTTGGAGTATTGGGACAGCATATATCCCAATGCCCTGTGAAACTTCGCCTCATCTTCAAACCCTTCCTGATGGTCTCTGATTGCCATGGTTTTTTGGTAATGATGTGAATGGAAAAATTCCTGAAGATATTTCTCTGCTATGGACTCATCTGATAAAACAAATACAATCCGTTTCAATCTCTTATCAGGACGGTATAAATATTCTTCCAGAGCCATCATGGCTATTGTGACACATCGATCCAAATCACAATAGTGTTTTCCAATCCCCATCGCCGGAATGGCAATAGATTCATATCCTTCCCTTTGAGCCGTTTCAAAAATTTCAAAGTAGGCGTTATACAATTCTTTTTGGATATCGTCATTCCACTGAAACATACAGCGCGGTGATACGCTATGGATGATGTTCTTGGCTTTGAGATTAAACCCTTCTGTCACGATGGACTCTCCTATCCTGATTCTTTCTCCATGTTGTTGTAAGATGTCCTTGCAAGCTTTACTAAGTTCTGCTCCTGCCGCTTCAAAAATGGCTCCGCATACCCCGCTCCCCTTTTGCAAATAGACGTTAGCCGAATTGACGATGGCATCGCATGATTCTTTGGTAATGTCTCCAACACGAAAACAGACTGATACACCGCCAAATTGACCCTCACATGGAAAATTAGAGGATATCTGTTCCATAGGTTCTGTGATCCCTATAATACGCAATTGATTTGTATGGAGTTCAGCACCTGAATGAAATAGAAAATTTTTGGCTTCACTGCCAAGTTGATTTATCTTTACAATCGATGCGTAAGAAGGAAATGACCGCTGATGGAACCATAATCCATTCAATTCTTCTAATGCACTCGTATCAAATGTATCAATTTCATCAATCATGATATCTTTGAGATGATAAAATCGCTTTCCTTTTAGTTCAAACTCTAATGGATCAATATTCATCCCTTTTCCCTCATCACTGGTACAGATAGCTTCAAAGATGCTCTGTAACGATTCATCGTCTTCAACACACAATGAAATATTATAATTGTCTGGCGGAATGATAAACATCCCAATCCCTATAAAAATATAGGAGATATCCCTATCATTTGGTAGCAATGCTTCATCTAAAGGAAAATTGGAGACGACCGCTACCGAGGAAACACTATCTGGAAGATCGTCGAACGAACTATAAACAGGGATATTACCCGCCAGCTTCTGGATATGCTCATCAACCAATCCTACAGATACAATTGCAATTTCATGGTCATGTTTTGCAAAATAAAAGTGCATACAATCGCTCTCATTAGTAAACATTGTTAGCCGCCAACATAGCTATTTTTTCACATCCAGTTGCGATAAGTGTCACTCGAATAAAATCAATAGGTAAATTTTCATCGGTTGTTGTACCAAAGATCACATCAGCTGATTCATTTATGCTATTGTGTATAAAATCCATTGCCTCGCTAAGTTTCATAAAATGAAAGTCTGGGTGCATCGTGAAATGAACTAAAACCCCTGAAGCGTCTTTAATAGATAGATTGTCATTTTTTGCAAACTCGACTGCACTAATTATTGCTTCATAGGCGGCTTTCTCACCTTGAGATTCACCAACCCCCGCAAGGGCAATTCCTTGATGAGACATAATCGTTTGTAAATCAACAATATCAAGATTGATATCATTTTCACCATTGGCAACAATTACACCTGATATCCCATTAATAACACGTGCGAAAATACCGTCAATAATTTTGAAACCCTCATTAAGTGGATGATTAACATCAATATTGGGAATCATGTCATTAGCGATTATGACAACCGAATCGCATTCACTTTTTAGCATTTCCAATCCTTGCTTTGCGATTCTAAGACGTGAGTATCCTTCAAAATGGAAAGGTTTAGAAACAATTCCAATCGTCAGTGCTCCTACTTCTTTTGCAATTTTTGCGATCAAAGTGGCACTATCTATTCCTGCTCTTCCACCAAGACCACCTACAACAAAAACAATATCTGCTCTTTCAAATGTTCTACGAAGACCATCATAATTATCCTGTTCATCAGTATTGGCAATAATCAGTTCAATGCCTAAGGATTTTTCATTAAGCATATAGTTGACTATGTTGCTACCACTACCACCAACTCCAACCGCTACGATTCTATATTCTGCTAATGTGGGTGATTCATCAAAGGTAAATTGTTCCATGCTTGCTATCCTTCTTTGGTTATAAAAGAAGTTTATCAATCTTTTGCGACACAGTCATGTCTGGATCATGAAAACTATTTTTTTTGAGCAAAAATTTTAGGAGTATTTTGATAATCTATTTTACGTGCCAGTTTGCTCAATTTTCCTTTTTCTTTAGCAATGTTTTTTTGAAGCATTTCAAATCCAACAAATTCACCGTTTTCATTTTTGATAAGTGGAAGATCATTAATATTCACACAAGATTTTAATTTATTTAACATATCACTCAAATCTTCTTGCGAAGCCTTAAATGATGATTTACTATTTATGATTTCTATAATAGTACGGGTATCGTGTTCTTTATATTCATATTGAGACGTTATAACATCAATCATATTTTTATCAAGATATGCCGACAATTCCTCCAATTTTGCATATTTTTGTTGTACTTCATCCATAGTAGTTGATTTCGATAAAGTTGAAGTTACTATGATTTATGGTGCCCTTTCACGTATCTTCAACAAATGCGATCTTTCCGATAACTTTGATTGAAGTAAATTTTAAATCAACAACCACTTCCAAAGGGGGATCAGTATCACAACTTTTTCCCCAACGCTTATGGAGCCTTCGCGCTCTTTTGTAATAAGAACACTCTTGTCAACCCCTATAAAATCCATCCCCTCGGTAAGAGATTTTATCTCACGCTCAAAGGTGTCAGGATTACTGATATCTACGCTTACATTGATGAGCTGTTTTTCACCCTCTATCACACAGTAAAAATCGATTTCTTGGCGTTCTTTGATGTAATAAACTTCATTGGTTTTAGACCTTAGTGCTAAAAAGACAAGATTTTCGTAAAGCTTCGAATAATCAGAAGAGAATGAGGAATCATATACAGCACGCAGACCATTATCAATTGCATATATTTTTTTTGGATTGCGTTGCTCTTCGCGTACTGAACTTCTAAAGATCGGTACACTAAAAATAGCATATGCCTCTTCAAGATATCCAAAATAATCGAACAAAGTTTCTTTACCAAGTTTATAGCCATTAGATTTAAAATCATTATAGAGTTTAGTAATACTGACTAAAGTTGCCATATTGACAAATGTATATTTAATCAAATGTTTTAACAAAGAGGTATTAGTGATACCGTAACGTTCAATAAGATCTTTATAGACTATTAGATTGACATAATCACTTAAAATCCTTTTTTGTATCACACTATCTTGTCCTATAGTTTCTGGAAATCCTCCGTGAATCAAGTACTCTTCAAAACTATGCTTGATAAAACTAAGTGATTTTGAGGAATCAAGATTGACTGTAATATTTTTAAAGCGCAAATACTCTTTGAAGGAGAAAGGGAAAATCTCATATGTGAGTGTTCGTCCACGCAACGATGTAGCTATTTCACTACTGAGAAGTTTAGATGAGGAGCCTGTAATGACAATCTGCACATTTAAAGTATCATAGATACGACGGATAAAGAGTTCCCACTGAGGAATGTTTTGAACTTCATCAAAAAAGAGATAGATCTTTTCATCTCTTTTTTGGGGATATAATTCATAATATCCCTCTATCATATCATCAAGATTATTAACCGTTGTTCCAAGTAAACGATCATCTTCAAAATTGATATAAACAATATTTTTTATATCTATACTCTCACGTAGTTCTTCGATCATTTTATATAGAATCGATGTTTTACCGCAACGACGAACTCCTATAAGAGTAATTATTTTATCGCTAAATAATGGTACTTCAATATCACGCTTAATAGTTTGACGAATTGAGCGTTCTTGAAAATCGACTATGATTCTGCGAAATATTTCTCTCATTATTTGTCCTTTTATATAAAACCTATTTTATAGATATTTGTACTTATTGTCAAGTATTAAATAAATATTTTATATGAGGAAAATTTAGCAATTATATGAGAAATAAAAACTTTTAAAGCAGCTCAAGGCAAAAAATTGTCAACTCTCATGTAAAGTCATTGTAAATTGTTGTGTAAAGTATAGATCATTTCTTGTTTGTAAAGTTTATGCTTCAAATAAAGTACTCACGGGTATTTAGGCATTGTTGTATAAGGTGAAGGAAACGGTGAGCTGTGAGAGGATATCTCACAGCGTCAAAATTGACTCACGCTTAACTTGACAATTTTTGATATACAATTTTGCATACTCATATTTTTCATTCTCGTTGTATTTAAAAAATCTTCTGATTAGAAGTGTCGCCCATTATCAGTTAGCTTGATCTATATTGAAGCGATAACGAAAAACAAATCAATCATTCCAGTTTCCGCTTTTTCTGAGATCTAAAAAGCATATGGACTCAACATACTTACCCTATACAAGGGAATAAATTTAACACAAGGAAAACCCAATGAGAGGTACAGTAGAGTGGCAAACAGGTGAACTAATAAAAGTTATGTTTGTCGCTGGGGCAAAAAAAGAGGAACGCGTTGATAAGTCTCATATAAACTATCAATGTGTTGCTAGCTTCAATACTATGAAAACATACAGATCCGTATGGAATAATCTTGGACATTGGTTAAAAGAACATTGGGGCATTGGAGATTTTGAACAAATCAGCTCAGAACATATTGAAGAATACATGCTGTATAAAATTGAATATTATCCGTCAAAGCAGTACTTAGAAAAGATTTCATCATCACTCGGAAAACTTCAAATAGCACTCCAACGTTTTACTTTTCACAAATATGATGAAGAAAAAATATATGATTTTCAGGTTAGGCAAATTCAACTGAATTTGGCAAGAAATTTAAAACAGGTATATAATGGGTACCAGAATCGTACTTATCAAGACCCAAAAAAAATCATCGATTCTCTAAATAAGCCTTTACACCAAATTGCCGCTTCAATCCAACTCTTTGGAGCTGCTAGAAGTGAAGGTGTGACTCTTATAAAAGCTAGTCAGTTAAAGGGATATAGTATTGACCCTGTAACAAAAACTAAAATAGGTATCGTAGTTACAAAAGAAAAAGGTGGCAAAGAGGGAGATGTGTTTATCGAAATGGCAACATATCAAGCTTTAGAACAAATTATCAAAAATGAAGGCAAGTTTAAAATCAGTTACAAAGCTTATGCTCAAGATATTTTAACAACCTGTCAAAAACTTAATATTACATGTCATGGTTCACATGGTTTTCGTTGGACAGCTGCCCAAAGAAGAGTCAGAGAATATCAAAGTGCAGATTATTCTTACGAAGAAGCACTACAGGGTGTTAGCTGGGAAATGAAGCACTATAGAGCTTCTATTACTTCTCATTATCTAGGTTGCTAAGACTAATAATGGCCTGAAAATCAAGACAACTTTTCAGCTTAATTTAGTTTCACCTGTAGTCGCTACTTTATCCTACACTTATCAAATATTGGAATGCCCCCTACAATAGATAGCTCTTCGTTTATGGTGATTCCATGAAACCAACTCTTAAGTGACAATAGAGATTATATACCTCATATCATCTATAAAGATAAGCAAGAGCGTGTCCTCATTTTAGGAAAACTTGTTTGCAGTGGGTATAGATGCGGAGGAATAAAAAATGCTATATAGCACTATAAAGCGATATTCATCTAGGAGAAAATAGAGATGAACTATTTGAGTAATTTCAACTATCTTGAAGATAGCAAAACAGATGAAAGAACATATACCTACAAAGGTGAAAAGGTCAAAGTCATCATTGTATTTAAAGATATCAATGTGGCTATGGTTGAGGATAATAGTGGCAAAATATATGAGATTTCGATAGACTTTTTACAATAGTTAAATTCAGAGTTTTAAGAGGAGGGCATGGATGAGTAAAAAAAGAGATCTTGTTAAAAATAGAACACTCTTTGAACTCTCCATTCTTCTACCCGCTTTTCATTTTCTTTATCTTCAATTAAAATCCGCACAGGAAAAACAGCCACAAAACAGCTTAGAACTCTCCCATGAGCTAGATATTACAGCCAAACTTGTAGCTAAAATCGCAAAACTAATCCGCTCATTTAGCTCTTTGCAAAAAGATGCTTTGGATATTTCTAATAAAGCGATGCAACTCCACGCAGATCTTGTGGAAGAGTCAAACACTTTTTTACTTGGATTGCAGCTTCTGGATCTGTATTATAATTTGCAGGATAAAAAGATCCATTTGGGTCTCAAAGATGAGTTTATGGAGCTAAGTGATTTAGTATTGAATCTTCTTGATAAAGAAATAATAGAGCAAACTATTCATGCAGCACATCTCATCTACGCACAAACCATACATACTCATAAACAGCTCTTTGAATATAGTGAAGAAAGAGTAAACACTGCATTATAAAAGGAGAGGGTGATGAAAAGAGATACTATTAAATCTGCCACTCGAATAATTTTAGCCTTGGTATCTTTGCTTATACTACAAGGCTGTGTTTCCATGCAAGGAGCCGCTCATTATGATTCCAATAGCGGTGGAATAGTGAATATCAAAGGGAGTATTTTACGTTGGTAGCAGGAAATAAAAGGAGAATGAAAATATGAAACGAGAAATACAGTTGATTTTGTAGCACTTCTGATGGCCACGCTCGATTATTTAGATAGTAGCTTTGAGTGTTGTAAACTGGATATTTAATCGAAAGTTTCCCCTCCTCGATATGGCTATTAGCCATTAATACGCCAATTCTAATAGCCAGTATTTGACTATAAAAAATAGAGCATGGATGAAGTTATTCACCCATTTCTTTAGATTTTAAACAGATAGGGAAAAAAGTCCCGTTGTAGGTTTACACCCTGAATAGAGCTTCCTAAACTTCACTAATGTTGGGTACAAATAAAAATCTGTACCAAAGCGGACACGGATTCTTTATCAAAGCTTAATTCTGCTTTTCCTCTCGCTTTAAACCATTCTTCTTCATCCAGTTATATAAATTTGCTTCTGTAGTCCCATATCGAATTGCAATAAA